>NZ_VITD01000001.1:0-590812 GCF_007827755.1 Micromonospora sp. CNZ322
CCTACATCAGCCTCACCCGAGCAGCCTGATCAACAACACCTGACACATCTATCGGGACTTCCCCTTGACACATGTCTCGGGACAGCACAGTCAGCCCTCGGAACGAAAACCGTCCAAGATCTACGGTGCCGCGATGTGGAGGAGCGGGCGAGCGGCCCGGTCAGTCGAGCAGGGCGTCCAGGCCGACGGTGAGGCCGGGGCGGTTGCGCACCGCGCGGACGGCCAGCAGCACACCCGGCATGAACGACACCCGGTCGTACGAGTCGTGCCGGATGGTCAGCGTCTCGCCGGTGCCGCCGAACAGCACCTCCTGGTGGGCGACCAGGCCGGTGGCGCGCACCGCGTGGACGCGTACCCCCTCGATGTCGGCGCCGCGCGCACCCGGCACCTCGTCCTTGGTGGCGTCCGGGACCGGGCCGAGGCCCGCCTCGGCGCGGGCCCGGGCGATCTGGCGGGCGGTGTGGGTGGCGGTGCCGCTCGGTGCGTCCAACTTGCGCGGGTGGTGCTGCTCGATGATCTCGACGGACTCGAAGTGTCGGGCGGCCCGCACGGCGAACTGCATCATCAGCACCGCGCCGATCCCGAAGTTCGGGGCGATGACCACGCCCACCTCGGGCTTGTCGGCCAGCCAGCCGCGCACCTGCTCCAGCCGCTGCTCGGTGAAGCCGGTCGTGCCGACCACCGCGCTGATGCCCTGCTCGATGCACCACCGGAGGTTGTCCATGACGACGTCCGGCGTGGTGAAGTCGACGATCACCTCGGCGGCGGAGACGGAGGAGCGGCTGTCGCCCTGGTCGACCGCCGCGGTCAGAGCGAGATCGTC
This sequence comes from Micromonospora sp. CNZ322, assembly GCF_007827755.1. Classification (NCBI taxonomy): domain Bacteria; kingdom Bacillati; phylum Actinomycetota; class Actinomycetes; order Micromonosporales; family Micromonosporaceae; genus Micromonospora; species Micromonospora sp. CNZ322. The sequence goes on from NZ_VITD01000001.1 coordinate 824, forward strand.
GGCGGCGTCGACCGCCTTGCAGACCTCGATGCCCATCCGGCCGCGCGCACCAAACACGCCGACCCGCAGCTGCTGGGCCGGGGTCTTTCCCTGCTCGTCAGTCACGGGGCACAACCTATCCCAATCGGGACGGGCCCTTCCGGCCGGATCCGCTCTGCTCCACCGGCCGGGACGCCCGATCGGGGTGCCTCGACCGGGCCGGGCGGCAGACCTCAGACCGCGAAGTCGCCGGCACCGAACGGGCCCACCACGGCCAGCGACATCGGCCGGCTGAGCAGCTCGGCGGCGAGGACGTTCACGTCTTCCACGGTGACCTCGTCGACCCGGCGGAGCAGTTCGTCGACCGGCATCAGGTCGCCGTAGAGCAGCTCACCCTTGGCCAGCCGGCTCATCCGCGAACCGGTGTCCTCCAGGCCGAGCACGAACGAGCCCTTGCTCATCCCCTTGCCCCGGGCCACCTCGGCCTCGGTCAACCCGTCAGCGGCCACCCGGGCCAGCTCGGCGCGGGTCAGGGCCAGCACCTCGTCCACCTTGCCGGGGGCGCAGCCAGCGTAGACGGCGAACAGGCCGGTGTCGGCGTACTGGCTGGCGTAGGAGTAGACCGAGTACGCGAGGCCGCGCTGCTCGCGGATCTCCTGGAAGAGGCGGCTGGACATGCCGCCGCCGAGCACGTTGTTGAGCACCCCGAGGGCGAACCGCCGATCGTCGAGCCGGTCGATGCCGGGGCAGCCGAGGATGACGTGTGCCTGCTCGGTCTCCTTCGGCTCCACGACTGTGGTCGCCGGCTTGGTGCGTACCGCCGGGGTCGCCGCGCGGTGCGGCGCCGGGCTGGCCGGGTCGCTGTCCAGCGGGGTGCCACGCACGGCCTGACGGACCAGCTTGACCACCGCCGCGTGGTCGAGGTTGCCGGCGGCGGCGATGACGATCTGCGGCGCGGTGTAGCGACCCCGGTAGAAGCTCTGGATCTGCCGCCGGGTCATCGGGGTGACGGTCTCCGCGGTGCCGGAGATCAGCCGGCCCAGCGGGTGATCGCCGTAGACGGCCTGGACGAAGAGGTCGTGCACCTCGTCACCCGGCTCGTCGTCGTGCATGGCGATCTCCTCCAGGATCACGCCACGCTCGGTCTCGACGTCGGCCGGCTCCAACAGCGAGTCGGCGACCAGGTCGCACATCACGTCGATCGCCAGCGGCAGGTCCTCGTCCAGCACGCGGGCGTAGTAGCAGGTGTATTCCTTCGTGGTGAAGGCGTTGGTCTCGCCACCCACCGCCTCGATCTGCGAGGAGATCTCCAGCGCGGTGCGCTTGTGCGTGCCCTTGAAGAGCAGGTGCTCGAGGAAGTGCGCGGCACCGGCCTGCGGGCCGGTCTCGTCACGCGAGCCGACCGCCACCCAGATGCCGAACGAGACGCTGCGCATCGCCGGAATCGCCTCGGTGAGGACGCGCAGACCGCTGGGCAGCACGGTACGACGTACCGTGCCGCCCAGCGGGTCGTCGCTGAGCGTCCGGGTCACCGCGCGGGCGGTGCCGCCGGAGCGGCCCGCCCCGGTGTCCCGAGACGGCGCCACCCCCCGTCGATCCGGTGGAAACGGCGCGCTGATGGCCCGACTCACGACTTGCTCCCGGTTCGACGAGGGGTGGGTGATGCGTTGTACGACGGTCAGCTGTGCCGGGTCCGACGGCGCGGACGCTCGCCGCCCTCGCCACCCTCGCCGCCGCCGCCGTTGCCGTTGCCGCCCTCGCCGCCGCGCTCCGGGCCACGCCCGCCACGGTCGCCGCCACGCTCGCGGTCGCCGCGGTCACGCGGAGCTCGGTCGCCCCGGTCCCGACCAGCCGGCCGGTCGCCAGCGGCGGCCTCACCGGCGGCCGGAGCCTCGGTGCCCTCCGGGCGGACCTTGTCGAGGTAGATCTTGCCGCGGGCGTCGATGTCCGCGATCTCGACCTCGACCCGGTCACCGACGTTGAGGAAGTCCTCAACACGCTCGACGCGCTTGCCGTCGCCCACCTTGGAGATGTGCAGCAGGCCGTCACGGCCCGGCAGGAGCGAGATGAACGCGCCGAACGCGGCGGTCTTGACCACAGTGCCGAGGAACCGCTCGCCCTGCTTCGGCAGCGTCGGGTTGGCGATGCCGTTGATCCGGTCGACGGCCGCCTGGGCCGACGGGCCGTTGGTGGCGCCGACGTAGATCGTGCCGTCGTCCTCGATAGAGATCTCGGCGCCGGTCTCGTCCTGGATCGCGTTGATGGTCTGCCCCTTCGGGCCGATCACCATGCCGATCTTGTCCACCGGGATCTTGACGGTGGTGACCCGCGGCGCGTAGTCGGACATCTCGGCCGGAGCCTCGATCGCCGCCTTCATGACCCCGAGGATGATCTGCCGGGCCTCGTTCGCCTGCTGCAGCGCGGCGGCCAGCACGTCCGACGGGATGCCGTTGAGCTTGGTGTCGAGCTGGAGCGCGGTGACGAACTCCGGCGTGCCGGCGACCTTGAAGTCCATGTCACCGAACGCGTCCTCGGCACCGAGGATGTCGGTCAGCGTCACGTACTGGGTCTTGCCGTCCACCTCGTCGGAGATGAGCCCCATCGCGATGCCGGCGACCGGCGCCTTCAGCGGAACACCCGCGGAGAGCAGGCCCAGCGTCGAGGCGCAGACCGAACCCATCGAGGTGGAGCCGTTGGAGCCGAGCGCCTCCGACACCTGCCGGATGGCGTACGGGAACTCCTCGCGCGACGGCAGCACCGGGATCAGCGCACGCTCGGCGAGGGCGCCGTGGCCGATCTCGCGACGCTTCGGCGAGCCGACCCGGCCGGTCTCACCGGTCGAGTACGGCGGGAAGTTGTAGTTGTGCATGTAGCGCTTGCGGTTCTCGGGGGACAGCGTGTCCACCATCTGCTCCATGCGGAGCATGTTCAGCGTGGTGACGCCCAGGATCTGGGTCTCGCCCCGCTCGAACAGCGCCGAACCGTGCACCCGGGGCAGCACGCCGACCTCGGCGGTCAGCGCCCGGATGTCGCGCGGGCCACGCCCGTCCATGCGGACCTGCTCGCGCAGCACGCGGTTGCGCACCTCGGACTTGGTCAGCGACCGGAAGGCAGCGCTGAGCTCCTTCTCCCGACCCTCGAACCGTGCGCCCAGCTCCTCGGCGACCCGGGCCTTGACCCGGTCCAGGGCCTCCTCGCGGTCGGCCTTGCCGGCGATGGTGATCGCCTCGGCCACGTCGCCGCGGGCCAGCTCGGAGACGGCGTCGTACACGTCGTCCTGGTAGTCCAGGAAGACCGGGAACTCGGTGACCGGCTTGGCGGCAACCTCGGCCAGCTCGCTCTGCGCACGGCACAGCTCACGGATCGCCGGCTTCGCGGCCTCCAGGCCGCTGGCGACGACCTCCTCGGTCGGGGCGGTGGCACCGGCCGAGATGAGGGCCACGGCGTTCGGGGTGGCCTCGGCCTCGACCATCATGATCGCGACGTCGCCGTCCTCGAGCGTGCGACCGGCCACGACCATGTCGAAGGTGGCGCGAGCCAGCTCCTCCAGGGTCGGGAAGGCGACCCACTGGCCGTCGATGTGGGCGACGCGGGTCGCCCCGATCGGGCCGGAGAACGGCAGGCCGGAGAGCTTGGTCGACATCGAGGCGGCGTTGATCGCCACGACGTCGTACGGGTGCTGCGGGTCGAGCGCGAGGATGGTCTCGACGACCTGGACCTCGTTGCGCAGGCCCTTGACGAAGGACGGGCGCAGCGGCCGGTCGATCAGCCGGCAGGTGAGGATCGCGTCCTCGCTGGGCCGACCCTCACGGCGGAAGAACGAGCCGGGGATGCGGCCCGCGGCGTACATCCGCTCCTCGACGTCGACGGTCAGCGGGAAGAAGTCGAACTGCTCCTTCGGGTGCTTACCGGCGGTCGTGGCGGAGAGAACGACCGTCTCGCCCAGCTGGGCGATGACGGAACCGGCGGCCTGGCGAGCCAGCCGACCGGTGGAGAAGGTGATCTCGCGGGTGCCGAAGGACCCGTTGTCGATCACGGCGGTGCGGGATTCGGTGCCGAGTTTGGTCTCGGTCATGTGCTGTCGTGCTCCTTCGCGTCGTGGGCCCACGACATCGGGGAGCTGCTCAGCCGGCCGGTCTTCGATCGAAGCGCCCGGGTGGCCGGCATGATGCCGGAGTTCCCGGGGGCCACTACCGGAGACCGGTACGCTGACCGGCTCCCTCTCGGGTGGTCGCGCGGCCCGTGTTTCTTCAGGTGGGACGCGGTACGGGGGAGCGGCCGTCCGGCCACTCCCCCGTCACGTCACCGGCGCAGACCGAGCCGCTCGATGAGCGACCGGTAGCGGGCAATGTCCTTCTTCTGGACGTAGTTGAGCAACCGACGGCGCCGGCCGACCAGCAGCAGCAGCCCACGGCGGCTGTGGTGGTCGTGCTTGTGCACCTTCAGGTGCTCGGTCAGCTCGGCGATCCGCTTGGTGAGGACCGCAACCTGGACCTCCGGCGAACCGGTGTCGCCCTCGGCGGTCGCGTACTCCGCGCGGATGCTGGCCTTGGCTTCCTGATCGAGCGCCATGTTCTCCCTGTTTCGATGGGTTGATCAAGTGGGTGTCCGTCGTCCCGATGGACCGGGAACGGACCGGTACCTCGCACCCGCGGCGTCGAGCAGGCACGCGAGGCCCCACGCCGGTCACCCGACGTCCCGGCAAGACTACCAGCACTCGCCGGTAACACCCGGCGAAGGGCCTCGGTGGCGGCCCGGCACCCCCGCAGGATCAGGCCAGTACGCGCCGGGTGCGCTCGACGTCCTGATTCATCTGGGCGATCAACGGCTCGATCGAGTCGTACCGGATCTGACCACGCAGGTGCGCCACGAAGTCCAGGGCCAGCCGCTCGCCGTACAGGTCGCCGGAGAAGTCCAGCGCGTACGCCTCGACCCGCCGCTCCCGGCCGGAGAAGGTCGGGTTGGTGCCCACCGACACCGCCGCCAACAGCGGCTCGTGCTGACCGCGGCGGATCAGCCGGGCCGCGTAGACGCCGTCGGCGGGCACCGCCGCGTACCGGTGGCAGAGCAGGTTGGCGGTGGGGAAGCCCAGTTCCCGGCCCCGCTGGTCGCCGCGGACCACGACGCCTTCCACCCGGTGTGGGCGGCCCAGCGCGGCGGCCGCGGCGCCCACGTCACCCGCGTCGACGCAGGACCGGATGTACGTGGAGGAGAAGACGGTGCCGGCCTCGGCGACCAGCGGGGCGCCCTCCACGCCGAAGCCGAACGTCTGACCCAGCCGTTCCAACAACGCCACGTCGCCAGCGGCCCGGTGCCCGAAGCGGAAGTTGCTGCCGACCACCACCAACGCCGCGTGCAGGTGCTCGACCAGGACGTCGTGCACGAACTGCTCGGCCGGCACCCGGGAGAACTCCGAGGTGAACGGGACCACGCAGAGCACGTCCACGCCCAGCGCCTCGATCAGCTCGGCCTTACGGGCCGGCTCGGTGAGCACCGCCGGGTGCGAACCGGGGCGGACCACCTCGGCCGGGTGCGGGTCGAAGGTGACCACCACCGACTGCACGCCCAACTCGCGGGCCCGGGCCACCGCGTGCCCGATCGTCGCCTGGTGCCCTTTGTGCACGCCGTCGAAGACGCCGATGGTGACCACCGAGCGTCCCCACCCGCCGGGCGCCGCGTCGTAGCCCCGCCACCGCTGCATGCCGTTCCTCTCTGCTGTCCCGCCGGCCGGCGGGTCGTCACCGCCGGCTGCGGGCCGGCGGACCTGCGCTGCGCTGTCAGGCCGGTGCGAGCACGATCTCCGCGCGGGCCCGCCCGTCCCGCTCGCTGACGATAGCGATCAGGCCGCCGGTCGGCCCGAAGACGGCGTACGGCCCGGTGAGGCCGGCCGGGTCCAGTGACCCACCGTGGGCGAGCACCCGGGCCTCGTCCGGCGTGGCCTCCCGGCGCGCGAAGAACCGGTCGGCCGCCGCGTCCAGTGGCAGGTTCACCACGTCCGGGGCGCGCTGCTCCAACTCGTCGAGCGTCGCCGCCTCGGCGAGGGTGAAGCCACCCACAGCGGTACGCCGCAGGGCAGTGAGGTGCCCGCCGACGCCGAGCGCCAGGCCGGCGTCCCGGGCGATGGCCCTGATGTACGTGCCGGAGGAGCAGGTCACGTCGACGTCCACGTCCACCACGTCCGGCTCGGTGCGACGGATCGCCAGCACCTCCAGCCGGGAGATGGTGACCCGCCGCGCCGGCAGTTCCACGCTCTCCCCGTCGCGGACCCGCTTGTACGCCCGCTGCCCGTCGATCTTGATGGCGCTGACGGCGCTCGGCACCTGGTCGACCTCGCCGCTGAGCCCGGCCAGCGTCGACCGGATCGCGTCGTCGGTGACCTGCCCGGCCGGCACGGTGGCGGTCACGTCGCCCTCGGCGTCGTCGGTGACCGTGGTCTGGCCGAGCCGGATGGTGCCGGTGTAGCTCTTGCCCGCGCCGATCACGTAGGTCAGCAGCCGGGTGGCCCGACCGACACCGATCACCAGGACGCCGGTCGCCATCGGGTCGAGGGTGCCGCCGTGCCCGACCCGTCGGGTCTTCGCCAATCGGCGGATGCGCGCCACCACGTCGTGCGACGTCATGCCGCCGGGCTTGTCGACCACGATCAGACCATCGGTGCTCACGTCGGCCAAGCCTGCCAGATGGCACGTACTCCGCAGTGCGTGGGCACGCCCGGCGTGACCCCAGCCTCCGCGCCGAGGGCTGAGCCGGGTTCGTCGGGACGGGGCGTCCATCCGGCGTTTTGTCCGGCGAGGACAGCCGGCCGGCCTCCCCGGATGCAAAGATCATCCGCCCGTTGCCATCACCGAGAGATCAGGCCTGCCGATGACCACCGACCGACCGCCGGGCCACGAACACCGCGCTCGGGTCGACCTTCCGGACTGGATGCGGGATCCGACGCCGACGCGGCGGACCCCGGCGCGCTACGTCGACGACCTGATCGAGGGCCGGCCGGCGCTCCGGGCCGCCCGCCGAGCGGTGTGGCACTGGCGCGGCCGGACCAGATGGAGCGAGTCGCACTCGCACCTCGTCGCCGTGCTGTCGTTCGTCGTGGCCGCCGCCCTCGGGGCCGCCCTGGTGACCGGCGCCTACTATCTGCTCGCGCTGGCCACCAGCGGCGGATCCTGACGGAGGAACCATGGAGAACACCCCGCCGAGGGAGCCCGCATCGACGGACCCGATCGACCCGCCACCGCCGCCCGCCGCGGTAGCTCAGGTCAACCCGGTGCAGCTACCGGATTGGCTACGGTCACCGCAGACCGAGCACCAGCCCACCGGGTGGGACCGGGTCCGTTTCTTCTCGGCCCGGCACAACGGGGCCCTGCTGCTCGGCCTCGGGCTGGTGATGGCGCTGCTGATGGTCGTCGGCGGGGTGGTGTTGTTCGGTCGGGTCGCCGATGGTGTCCGCACGTCCGCCTCGGCGAGCCCCACACCGAGCCTCACCCCGCCGGTGAGCAGGGTCGGCGAACCACGGGACCTGTTCGCCGGGTCGCCGGCGGCCTCCTTCGCGCCTGCCGAGGAGGCCGTGCGGATGCCGGCGGCCAAGGGCACCGGGCCGTTCACAGCGGCCCAGGTGCGGACCGCGCTGGAGTCGGTGCGCAAGGCACTGATCGAGAGCCGGGTCGACATCTCGATGTTCTCCGGGGATCCGGAGCCGTTCCTCGCGCTGCTCGCCCCGGACGCTCGCGAACAGCTCCGGGGAGACTTCACCAACGGCAGCTTCCTGCGGTACGCCACGAGGATGGCGTCGCCGTCGGAGTGGGAGTTCGGCGTCCGCGCCGACGGCCGGGTCAGTTACCGGGCCACCAGGCAGGAGGGCATCCGAGTGCTGGAGGTCTCCACGGAGTTCGTCTGGGCGTACCCGTTCGACGTGGACCGGCGGGCGCCCGCCGGCGCGACGGTGGTGGCGCTGCGCGACCAGGTGGTGTGGCAGGTGCCGCACCCGGACGACGTGCCGGCGTCGGCCCGGGGCCTCTGGGTCACCTCGGCGGAGGCCGTGACCTGGAACGCGGACTGCGCCCAACTTCGTGAGGGCTGGGTGCGGGAGCAGTTCTGGGTGGCCGACCTGCACGGGAACCGGATACCCGCCGGCGACCCGGGCACCATCTTCGACCTTGGCGCGCCCGCGCCGACCACCACGCGCTGCTGACCGGCCGCCCCGGCGACCCGGTCAGCGGACCGCCCCGGTCACCGCCCACCTGCCGTTGCGCAGTCGCAGCAGCAGGGCCACCAGCCGGATCACCACGAACACCGTGAGCCCGGCCCAGATGCCGCCCAGCCCGAGGTTGAACGCGTACGCCAGCCAGATGGCCGGCAGGAAACCGCCGAGCGCCGCCACGATGGTGAGGTTACGCAGGTAACGCACGTCGCCGGCGCCGATCAGCACGCCGTCGAGGGCGAACACCACCCCGGCCAGCGGCAGCATGACGACGAACCACGGCCAGGCCACCATGGCCTGCTCGCGTACCCCCTGATCGGAGCTGAACCACGACGGCACCACGCCCGCGCCGGCGGCGACGAGCAGCGCGAAGCCCACGCCGCAGACGCCGCCGAGCAGCCCGACCCGGCGGGCGAGCGCCCGCGCACCCGCGTCGTCGCCGGCGCCGAGCGCGGCACCGACCAGGGACTGCGCGGCGATGGCGAGGGCGTCGAGCACCAGCGCGGTGAAGAACCAGAGTTGCAGGGCGATCTGGTGGGCGCCGACCGCGGCGGCGCCGAAGCGGGCGGCGACAGCGGTCGCGGACAGGAAGCTGGCCTGGAACGCCAGCCCACGGATCAGCAGGTCCCGGCTGAGCACCAGTTGTTGGCGGATCACGCGGGGTTGGGGCCGCAGCGACAGCCGCTCACCGACCAGGGCGGCGGCGAAGAGCACCCCGCAGAGCGTCTGCGCGACGACGTTGGCCACTGCCGAGCCGACCAGACCCAGCCCGCCGGGGTAGACCAGCAGCGGACAGAGCAGCGCGGAGAGCAGGTTGGGGCCGAGCACGAAGTACAGGGGGCGGCGAGTGTCCTGCACGCCGCGCAGCCAGCCGTTGCCGGCGGCGGCGAGGAGCAGGCCGGGAGCGCCGAGGGCCGCGATCCGCAACCACTGGGCGGCGGCGTCGGCGACTTCGCCACCACCACCGGCGAGGGTACGCGCGAGCGCGCCGCCGCCGACCTGCATGCCGATCGCGATCAGCAGACCGACACCGAACGCCAACCAGGACGACTGGACGCCCTCGGCGACCGCGGCGGCCCGGTCACCAGCGCCGAACCGGCGGGCGGCGCGGCCGGTGGTGCCGTAGGCGACAACGGTGCCCACCCAGGCGGTGAGCGTCATGACCGTGCCGCCGACGGCGAGCGCGGCGAGCGGTACCCGGCCGAGGTGACCGACCACTGCGGTGTCGACCAGCACGTAGAGCGGTTCGGCGGCGAGCACCACGAGGGCAGGCAGGGCGAGCGCGGCGATCCGCCGGGGCGAGGCGGGTCGGTGAGCGGTGGTGGCGTGGTTCATCGCCGCCGATCCTGGCATGGCCACGGTAAGGAGCACAAGGCCACTGGTGACTTACGGGCCAACCTCTCTGCCGGCTCTGCGGAGGCCACCGAGTATCGAGGCCCTGACGCGCCACCTGTCGCCGGCATCCCGGTTTGCGGCGCTCACTACCCTGTCCGAGGCTCCCACGCGGGGGCACCACGACAGCGATAGGCCTAATGACAGTGAGCGACAGTTACCCTCCGCCCGACCCGAACATCACCCCCTGGAGCGGCCCGCCGGCCCCACAGCAGGGCGGCTACCCGCCGTACGGACAGCCACCACCCCAGCCGTATTACGGCACACCACCACCGCCGGACAAGTCGAACAAGGGCCTGATCATCGGGCTGGTCGCCGGCGCGGTGGTCGTCATACTCGCCATCTGCGGGGCCGGAATCGGCATCCTGCTCGCCTACGACGACGACGAGCCCGCACGGGACACGTCCTCCACCCCCACGCCGGGCACCGGCAGCACGCCAGGCACGGGGACCGTCCCCACGCCGGGGCAGGCGGATCCACCGAACAACAACGCGATGACCGCCCGTTACTCCAGCGACATGGCGAACGTCTGCGAAGGCAGCCCGATCCTGAACGCGGCGCCCTACAGCGGCCCGGCCGGCGCCAAGGCGTACACGTTCTCGAACAACCCCGACCGGCCGACGTCCTGGTCGTCGACGTACGTTCCCTCGGACAAGTCCTACTACGCCAAGGGCGCGGACTACCAGAAGGTGTCGGTGGTCGGTTGCCTGAAGTTCGACGAGGGCAGCCAGGGCGTCCCGAAGAAGTGTCAGTACAAGGACAAGGCGGAGAAGCAGGTCACCATCGACTACGTCTCGTCGCGCTACACCCTGACCTTCTACGCGGCCAAGACCGCCGAGAAGATCGGCGACGGCGGCACAGTGACCGCCCCGACGAACAGGTGCCCGAGTTTCATCTCGTACGACAAGACCACCATGAGGGCGTACGCGACGCCGGACTCCGGCACCATCGAGGCGGCCCTGGACACGTTCCTGTCCTGAACGACTCGACCCCCAGTGGCGGCCGGACGGTCACGCCGTCGGCGCGGCGCGTCGGCGGCGGTCACCACCGGTCGAGACGAGTCACTGACGGGTGTCCATCGACGTCTGCAGCGCGCGGCGGGCCTGCTCGCGGGCGTCGTCGGTGGTGGTCTCGGGCTTGGGCTTGTTCGGCATGGTGGCGCTCCCCTTCCCAGGGCGTGAGCCGCCGACACGCGGCGGCCCTCACGGGCGGTCCTGCTGAGCGCCCCACGGCGGTCCGGGGTTACCGGAGCAGCCGACTGGGCAGCGTGAGCCCGGGTCGATCCGACCCTGGAGGGAGGCGGCACGGGGTGTGGCACCACCGCCCATGACCTGCACCGCTACGCGGCACCGGCCTTCTCCCAAGTTATCGTTCAGGTCCACATACTGCTTACGGTTCCCGCCATTTGGGCGGTCGGCAGCCCGGCTCAGCGAGCCAGGAAATGCCAGCCCAGCCACCACCAGAACCCGAACAGACCGATCCGGCCCACCGGCACCGGACCGACCTCGTAGCGCATCACATAGGCACAGACCTCGCCCAGGGTGGGGATCCGTGACCCCTCCCGCCGGGCCAACCACTCGACCACCGCGAAGAGGATCAGCGCGGCGAGGAAGCCGCCGATCGCGAGCGCGCGCATCATCGCCGCACCAGCCCCCAGAAGGCGGCCAACCAGGCGAACCAGACCGCCGACCGGGTCAGTTGATCCTCCAGGAGAGGATCGGCCAACCGGGAGAAGGTGGGAAAGTCATCGCCGGCAGCCAGCACGAAGGTCACGCCCTCGAAGACCCCGAAGACCACCACCGGCACCGCCCACCAGACCGCCCCCGTGCCCAGCCGGCGCGGCGCCGGCCGACGGGGCACCCGGTTGCTCAGACCGAGCCAGATCAGCACCCCACCCGTCCCGAGGGTGAACAGATTCGCCTCGGTGGAGAAGGACGCGAACCGGCCACCGACGAGCGACAGGCAGACGAGGACGGGAACGGAGACGGCGGGCCGGTCCCAGGCGCGGGGGGCCTCCACGGTGAGGTCGTGCGGCTGCTCCATCCCGCAATTCTTCCCGGTATCACGGAACGCGGGAAGACCAACACTCCCCGGAGCTGACCCTGATCTTCCGGACCGACGGATCGATGGCGGTCGAAGGCGCGTCAGCCGATGAGCGCCGCGTCCAGCTGACTGCGGATCGACTCGACCACCTGCTCGGCGGTGCCCCGACCGGTGAACCCGGCCGCGAACGTGTGCCCACCACCGCCCAGCGCCACCGCGACCCGACTGACGTCCACCGCACCCTTGCTGCGCATCGACACCGCCCACTCGGCAGGCCTGGTCTGCTTCACCACACAGCTCACATCCGCCTCGGCGGTACAGCGCACGGAGTCGATCAGCGCCTCCAGCACGTACGGCCGCTGGTCGTGCCGGGCCAGGTCATCGAGGGTGGCGAAGGTCCAGACCAGGCCGCGACCTCCGGCGGCGGCCGGCTCCAGTCGAGCCCGGCCGAGCACCTCACCGAAGAGGCGGACCGCGCCGAAGGGCCGGGTGTCGAAGACCCGCCGGGAGATGTCACCCGGCGAGATGCCGGTCGCCAGCAATCGCGCGGCCATCTGATGCACCGCCGGAGTGGTCGCCTCGAACCGGAAGGAGCCGGTGTCAGTGGTCAGCGCCACGTAGAGGCACTCGGCGATGGCCGGATCCACCACCACCCCGAGCCGGGCCAACAGTTGTTCGGCCACGACCGACGTGGCCGCCGCACCCGCGTCGACCAGGTTGACAGTGCCGAAACCGGGGTTGGAGGCATGGTGGTCGAGCACCAGCGCCGCACCCGCCGACGACAACCGCCCGGCCAACTCGCCGAGACGCGACTCGCTCGCCGCGTCGAAGCAGATCACCAGATCGGGTGCCGAGTCGGCGGCGTCCGCCGGCACCAGCAGGTCCAGCCCGGGCAGCCCCCGGAGCGGCTCCGGCAGCTCCGGCGGCCCGGGGAAGGTCGCCTGCACGTCGCGTACGCCGAACTGCCGCAGGCCCAGGCCGAAGCCGAGCATGCTGCCCAGCGCGTCGCCGTCCGGATTGATGTGGCAGATCAGCAGCACCCGGGCGGTCGGCGGGAGAGCCCGCACCAACGCCTCGGCCGCGGCCCAGTCCGCCTCGGCGGGGCCGAGCCCGGCTGCCCCGGCGGACGGGGCGCTTGCGGTGCTGGTCACGGAGTTTCCCCACCCCGCGGGGTCTCCTTGACGTCGGTGGCCTCGTCGGCCTCGTCCGTCTCGTCCGCCTCATCCTCGTCGTCCACCCGGTACGGCTGGGCCTCGCCCGCGTACTTCGCCTGGGCGGCGAGCCGCTGCACCTCGGCGTCGGCGTTGCGGGCGGCGGCGAGCAGGTCGTCGATGTGCTTGACCTGGTCCTGCACGTCGTCGAGGACGAACGTGAGGGTCGGCGAGTGGCGCAGCCCGAGGGCCTTGCCGACAGTGCTGCGCAGCAGCCCCTTGGCGCTCTCCAGCGCCGCCGCGGTGTCCGCCTGGGCCACCGAGTCACCGAGCACTGTGTAGAAGACCGTCGCGTCACGCAGGTCAGCGGTAATCCGGGCATCGGTGATGGTGATCATCCCGAGCCGCGGGTCCTTGATCTGGCTCCGCACCACCGACGCGACCAGCTCACGCACCCGTTCCGCGTGCCGGCGTACCTTGGCCGGATCAGACATCTCGCCACCTCCACGGCGTCCTGCTTCCGGCCGACCCGGCGGCCCGCAGGCCGCCGGCCGACCGGCCAACATCTCGAACATTACCTTCGGGGCCGCTCCGGTCGCCCGGCACAGCCCGGCACCATGGTCAGTCGTCGTCCACGCCGTAGAGCCGGCGTCGAACCGACAGCAACTCGACCTCGGGGCGATTGGCCACCAGGCGCTCACAGGAGTCGAGCACCTCGCGGACGTGCGCCGTCTCGGCGGCCACCACGGCCACCGCCAGCTGCGCTCGACCATGCAGGTCGAGCGCACCCACCTCGGCGGCCGACACCTCGAAGCGGCGCAGCGCCGCCACGATCGGCCGTACATATGATCTCTTGGCTTTGAGCGACCGTGAGTCGCCCGGCAGCAGCAGGTCGAAGACCGCGGTTCCGGTGAACATCGCCCCGGACGATACCGCCAACGCGCCCCGCATGATCAAGGGGTTTACGCCGAGTCGGCGTAAACCCCTTGATCAGCGTGTCACTGCCGGATCAGGCGCGAACCTTCTCCCGCATCTCGAAGGTCTCGATGACGTCGCCGACCTGGACGTTGTTGTAACCACCCAGGGTCAGACCGCACTCGAAGCCCTCGCGGACCTCGGTGGCGTCGTCCTTGAACCGCTTGAGCGAGGTGATCGTGAGGTTGTCCGCCACGACCGCCCCGTCCCGAAGCAGGCGAGCCTTCGCGTTGCGTCGGATGATGCCCGACCGGACGATGCAACCGGAGATGTTGCCGATCTTGGACGAGCGGAAGACATCGCGGATCTCCGCGCTGCCCAGCTCGGCCTCCTCGTACTCCGGCTTGAGCAGGCCCTTGAGCGCTGCCTCGATCTCCTCGATGGCCTGGTAGATCACGGTGTAGTACCGGATCTCCACGCCCTCGCGGTCGGCCATCTCACGGACCTTGTTCGAGGCCCGCACGTTGAAGCCGATGATCGTGACCGGCTCGGACGAGGCGCTCGCGAGCATGACGTTGCTCTCGGTGATCGCGCCAACGCCCCGGTCGAGGACCTTGAGCTGGACCTCCTCGGGGATGTCGAGGTTGAACAGCGCGTCCTCGAGAGCCTCCACCGAACCGGAGACATCGCCCTTGAGGATGAGGTTGAGCGAGGTCTTCTCGCCCTCCTTGAGCTGCTCCATGAGCGTCTCAAGGGTGGCCCGACCACGGGAGTTGGCGAAGGACGCCGCCCGCCGCCGTGCCTGCCGCTGCTCGGCGATCTGCCGCACCGTGCGGTCGTCCGCCGCGGCCAGGAACGTGTCTCCCGCGCCGGGCGGCGCGGTCAGACCCAGCACCATGACCGGACGCGCCGGCCCAGCCTCGGTGAGCTGGTTGCCGTTCTCGTCGAGCATGGCCCGGACCCGGCCGTGCGCCCCACCGGCAACGATCGAGTCGCCCGCCCGCAGAGTGCCCTTCTGGACCAGCACCGTCGCCACCGCACCGCGACCCTTGTCCAGGTGCGCCTCGATGGCCACACCCTGAGCCGGCCCGTCGATCGGAGCGGTCAGCTCCAGCGACGCGTCGGCGGTCAGCAGGACGGCCTCGAGCAGCTCCTCGATGCCGATGCCCGGCTTGGCTGCCACGTTGACGAACATGGTCTCGCCGCCGTACTCCTCGGCGACCAGGCCGTACTCGGTCAGCTGCTGGCGGACCTTGTCCGGGTTGGCGTCCGGCTTGTCGACCTTGTTGACCGCGACCACGATCGGCACGTCGGCCGCCTTGGCGTGGTTCAACGCCTCGATCGTCTGCGGCATCACACCGTCGTCGGCCGCGACGACCAGGATCACGATGTCCGTGACCTGGGCACCACGAGCACGCATGGCGGTGAACGCCTCGTGACCCGGGGTGTCGATGAAGGTGACCGCCCGGTCCTCGCCCTCATGCGGGACGTGGACCTGGTAGGCACCGATGTGCTGGGTGATGCCACCCGCCTCACCGGCCACGACGTTCGCCTTACGGATGGCGTCGAGCAGCTTGGTCTTACCGTGGTCGACGTGACCCATGACGGTCACCACCGGCGCACGGCTGACCAGACGCTCCTCGGCCACCTCCGCGTCGAGGTCGATGTTGAACTGCGCGAGCAGCTCGCGGTCCTCGTCCTCCGGGCTGACGATCTGGATGTCGAAGCCCAGGTGCTCACCCAGCAGGTGCAGGGTGTCGTCAGAACAGGACTGGGTCGCGGTGACCATCTCGCCCAGGTTGAACATCTCCTGGACCAGCGAACCCGGGTTGGCGTTGATCTTGTCCGCGAAGTCGGACAGCGAGGCGCCACGGGAGAGCCGGACGATCTGACCCTGACCCCGGGGAGCACCCGAGCTCATGGTCGGAGCCGACAGGTTGTCGAACTCCTGTCTGCGCTGCTTCTTGGACTTGCGACCGCGCGTCGGCCGACCACCCGGACGCCCGAAGGCACCCGCGGCGCCGCCGCCACGGCCACGACCGCCCGCACCCGGACGACCGCCGCCACCGGCCGGACCACCCGGACGGAAACCGCCACCGGGAGCACCCGCACCGCCGCCGGGACCGCCACGGTAGCCACCGCCACCGCCGGCACCCGCGCCGCCACCAGGGCCACCTCGGTAACCGCCACCGCCGCCGCCGGCACCACCGCCGGGACCGCCACGGAAGCCACCGCCACCGCCACCGGGACGACCAGCGCCACCGCCACCGGGGCGACCAGCGCCACCGGGACCGGGGCGACCAGCAGCCGGACGCTGACTCGGCATGGACGCCGGGCTGGGCCGCGGCGGCATGGAGTTCGGGCTCGGCCGCGGCGGCATGCCCGCCGGGCTGTTGGGCCGAGGGCCACCCGCACCGGCGGCCGGGGGCCGCTGCTGCTGGCCACCCTGGATGCCGAACGGGTTGTTACCGGCACCGCGCGCCGGCGGACGACCGCCCGGACGGGCACCCGGACCGGGAGCCGGCGTGCTCGGACGAGCTGCCGGCGAACCGGGACGGGGCGGCATCGCCGCAGGACCCGGCCGAGGGCCGGGGCGGTTACCGCCGTCTGCCGGAGGCTCCCGGCGAACGGGGTTGTCCCGCTGCTGCTGGCGGGCGGCCTGCGCGGCCTTGACCGCGGCCTCCTGCTCAGCCTTCAGCGCGGCGGCACGCGCCTCCGCGGCCGCCACCTCGATGTCGTGGGCACTCGCCGGCTTGGCGACCGGGGTCGCCGTCTGCGGGGCACCGGGAACCGGACCCTTGGGCTTCGGACCGGGTGCCGGCGCGGCCGGCCGCCGAGGCGGCATCGGCTTGGCCGAGACCCGGGGCGCGCCCGGGGCCGGGGTTGGCGTCGGGGTCGGGCTTGAAGCCGGCGTCGACGCGGGCGTCGACGGGGCGGCCGGAGCCGGGGCTCCGGCGGACGCGACGAATGCGTTACGCAGCCGCCGGGCGACGGGCGCCTCGACGGTGCTGGACGCGGACTTCACGAACTCGCCCATTTCCTTCAGCTTGGCGAGAACGGTCTTACTCTCGACCCCGAGCTCTTTTGCAAGCTCGTGTACGCGGGCCTTGCCTGCCACTGCACTCCTCACTCCGAGGTCGTGCGGGCAGCACCCGCAGCGACCTCACTCGTGCACTTGAAGCCTGGTCATTTCAGGGACTTCATCGTGTGCTCATGTCGGTCGTCCTACCCTGCTAGCGACCCTCGCCCGGTCGGGCTGACCGGACGTAGTGGTTGGCGCATCGACGTGCTCCGCCAGCGCACCGTGGTCGAGGACCTCGGTGCTGCGCAGCGCACGCCCGAAGGCGCGGCGCCGCACCGCCAGCGCGAAGCAGGCCGGATCCGGGTGCATGTTCGCTCCCCGACCCGGCAGCCTGCGGCGCGGATCAGGCCGGAGACTGTGACCAGCCTCGTCCCTGACCGCGACGACCCGCAGCAATTCGCTGGCCGGCGCACGTTGCCGGCAACCCACACAGGTGCGCTCCGGCTGCGCGCGTCGTACCACTGGAGGAAGTCTACCCCTAGCTCCCCGAGATCGCGCCGCCCGGCTCCCGCACGTGATCAGTTACCCCACGCGCGGCCGGCGCCGCCTGCTCCGCATCGGAACGAATGTCGATCCGCCAACCGGTCAGTCGGGCCGCGAGTCGGGCATTCTGCCCCTCCCGACCGATCGCCAGCGAGAGCTGGAAGTCGGGAACGGTCACCCGGGCGGCCCGGTTGGCCAGGTCGACCACCTCGACCCGCAGCGCCTTGGCCGGCGACAACGCGTTGCCGACGAAGGTGCCCGGGTCGTCCGACCAGTCGATGATGTCGATCTTCTCACCGTGCAGCTCGCTCATCACGGCACGCACCCGCTGACCCATCGGGCCGATGCAGGCGCCCTTGGCGTTCACCCCAGGGGTGGTGGAGCGGACGGCGATCTTCGTGCGATGGCCCGCCTCACGGGCGATCGCGCCGATCTCGACGGTGCCGTCGGCGATCTCCGGCACCTCCAGCGCGAAGAGCTTCTTGACCAGAGCCGGGTGCGACCGGGACAGGGTGATCTGCGGCCCGCGCATGCCCTTGGCCACATGCACCACGACGCAGCGGACCCGCTCGCCGTGCGCGTACCGCTCGCCGGGCACCTGCTCGGACTGCGGCAGCACGCCCTCCAGCTTGCCCAGGTCGACGCTGACGATGCCCTTCTCGGTACGCGTCTCGTGCGCCTGCACCACGCCGGTGACCAGGTCACCCTCGCGGCCGACGTACTCACCGAAGTGCACCTCGTCGGTGGCCTCCCGCAACCGCTGGAGGATCACCTGCTTGGCGGTCATGGCGGCGATCCGGCCGAAGTCGTGCGGGGTGTCGTCCCACTCCCGCACCAGGCTGCCGTCGGCATCCATCTCCTGCGCGTACACCAGGGCGGCGCCCGACCTGCGGTCGATCTCCACCCGGGCGTGCGGTTCGGCCCCGTCGGTGTGCCGGTAGGCGGTCAGCAACGCGGTCTCGATCGCCGCGAGAATCGTGTCGAACGGGATCTCCCGCTCGCGCTCGAGTGCGCGCAGCGCCGCGAGGTCGATGTTCACCTCTCCTCGTCCTCCACATCATCTTCGTCGTCGATGTCGTCTGAATCGTCGTCGATCTCGTCGGAATCGTCCGCGTCGTCGAACTCGTCGTCCGGCTCACCCAGCTCGGCGAGCCGGGTGAACTCGACCTGCACGCGGCCCGGGCCCAGCTGGGCGTACGCCCAGGCGGCGCGGCCGTCGTCGGTCTCCAGGTGCACGCCCTCGTCGTCGGCCGCGACCACCCGGCCGGTCAGCTGACGGTCACCGGCGGGCTGCTCGCCCCGCTGGCCCGGCAGCGCGGCCGCGCCCCGGGCGGTGACCTTGACCAGTCGGCCCACGTTGCGCCGCCAGTGGCGGGGCAGGGTGAGCGGCCGGTCGACGCCGGGCGAGCTGACTTCCAGCTGGTACTCGCCGGCGACGATGTCGCCACCGGTCTCCTCCGCGGCGTCCAGCGCGGCCGAGACCGCGCGGGAGACGTCCGCGACGGCGTCCAGGTCGATCCCGCCGTCGGTGTCCACCATCACCCGCACCACGTGCCGGCGGCCGGCCCGGGAAACCGACAGGTCCTCCAGGTCGTAGCCGGCGTCGTTGACCACCGGTTCGATCACGGCCCGCAGTCGGTCCCGCCGGGCGGCGAGGTCACCGCCGCGCGGGCCGGCAGCACCGCGGGGTCGACCCGTCGGCCTGGTGGCACGGCCACGCTGCGTCATCTCCGCACCCTCTCCCTGGTCGACGGGGACCGGTCGTCCCGCCATGCCGGCACGCCACCGGAGTGGACACGCCGGTGGTTGCGCAGAGCGTAACGCGCCTGCCCGGCGGCGGACCGGGCGGCGCACCGACGCCGGTGACCCCCGGACCGGCACGGATGGTGTTGACTTGGCCGGTGGGGATCGGCAGAACGACACAGCGCGACCAAGCATCCGGACATTCCCGGCGAAAGCTCCTGAGTGCCGGGGCGCTGCTGGTGCTCGGCGGCGCCGTGACGCCGCTGACCGGCTGTGATCTTTTCGACCGCGACGACCAACCAGCCCCGCCGCCCGACCCGCTGCGGCCGATGGTGGACGAGTCACTCGCGCTGGCCGCCGCGTACCGAGCGAGCGCGACCGCCCATCCCGAGCTCGCCGACCGGCTCAACCCGATCGCCGAGACGCACACCGCGCACGCCACCGAGCTGGCCCGGGTGATCGGCGTGACAGTGCCGTCGGCAGCCTCCGCCGCCCCGACCACCGCCCCGGCCGCCGACCCGAAGGGCGCGCGCGCCGCCCTGCGGGCGCTGGAGAAGACCGCCCAGCAGTCCGCCACCGCCGCCTGCGCCGGGGCGCCCGCGGAACGGGCGGCGCTGCTCGGGTCGATCGTCGCCGCCCGGGCAACTCACCAGGAGGCACTGAAGTGAGGCAGCCGTCCGCCGGAGAGGCACTCGCCTCCGCCCTGTCCGCCGAGTACGCGGCCATCTACGCCTACGGACGGATCGGTGTCCGCCTCAGCGGAGCGGCGCGGGACGCGGCACGCCAGGCGGAGGCCGCGCATCGACGCCGGCGCGACGCGCTGGTGGTGCAGCTCACCACGGCCGGCGGCGTCGTCCCGCCGGACCGCGCCGGGTACGCCCTGCCGTTCCCGGTCACCGACCGGGCCAGCGCCCTGCGGCTCGCCGCCGAGGTGGAGGAGCGCACGGCCGCGCACTGGCGGGCCGCCCTGGCGTCCACCACCGGCGCCGACCGGGACCAGGCGCTGGCCGCCCTTGTCGAGTACGCCGTGCGGGCCACCCGGTGGCGGAAGACTGCCGGGCTGACCCCGCTGACTGTCCCGTTTCCCGGTCGGCCGACCTGAGCCGCTCCACTCCGGTTGCGGTACGCATACCAGGTATGCATACTCCGTTGCCATGTCCATCCGTCACGGGTTGCTCGCCCTGCTCGAACGCGGCCAGATGTACGGCTACCAGCTGCGCGCCGCGTTCGAGGAGTCGACCGGCTCGACCTGGCCACTGAACATCGGGCAGGTCTACACCACGTTGTCCCGGCTGGAACGGGACGGTCTGGTGCGCCCGCTGCCGGAGAGCGAGGCCGGGCAGCGCCCGTACGAGATCACCGACGCCGGCCGGGCGGACCTGGCGCTGTGGTTCGCCACCCCGATCAGCCGTACCGACCGCCCTCGCGACGAGCTGGCGATCAAGCTGGCGCTGGCGCTGACCACCCCCGGGGTCGACGTCCGGTCGGTGGTGCAGGCCCAACGCAGCGCGACGATGCGGGCCCTTCAGGAGTTGACCCGGTTGAAGTACGGCAGCAACCGGCCGGAGGACCTTCCCTGGCGCCTCGTGCTGGACTCGATGGTGTTTCAGGCGGAGGCCGAGGTGCGCTGGCTGGACCACTGCGAGACCAGTCTGGTCCGGCACCAACCCAGCGGCCCGGCGCCTCCCGTTCCCCGACCCGATGACGCCGACGCGCGGGACGCGGCTCGATGGGCCGGCGAGGAGGCAAGACGGTGAGCGGATCGGACGACGCGGTGCTGGAGCTACGCGCCGTCCACCGCACCCACGGCGCCGGGCCGGCGGCGGTGCACGCGCTGCGCGGCGTCAGCCTGGTCGTCCGGCCCGGCGAGCTGGTCGCCGTGATGGGGCCGTCCGGCTCCGGCAAATCGACCCTGCTGGCTCTCGCCGGTGGGTTGGACCGTCCGACCGGCGGCGAGGTCCGGGTCGAGGGGCAACCGCTGGGGGCCCTGGACCGCCGCGGGCTGGCCCAGCTGCGCCGCCGTCGGATCGGCTACATCTTCCAGCAGCTCAATCTGCTGGGCAGTCTGAGCGCACTGGAGAACGTCGCGCTCCCACTGGAACTCGACGGGACCAGCGGACGTCGGGCCCGCGCACTGGCCATGGCCGCGCTCACCGAGGTGGGTCTGCCCGCGTTGGGTGACCGTTTCCCGGACCAGCTCTCCGGAGGGCAGCAGCAGCGGGTGGCGATCGCGCGCGCACTGGTGGGCGAACGCCGGCTGGTCCTCGCCGACGAGCCCACCGGGGCGTTGGATTCCCAGACCGGTGAGGCGGTGCTGCACCTGCTGCGCCGCCGGATCGACGCCGGAGCCGCCGGAGTGCTGGTCACCCACGAGGCGCGGCACGCCGGCTGGGCCGACCGGGTGGTGTTCCTCCGCGACGGCGTGCTGGTCGACACGACGGCACCGCTGGGCAGTGTCGAGCAGCTGCTGTCCGGCAGCGACCGGTGACCACTCGCCGTTCGACGCGGGTCCCCGGTCGGGCCGACACCGCGACGCCGCGGCCGGTCGCGCCGCCCGCCCCGGTCGGCCGACGACGGTTCGCCGAGCTGACCGGCTCCTGGCGGGCAGCGCTGCGGATCGCCCGGCGGGAGTCGCGCCGGTCCCGGCGGCGGACCGCCCTGGTGCTCGCGATGATCGCCATGCCGGTGGCGGCGCTGGCCTTCCTGGCGGCAAGCTACGACATGGCCGAGCTGACCCCACAGGAACGCATCGAGCGCCGGCTCGGCGTGGCCGACGCGCAGCTGCAGTGGATCGCCAACGGCCCGGTGGGGCAGGACGAGTGGGGTGAGGGTTGGTACACCCGCGACGGCGAGCCCCCAGCGAAGGTCAGCGCGGCCCAGCTGACGGCACTGCTCGGGCCGGGCAGCCGGGTCACCGAGGTGCGTCAGCACGTCCCGCTGAACCTGCGCGGCCCGCACCGCGACGAGGTCGTGAACGGTCGGGTGCTGGACCTCAGCGATCCGCTGGCCCGCGGGCTGGTGCGGTTCCGGGCCGGCCGAGCGCCGCAGCAGCCCGGTGAGGTCGCGGTCAGTCCGGTGGCGCTGCGTCGCCTGGACCTGCGCCTCGGCCACGCCGTAGCCGCCGCCGACGGGAGCAGGGCGTACACCGTGGTGGGGGTGGTCGAGTTTCCCGACGACCTCGGACCGGTGGTGGCGCTGCACCCGGGGGCCGTGCCATCGACCGGCCCGGAGCCGGACGGAGTCTGGCTGGCGGACGTGCCGGGCACCGTCGACGCGGCGCTGGTGTCCCGGCTCAACGACCGTGGGGTGGTGGTCACCGCGCGGCACCTCGGCTCGGCCACCGGTACGGACCGGACATGGCTCGGGTCGATCATGGGGGACAACCCGAACGACCTGGGCACCGTCGTCCTGATCGCCGGCCTCGGGCTGCTGGAGGTCGTCCTGCTGGTCGGGCCGGCCTTCGCCGTCGGAGTCCGTCGCCGCCGACGGGATCTGGCGCTGGTCGCGGTGGCGGGCGGGGACGCCGCCCAGCTTCGCCGGGTCGTGCTGGCCGACGGTGTGGTGCTGGGTGTGCTCGGGGCCGCCGCCGGCCTGCTGGTCGGCGTCGGCGCGGCGTTCGCCGGTCGCCCGCTGATGGAGCAGTACGTCTTCAGCGCCCGTTTCGGCGGCTACCGCTGCTGGCCGAGCGCGCTGGTCCTGCTCGGTGGCGTCGCGGTGCTGGCTGGGGTGCTCGCCGCGCTGGCACCGGCCTGGACCGCCGCCCGGCAGGACGTCAGCGCCGGGCTCGCCGGACGACGCACCCCGGCGAAATCCCCGGGCCGGTGGTTGGCTCTCGGACTGGCACTGGTGGTCGGCGGGGCGGGGCTGGCGGCGTTCGGGGCCACCAAGACTTCGCCGGCGGTGGTTCTCACCGGGCTGATCCTCGGCGAGTTGGGCCTGGTCTGCTGCACGCCCACGCTGCTCGGGGTGCTCGCCCGCCTCGGCCGGGTGTTGCCGCTGGCACCACGGATCGCGCTGCGCGATGCCAGCCGCAACCGGGCAGCCGCGGCGCCGGCCATCTGCGCCGTGATGGCCGCCGTCGCGAGCAGCGTCGCCCTCGGCGGATACCTGGCCAGCGACGACGCCCGCGACGCGCGCGCCTACCGGCCGGCGCTGCCGACCGGCCATGTGATGGTCAACCCGGTCGGATCGGCCGGGCAGCCCACGCTGGCCCAGATCACCGACGCGGCCCGGAATCAACTCGGGGTCGGCGCTGTCGCCCCGGTGCAGACGCCAACCTGCGGGGCGGGGCGCACCGGCTACTGCGACATCGCACCGGTGCTCCCGCTGACCCGGGCCTGCCCCTGGCAGCCCGGCGTTCAACTTCCCGCGGCCCAGCGCCAGCAGGCCCGCGCCGATCCCCGCTGCCAGATCCGCGAGGCGGACTACTTCGGCGGGTACGTGGAACCCGGAGTCGACGACGGGACCGCACTGCCCCTGCTCACCGGCGTGGACCCGGCCACGACCGCCGCCGCCACGGCCGTCCTGCGCGCCGGCGGCGTGGTGGTGACCGACCCGCGCTACCTGCACGACGGCCTGGTGACCGTCCGGGTCGGCGAGGTGGAGGCCGGGCCGGACCGGCCGATCACCGTCCACGATCTTCCGGGGTACGCGCTGCCCCGTGCGACCGGCCAGTCCCGTCTGCTGCTGTCCGCCGCCGCCGCCCGCCAACTCGACCTGAGCTGGTCCCAGACCGGTTGGGTGATCGGCACCACGACCCCGCCCGACGAGGAGCAACAGGCACGGTTCGGCGCCGTCCTGCGGCCATTCGGGACGCTCGCGCTGAGCGTGGAGAGCGGTGGCGCCCCACGCGACGTCTCACCGTTGCTCCTGCTGCTCGCGGCGGCGGCCGGACTGATCACCGTGGGGGCAGCCGGGATCGCCACCGCGCTCGCCGCCGCCGAGGGACGCGCCGAGCTGACCACCCTCGCGGCCGTCGGCGCGGCCCCAGCGGTACGCCGGCTGCTGGCGATCTGCCAGGCCGGGGTCATCGCCGGTCTCGGTTCGGTGCTCGGCATCGTGGCCGGTCTCGGCACCGCCGCGATCGTGCTGACATCGGTGAACCGGCAGTACGCCAGCGACTGGCCGGTATCAGATCCGTACCCCTTTCTGGTGCCGTGGCCCGCGCTCGGGGTCCTGGTGCTGGTGCCGGTGGTGGCGATGCTCGGGGCGGGCCTGTTCACCCGGGCCCGACTGCCGATCGAACGGCGGCTGGACTGACCGATCCGCCGGGCGACCGAAAGGGGACCGCGCGGGGGTGCCGCCGGGGCCGGGCAGCCGGCAGACTGATCGGCGTGTCAGTGCTCAGGAATGTCGTCCGTCGAGTCGGTCATCAACGCTGGTTCGGCGCCACCGCGCGCCTGCTGGTTCCGGCCGATCGGATGGTTGGTCGACTCACCCGGGGCCGGGTGGTCGCGCTCGGCCTCCTCCCCTCCCTGCTGATCACCACAACGGGCCGCCGCTCCGGCAAGCCCCGCAGCAATCCGCTGCTCTACGTGCCCGACGGCGACGCGTACGTGGTGATCGGCTCCAACTGGGGGCAGACCCACCACCCCGGCTGGGCGATGAACCTGCTCGCCGATCCCGCCGCCGAGGTGGACGTGAAGGGCCGGCGGGTCGCGGTGCGGGCCGAGCGGGCCTCCGGCGCCGAACGGGACCGGTTGTGGCAGCTGCTGGTCACCGCGTGGCCCGCGTACCACACGTACGTGCAGCGGGCCGGTGGCCGGGAGATCCACATCTTCCGGCTGGCCCCGACCGGGCGCGGCGCACCCGAAGCTCCGCCGTCGGCTGGCTAGGCTGACGCTCGGTAGCCAAAGCGAGGTGGTCCCGTGAGCGCGAGGCGTGAGCCGGGGTTGCGAGCCCCGCAGCCGCGAACAGAGCTGGCCCGGTGAGTGAGCTGGCCGGTGTCGACCGAGGCGTCGACGATCGACGGTGGACGGTCGCGGAGCGGGTCGCCGAGGCGGTCCGACGGCGGTTCCCGGCCGATGCGCTCGCGATCGCGGTGCACGGGCCTCTGGCGCACGGGGACGACGACGGCGGCGGGGACCGCGAGGCGGGAATGCTGGTGGTCACCTATCGGCCCGGGACGGGCCCGCCGCCGGCAACCCGGCGGGTGGACGGGGTGCTCGTCGATCTGACGGTGGCCGCCGCCGAGGACTATTTGGCCCAGGCCCGAGTGCTCTCCCCGCTCTGGCCGCTGACCGCCGACCGGTACGTCACCACGCAGGCGTTGCACGATCCGACGGGCTGGTTGCGGACGCTGCGCGACGAGCACCTCGGCCGGCTGGCTCGGGCCCGGCCGGCGGAGTTCAGCACAGCGGCCCGCCAGGCGTGGTACAGGGGCAGCGCGGCGCACTCCCGGGCGGCCCGGCTCGCCGAGTGGTACGAGACCGATCAGGCTCTGCTGATGCTCGGTGAGGCTCGGCTGGCAGCGGCCACGGTGAACGGTCTGCTGAGTCGCACGTACTTCCGCGACCCGGGGGACGCGGTGCGGCGCACCGGGTTGGCCGGCGCGGACATGACCGAGGTGGGTGTGGTGCTGGCCCGGCAGGCCGAGGAGTTGGCCGCCCGTGGTCGTGCGGTCGACGGCACGATCGACGAGCTGCTCAGCACCTGAGGCGCGTCACAGCCCGCCCGGTACGCCGATCAGCGAGCCGATCAGGTAGGTGGCCCCGGCCGCCGCGGCACCCAGCAGCAGCTGGCGCAGCCCACTGGTCCACCAGGGACGGTGGGTGAAGCGGGCCACCACGGCACCGGCGGCGAACAGCCCGAGCCCGCCGACGGCGAGCGCCAGCCACAGTTCGGTGGCGCCGAGCAGGTACGGCAGCAGCGGGACCAGCGCGCCGATCGAGAAGAACAGGAACGACGAGATCGCCGCGGCCCACGGGCTGGGCTGGTCGTCAGGGTCGACGCCCAACTCCTCGCGGACGTGCACCCGCAGCGCCTCCTCCGGGTCGCGCCGCACCGCCTCGGCGACCTGGGTGGCGAGGTCCCGGGGCAGGCCCCGGGCCACCCACGCGTCGGCCAGCTCCCGGGCCTCCGCCTCGGGGTGCCGTTCCAGTTCCCGTCGCTCCTTGGCCACCTCGGCGGCGACCTGCTCGTTGGCGGAGCGCACGCTGGTGTACTCGCCGAGGCCCATGGAGATCGCACCGGCGACGAGGCCGGCGCTGCCGGTGAGCACGATGCTGCGGGGCGAGACCCCGCCGCCGCCGACGCCGGCGATCAGTGCGATGTTGGTGACCAGGCCGTCCATCGCGCCGAAGACGGCCGGGCGCAGCCAGCCGCCGGAGACGTCCGCGTGGTGCGCCTCGCGCAGCGCCGCTGGGGTGTCGGTCACGGCAGGGTCAGAATCTCGTGGCCGTCGTCGGTCACCACGATGGTGTGCTCGAACTGCGCCGTCCACTTCCGGTCCTTGGTGACCACTGTCCACCCGTCGTCCCACATGTCGTACTGGTAGGTGCCGAGGGTGATCATCGGCTCGATGGTGAACGTCATGCCGGGTTCCATGATGTCAGTGGGGCGCGGACTGTCGTAGTGCGGCACGTAGAGGCCGCTGTGGAAGGCCTCGCCGATGCCGTGGCCGGTGAAGTCGCGGACCACGCCGTAGCCGAACCGCTTGGCGTACGACTCGATGACGCGGCCCACCACGTTGATCTGGCGCCCCGGGGCGACGGCGCGGATGCCGCGCATCATCGCCTCGTGGGTCCGCTCGACCAGCAGCCGGGCCTCTTCGCTGACCTCGCCGACGCAGAAGGTGGCGTCGGTGTCACCGTGCACCCCACCGATGTACGCGGTCACGTCGACGTTGATGATGTCGCCGTCGGTCAGGACCGTGGTGTCCGGGATGCCATGGCAGATGACCTCGTTGAGGCTGGTGCAGCAGGACTTCGGGAAGCCCTTGTAGCCCAGCGTCGACGGGTACGCGCCGTGGTCGCAGAGGAACTCGTGCACCACCTTGTCGATCTCGTCGGTGGTCACGCCGGGCTTGCAGTGCTCGCCGGCGAGCTGGGTCGCCTGGGCGGCGAGCCGGCTGGCGATCCGCATCTTCTCGATGGTCTCCGGCGTCTGCACGTGCGAGCCACGCCACTCCCGCGGACGCGCCTTGCCCACGTACTCGGGTCGGGCGATCTGGGGTGGCACCGGTCGCATCGGGGAGAGCGTGCCTGGTGTCAGCGGCGGACGGACGGTCATGCCGCAAGCCTATCGCCGGGGCCGCTGGTGACCCGCGCCACGGCCGCCCGGTGGAGGTTGTTGCCCTGCCAGGGTGGCTGTGCCATGGTGTCAGCGTGGATCAAGGGGGAGCACCGCCCGTCTTCTCCGCCAGCGCCGAGATCGACGGTGACCACCTCCACGTCGTGGTGGCCGGCGAGGTCGACATGGCGACCGCGGACACGATGCTCCAGACGGCGCTGCGCGAGCCCGCCCGGAAGATCACTCTCGACCTGAGTGCTGTCACCTTTTTCGACTCGGCCGCCATCCACGCCCTGGTCCGGCTCGCCCAGGAGTTGCCGGGCCGGCTCACCGTTCGCCCCTCCCGGCAGGTCCGTCGGGTGCTGGAGATCTCCGGCCTCGGCGAGCAGAGCTGGCTCGACCCGGCCTAGGCACCCGGCCACCGCCGGGCGCGCGGTCAGTCATGCAACTGCCTGCGCAGCGTCACCTCGGTGCCCTCAGCGGTACGCCGTACCGACAGTTCGCCCAGCGCTCTGATCAGGGCCAGGCCGCGGCCCCGGAAGCCGGAGCCGGTCGACTCCCGCCACTGTCCGCTGTCGCGCACCGTGGCCGTCACCGTCCGATCCTCGATGGCCACCTCCACACTGATCATGGCCTCGGCGGGGTGGACCGGGTGCTCGATGGCGTTGGCGGCGGCCTCGGAGACGGCGACGGTCAGGTCGAACAGGTCGGTCTCGCCGACGGAGTGCGCGATCAGGAAGTCCTCCAGCCGCTTCCGGAGCACGCTGAGCCGGGTCGGGTCCGCCGGTAGCCGCAGCGCGAAGCGGTTCAGCTCCGCCGCCTCCAGGGCGAGAACCGCCACGTCGTCGCGGCGCGGCCGTACGGTGACCCGCTCCACGACCGCGTCGATCAGGTCCACCACGTGCTCACTCGGGCTGGCCGCGTCGATGCGCAGCTGGGCCAGTGAGGCATCGACGCCGAGCTGACGGTCCTCGATCAGCCCGTCGGTGTAGAGCAGCAGTCGAGTGCCGGCCGGCAACTCGCCCTCGACCGACTCGTACGTCGCGTTGGGTAGGGCGCCGACCGGTGGACCGAGCGCCCGATGGTGCAGGAACGCCACGTCGCCTCCGGTGATCAACAGTGGGGACGGATGACCGGCGCTCGCGTACCGCAGCCGACCGGTGCGGGGGTTGAACAGCAGGCAGACCACCGTCGCGAAGGAGCGGCCCTCGGTGGAGCCGACCAGCCGGTTGAGCCGGGTCAGCGACTCACCCGGATCGAAGCCCTCCAGCACGTACGCCCGCAGCGCGTTGCGCAGCTGCCCCATCGCTGCGGCGGCCCGGACGCCCTTACCGACCACGTCGCCGATGACCAGCACCAGCTCGTCGCCGTTCAGCGCGATCGCGTCGTACCAGTCGCCGCCGACCTCGACGTCGGCGCTGCCGGGCAGATAACGGCTGGCCACCACCGCGCCGGGCAGTTGAGGCAGCGACCGGGGCAGCAGGCTGTGCTGCAGGGTGGTGGCGATGCGGTGTTCGGCTTCGTAGAGCTGGGCGTTCTCCAGTCGCACCCCGACGAGCCGGGCCAGCTGGGTCAACGCGGCGTCGTCGGCCTGCGCCTCGTCGCCGGCTGCCCGCCAGACCTGCAGCTCACCGAGTTGCTTGCCGGTCGTGCCGGTCAGCTCGGTCACGAAGGACGGGTCGGTGGCGGTGGTGCCGCCGCTGTCCGCCTCGAAGCGCGCCTCTGCGGCGGTGACCACCACCCGAGCCGCCTCGACGAGGCTCAACGCGTGCCGGGCGGCGACCTGGAGTACATCGGCTGTGGATCGGGCGGTGTTCACCGCCACCGCCGCGTCGGCCAGCGCCCGGAGCCGGCGGATGATCTGCCCGCGCAGCTGGCCCAGCTC
Organism: Micromonospora sp. CNZ322; assembly: GCF_007827755.1. Taxonomy (NCBI): domain Bacteria; kingdom Bacillati; phylum Actinomycetota; class Actinomycetes; order Micromonosporales; family Micromonosporaceae; genus Micromonospora; species Micromonospora sp. CNZ322. The sequence goes on from NZ_VITD01000001.1 coordinate 29,923, forward strand.
GACGTTGGCCCGGACCCAGGCGATCAGCTCCTGCGCGGAGAACGGCTTGGTGAGGTAGTCGTCGGCGCCGACGGCGAGACCGGCGACAGCCTCTGCGGAGCCGGCACGGGCGGAGAGCAGCACGATCGGCACATGCCGGGTACGCGGGTCCGAGCGCAACGCGCTCACCAGCCCGAACCCGTCCAACCGGGGCATCATCACGTCGGTGAGCACCAGGTCGAACCCGCCCTCGCGGGCCAGCGGCAGGGCATCGAGCCCGTCGTTCGCGGTGACCACGTCCCAGGTCGGGGAGAGCAGCCGGCTGACGTGTTCCTGCAGGTCGGCGTTGTCGTCGACGACCAGGATCCGGCCAGCCGAGGTGCCCTTCGCCGGCTGCCGGTCGAGCTCGGGTGCCGACGCGACACCGGCCCACAGCGCGGTCTCCGCCACGAAGAGCCGGGCCTGCTCGGGCTCACCCACGGGCAGCGGGTCGAACGCCGCCACCCGGTCCGCCGGCAGGTGCGCCGAGCCGAACGGAACGGTCACCGTGAAGGTGCTGCCCACGTCGACCTTGCTGGTCAACCCGACCTCACCGCCGTGCATCTCGACAAGTTCCCGGACCAGCGCGAGGCCGATGCCGGTGCCCTCGTGGGTGCGTGCCCGCACCCCGGGCACCCGGTGGAACCGTTCGAAGACGTGCGGCAGTTCGTCCGGCACGATGCCGACGCCGGTGTCCGTCACCTCCAGCCGGGCCGCGCCCTCGACGGCCCGGATCCGCACCCGGATCTCGCCGTCGAAGGTGAACTTGACCGCGTTCGACACCAGGTTGAGGACGATCTTCTCCCACATGTCCCGGTCGACGAAGACCGGTGTCGGCAGCGGCGGACAGTCCACCACCAGTCGCAACCCGGCCCGGTCGATGGCCGAGCGGAAGGTACTGGCCAGCCGGGCGGTGTAACCGGCGAGGTCGGTGGGCTGGTAGCGGGCCGCGAGCCGACCGGACTCCAGTCGGGAGAAGTCCAGCACTGTGTTGACCAGCTTGAGCAGGCGCAGCGCGTTGCGGTGCATCATGGTGAGCCGGTCGGTTTCGGCGGCGGGCAGCTCCGGGTCGGCCAGCATGTCCTCCAGCGGGCCGAGCACCAGGGTCAGCGGGGTGCGGAACTCGTGGCTGACGTTGGCGAAGAAGTTGGTCTTCGCCCGGTCCAGCGCGGCCAGCTCGGCGGCGCGGGCCCGTTCCTGTTCGTACGCCCGCTGCATGCCGACCGCCCGGGAGATCTGGGCGGCGACCAGGCCGAGGAAGTCGCGGTAGTCGTCGCTCAGCGGCAGCTGACGGGCCACGCCGACGACCAGCGCGCCGACGGTCTGGTTGGTCGCCGTGAGCGGCAGCACGAGGGCCTGGTCGGCGGCGTCGACAGGCAACGCGTCGAACAGAGCGGCCACCTCGATCGTGGCAGGCGCGCCATCGGCGGTCAGCCGGGCCAACAACTGCGCTGTGACATCGACGGCGGGCGGGGTGGTGCCGGTGCAACCGGCCAGGGTGAGCTGGTCGTTGTCGTCAGCCAGATAGATCAGGGCGAACGGCACGTCCGCCCGGTGCCGGCCGAGCACCCCGGCGGCGGTCCGACCCAGTTCCGTGGCGCTGCCGATATCGGTCAGCTCGGCACCCAGCTCGGACAGCGCTCGCAGTCGACGCTCGCCGAGCACCCGCCCGGTGGTCTCGCTGACAATGCAGTAGACGCCACTGACCGAGCCGTCGTCCCCCCGGATCGGGTCGTACGAGACGTTGAAGTAGGTCTGCTCGACGAAGCCGTAACGGTCCAGCAGAAAGGGATGGTCCTCGCCCCGATAGGAGCGGCCGGTGCTCCGGACGCTGTCGAGCAGCGGGCCGAGCACCGGCCAGGTCTCCGCCCAGTTCGCGCGGGCCGGTTGGCCGATCACGTCCGGGTGTTTGCCGCCGATGGTCGGCCGGTAGGCGTCGTTGTAGAAGGCCAACTGCTCGTCGCCCCAGAACATGACGATCGGCGCGCTGGAGGCGAGCATCATGCCGACCGCGTTGGAGAGCGCCGGAGGCCACTGACCGGGCTCGCCCAGCGGACCGGAGGACCAGTCGAAGGAGGCCAGCCGCTCGCCCATCTCGCCGCCGGCCGCGAACGCGGCCGCCAGCATCGGCGGGGTCTTGCGACCGGACAGGGCGGGATGCCCGATGTCCGCGCCCCCCTGGGCCGAGCTCATGCAGCCTCCCGCTCCGGCCGTACCCCTCGACCGTTGATCTTCACCCGCCGTGCTTCGACTTGTACCCCAGCGGACCAGCAACGTAACGCATCACGAGCGACGGACGCTGGTTACGTACGCCTGGGTCGTCGGGCACCGGACAGTGCGGGTGGACGGCGGCGTCGAACGGCGGCGGGCGGAACGCTCTGACGAGTCAGAAGACCGGCAGTCCGTCGATGCTTGCCGCGTTCCTGGTGGCCCGGTAGGCGACCAGATCATCGGCGCTGCGGCGAGAGTGTGAGGTGAGTAACAGATCACGTTCGGCGCGGAAGTCCATCAGTGGCACCGCGTATCCGCAGGAGTCACTGACCCGCTCCACCTCGACCGTGATGACCGCCCGGACGGCGTGCACGTCCGGCGGTGCGGGAAACTCGGCGAGCCGATCGGCGAAGGCGTCCTCGGTGACCGCGACGCTGCTGCCCCGACCATGCAACCGGACGATCTTCGGCGGGCCGTCGAAGGCACAGAACATCAGCGTGATCCGGCCGTTGTCCCGCAGGTGGGCAATGGTCTCCGCCCCACTGCCGTGATAGTCGAGGTAGGCCACCCGGTGCGGGCCGAGGATCACGAACGTGCCCCGCATGCCCTTCGGAGACACGTTGACGTGCCCCTCGACCCCGGACGGGGCGGTCGCCACGAAGAAGAGCGGCTGCGCCACGATGAAGTCACGCAGTCGACAGTCGATCTCCGGATAAACCTTGCCCATGCCCCGATCCTTCCACCGGTGTCATCGACGGGCGGGGGCGATCTCAGTCACACCCGCCGGCCGGCGGCCTGCACCAACGCGGTGATCGGGGCTGGATCCGACTCGTTCTCCGGATGCCACTGCACTCCGAGCACGAACGGCAGGGCCGGGTCCTCCACCGCCTCGACCACGCCGTCCCCCGCCCAACCGGTCACTGTGAGCCGGCCCGGATCGGCGACCGCCTGGTGGTGGTACGAGTTGACCTGGTCGACACCGGCCAGCACCGAGGCGGCCAGGCTCCCCGGCGCGAACCGCACCGCGTGCGCCCCGTACACCCCGGGCGCGGGGCGATGCGCCTCGTGACCCACCACGTCGGGCAGGTGCTGGTGCAAGGTGCCGCCGTACGCGACAGCGAGCAACTGCATCCCCCGACACACGCCCAGCACCGGCACCTCGGCGGCGAGCGCGGCGGCCAACACTGTCAACTCGCCGGCGTCCCGGTCCGGCCGATCCTCGGTACGGGGGTCGGGCGGCTGGCCGTACCGCCCCGGGCCGACGTCCGCGCCACCGGCCAACAGCAACCCGTCGAGGACTGCCACCACGTCCGCGTCCACGTCGTCCGGTGGCAGGACCACCGCCCGGCCACCCGCGGCCGCCACCGCCCGCGGGTACGCCTCGGGCACCAGCACCGCCCGCACACCCCGCCAGACCGCCCAGTCGGCGGGTTCGACGTACGCGCTGACCCCGATCAGCGGCCTTCTCATAGCTGGCACGGTTCGCGACTGCGGGGCTCGCAAACCCGGCTCACTCCTCGCGCTCACAGAGGCGTGACGTAGGCGCCAGTGATGCCGCCGTCGACCACGAACTGCGCGGCGGTCATGAACGAGGCGTCGTCGCTGGCCAGGAACGCCACCGCGGCGGCGATCTCCTCCGGTTGCCCGAAGCGTCCCATCGGCACGTGCACCAGCCGACGGGCGGCCCGCTCCGGGTCGGCGGCGAAGAGTTCCAGCAGCAACGGGGTGGCCACCGGGCCGGGACAGAGGGCGTTGATCCGGATGCCCTCACGGGCGAACTGCACACCCAACTCCCGGGTCATCGCCAGCACCCCGCCCTTGCTCGCGGTGTATGCGATCTGCGACGTGGCCGCACCCATCAACGCCACGAACGAGGCCGTGTTGATGATCGAGCCCTTGCCCTGCCGACGCATGTGTGGAATGGCGTACTTGCAGCACAGGTAGACGCTCGTGGTGTTGACCCGTAACACCCGCTCCCACGCGTCCAGGCCGGTGTCCAGGATGGAGTCGTCGTCCGGCGGGGAGATGCCGGCGTTGTTGAACGCGATGTCCACCCGGCCGTGCCGGTCGGCCACCCCGTCGAACAGGTCGCGTACCGCCGACTCGTCGGCCACGTCGGTGGCCACGAACTCTCCGCCGCACTCCTCGGCGGCCTTCGTACCGGCCGCCGCGTCGATGTCCACGCACACCACCCGGGCCCCCTCGGCGGCGAAACGCCGCACGGTGGCCAACCCGATGCCACTGCCCGCTCCGGTGACCACGGCCACCCGGTCCTGCAACCGACCCTGCACTGGCGTCACTCCTCCGTCGCGATGAACACGTTCTTGACGTCCGTGAAGGAGTGCAGCGCGTCCGGGCCCAGTTCGCGGCCGAGCCCGGAGCGCTTCATCCCGCCGAACGGGGTCCAGTAGCGCACCGAGGAGTGCGAGTTCACGCTGAGGTTGCCCGAGTCGACGGCGCGGGCCAGGCGCAGGGCCCGACCCACGTCCCGGGTCCAGATTGAGCCGGAGAGGCCGTACTCGGTGTCGTTGGCGAGCCGGACCGCGTCCGCCTCGTCGTCGAACGGCAGCACCGAGACCACCGGGCCGAAGATCTCCTCCCGCCAGTGCCGGTCGGCCGGCGAGTCGGCCAGCAGCACTGTGGGCGCGTGCCAGAACCCGGGGCCGTCGGGGCAGGAGCCGGTGAAGGCCACAGTCGCCCCGGCGAGGTAACCGGCTACCCGGTCCCGTTGGGCGGCGGAGATCAGCGGGCCCATCTCGGCGGTGTCGCGGGACGGGTCCTCGACCCGAACCGCGCGTACCGCCGGTTCGAGCAGTTCCAGGAACCGGTCGTACACCGAACGCTGGACCAGGATCCGCGACCGTGCGCAGCAGTCCTGGCCGGCGTTGTCGAAGACCGCGCCCGGTGCGGTCGCGGCGGCGCGTTCCAGGTCGGCGTCGGCGAACACGATGTTCGCGCTCTTGCCACCCAACTCCAGGGTGAGTCGCTTCACCTGGGCGGCGCAGCCGGCCATGATCCGGGTGCCGACCTCGGTGGAGCCGGTGAAGCAGATCTTGCGGACCGCCGGGTGGGTGACGAACCGCTCCCCCACCACCGAGCCCTCGCCCGGGATGACGGTGAAGACGCCGTCGGGCAGGCCGGCCTCGCGGGCCAACTCGGCCAGGCGCAGCGCGGTGAGCGGGGTCAGTTCGGCGGGCTTGAGCACCACTGTGTTGCCGGCGGCGAGCGCCGGGGCGAACCCCCAGGCGGCGATCGGCATCGGGAAGTTCCAGGGCACGATCACGCCGACCACACCGAGTGGCTCGTGGAAGGTGACGTCCAACCCGCCGGGCACCGGGATCTGCCGCCCGGTCAACCGCTCGGGCGCGCCGGCGTAGTAGTCCAGGACGTCGCGGACGTTGCCCGCCTCCCACCGGGCGTTGCCGACGGTGTGCCCGGAGTTGCGCACCTCCAGCACTGCCAACTCGTCCAGATGCGCGTCGACCACGGCGGCGAACCGCCGCAGCAACCGTGCCCGATCACCCGCACCCACCTGACGCCAGGTCTCGAAGGCGGCAGCCGCCCGCGAGATGGCCGCGTCAACCTCGTCCACCGAGGCCGCCGCAACCTCCCGAAACCCCACCCCGCTAGCCGGGTCCACCAGGACCGTCACACCGCCACCTCCATCCTCACGTGGTCAGAGGCGTTCGAAGCCACGGGTCAGCTCCCAGTCCGTCACCGCGGCGTCGAAGGCGGCCAGCTCGACCCTCGCCTGGTTGGCGTAGTGGGCCACCACCTCGGCGCCGAACGCCTCCCGGGCCACAGTGGAACCTTCCCAGAGGGCGAGGGCGTCGCGCAGGGTGCCGGGAACCCGCTCGGCCTCCGGGTCGTCGTACGCGTTGCCGGTGCACTCCGCACCCAGCCCCAGCTCGCCGTCGATGCCGTGCAACGCCCCGGCGACCAGCCCGGCGATCGCCAGGTACGGGTTGACGTCGGCGCCGGGCACCCGGTTCTCCACGCGCATGCCCTGCCCGTGCCCGACCACCCGCAGTGCGCAGGTGCGGTTGTCGACACCCCAGCGCAGCGCGGTCGGGGCGAACGATCCCGGCTGGTAGCGCTTGTAGGAGTTGATGTTCGGGGCGAAGAGCAAGCTGAACTCCCGCATGGTGGCCAGCAGCCCGGCGAGCACCCGCTGCCCGGTCTGCGACAGGTGCGCCGGTCCGTCGCCGAGCATCGCCGACGAACCGGACTGGCCCCGCAGTGAGAAGTGGATGTGGCAGGAGTTGCCCTCCCGCTCGTTCGGCTTGGCCATGAAGGTGATCGACATCCCCTCCTGGGCGGCGATCTCCTTGGCGCCGTTCTTGTAGATCACGTGATGGTCGGCGCAGGCCACCGCCTCGTCGTACCGGAAGGCGATCTCGTGTTGCCCGAGGTTGCACTCACCCTTGGCGCTCTCCGGGGTGAGCCCCGCGCCGGCCATCTCGACGCGGATGCGGCGCAGCAGCGGCTCCACCCGGGCGGTGCCGAGCAGCGAGTAGTCGACGTTGTACTGGTTGGCCGGGGTGAGGTCGCGGTAGCCACGCTGCCAGGCGTCCTCGTACGAGTCGCGGAACAGCACGAACTCCAACTCGGTGCCGGCGTACGCGGTCAGCCCGTGCTCGGCCAGCAGGTCCAGCTGCCGGCGCAGGATCTGCCGGGGCGAGGCGACCACGTCACCCGAGCCGTCGAGCCAGGTCAGGTCGGCCAGCAGCAGGGCGGAGCCGGGCTGCCAGGGCACCCGGCGCAACGTGGCGAAGTCCGGCACCATCGCGAAGTCGCCGTAGCCGCGTTCCCAGCTCGACATCGCGTACCCGTCGACGGTGTTCATGTCGACGTCCACGGCGAGCAGGTAGTTGCAGCCCTCGCTGCCGTTGGTCACCACCTGGTCGAGGAAGAAGGGCGCGTGGAACCGCTTGCCCTGCAACCGGCCCTGCATGTCGACGAGGGCCAACACCACGGTGTCGATCTCACCCTCGGCGACGGCGACCCGCAGTTGTTCCAGCGTGAGCGGAGCTTTCCTCATTCGCGGGCCTCCATCACCAAGGTCTACTGGCAAACCGGATCACCGTCAATGCCCCCGGCGGCACGTGCGGCAAACCCGGCCGCCGGCCGGCGGGACGGCAGCACCGCCCGTCCCGCCGGGTGCCGATCAGACCGGGCCGTCGACCGGCGCCGGGTCGGCCGCCACAGCGGGTTCCTCGACGGTACGAACCGGACCGGTGAACCACTTGCGGGCCGAGGCGTACCACCAGACGGCGACCACCAGTAGCACCCCGCCGACGGCGAGCGGCGCGTAGTTCACCGCCGACCAGGTGAACTCGTCGTTGCCGGGCACCCCGGCGGGCACGATCGGCAGCACGAAGTAGACGGCGATGATCGCGATCTCGATCACCGCGATCCAGCCGAGCAGCTTGTACTTGCGGCCCAGCCTCCACGGCCCCGGGACGAACCGGTCGCCCATCCGCAGTCGAAGCGCGATCGGAATGAGGAACGACAGGTAGAGCCCGAGCACCGCGACGGAGACGACCGCGTAGAAGGCGATCGGGATACCGGCGGAGCTCTCGTACAGCGCAGGCAGGGTCAGCACCAGGCCGGCCACTGTGGCGCCGATGATCGCGTTGACCGGGGTGCCGTTGCGGTCGACCCTCGACCACAGCCGCCATCCGGGTACGGCACGGTCCCGGCTGAACGCGTACGCCATCCGGCTCATCGAGGTCACGCAGCTCATGCCGCAGAAGAACTGGCCGATGGTCGAGATGATGATGACGATCTTGAAGAAGACCGGGGTCAGCGCGGACTCGAAGATGGCGCCGGAGAAGCCGCCCGCGGCGTTGACCGCCTCGACGTCGGTGGCCGCGAAGAGAAACGCCAGCAGCAGGATCCAGCCGCCGACCGCCGAGTAGAAGATCGACTGCCAGAGTCCGCGGGCGGCGGCCTGGGAGGCGCCCCGGGTCTCCTCGGAGACGTGCGCGCAGGCGTCGAAGCCGGTGATCGTGTACTGGGTCAGGAGGAAGCCCAGCGGCAGCACGTAGAACCAGAACGTCAGTCCGCCGATGTCCCCGTCGCCAAAGCCGGAGTTGTTGAACCGCTCGGTGAACACGAACTGGAAGCTCTGGTGGTTGTCGGGCACGAAGACCAGGATGGCGACCACGACGGCCGCGCCGGCCACGTGCCACCAGACCGAGACGTTCTGGAGTACGTCGATGATCCGGTGCCCGAAGATGTTGATCAGCCCGTGCAGCACCAGGATGATCACGAAGAGAACGAACGCCTGACGCAGCGTCCCGGCCCAGCCGTCGAAGAGCGCCGACAGAGTGAGGTTGAGGAACGTCGCACAGCCGTAGTCCACCGAGGCGGTGACCGCCACCAGACCGATCAGGTTCAGCCAGCCGGTGAACCAGCCGTGCACCGGGCGGCCCATGGTGGCCGCCCACCAGTAGATCCCACCCGCGGTCGGGTACGCCGACACCAACTCCGCCATGCAGAAGCCGATGATCAGGATGAACAGCGAGATCAGCGGCCAGCCCCAGGAGATGGCGACCGGCCCGCCGTTGTTCCACGCCTGACCGAAGGTGGTGAAACAGCCGGCCAGAATCGAGATGATCGAGAAGGAGATGGCGAAGTTGGAGAAGCCACTCCACTTGCGGCGCAGCTCCTGTTTGTAGCCGAGTTCGGCGAGCCGTCGGGCATCCTCGTCCATTGGTTGCTCGGCGGTCGGCACGGGTGTCGTGGCCACTGCACACCTCCCTGAGGTGGTTCCGCGTGCGAGTGGGCAAAGTGTCGTCCCGGCCGATCAAGGCGGTCAATACGTAGTCGGTGGGAATCTCACCGCCGTCGGGCTAATTGCGTTGCCGATCGGCCTCCCCGGCCGGCATCCTGGACCGGTGACCAGGCCCGACAAGGGCCCACCCCGGGCGCTCGGACCGCCCGACCCGGTGGCGCGGGGCACGCCTCTCTCTCACGTACGGCCATTCCGCCGTACCCGAAAAGTGCCCCGCGCCCCACTCCCCCTCGTGATCAAGAGGTTTGCGTCAGATTTCCGGCCGTGCCCGACCGAAAGCTCTTGATCAACCCGCTAAAGGCGTGGGTCAGGTCAGGAGGAGGCCGGCTACCCAGAGGGCCGCGACCAGGAGGCCGGCCAGGAACTCCACCAGCATCGACAGGCCGGCGGCCTTCAGGGCCTGCACGGTGGAGGGCCACGCGAGCTGGTTACTGCCCAGCCGGAGCCGTTCGGCCGCCCACACCCCGGCGACGAAGCCGAGCACCAGGCCGACGACCGGCACCACGAAGAAGCCGATGATGCCGAGCACCCCGCCGGCGAGCAGCGTGGACGTCGGGACACCGGTGCGCTTCAGGTTCCGGCCCGGCCACGCGTACTTGATCACGGCGCCGCCCCCGGCGACCACTGTGGCGGCGGCGAACACCGCCCAGCCACCCAGGCCGGCGCCGCCGAAGACCGCCCAGAGCAGCACGCCGCCCCAGCACAGCGGCAGCGCCGGCAGACCGGGCACCACCACGCCGGCCAACCCGGCCAGGATGGCCAGGCCGGCCACCACTGTCACCGCCGTCTGCGAGTCCGTCAGGTCCACGCCGCCACCCTCCGTCGCCACCCTCCGGACCGGAACGGTCCCCCACTCACGCCAACGCTCCGCCGCGCAGCCGGGCCGTGATCACGTCGGCCGGGGCGGGCGCACCGAAGTATCGGCCCTGCCCGGTGTCGCAGCGCAGCGCCCGCAGCCGTTCCGCCTGCACGCCGGTCTCCACCGCCTCGGCCGTGACCCACAACTCCAGGGCGTGCGCCAACCGGACCAACGCGTCGACGATCCGTTCGTCGCGGTGGTCGGCCGCCACGTCGGTCCCGTCCGCGCGGATGCCCTCGACGAACGGACCGGCGAGCTTCAGGCAGTGGATCGGCAACCGGCGCAGGTACGCCAGGTTGGAGTACCCGGTGCCGAAGTCGTCCACGGCCAGCCGGACGCCGAGCGCGGCGAGCCGGTGCAGGCTGCGCAGGGGTTCACCGGCACTGCCCATCACGGCGCTCTCGGTCAGCTCCAGTTGGAGCAGCTCCGCGGGCAGCCCGCTGGTCTGCAACGCGTCGGCGACGGTGTCCACGATGGCCGGTTCGTCGGCCTGCCGGGCGGCCAGGTTGACGCTGACCACCAGCCTGGCGTCGGGGAACTCCCGCCACCACCGTTCGGCGTCCTCGCAGGCCCGCCGCAGCACCCACTCGCCGAGCCGGACGATCAGGCCGGTCTCCTCGGCCAGGCCGATGAACCGGTCCGGCCCGATCAGGCCCAGCTCCGGATGCTCCCAACGGACCAGCGCCTCCACCGCGAGCATGGTGCCCTCCAGCAGCGACACGATCGGTTGGTAGTGCAGCACGAACTCGCCCCGCTCCAGTGCGGCGGGCAGACCGGCGACCAGCGCCGAGCGGGCGATGTCCCGGGCGCCGCGCTCGGGGTCGTAGACCGCCCACCGGCCCCGGCCCGCCGCCTTGGCCCAGTAGAGCGTGGTGTCCGCGGCCTTCATCAGCTCCGACGCGCTGGTTTCCGAGGCCGGGCACTGCACGATGCCCACACTGGCCGAGACGGCCAACTGGTGCTCGCCGACGTGGACCGGGGCCGCGACGGCGGCCAGCGCGGCCTGCGCGACGGCGACCGGGTCGTCGGTGTCGTCCCCTCCGTCGACGAGGATCACGAACTCGTCGCCGCCCATCCGGGCGACCAGGTGGCCGTGGTCGGCCACGCACGCGGCCAGCCGCCGGCCGATCATCACGAGCAGCCGGTCACCGAGGTCGTGGCCGAGACTGTCGTTGATCGCCTTGAAGCCGTCCAGGTCGAGGAAGCACACCCCGACCCGCTGCCCGGTGCCCGCGGTGTCGAGCACCCGTCCCAACGTCTCGAAGAACAGCGTCCGGTTGGGCAACCCCGTCAGCGGGTCGTGCAGCGCCTGGAAGCGCAGCCGCTGCTGGAGTTCGTACCGCTCGGTGATGTCCTCGATCATCGCGACGGTGAATCGCGGCCGGCCATCGTGCCGGATCAGCGATACGGCGAGATCCGTCCAGACCACTGTGCCGTCCTTACGGTGGTAGCGCTTCTCCACCCGGGCGGCGTCGTGCTTTCCCTCGATCAGCTCCTGGTAGAGCTCCCACATCCCGGCGGCGTCGTCGGCGTGGAACAGCGACGCCACGTTGATCTCGCGCAATTCCTCGATCGAGTAGCCGAGCATGTCGGCGAACGCCTGGTTGACGTCGATGATCCGACCGTCCACGCCGGCGATCCCGATCCCGATCGCGGCGCCGGTGAACACCGCCCGGAACCGCGCCTCACTCTCGCGTAGCGCCTGCTCGACCTCGTCGCGCGCCTGCCAGGCGGACCGGGCGATCCGCTCCTGCTGGCTGAAGGTGCGGTCGCGCAGCGCACGGGCGAACCCGGCGGCCAGCCCGCCCTGCAACGCCGCGATCCGGTCGGCGAGGTCGGCCGGCCGGTCACCGTCGCACAGCACCCGACGCCCGAAGGTCGCGCCGAGCGCGTGCAGCGTCCACTCCAGGGCCTGCGGCTCAGTGAGGTGCGCCTCCACCAGCGCCCGCCCGACCTCCTCGGCCGGGTAGGCGCTGAACGGCTCCGCCCGTACCGCCTGAGCCAGTCGGATCGTGTGCGCCAGCAGCAGCCGCTCGGTCTCGGCCACGCTGAGCGGCACGAAACCGAGCCGGCGCACCGCGCGGGCCCAGTCGGCGGCGTACCCCTGGGCGTCCGCCCGACCGGCGACGACCCCGGCGGGGTCCCGGCCGGAATCGACCCCGGCGGGGTCCGGGACGGCGGCCACGGGATCAGCCGGCGGGCTGGTCGTACCGGGCGACGCCCCCGAAGGCGCCGAACCGCTCCGGGTGCTCGTCCACGTCGGACGGTGAGTCCGGGCGCCAGAGAGGCATGTGCACCACGCCCGGTTCCACTACGGTCCAGTCGCCGAAGAAGCCGGTGACCTGGGCGCGGGAGCGCAGGGTGATCTCGGTGGCGGTGCGGGCGGAGAGGCGCTGGGCGTCCAACATCTCCTGCGGCTGGTCCTCGAAGGTGGAGTGGGAGACGACCAGGAAGCTGCCGGGCGCGGCCGCGGCCCGCAGGGTGGCCAGGATCGCCTCGGGCTGGTCGGCGTCCGGGATGAAATGCACCACCCCGGCCAGCAGGATGCCCATCGGACGACTGAAGTCGATCAGCCCGAGCTGTCGGGTCTCGGTGAGGATCCGCTCCGGCTCACGCAGGTCGGCGTGGATGACAGCGGTCAACTCGTTGCCAGCCAGCAACTCCCGGCTGTGCGCGACAGCCACCGGGTCGATGTCGACGTACACGACGCGGGCCTTGGGGTTCACCCCCTGCGCCACCTCGTGCACGTTGCCCACGGTGGGAATTCCGGAGCCGATGTCGAGGAACTGGTCGATGCCGGCGTCGAGCAGCACCCGGACGGCCCGGCGCAGGAACTCCCGGCCGGAGCGCATGGTGGCGGCGAGATTCGGGGTCATGCTGGCAATCTGCTCCGCCAACTGCCTGTCGATCTCGAAGTTGTGCGCTCCGCCCAGAAAGTAGTCGTACACCCGGGCCGCGCTCGGCCTGGTCAGATCGATCTCGGTCGGCAGTCCGTCCGGCATCAGCGTGCTCCCCAGTTCATCGCCGCGGCGCGGGACGGCACCGGCGTCGGGGGCGCGCAGCGGGCACGCGTGGGCACCGGTCGACCCGCGGGTCGTGTGGTGTGGACCACTCTAGGCGGCTGACTCCAGCAACAGCGAGATGCCTTGACCAACGCCGATGCACATGGTGGCCAGAGCCCGGCGGCCGCCGCGACGGCGCAGCTCCAGGGCGGCGGTCAGCGCCAGCCGCGCGCCACTGGCGCCGAGCGGGTGCCCCAGCGCGATGGCCCCACCGTTCGGGTTGACGTGGTCGGCGTCCACGGGCAGCCCCAGCTCACGCAACACCGCCACGGACTGCGCGGCGAACGCCTCGTTCAACTCCACCACGTCCACAGCGCCCACCTCGACGCCGACGCGGTCGAGCAGCTTGCGGGTGGCCGGCACCGGGCCGATCCCCATGATCCGGGGTGGCACACCGGCCGCCGCCGCGCCGACGATCCGGGCCAGCGGGGTCAGGCCGTACCGGGCGACCGCCGCCTCGCTGGCCACCAGCAACGCGACAGCGCCGTCGTTGACGCCCGAGGAGTTGCCGGCGGTCACCGTGCCGCCGTCGCGGAACGGGGTGGGCAGCGCCGCCAGCTTCGCAAGCGAGGTCTCCCGGGGGTGCTCGTCGACCTCGACCAGCCGGGTCTCGCGACGACCGGCCGGCACGGACACCGCCACGATCTCCTCGGCGAACCGGCCGTCGGCCTGCGCCTTGGCCGCACGCTGCTGCGACCGGTACGCGAAGGCGTCCTGCTCGGCCCGGCTCACGCCGTACTCGGCGGCAACGTTCTCCGCCGTCTCCGGCATCGAGTCGACCCCCCACCCGTCACGCATCAACGGGTTCACCAACCGCCAGCCCAGTGTCGTGTCGTACACCTCGGCCGAGCGGGAGTACGCCGACGTCGCCTTCGGCATGACAAACGGCGCCCGGCTCATGCTCTCCACCCCGCCGGCGATCACCAGCTCCGCGTCCCCGGCGACGATGGACCGGGCGGCGGTGGCGAGCGCGTCCAGGCCCGAGCCGCAGAGCCGGTTGACAGTGCTGCCCGGCACCCCCTCGGGCAGGCCGGCCAGCAGCGCCGCCATCCGGGCCACGTTGCGGTTGTCCTCGCCGGCCTGGTTGGCGCAGCCGAGCACGACGTCGTCGACCCGCGCCCAGTCCACCGACGGGTGGCGGGCGACCAGTTCCCGGATCACGTGCGCGGCCAGGTCGTCGGGGCGGACGCCGGCCAGCGCGCCCGCGTACCGGCCGATCGGGGTGCGGACACCGGCCACCAGGTATGCCACGGTCATCGCGAGTCCTTAGGGGGTGCAGACGGCGGGGGTGGGGCACGCCCACCGGGGTCACGAGGGCTGCCGGCCGCCAGGATATCCGCGTCGGCAACGGATAGGTTGACGGCATGGCCCGGGCCCAGTTCAGCGCAGAGACCAGCGGCGGCGGAGCGTTCGTCCGCCAGCCGAACCGGTTCACCGGTCGGGTCACCGCCGACTCCACCTCGCCACCCGGCGGCGGCCCGGACGAGCAGGACCGCTGGCCGCTGGAGGCCGGCCGTTACCGGCTGATCTGGTGCCGGGCCTGCCCGTGGGCGCACCGGGCGAGGATCGTGCGTGGCCTGCTCGGGCTGGACGACGCAATCTCGCTGGGCACCGTCGACCCGATCCGGGACGAGCGGGGCTGGGCGTTCGCCCTCGACCCGGACGGCTTCGACCCGGTCCTCGGCGTGAGCTTCCTGTCCGAGGCGTACCTGGCCACCGACCAGGACTACACCGGCCGGGTGACAGTGCCGGCGCTCGTCGACACCCTGACCGGCCGGGTGGTCACGAACGACTATCCGCAGCTCACCCTCGACTTCTCCACCGAGTGGCGGTCGCTGCACCGTGCGGGGGCGCCGGACCTGTATCCGGTGGAACTGCGCCCCGAGATGGACGCGCTGATGGCCGAGATCCACACCGACGTGAACAACGGCGTCTACCGGTGCGGGTTCGCCACCTCCCAGCAGGCGTACGACGAGGCGTTCCGGGCGCTCTTCGCCCGGCTGGACGCGCTCTCCGATCGGCTGGCCGGGCAGCGCTACCTGATGGGCGGCGCGATCACCGAGGCGGACGTGCGGCTGTTCACCACGCTGGTCCGCTTCGACGCCGCGTACCACGGGCACTTCAAGTGCAACCGCAACAAGCTGACCGAGATGCCGGTGCTCTGGGCGTACGCCCGGGACCTGTTCCAGACGCCGGGTTTCGGCGAGACGGTGGACTTCGACCACATCAAGCGGCACTACTACGGCACACACCGGGAGATCAATCCCAGCGGCATCGTGCCACTCGGGCCGGACGAGTCCGGCTGGAGCACGCCGCACGGGCGTGGCTGAGCCGGGTCGGCCGGCCGCCCCGACCGTGTCGAGGGCCCGCGGCGAGGTCGCCCGCCGGGTCGCCGGGTCCGCGGCGGCCGGCTGCACCCTGGCCGGTGCGGTGGCGGTGACGCTCGCCGTGATCGCCGGTCCCGGTCCAGGGTTCACCGGGTACGTCAGCGAGGCGGGCATCGCCGGCAGCGCCCACGCCGCGACGTACCGGATCGGGATCCTTGCCCTTGCCGGCGCGTTGCTGCTGATCGGCGCGGCGCTGCCCCCCGGGGTGTGGGCGGCGGCCCCGGGGCTGCTCGCCACCGGGGCCGTGTTCACCGCCGTGTCGGGGGCGGTGACCTGCTCCGGCGGCTGCCCGTTGCCACCGTTCGAGCGCGCGACGGCGGCGGACCTGGTGCACGGCGGCGCGAGCATCGCGGCGACCGCTGCGGTGGTCTTCGCCATGATCACGCTGGCGGTCTCCGGGCCGGCCGGCCGGACGGTGCGTCGGCTGGCCGGCATGGCCGCCGCGCTGGCCCTGCCGCTCTGCGCCACTGTGGGGCTGGCGATGCTCGTGATCGGCCGAGGCCCGGTGGTGGGGGTGCTGGAACGGCTGATCCTCGCCCTCGCGGTGCTGTGGGGCGTGAGTACCGCCACCGCGCTGGCCCTCTGTAAGGAGCCTCACGCTGTTCGGTCCTTCCGATGAGCGGGAATCGGCGTATCGTCGGCCAGCGATGACCAATGTCTGGGGCCTCACTGTCCGCCTGTATGTCGATCTCCGACTGCAGGCCAGTGGCATCTGTCCGGGCTAGCCGCGTTCCTACGCCTGCCCCGATCGGACCGGACAATTGGATACATCCTCATGCCCTTCAGCCTGCGCAAAATTCCCTTCTCCGTGCAGATCCTGCTCGGCCTCGTGCTCGGCGTCGCGCTGGGCTTCCTTGCCCGCAGCAACGACCTGAGCTGGCTGACCAGCACCCTGCACACCGTCGGTAGCCTCTTCGTCCAACTGCTCAAGCTGGCCGTGCCGCCGCTGGTCTTCACCGCCATCGTGGTCAGCGTGGTCAGCCTGCGCGGCGTCGCCAACGCCGCCCGGCTCGCCGTCAAGACCCTGATGTGGTTCGGCATCACCGCGCTGATCGCGGTGAGCATCGGCATCGGCCTCGGCCTGCTCACCAACCCGGGCAAGGGCGTGACCCTCGACCTGGGTGGTGCCGCGGCGCCGAAGAAGACCGGCTCGTGGACCGACTTCCTCACCGGCATCGTGCCCACCAACCCGGTCGGCGCGTTCGTCGAGGGCAACGTCCTCCAGATCGTCTTCCTCGCCGTCGTCATCGGTGCCGCGGCCCTGCTGGTCGGCGAGGCCGCCGAACCGTTCGTGGCGCTGAACCGCTCCCTGCTGGAGATCGTCCAGAAGGCGCTCTGGTGGGTCATCCGGCTCGCCCCGATCGGCACCCTCGGCCTGATCGGCAACGCCGTCGCCTCGTACGGCTGGGACCTGCTGGCCCCCCTGGCGAAGTTCACCACAGCCGTCTACGTCGGCTGCGCCATCGTCCTGTTCGTGGTCTACCCGCTGGTGCTGATCCTGGCCGGCCGCCTCAACCCGCTGCGCTTCTTCGCCGGCGCCTGGCCGGCGATCGAGCTGGGCTTCGTGTCCCGCTCCTCGGTCGGCACCATGCCGGTGACCCAGCGCTCCGTCGAGCGACTCGG
The DNA here is from genome assembly GCF_007827755.1 of Micromonospora sp. CNZ322. Classification (NCBI taxonomy): domain Bacteria; kingdom Bacillati; phylum Actinomycetota; class Actinomycetes; order Micromonosporales; family Micromonosporaceae; genus Micromonospora; species Micromonospora sp. CNZ322. The sequence continues at coordinate 46,882 of NZ_VITD01000001.1, forward strand.
TGTGCCCCGCGAGTACGCCTCGTTCGCTGTGCCCTTCGGCGCCACCACGAAGATGGACGGTTGCGCCGCCATCTACCCGGCCCTCGCCGCGATCTTCGTGGCCCAGGTGTTCGGCGTTGACCTCGGCATCGGCGACTACCTGCTGATCGCCTTCGTCTCGGTGGTCGGCTCGGCGGCCACCGCCGGCCTGACCGGCGCGATCGTGATGCTCACCCTGACCCTCAGCACGCTGGGCCTGCCGCTGGCCGGCGCCGGCCTGCTGCTGGCCATCGACCCGATCCTGGACATGATCCGCACCGCCACCAACGTCGCGGGGCAGGCGCTGGTGCCGACAGTGGTCGCCGCCCGCGAGGGCACTCTCGACCGCGTCGCGTACGAGTCCGCCGGCCGGCGTGACCTGACCGACCCGGAGCCGGTCGCCGACACCCGGCCCGAGCTCAGCCCTGTTCCTGCCTGACCGATTCACCAGTACGGCGACGGGCCCCTCTCCCCGGGGGCCCGTCGCCGTGTCGGAGAGGATGACCCCATGAGCTCCCTGTTCACTCCCCTGGCCCTGCGCGGGGTCACACTGCCCAACCGGATCGCCATGGCACCCATGTGCCAGTACTCCGCCGGCCCCGACGGCCTGCCCACCGACTGGCACCTGATCCACCTCGGCAGCCGCGCGGTCGGCGGTGCCGGCCTGGTGCTGACCGAGGCGACCGCCGTACTCCCCGAGGGCCGGATCAGCCCGCAGGACACCGGCCTCTGGTCCGGCGCGCACGTCGACGCCTGGAAGCCGGTGACCGCGTTCGTCGCCGCCCACGGCGCAGTGCCGGCAGTGCAGCTCGCGCACGCCGGCTTCAAGGCCTCCACCTACCGGCCGTGGGCACCCGAGCGCGGTGGTGTGCCGGACGCCGAAGGCGGCTGGACGCCCGTCGCCCCCGGCTCGGAGCCGTTCACCGCCGACTACCGGACGCCGACCAGCCTCGACGAGGCCGGCATCGCCGGTGTGGTCGAGGCGTTCGCGGCCGGAGCCGAACGCGCCCTGGACGCCGGCTTCGCCGCCGTGGAGATCCACGCCGCCCACGGTTACCTGCTCAACGAGTTCCTCTCGCCGCTGACCAACCACCGCACCGACTCCTACGGCGGCGACCGGCCCGCCCGGATGCGGCTCACCCTGGAGGTGGCCCGCGCGGTGCGCGCCGCGGTCGGCGAGGACGTGCCGGTGCTGACCCGGATCTCCGCCACCGACTGGGTCGAGGGCGGCTGGACGATCGAGGACAGCGTGGTGCTCGCCGGTGAGCTGGCCGGCGTCGGCGTCGACCTGGTCGACGCGTCCTCCGGTGGGGTGAGCACTGACCAGCGCATCCCGCTCGGCCCGGGTTACCAGGTGCCGCTGGCCGCCCAGATCCGCCGCGAGGCCGGCGTGCCGACCGGCGCGGTGGGCCTCATCGTGGAGCCTGAGCACGCCGAGCAGATCGTCGCCAGCGGCGAGGCCGACCTGGTGCTGCTGGGTCGGGAGTTGCTGCGCGACCCGTACTGGCCGCGCCGGGCCGCAGCGAAGCTCGGCGTCGCGTACTCCGGCCCCGCCCAGTACGCCCGCGCCTCCTGATCCCGACCGGTCGGGCGGCCGCCGCGTGAGTGGCCGCCCGACCGTCGGTCAGCCGGCCAGGTGCGACCAGTCGCCTTCCAGGTCCTGCCAGGTGCCCTGGGCGGCCACCGTGCCGCCGAGCAGCACCACCACGTGGTCGGCCCGGACCAACGCGGCGCGCTTCGCGGTCGAGCCGACAACTGTCACCCCGTGGCCGCGCAACGCCTGCCACAGCGCCAGCTCGGTGGTGACGTCCAGCGCCGACGACACGTCGTCGGCGACAAGCAGTTCGGTACGCGGGGCCAGCGCCCGGGCCAGCGCCAACCGCTGCAACTGCCCGCCGGAGAGCCGGGTGCCCTTGTGCCCGATGAGCAGGCCCAGCCCACCACCTGCGGCGGCCAGGTCATGGTCGAGCTGGGCGGTGCTGACCGCCCCCGCCGCGTCCACCTGGTGCCCGAGGGCGATGTTGTCGGCCACCGTGCCGGAGAGCACCCGGGGCAACTGACCGACGTAGCCGACCTGGTTGGGACGCAGGAACAGCTCCGGCTCGGTGACCGGGTCACCGTTCCAGGCCAGTTCGCCGGTGTGGTGCACGATCCCGGCCAGCCCGCGCAGCAACGAGGACTTGCCCGACCCCACCGGCCCGACGACCAGCACCAACTGCCCCCGCTGCACGGTCAGGTCCACGTCCCGGACGGCCACCGTGCCGTCGGAGTGCACCACCCCGAAGCGGCGCAGCTCCAGCCGGCGCAGCGGATGCCGGGGCGGCATGGTCGGCGCGGGCGCCGTCCCGGCGGTCAGGTCGACCTCCGGCACCCCCGCGGAGTACGCGCCCACCCCGGTCATCGCCGCCGTGCGCCGGGTCCAGACCCGCGCCGAGGGCAGCTGCGAGATCAACGACGCCGTCGTCCAGGCGAACCAGCGGGCCGCGCCCAGGGTGGAGACGGCCACCAGCACCGCCCCGGCGGAGAGGGAGCCGTTCAGGTAGAGCGCCCAGGCGCCGATCGGCAACAGCCCACTGGCCATCGACGGTGTGGAGCGCGCCCACACCTGCACCGAGATCTCCCGCCGCTGCCGGTCGCTGCGCAGCACGTCCAGGCCCGCCAGGTGGCGCAGCACCGCAGTGGTCGCGCCGGCGAGCTTCACCGTCCGCGCCGCGGAGAGCGCTGAGACCAGCGCCGTGGCGAAGGAGGCCCGCGCCGCCACCGTCGCCCGGGCCGCACGCTCCAGCTTCGGCCCGAACAACGTCGCGGCCAGCCCGGAGACGACCATCGTGCCGAGGAAGAACAGCCCGGGTACGACGCTGCCGGTGACCGCCGTCATGGCGACCACGAGCACCAGCGCGACGGTCTGGTCCAGCACGTTGTCGGCGAGCTGGACCACCCGTTCGGTGTCCCCGCCCTGCGCCACCACCTCGGCGGGGGTGTGTGAGCTGACCCGACGCGGCCCGGTCTGGCCGTGCACCAGGCGAAGGCCGATCCGCAGCATCTGCCGCACCCACCACTGCGGGAACCAGACGTGGGTGTAGAACGGCAGCGGCAGGGTGACCAGCAACCCGGCGACGATCCCCACCGCCGGCAGGTACGGGTTGCCCGTCCCGTCGACCAGGTCCGCCCAGAGCCAGGGCAGCACCGGGCCGTCCAGCCCGAGCAGGCTGAGCCCGAGGAACAGCACGATCGCGGCCGCACCGTACCGGGGATCGTTGGTGCAGAGTCGGAAGATCTCCCGCAGCGTCCGGGCCGGCGGCACCGGCGGCAGCGGCGGCGGGTCGGCCCGGGTCGGCCCGACCGCGCCCTGCGTGCCGTCCTGCGGTGTCGCCCGCACGGTCTGCCCATTCGGCTCGGCCCGCGTGGGCGCCGGCTCGCTCGGCCAGGCGGCGGCATGCTCGGTCGGCGCGACCGGCTCGCCCCGCGCGGGCGCCGGCTCGCTCGGCCACGCGTCCGGGCCGGGCCCGACCAGCAGGTCGGTGCCGACGCCGGTGCGACCGGCCGGCGCCACAGTCGCGTACGCGGCAGCGTGGCTGGTCGCCAACAGTTCCGCGAAGCGGGTCGACGACTCCAGCGGACCGGCCTCGACCACCGCGCCGTCGGCCAAAACGACCACCTCGTCACAGCGGCGCACCGAGGAGAGTCGGTGCGCGATGACGATGCCGATCCGGTCGCGCAGCAGGCGTTCGGTGGCCCGCTGCACCCGCGCCTCGGTGACCGGGTCCAGCCGAGCGGTGGCCTCGTCGAGGATCACCACGTGCGGCTCCCGAACCAGGATCCGGGCGAACGCCACCAACTGCTCCTGACCGGCGGAGAGCACGTGCCCGCCCTCCCCCAGCCGGGTCGTCAACCCGTCCGGCAGCTCGGCGATCCAGCCGGCCAGGCCCAGCTCGTCGAGCGCCCGAGCCGCCGCCTCGAGCAACTCCGGGTCGAAGAGCGCCACGTTCTCGGCGAGCGTGCCGGCCAAGATCTCGGTGCGCTGCGGCACCAACGCCACCCAGCGGCGCAGCTGCTCGACGTCGAGGTCGCACAGGTCGGTGCCGCCGAGGAAGACAGTGCCCGGCGGCACGTCGACCGCCCGGGTGAGCACCTTCGCCAGCGTCGACTTGCCCGAACCGGTCCGCCCGATCAGCGCGTACGAACGACCGCGCGCGAAGGTGAGGCTGAGCCCGCGCAGCGCGGCCCCCCGGTCACTCTCCCCGTACCCGAATGTCAGGTCCCGAATGCGCAGGTCACCCTCGCTCGGGCTGGCCCCGCCGACCGGCTCCTGCCGGGCCTTGTAGAGCAACTGCACCCGCGCCCACGCACCGAGCGCCTCCTGGATCTCCGGCACCATCCGGCTGACGTGTTCCGCGGTCGCCCCGAAGGCCAGGGCGAGCAGCCAGATGGCGGTCAGCCGGGCGGCGTCGATCCGACCGGTGGCCAACGCCCAGGCACCGCCGAGCACCACAGCGCCGATGCCTGCCCGGATCGTCGCGGTGGCCACCGTCGCCACCCGGGCGGACAGCACCCAGACCACCAGGCCACGGGACAACACGGCGGAGGCCCGCCGGGCGTACAACCGCAGCACGTACGGCCGCGCCAGACTGGTGCGTACGTCGTCCTGGCCGTGCACCGCCTCCTCCATCACGGCGGCCAGGTCGGACCACGCCTCCTCCTCGGCCATCCGGGCCGGGCCGATCCGCGCCGTGGGTCGGCGCAGGCCGACCGCGAGCACCACAGTGAGCAGCAGCATCGCGATCCCGGCCGGCCACCACACGAACACCGCCACGACCATCGACAACAGACCTACGCAGAGGCCCTGGGCGAGCCGGGTGCCCTGGTTACGAATTGCCGATGCCACCTGATAGACGTCCCCGTCGATCCGGTCCAGCAACTCGCCCACCGGAGTGGTCTCCAGGGTGGGCAGGTCCTGCCCGAGAGCGACGCGGCAGAGCCGGCGACGCACGTCGGCGGACCAGTCCGCGGTCAGGCCGGCCATCAGCAGACTCACCGCGAGGTCGCTGAGGACCACGGCAACCAGGGCCGCGGCCAGTACGGCGAAGAAGCCAGCCGAACGGTGCACCAGCACCGCGCCGGCCAGCGCCGACGCACCCGCCTGCCCCGCAGCGCCCAGCACGATCAGGACGGCCACGATCGTCACACGACGGGTCGAAGTGCCCCACAGATCACGGAGCAGGCGCATGAAAGTCCTCCGGGACGTGGGTGGCGGAGACCTCAGCCTGCCGGCACCAACCCGTCAACTCAACCGATTTTCCGGCCTCTGAGCTGGGCGTCCGCCCATTCCACAATCGGTGGCTACGTCGACCACCACGTGACGCACGGCCCGGCTCGGCGGCATGATGATGATCGACTCGGTTTTCCTGAGGTGGGGGTGTCAGACCGCCCCGGAGACCGCGATATCACTGAAGCCGAGTGGATCAGTCCGGCCAGTGGTTCGGCCAGCACAGGGATCCTCCGCCGCCGCCGACGACGACGGGTCAGGGCCGATCCGGCCTGGACTGGTTCGACGTCGTCAGGAAGTCTGCGGGCACGCCGGCGTTGATCAGCCGTTCGCGCATCCGGTCCAGGGAGCCCGGTGTCCAGTCCGGGTATGCGGAGAGGAACAGCAGCCGCTGCGCCGCGTCGCGGTCGACTCGTGCCGCCTCGATCGACGCCTCGACTGTGCTGGCCGCGGCTTCCCAGTCGCCGACACCAGCCGGGCTGTCGACCGTGCAGACGCGACTCAGCCGTGTCGAGGCAGCGAGAACCAGCGTGATGACGGCGATCAGGCCGCCAGCGACGGTGAGGCCCGGGAGCAGCCAGGCGGGAGCGGCTGACCAGTAGGGGTCGGGAGTCAGAGCGCTGTGCACGGTGGCGGCCGGGCCGCTGGTGTCGACGTGTGGGCGTAACGTGCGTACGAGGTTGCCGTACAGAGCGATGGCAGGTGCCGCCAGCACGAGCAGGGCGGTGGCCGTCAACGCGCTCACGGTGGACCGGTGCGCGGGGTGCGTTGGGCGGACTCGTCGCATCGTCGTCACGGCTAACAGCCATCCGGTGATCAGCCCGAAGGCCGCGCCGGCGATTGTCAGGGCCGGCACCACTGGCGAATCGGCGGCCCAACCGGCCAGCCTCACGACGCCGTCCGCACCGACGAACCCGCCGCTGACCTCGATGACCAACCCGCGCGACTCGGCGGTGAAGCGGGCGTATCGGCTTGGAAGGTAGCTGACGGCCTTGTCGCCGGGATACAGCACGCTCGCCTGGTCGTCGGTGACCGTCAACGGGGAGACTGACCAGCCGGCCGCGGCGTAGCGCTGCCGGGCCTGGGCGGAATCCCAACCGGTGGCCAGCGTGGTGTCGGCAGCGAATCTTGCCGCCGTCCGAGGGGACGTCTCACGCGAAACGACCGGCGCCTCGTCGACGCCGGTGGCCCGCCGACTGAGGTCGGCCTGCGTTGCCTCGCTGGGCAGGTCGGCCACGGCACACGTACTCAGCCATGAGCCGGCTGCGGCACCGAAGGCCCCTACCAGCAGCGCGATGAGCACCACGGCAGCCACAGTGACGGGACGGCGGTCGGGAAGCGCAAGCCACCGACGCGCCCCCGTGACGGTCAGGCGCACCGTGTGACCGATGGTGGACCAGCGGATGCTCATCCGCCTGTTCCTGCCGGGTGCTGCAGTCTGCCGAGCGGTCTACTCAACACCCCTCACACAGTACGGATGCTCTTACTTAACGTCCATTGGGCGGGCGTGAAAAGCATCGGGTCGTGGCGTCGTGGACTGCTTCGTGCACGGGGCGACGTTGAAGGCACCATTCGCGATTGAGCGGCTCGGAGTCGTTCGCCGGCCACCGAATGCCAGGGCCAGCGAACGACTCCGAATTGGCTAATGAAGCAGCCGGTCAGAATTAATTAGCCCGCCGAGGTGGCGGCGTGGTTTTGGCGGCAGACCCCGCAGTAGGACACGGAGTTGACCACGAAGGAGAACGATCCCCTGTCCTGACCGGGGCTGACCGCCGTCGCCGATCCGCCAGCGTTCTCACAGCGGTTCTGGTTGGCACTGAGGGTCAGGTTGGTGCCGCTGCTCATCGATCGCGTCCCGGTCGGCATGTTGACGCACCAGACGGACGTGCCCGTGGGCGAGATGTTCTGGATCAGGGAACCGGAGAAGTTCGCGCCCGTCCAGTTGCAGAATCGTCCCGAGCTACATCGGGCCAGCGCCGAGTTGCCGTCGGCTTGAGCGGCCGCCGGAACAGCCAGCGTGAACGAGGCGGTGGCTGCGACCGCGAGCGTGGCGAACAGTTTCTTGGTCATACTTTTCCCTCCCACGATAGGCGAAGGGGCATGACGGCCAAGCGGGCAGCAAGACTCGCAAGTGATCCCCAAGAACGTTCCCCCGCTCAGGATCACACCCCGTTATCGAGCCATAATCTTCGATGGCAACCGGGGCAACAATTGGCGGGAACTAATCCTGCAACTTCCACGGGCCGTGAGCCAACCCGCAACCGGTCAGAAGAGGACGGTGGCCAGGGTGCCGATCGGCTGGAAGCCACAGCGCTCGTAGACGCGGCGGGCCGGGAGGTTGAAATCGTTGACGTACAGGCTCACGGTGGGGGCGACCCGCAGCAGCGCGTCGCGGACCACGGCTGCCATGGCGGCGGTGGCGATCCCCCGGCCTCGCCACTCCGGTGCCACCCAGACGCCCTGGATCTGCGCCGTCCGCTTGGTCACCACGGCCAGCTCTGCCTTGAACACGACCTTGCCGTCGATGACGCGGGCGTACGCGCGACCGGTCCGGACCAGGTCGTTGACCCGCCGGCGGTAGCTGCGGCCGCCGTCCTCGGCCAGCGGGGAGACGCCGACCTCTTCGGTGTACATGGCGACCGCCGCCGGGAAGAGCCGGTCGACCTCGCCGGAGCGAACCTGGCGTACCTCCGGATCGGCCGGTACGGGCGGCAGCGTGTCGGTGACCAGCAGTGGCTGATTGGGGCGAACGTCTCGCGCTGGCCCCCACGTGTCGGACAGGCGGTCCCACAGCCCGAGGACGGCATCGGCGCGGCCGACGATGGAGGAGCAGAGTCGCTCCTCGCCCGCGAGCAGGTCGGCGAAGGCAGCCACCGCGGCGTCACTGGCCAGTACCGGGGTCAGGTTGCCGCCGAGCCAGCAGAGTGACTCGAGGTTGCGGCGAGCCCCGTACCCCAGGATTCTGCCCTCGGCCCTCCACCAGGAGAGTCCGCGCGCGGCGATCCGCTCGGCGACCTGCGCGCCCGCGAACGGGTCATGGTCGAGCAGTCGCTCGACCGCGCGGCGCTCCGATTCCCCCAGTTGGCGTACCGGCACCGTCAGCACGACTATCAGCCTGCCAGATCGACCCCCCGCTCCGCCGGTCGAGTGACGAGGCCGGCACCGGTTCTGCGGGCCCACTGCTCGGCCGGGTCCGTCCGGCCCACCGGACGACCGGGGGAACCAGGGCTCCGAGCAGGAGAAACAGGGCACCGAGTACGAGCCAGCCAGGTACGCCCCAGCCGAGTGCGAGGCTGGTCACCACCACCGGTGCGAGCATCTTGCCCAGTTCGTAGCCCATGCCGTAAGTCCCCTGGTACTGCCCCTGGGCGTCCGCTGGTGCCAGCCCGAAGGAGATCCCCCAGCCGGCGGCGGAGTGCCACAGCTCCCCGGTGACGTGCGCGAGTGACCCGAGGCCGAGCAGGCCCACTGCGCCGGCGGTGGGCACCGCGCCGCTGGCGGCGAAGAGTACGCAGGCCAGGGCGATGGCCACGCCCGCTCGGCGGGCGGCCCGGGCGGCTCCGGGCAGGGTGGCGGCGGTGCCCGCAGCCCGTACCTGAAGGAGCACGACCAGCACTGTGTTGACCAGCGTCAACGCGGAGATCATCCAGGCGGGGGCCCGGGTGTGGCCGGCGATCCACAGCGGCAGGGCGATGGTGAGCAGGCTGAAGTGCATCGACATCAGCCCGTCGACCAGTGTGAAGGCGAGGAACGGGCGGTCCCGTAGGGCGACCAGCCGAGGGCCGTGCGTCGGGGCGGCGACCGGGGCGATGGCGGGCAGTCGAAGGAAGACCACCGCTGCGGCCAGTGATGTCGCCGCCGAGGCCAGGATCAGCGCGACGTAGCCGGTTCGGGTGTCGGCGGCGATGGCGAAGCCGCCGAGGACGGCGCCGACGGAGATCCCGACGTTGGTGGTGGCTCGGAGGTAGGCGCGGGTGCGGACCCGCTGGTCGGCTGGGACGGCTCCGGCGATCAGCGCGCCGCGGGCACCGCGCTCGACCGCGTCGGCGAGCGCGGTCGCCGCTCCCACCAGCACGAACGTGGGGAACGACCGGACGGCGATCAGGCCGACGGTCAGGGTGCCGGCGACGAACAGCGCGCCGACCTGCACACCGCGTGGGCCGACGCGATCGGCCAGGTAGCCGCTCGGGGCACTGGCCAGGACACCGACCAGGGCAGAGATGGTCAGCCCGATGCCCACCTGGGTGGCCGACAGGCCGACCGAACGGGTGAGGAAGAGCGCGCTGGCGACGAGCCAGAGGCCCCGCCCGACGGTCTTGACCAGCGTGCCGAGGGTGAGGACCCGGGCCGGACCCGGCGGGGGAAGCAGGCGCATGACCGACACCCTAACAAGACGTACGTACGGTTTGGTAGACGAGGGTTGTCGACGATGCATTGCCGATATATCGTTGATGCATCAGCGATAGTCCTACGGAAGGAAGAGCCCGATGAGGTTCCACCGACAGCACCACCCGATGCACGAAGCCCGGATGCGGGGGTTCGGCTTCCCGCCGGTTCCGCCCGGTCCGCACGGCCACGAGCACGGACACGGCGGCCCCTGGGGCGGCCGGGGCCGTGGACGGGGTCGGGGCCGACGCCCCAACGTCCGAGCCTCCGTGTTGGCCCTGCTCACCGAGCGGCCGATGCACGGCTACGAGATGATCCAGGAGATCGACTCCCGCACCGGCGGTGCGTGGCGGCCGAGCCCCGGCTCGATCTACCCCACCCTCCAGCTACTGGAGGACGAGGGCGTGATCGTCGCCAGCACCGAGGAGTCCGGTGGCGGGCGGAAGCGGTTCACTGTCACCGAGGCCGGTCAGGCGGAGGCCACCGAGGCCGCGCAGACCCCACCGTGGGCGGACGTCGCCCAGGGCACGGTGAGCAGCTGGCACGACATCCGTGACTCCGGCGCGCAGGCGATGAACGCGCTGCGCCAGGTGATGATGAACGGCACCGACGACCAGCGCGAGCGGGCCGCCCAGGTGCTCGACGAGACCCGACGCAAGCTGTACGCGATCCTCGCCGAATCCGAGTGACGCCGCGCCACGCACACCAAGGCACGGCACGGCACATCACGGCACGGGCAGCACAGCGCGAGAGCGCAGGATCAGTACAAACGAAAAAAGCGGCCGTTCCCCGCACGGGGAACGGCCGCTTTTTCCAAATGGAAAATCAGTGCACGGTGACGGTCGGGCCGGTGACCAGCCCGCGCAGCTCCTCGGGGAGCTCGGCGCCCATCTCGTCGGCGATCCGCAGCGCCTCCTCGATCAGCGTCTCCACGATCTGCGCCTCGGGCACCGTCTTGACGACCTGCCCCTTGACGAAGATCTGGCCCTTGCCGTTGCCGGAGGCGACACCGAGGTCGGCTTCCCGGGCCTCGCCCGGACCGTTGACCACGCAGCCCATGACGGCGACCCGCAGCGGCACCGGCAGCCCTTCCAGGCCGGCGGTGACCTCCTCGGCGAGCTTGTAGACGTCCACCTGGGCCCGGCCGCAGGACGGGCACGAGACGATCTCCAGGCCCCGCTCACGCAGGCCGAGGGACTCCAGGATCTGGTTGCCGACCTTGATCTCCTCGACCGGCGGGGCGGACAGCGACACCCGGATCGTGTCGCCGATCCCCTCGGCCAGCAGGGCGCCGAAGGCGACCGCCGACTTGATGGTGCCCTGGAACGCCGGCCCGGCCTCGGTGACGCCGAGGTGCAGCGGGTAGTCGCACTGCTCGGCGAGCTGCCGGTACGCCCGGATCATCACGACCGGGTCGTTGTGCTTGACCGAGATCTTGATGTCACGGAACCCGTGCTCCTCGAACAGCGAGCACTCCCACAGCGCCGACTCGACAAGCGCTTCGGCGGTGGCCTTGCCGTACTTGCTCAGCAGGCGCTTGTCCAGCGATCCGGCGTTGACGCCGATCCGGATCGGCACCCCCGCCGCCCCCGCGGCACGAGCGATCTCCTTGACCTTGTCGTCGAACTGCCGGATGTTGCCCGGGTTGACCCGGACCGCCGCGCAGCCGGCGTCGATCGCGGCGAAGACGTACTTGGGCTGGAAGTGGATGTCGGCGATCACCGGGATCTGCGACTTCTTGGCGATCGCGGGCAGCGCCTCGACGTCGTCCTGGGACGGCACCGCCACTCGGACGATCTGGCAGCCGGACGCGGTCAGCTCGGCGATCTGCTGAAGGGTCGCGTTGATGTCGGAGGTGAGGGTCGTGGTCATCGACTGCACGGACACCGGCGCACCACCACCGACCGGAACCGAACCGACCATGATCTGGCGGCTGGCCCGACGGGGAGCGAGTGGCGGGGGCGGCACGGCGGGCATACCGAGACTGATAGCGGTCACTTCAGGCACTCACCTTGAGAAGAGCGTGATGGGGTTGACGACGTCCGCGGCGATGGTCAGCAGCGTGAACGCGCCACCGATCAGGATCACCACGTACGTGAAGGGCATCAGTTTGAGGTAGTCCACCCGGCCGGGGTCGGCCCGGCCGATCCGACCGTAGACCCAGGAGCGGGCCCGTTCGAACCAGGCGATGGCGATGTGGCCGCCGTCCACCGGGAGCAGCGGCAGCAGGTTGAACACGCCGATGAAGAAGTTCAGCGACACGAAGAGCATGAAGAAGACCAGCCAGGCGTTGTTCTCCACCGCCTCGCCGCCGAGTCGGCTGGCGCCGACCACGCTGATCGGGGTGTCGACGTCCCGCTCGCCGCCGGTGAGGGCGGTCCACAGGGCGGGGACCTTCTGCGGGAGGCGCTGGAGCGCCTGGGCGGTGCCGACGGCCAGTTGACCGGTGAAGTCGGCGGTGGCGCCGAAGGCGCCGACCGGACCGTACGTCACGCGAGTGGGCGTGCTGGGGACGAGCCCGACACCGAGCGCGGCCACCGGCGCGGCGGCGCCCTTGGGGTCGTCCAGCGGCGGACGCTGGGTCTGCGCGAGCACCGTGCTGGTGGTGCCCGGCTGCCCGTCGCGGACGTACGCGATCTGCGCGGTGTCGCCCGGCTTGAGCCCGCGCAGCGTGGTGAGCAGGTCGCCGTAGGAGTTGATCGGGGTGCCGTTGACCGAGGTGATCCGGTCCCCGTTGCGCAGTTGCGCCTGGGCGGCCGGGCTGGCCGCGTCGGCCGGGGTGCACGCCCGCACCGCGTTCTCCGGAACCACGCACTCACTGAGCTGGATGACGGCGGGCTCCTGGCGGGCCTGCGCGTCGGTGGTCGGGAAGTCGGGGTTGGGCAGGCCGGCGGAGACGGCGAGGATCCAGATGGTGACCAGGGCGAGCGCGAAGTGCGTGATCGACCCGGCGGCCATCACGATCGTCCGCTTCCACACCGGGTAGCGCCACATCACTCGCGACTCGTCGCCCGGCTCGACGTCGTCGTCCTGCGGGGTCATCCCGACGATCTTGCAGAAACCGCCGAGCGGAATGCCCTTGACGCCGTACTCGGTTTCGCCGCGCTTGAACGACCAGAGGGTGGGGCCGAAACCGACGAAGTACTTGGTGACCTTCATCCCGAACATCTTGGCGGTCAGCAGGTGCCCCGCCTCGTGCAGACTCACCGAGATGAGAATGGCCAGGGCGAAGAGGACCACCCCGAGCAGGTACGACATCAAGCTCCTTCCACCGAACCCGCGATGATCTCCTGCGCGTGCGCGCGTGCCCACGACTCGGCCGCGAGCACGTCCTCGACGGTACCTGGTTCGTCGAAGTCCGGAGCCTCCTCCAACACGCGTTCGAGGGTGTCGACGATGCCGAGGAACGGCAGTCGGCCCGCCACGAACGCGGCCACGCACTCCTCGTTCGCCGCGTTGTAGATCGCCGGGCGGCTACGCCCGGCCTCCCCGGCGGCCTTGGCCAGCGCGACGGCCGGGAACGCCGCGTCGTCGAGCGGCGCGAACTCCCAGGTGTGCGCAGCCGTCCAGTCGACGGCGGTGGCGGCCTCGGGCACCCGGTCCGGCCAGCCGATGCCGAGCGCGATGGGCAGCCGCATGTCCGGTGGGCTGGCCTGGGCGATCGTCGACCCGTCGACGAACTCGACCATCGAGTGGATCACCGACTGGGGGTGCACCATCACGACGATGTCGGCGTAGGGCACGTCGAACAGCTCGTGCGCCTCGATCACCTCAAGCGCCTTGTTGACCATGGTCGCGGAGTTGATCGTGACGACCGGCCCCATGTTCCACGTCGGGTGCGCGAGGGCCTGCTCGGGTGTGACCTGCGTCAACTCGTCGCGCCGCCGACCCCGGAACGGCCCACCGCTGGCCGTCACGACCAACCGTCGCACCTCACCGCGCGTCCCGGAGCGCAGGCACTGGGCCAGCGCCGAGTGCTCCGAGTCGACCGGCACGATCTGCCCCGGCCGCGTCACCGCAGCCTTGACCAGCGGGCCGCCGGCCACCAGCGACTCCTTGTTGGCCAACGCGAGAGTACGACCACCGCGCAGCGCGGCCAGCGTAGGAGCGAGGCCCAGCGAGCCGACCACCCCGTTGAGCACGATGTCGCACGGCCACTGCGCCAGCTCGGTCATGGCGTCCGGGCCGGCCACGATCTTGGGAAGCTTGAAGTCGCCGGTGGCCCAGCCGCGCCGGCTCGCCTCGGCGTAGAACGCGAGTTGCAGGTCCTGCGCGGCGGACGCCTTGGCCACCCCGACCGCCTCGACGCCCAGCTCCAGGGCCTGCGCGGCGAGCAGCTCGACGTTGCCGCCGCCGGCACCCACGGCGACCACCCGGAACCGGTCCGGGTTGCGCCGGACGATGTCGATGGCCTGCGTGCCGATCGAGCCGGTGGACCCGAGCAGAACAAGGTCGCGGGGGGAAGTCACCCGGCCATTCTTCCCCACCCGGGCTGTACGCCCGCTGGGAGCCTCAGCCCTCGGCGTCCGACTCCTCCTCGTCTAGCAACTCGGCCGGGTCGATGGAGAAGTCGAACGGCTCCCGCATCGCGAAGGTGCTCCCTGCCGCAGCGGCGGCCAGCGGCCGGTACTCGCCGTCGACCAGCTCGAACAGGGCCATGGTCGGTACCCGGTTGCGCAGGTCCACCCGGAGGAAGAACGGCACTCCGACCGCGGCGTACTCCCGGGGCCTGTCGATCACGTCTTTGCGCCGATTACCCGGCGAGACGATCTCCCCCAGCAGCACCGCCTCGGCGATGGGAACCGTCGTGGGGCCACCGCCGGATTTACGCAAGACAGCGATATCCGGAATGAAGAGATCATCCCCGGAGATGACGTTGATCTCCGGATAGGCCCAGAATCCGGCCTTTCGCGCAGCACGGTGCAGCACGTAGGGCAGCTCTCGTTCGACCGACTGATGATCGATTCCCGCGTGTGGTGTCACGATCACGCTTCCGCTCAGGACCTCAACCTTGGGGCCGTTGGTCTCCGGCAACAGGTCGAGGGCGAGCTGTGCGGTCCACGGCTCGTCGTGCCACCGCAGCACGTCGAACGACGGCTCGGTGTGCTGCGGCGCCGGCTCCGGCGCGAACGCGGCCTGGGCCATCCGGGCTCACCCCCTCAGCGGGACATTCTGCTCAGCTCAGCCTAACCACCGCAGCCCCAGTTGCACGGGATCGCACACCCAGTCCGACCTTTTGCCACCTCTACCAGCAGCACTCCTGCCACTGATCGGTCGATAAGGGTTGGGGACTTGCGCCGTGAGACCCGCTAACCAACAGTCTGGTCAGCTTCCCCGCCCATGCCCCAAGAATCGCCACCATCGGCAGATTTCAGCGGATTCCGAGAGCCCTCATGCCATTGCGGTAAAACATGGACTGCATTCCCGCCTCCTCTCGCACGTTGTCAATGAATTGAGGGCTGAAGCCTGGGGTCGACTCTGCCACAAGATCAAAGACACGCGCTTGAGCGCGGAGCTCGAATGCGGCCCAAGATTGCTGGGAATCAGGCAAAGGCGCAGAGGCTCGATCCATCTCCAATGCGATCCGCAACGCCTGGCCGGCAATCGTACAACAACGTTCGACATCATCAACGGAACGATCAAGGAGGGTTGAAATTACATCGATCGCCCCCGATGCTGCCTGAAATCCGGGGCGACCCGAGGCTCGAATGCGTTCGGTGAACAGCCGGAAATTGTCCTTCAGGAGCCCCTCCAGTGCGTCGGACGGCGCAAACCCAGTCAACTCGCGCCATCTCAATTCCACCCCTTGCTTAGGGTCAAGGGTGTCAGTGGCAAATGGCCTGTCCAAACGCTCAAGAAAAATGGGAAGCAGAGACGTGACCCTTGTAGCAGCCGCCACAGAAACAAGGAGCTCTTCGTTAGGTATAGACATAGCATCCCTCACGACCATTCCTTCACCACCTAGCTCGAGTGGGGGTCACAATGCGCCCGCCAAGCCGTTCGGGCAGCGGCGCACAGTAATCATCACAGAAGTCGCGACTACGTCCCAGCAGGTGAGGATTGTCGCCCACTCGAGGCAGTCCTGGGTAGATACGGAACGCTTCATCTACATCATCAAGCAAGTCAATCTGACGATTGGAGATGTTGGATCTCGCCCCAACTGCGAAGAGGTCCACACATTCAACAGCGTGCAAGCCGCCTACAGTCCGGAACCCGGCCCCGGCTCCCATCTGATCGGTGAGCGCAGTAACCCTACCCTGCAGCGCGGCCGGGTCCTCGTCGCCCGAGGTGCCACAGTTGTGAACCAGGACCGGCACGGTCCCGGCGAGCACATAGTACGTGTGGCATATTCACGGACGACACGGAGCCCGCCCGATCACCGATTTATGATCATCAATCCGACTGCCGTCGTGACGGCAACCTTGACGGCAACACGGTCAGACGGCGGCAGGCACCCAGCGCCCTTGGGCACGGAACGTGGTCACGGACCGAAGCGAAATGGCCGGGCGAGTACCTTGCCGGAATACCCGCCCGAGCCGCGCGTGAATCTTTCTTGTTACTCAGGAGAATCGGCGGTTTGCTTTTCTCTGCCAAACAGCCTACTTACAAGGTCATCGCTCGACCGGCAGCCTTCCGTGCGCGCCAGCACATCGACCGGGGCCAGGTTGGATATCGGTGCCGGAATTCCACTTCCCCAAGCATCCCACCCGTCGAAGAAGAGGTGATCGTCGAGATATGCGCCAAACGGTCCCGTGCGCCCAACACGCGCCACTTCTGCGTTCAATTCCTTGAGTAGCCGCCCGAGGGAATACGCCGTTTCCGTCTTCCCCGTGCCACTACTCCAGCAGCCGACCCAGCCACTTCCGACCGTCGGGTTGTCCGGCACCAAACATATCCACAGACGGGTGTCGGCAGCGGCTTCACCAGCCAAAACTACGGCAACGAACCGCTGCTCGCCACTGATCAAATACTTGAATGACGTCATCACGGAGGCGAAATCACAAACTCGATCAAGGTATCTGGCGACATGTCTCCCGCTCTCACCCTTCTCGCGATCTCGGCCGTTCGGTGGTGGCCGCCGGTGATGTACACCCGAGACGCAGGATAACACCCACAGTCTCCTGTACCCCAATCGCGTGCACCCCTGATTGGATCGTTACCCTGCGGGCCACCCGGCACAATAAGTTCGTCGTTCGTGAGATTCCTGACACCACCATGCCCGGCAACTTCACCGCCATTCATTTGGTGCGGATTCAGCGCGTGCGTTTCGAATCTGTTGTTGACTAGCTCGCCAGCTCGAACATTGAACTTATTGATGTCGGGATGCACCGGCAGGTCTGACAAGTGACTGTTCGTGCTGCCGCCGCAGTTGTGAACCAGTACCGGGGTTTTGCCGGCGAGCACATAGTACGTGTGGATGTTGGCGACGGTGAGGTTGTGGACCGTGGCCCAGGCGGTGCTCCAGCGTTCGATCGCCGTGATCTGCACGAAGGTGCCGGCGCTGGTCCGCAGCATCTGGCCTGATCGCAGGTCGGTGGCGTCGACCCACTCGTTCAGCTCCGGCACCCAGAACGGGTGACCGTCGGTCGCGTTGACCTCGGCCGTGTCCGAACCCTGCTCACCGTCGGTGTCAATGGTGACCTTCACCAGGTCTTTGACACCCTCGCCCTTGATCGCGGCGGTGACCGTCTCCACCTCGACCCGACCCGTCTCCGGATCAGTGACCTGGACCTTGTCACCCGGCTCGACGTCCTCGATCGGCTTGGCCGACCCGTCAGCCATGAGCACCTTGGTACCCGGTACGAAGCTGTTTCCAGGCGTCTTGCAGGAGCCACCGCTGGAGCCGCCGTTACTACGTTCCGAGGCACCCGCTTTTCCGCCCGGCTTCGAATCACCCTTGCCGGCACCGGACTTCCCAGCACGCGCCTACAAATCGAGGAAAGACCTGGGGGTCAACTTCGCACGTATCATTGCCGGAAGGCGCCAATCCACTTGGGATACCGAGAACAACCGCAGCGCCGTCCGCAAGCGAGGCGAATAGGTGACCGATCCTCAGAGCAGGATCCCAGACGTCATCCCCGGAAACTGTGAAGTAGTAACTCACTCACCGATCTCCAACCGTAGATCGAGTTCTGGTCTACCTCTCCGCAGGCCGGCGAAGTGATTCTCCAGGGTGGCCCGGAAGCGCGGGTCTATGGCCGGGTTCGTGAACCTGGAGCGCGGCATGCTTCAACACTTTCATCGATGATGTTGCATGCCGCACACCCGTTGGCGACAACCGTGACGGCAACGCGGGGCCAACTACCACGCCTCCGTACAGGCACCCGTAACCCTGCGCACCCGAGGCGATCACCGGCTCAGCCAGCCTCATCAGTAATCCACCTGCATGACCGGCCGCCCCAGGATCCTGCCACCGCCATCCTCACGGCCCTGCATAGTCGCCGATCGCTACATCATTTAGCAGCGTGTACCAGAATCCCGGATCCTCGTCAAAAATGGAATCGTCAATACCCGACAAGACGCGACCAAGAACCTCGCTTATCAATTCGAGCTCCTCCCGCTCGCTGTCGCGGCTCCCATACGGACACCCGCGGATGAACTCCGAGATACACCGATCGAAGGCGTACGGCGACGCGTTGACATGTCCGATTCCAGCTTCCAAGTCAAGGCTCATGATTGCGACTTCGCCTGTATCGATATCCACGCAATAGAGACCAAAATCATCGGTTCCATCATTGCCGACGACGATGAACTCGCGGCCCTCCTCAGTATGCGAATAGGCGGGCACGGGAGAAAACAAGGGATTATCCACAGGAAGGCCCCGATGCGCCAGGTAGCCCCGCGCATCCGATTTCCGGATTAGAGCGAGAATGCTCTCCTCGTACCGGAATCTAGACTCCGACCCGCCAAGGGTCACCATATTCCCGCCGCCGCTTCCGCAAACACCTTCTTAATCGCGTTAGCCTGATCTTTTCTTGAAACGGCACTTGCGGCCGACGTCGTCCACTCCCATGACCAAGACTGCTTGATACCCCCCAAGGAGGCTGAGCAATTCGCCCTCCTGCCCGAGCAAGGTCGCAGCTCGGAATATACCTCTAGGATGTTCTCCTTGCCGAGTCTGGCAATTAGCTTCTGCCCTGCGTGGAATTTCCGGCCTTTACCACCACCTGAGAAAGCCACTGCAATCTGCTCATTGCCGTCAGCGTCGACATAGCGCGCAGCTGCACCATTGTGCAACTGGCTGCCCTCCTCCAAGCGCTTTTGATGACTTAAACGCTGAGATCAGTACTACCGTACTCGACCTCGCCACAGTTATGTACGAGCACCGGCGTTATGCCGGCGAGCACGTAGTACGTGTGGGATTTTCAGCCCGTCACGCAGTGTGACTTACGTGTTCATGGCGTTTCACCTGGCCTTTCGCGTGTGGCACCAACTCGCCGCATCGAAATTTATCGGTGTTGACGGCGACGGTGACGGCAACCTGGGGAGACGTTCACGCCCTTCAGTGGTCAGGACATCGATGGGTGGCGTTATCCGAGGTAGGGGGTGTCGCGGTGCTCGGCGTGGTGGTGGAGGCGGAGTCGGACGGTGTCGTGGATGGGGATGTGGTCGAACTCGGTGGGGTGGATGAAGCGGACCTCGGTGGATTCGTCGCTGACGGTCAGCGTGCCGCCCGTGACGCGGGCGAGGTAGGTCACGGTGAACTCTTGCCGGACCTCACCGTCGGCGTACGCGATGACGTGCGCGGGGTCGGTGTAGATGCCGAGCAGGCCGGTGATCTCGATGTCGAGGCCGGCTTCTTCCTTGACCTCGCGGATGGCGCACTGGTGGAGGGTTTCGCCGATGTCCATGGCGCCGCCGGGTAGGGCCCAGTTGCCGGAGTCGGCGCGCCGTTGCAGCAAGATGCGGCCGTGCTGGTCGGTGACGATGGCGGCGGCGCCGGGGACGAGGCTGTTGGCGGTGGGGGCGTGCGGGTCGTGGTAGTAGTCGCGCCGGCCGGTCACCGGGTCTCCTTCGGGTAGGCGGTGGTGGTTTGCCAGATCTGTTCGAATTGGTCGGCGTGGGCGGCGAAGATGCCGTGCGGGGACAGTTCGCGCAGGTGCAGGGCGGGGTGTTGGTAGCCGCGGGCGCGGTAGAGGTGTGGGGTGACGATCATCTGGTGGTCGAAACGGAACACCGAGTTGTACAGGTGCACGGTGTGCAGCCCGATCTGGACCCCTGGCGCGCTGTGGAGTGGTTCGCAGAAGTTGAGGGCGTTGCGGATGCGGCCGGGTAGGGTGCCGCCGATCTGTTCCAGGGCGTCGCGTTCAGCGACGTGCGGGCAGTCGGGGTCGGCGAACGCGAGACGGACCCGGGCGCCGTTGGCGGCTTTGTCGGTGATGAGCTGCATCGTGTTGGGCAGCAACTCCAGGAGGAACGGGTAGGCGTAGCCGAGCAAGTCGATCCGGCTGGTGGCGCCGGTGAGCAGGGCCGCCCAGACGTGGTGGGGGATGTCGGCGCGGTGGGCGTAGGCGGCGACAACCTCAGCGGTGGCCTCCGCGCCGGGTGCCTGGTCGGGGCGGGTCTGGGGCCACAGGTCGGCTTCGGTTTCGCCGAGGGCG
The DNA here is from genome assembly GCF_007827755.1 of Micromonospora sp. CNZ322. Taxonomy (NCBI): domain Bacteria; kingdom Bacillati; phylum Actinomycetota; class Actinomycetes; order Micromonosporales; family Micromonosporaceae; genus Micromonospora; species Micromonospora sp. CNZ322. Next base: position 67,153 of record NZ_VITD01000001.1, read on the forward strand.
TCGGCAACGGCGAGGCGGGTGCGTTGGTGCGGGACGCGACCGGCGAGCCACCGGGTGACGGTCTTGACGTCGACACCGACGGCTGTGGCGAGGGCGGCCGGGTCGAGGTGGGCGCGGAGCATGGCCGCGCGGAGGCGGTGACTCATACCGTCCCACGGTAGTGGACACGGCGGGACGCGCCAGGGTCGTGGAAGTGTCCGGGCTGGTGTCCGTCGGGACGTTGGGGTGCCCGAGGCTGCTTCGTAGGTTCAGCGGCAGGGCCTCGCCGGTTCGCTCGCGGCAGATTCGCCGGGCTGGTGGGTGTCAGGGGAAGGGGTTGGTGCCGGCCCTGGGAGTGGTCGGGTCGGGTGTCGGCGGCAGTCCCTTCCCTCTTCCAACGAGCCGGAGGGGTGGTGGGGTGGGTGTCGGTGCATCAGCCGGTACGGCCGCAGTGGATCTGCGCGGGGTGCGGGGCGGCGTGGCCGTGCCGGATTCGTAAGCGGCAGCTCGTCGCGGAGTTCACCGGGGCGCGGATCTCGCTGATGCTGCACCTGTCGGCGTACCTGGTCCAGGCGTGCGAGGACCTGCCGCACACCCCGTCGGGGATCCTGCACGCGCGGTTCCTCGCTTGGCCGCGTTCGGCGGCACTGCGCAGCGAGTAGCCGGCGCCCCGCACCGAAGCAGTAAGCCAGCCGTGACCAAGGCCCTCGACCAAGATCCGACTGGCTCAAAACTGCTCTACAGGATCAAGAGCGGCCCGGCTCACGCCGGGCCGCGCGCACGCGCTACAGACCTACGGCCCCGCGCGCACGCCGGCATCACCCAGTCGCCCATCCACGGAGCGCTGCCCAGACACCAGCCGAGGCCGCAGCGATCCCTTCACCAGCCACCCTCGGCAAATGGTTCCAGGGATCGACGGCGCACCGCTACGCGGCATGCCACCGCACAGCGGCCGCGAGGATCCGGGACATCACCCATTTATCGATGTTAATAGATGTCATCTCGTGCCTGACGGCAGCCGTGACGGCAACGCAGGCTCACTACGGGGTACTCCTGAACCGTTCGGCGCACAATGTTGACTCTCCGTAACGGCAAATCTTCCCGGCCAAGCCGAGCCTGGACACCCGGAGATAATAGGCATTCAAGCATCGAAGGCTGGGCAAGAACAGCGGGAACTCTGCGACCGATCTACCGAGTTTCGATCTCCAACTCAGAACCAACAGCTTTGCTTTTCCATTGGACGAGGGTTAAGCGAAAAGATCATCAAGTCAGAATTTCAGACGGACGAAGTGTCAGAGTGGGCTGCCGATCCGGGTCCGCCGCCAACACGACGGCCCTCCTAACTTCGCCTATGTGCTTAGCCGTTTCCTCGATCGTGAAGCGGCCATCCGTAACGCGAGGAGGATTGACGTGACCATAGGCACCCTGCACAGTCAGTTCGACGCCTACACCGAAGGCATGTACGCACAAGATCCGAGCCTCAACCGTACGTCCGACCAGCTCATTTCCCACCTGCCCCCACTGGGACAGCGGTAGATCATGAATATCTCGGCCTTCTACCACGGTGCCCACAACTTCTCCTTATTCGGCGTAAGACGATTGAGGAGGTCAATATTCCCATGCGGGATCTCCCATTCCAAGCCAGGACCTCCCTCACATGGAAGCCCCGCACCAAAGTGCTCCTCGAACTCTGAACGCTTGAACGTGAACTTGGTGTAATAATCCTCGTGCGTGCCGACTGAATAATCGGCATGCTTCTGTGCCACGTCTTCAGTCCCGATATAGGCGCGACCATTGCCACCTGCGTGCCGAGCAGGGTTAAGTCCGTGAGCAAGCTCATCGACTCCGACCCCTCTCTGCGCAGCCCGATAAACATGAATCAGGTCATCAGAACTGCCCGACCCGCAGTTGTGTACGAGGACCGGCGTCGTGCCGGCGAGCACGTAGTACGTGTGGATGTTGGCGACGGTGAGGTTGTGGACCCGTGCCGGCTGCACCGCTGGGGCCGTCGCGTCCTGGCACAGCGTGGCCTGACCGACGGGCAGATCCAGACGCTGCTCAGCGGAGGAACGGTGACGTTGCGATGAGCTACCCGACCGAGGATCGCCTCCCACCACAGGTGGCCGGGCCCGCACTACGTGCGAACCACGCGACGGGCAACCGCCCGCCACCAACGGACCGGGCCGCGCCACGCTGGATCATCCACCTGCCGACCACGCTGACCAGCCTCGACGAGGTCACCGCGTTGGCCGTGGCGCTGCGCGACTCGCTCGGCCATCTCAGCGTCATCGACTTCGGCGAGAGCACGCTCAGCGAGGAGGACGCGCAGTTTCTGCGTACCCGGGTGTTCTGCGACGCCAGGATCGACACCGCGGGACGCTGCCGACGCCGCGACGACCACGACGGACCCTGCGCGGCGACGATCGACTCGGCTTCATGGAAATCGGGGTGTCCGCAGTCCGCGGACACCCCGACTTCACTGAAACCGTGTTGATCAAGCCGCGAGCGGAGGGTTAGCCGCCGTTGATGACGAACTGGGAGCCGGGCTGGATGACGATGTTGCCGTCGGCCGAGTTGGTGATTGTCACGTTCGTCAGGTTGGCGTTGCCGCGCGCGCCGCTCATCGCGAGGATGCCGGCACCATTGTTCGACTTGTCGATCCGGACGTTGGTGATGGCGAGGTTCGGTATGTTGCCGCCACCGTTCTTGAATTGGATGCCGTCGTACGTCGAATCGATGATGTCGGTGTCGCGGATCGTGACCCCGACGATGTCCCGAGTGGCCGGGAAGATCGTGATGGCACCGAACTCCTGGTCCTCGTTCCAGAAGGCACCGCCGGTGCGGTAGAGCCCGTTGTTGGCGATCAGCGTTGTCCCGGAGAACGGCAGCGGGTCGTGGTCGGTCGCCAGCATGATGCCCGGGTAGTTCGCCGTGTCGTAGATCAGGTTGTTCTCGATCGAGTTGTCGTAGCCGCCGTAGATGGCGATGCCGTTGGCCCGCCAGGGCAGCTGGATGGTGTTGTTGACGAAGTGGTTGTCGTGGGCGATGTCGACGTTGCGGTCCTTCACGTACGGGTTGGCCCAGACCGCGAGCGCGTCGTCGCCGGTGGTGCGGAACGACGAGTTGAACACCCGCGAGTTACGCGTGCCGTTGCTGAAGTTGATGCCGTCGGCGTACGTGTTGCGGATCCGCATGCCGGTGAACTCCAGCCCGTCGGCCGGCCCCCACAGGTCGGGGATGTTGTCGTAGTCGCGGCCCACCCAGGCGCCCACGTTGGCGTGCTCGATCCAGACGTTGCTGATCTTCGTGCCGGTGCCGAAGCGACCGTTCAGACCCACACCACCCTCGGCGTTGCCGTCACCGCCCCGGATCCGGCCGGAGCCGAAGATGGCGATGTCGGAGATCTGGGTGTTCTTGTCGATGTCGAAGCCGAAGTTGCCCTCGTGCGGGTGGTTGATGCCGCCCACCACGTTCTGCGGCTCGGTCAGCGTGTAGAGCTGCGAGTGCCACATGCCGGCACCCCGGATGGTGACGTTGCTGATGCCGACCTGGTTGTGCGTGCCCCGGTTCAGAGGGTCGTCGGTCAGGATCTTCTGCTCCTGCCGCCACTGCCCGGCGGGGATCCAGACGCAGCTGATGACACCGTTCTGGTCGTCGGTCACCGCACGCTGGATGGCGGCGGTGTCGTCGATCCCGTCGTTCGCGACGGCACCGTACGAGGTGATCGAGGTGCAACCGGCCGGCTGGCTCGCCGCCGGCGCCACCTGCTCCAGATCGATCATGTCGATGACGTAGAAGGAGGCGGTGTCACCCGAGTCGCGCTGCAACTTGAACCGGGTGCCGGCCGGGTACGACTGGGCCAGCAGCGCGTTCGACTCGTCGAAGAGCCGTCGGGCGTCGGCCTGCGGGGTGTTGGTCAGCGCCTCCGGCCCGTCGGTGTTGCCGTAGAGCCAGCTGTGCTTCGACGACACTGTCAACTTCCGGGAGAAGACGTCGTTGACGTAGAGGCTGATGGTCGCCTCGATGCCGCCACCACCGGGCGCGTCCGGGATGGAGTTACGCACCACTATGGAGTTGGCCTGGTTGGCCGAGGTGAACTCGACGAACTGACCGGTGCTGCTGAGTCGTACCGACTTGCGGCCCGAGGACTCGCTGGCGAAGTTGGTGTGCCCGAAGGTGCGCGGCGGGTCGGCCTCCAGCAGCGTGCCCTGGTAACGGCCGGCCTCCGCCTCGTAGGAGACGTACGGGACGGCGGCCCCACGACCGACCACTATCGACTGACTGAACGCGTTGTTGGTCTCGTTGGTCTCGGCGACCACGTTTGTGGCGTCGGCGGTGGCGGTGATGGTGGCGCCGCCGCTGGTGGCGGTCCAGCTACCGCTGACGGCCACTGTGACCGTCGCGCCGGCGGCGATCGAGGCGGTGTTGGTGTTGAGCGTGGTGCTGCCCGCCACCAGCCGGGTGACAGTGGCCGCGCCGGTCGCGGTGGTGCCCCGGTTGCGAACCGTCACGGTGAAGGTGACGGACGCCCCGACGGCCGGGTTCGGCGGGTTCGAGGCGATGCTGAGCACCTGGAGGTCGGGGCCCGGGGCCTGCGCCACCACCAGCGGCGACGCGGCCGTGAAGCTGTTGTTGCCGTTGTTCTGCTCGACGATCGTGTTCGCCGGGTCGACCACCGCCGAGACGGCGTAGCTGCCCATCGGCCGCGTACCCGCGTTGAACGACACGGTGGTCGAGGCGCCTGCGGCGAGCGTGCCCACCGAGGCGCTGCCGACGACCGCGCCGGCGAGGCTGAAGTTCACAGTGGTCGCACCGGCGGCGGCCGACCCGATGTTCTGCACCACTGCCGAGAGGGTGACCGGGGAGACCTCACTGGGCGACGTGGGCGACCAGGTCACCGAGCTGACGACCAGATCCGGGTTGGGTGCCGGGGTGCCGCACACCTCAAGCTCGGCCACCTGGCCGGACGGGGCACCGGTGTTGCCGGTGAACCGCAACTGCACGTCCGCGGTGGTCGCGGTGACCGGGATGGTCACCACGTTGCTGCCCTGGGCGAACTGGTAGGCCGCCGCCGACACCAGACTGGTGTACGAGGACGACGCCTGGTCGCGACCGAGCACCTGGATGGTCTGGGTACGGGTGCCCCAGGCCGGGTCCGGGTTGAGCTTCACAGTGACACCGGAGATGGAGTGATTCGCGCCCAGCGCCACGGTCAGGTTCTGCGGGTAGCTCGCCACACCCTCCCAGTAGGTGGTGAGCTGCCCGTCGTTCGCCTTGTCAGGGGTGAAGCTGAAGGTGGAGCCGCTCGCCGTCATGCTCTTGCCCTGCGCCACGTTGGTGCAGGCTGGCGGGTTGCTGCCGGTGCGGGTGACGGTGTTGCTGTTGCCGGAGAGGTTGCCGGCGCCGTCGCGAGCACGGACGTAGTAGGACACGGTCGCCGTCGCCGGTTGGGTGTCCTGGTAGGTGAGGACGGTGCCGAGCGTGGCGATCAGGCTGCCGCCCCGGTAGACGTTGTAGCCGGCGAGCCCGCTGCCACCGGAGTCGGTGGAGGCCCCCCAGTTGAGCGTGATCGTGCTGCCCGACGTGCTGTGCGACAGCGTCCCCGGGACGCTCGGCGCGGTGGTGTCACCGCTGCCGGTACGGGTCACCGTGTTGCTGTTGCCGGAGAGGTTGCCGGCGGCGTCGCGGGCCCGGACGTGGTACGACACTGTCGCCGTGGCCGGCTGGGTGTCGTTGAAGGCGGTCACGTTGCCAATGGACTGGAGGAACGCGCCGTTGCGGTAGACGTCGTAGCCGGCGATGCCGCTGCCGCCCGCGTTGTCGGTCGACGCGACCCAGTTGAGGCTGATGGTGGTGCCCGACTGGGTGTAGGACAGGTTGCCGGGAACGCTCGGCGCGGTGGTGTCGGGGGTGGTGCCACCGCTGCCGTACACCTCCAGCTCGGAGAGCTGCCCGGCCGGCCAGCCGCTGTTGGCGGTGATGGTGATCCGGACGTAGCGGGTGGAGGTCGAGCTGAAGTTGATCGTGACGGTGCTGCCGCTGGCGGGGTTGAAGGTGTACGTCTGCGACCCGACCAGATCGGTGAAGGACGAACCGTTGGTGCTGCCCCGCACGCTCAGCGTCTGCGTCCGGGTTCCCCAACCGGAGGTCGGCAGCTTCAGCACGACCTGGTTGACGCTCTGCGATGAGCCGAGATCGACCTGCACCCACTGCGGGAACGCGTTGTTGACGCTCTCCCAGTAGCTGCCCGCGTTGCCGTCGACGACCTTCGACGAGTCGTAGACGTCGGCGTGGCCGCTCTCCTGGGTGGGACGGCCCTGGGCGAGGTTGGTGGCCGCCGGGGCGAAGCCGGTGCTCGGTGCGGCGGCCGGGTCGGCCGGGCGCGCGGCGGCAGCCGGGTTCGCGAGGGCGGTCGCCCCGGCCGTCGCGATCAGCGCGGCGGCGGCCGTGGCCGCCACCATCCTGAACAGATTCGTTCGTCTCATCACTGTCCTTGTCGTCGGGGGACGGTTGCCGCGGTGGCTGGACCACGGGGGTGGAGGTGCGGCGGTGCAGCGCCGGCCGACGCGAGCGGGCCGGTGTGGGGAGAGACGGGGTGGTACGCGCGGCGCGGGGGCGCCGCTCGTCCTGGAAACACCAGATGGGTACGACCATCAACGGGCCTCCCCAGGAGGCCCGTTGAATCTTCCGAGAGCATGCACAGAACCGTGCACTTCTTTGTCGAAATCTTGCGTTACTTTGGCCCAAAGGTTACTGACGTGCTACGGGAGCGTCAACACTTCGACCACCGTAACTATTGACGGACTTGTCTGCCCTGAGGGTCACTGCCCTGCCCGACCTGCCCACAATTTCGGGGAAGGTGCCGCCTCCCGACGACCGGAGGCCACACCTTCCCCGAAGTTGCACGGATCTTGCGTCAGGTCGTGCGGGAACGATCAGGCATCTGGTGCGGTCAGCACGAAGGTCTCCAGTAGCTCCCCGCCATACCAGTCGGTGCGCTGACCGACATGTGTCATGCCAAGCCTCCGGGCTACCGCCATCGACGGCTCGTTGCTCGGCGACACGACCGCGTAGATCTCCCGGGTACCAGCGGCGAACTCCCGGGCCACCGCCGCGCGGGCCGCCTCGGTGGCGTAGCCGTGGCCCCACGCGTCCGGGTGCAGGTGCCAGCCCACCTCGATGTCGTCGGTCCGGCGCGACTCGTCGCGCCCCGGCAGCGGCTTGAGCAACACGGTGCCCACCGCCTGACCCGTCTCGCGTACCTCGATCGCCCAGGTGCCGTACCGACCGCCGTCGTCGGCGTGCCGCTCCTGCCAGATCCGCAGCCGCTCGACGGCCTGGGCCGGGTTGGTCATCGGCAGACCCGACGCCATGCCCAGATAGCGGCTGACCTCGGGACGCGAGTAGATGTCGTAGATCCGGGCCAGATCGGCCGGATCGTCGGTCCAATCGCGCAGGATCAGGCGTTCCGTGGTGAGAACAGTCATGACCGGCGATCTTAAGGAGTGACGGCCCCGGCGACAGGGAAGGAGGATCCGATGGGCAAAGGATGGCAGCGCGCGAAACGAATCACCACTGCCGCGTTCCGTCCGGTGCGCGGACGGGACCTGTCGCTGCACGCCGCCGCGATCACCTTCTACGGGGCGATCGCCGTGGTGCCGGTCGCCCTGCTGGCGATCTGGCTCACCGCGCTGGTGGCCGGGGCCGACCGGGTACGCCGGCTCACCTCGTACGCCGTGGAGGCCCTGCCCACAGCGATCGGCGCGCCCCGGGCGGTGGAGGCGCTGGTCGACGCCGGGGTGGAGTTGACCCCGCTGCTGGCGCTGGCCTCCCTGCTGCCCGCCTCGCTGTACGGCGAGGGCCTGCGCCGGGCGTTCGTCTCGGTGGCCGCGTCCCGCTCCGACGAGCACCTGGTCGGCTGGCGGGGCCGGCTCCTGCTGCTGCCACTGCTCGCGCCGGCCCCCGCGCTGCTGCTGTCGATCCTGCTGGCGCTCCCGCTCACCACCCGCCTCGTACGCCAGGGCGGTTGGCTCGGTGTGCTCGGCGTGGTGCTGTCGTTCCTGGGGGTCTGGCTGGTGCTGACGCCGGTGCTGATGTGGGTGTTCCGGGTCGTCGGGCCGGCCTCACCGGACTGGCTCTCCACCCTCGGGGTCGGGTCGTTCACCGCGGCGAACCTCTCCGGCTTCCTGCACGGCTTCGTGCTCTTCGCCTCGCTCCCGCTGGACCTGGGAGTGCCCTTCGGCGGCTTCGACGACATAGGTGCCGGCGTGGCCGTCCTCCTCTGGCTCTACCTGTTCCACGTGATCGTCCTGGCCGGCTACTCCGCCACCCTGGCCCTCTCCCACTGGCGCACCACCCCCACCCCCACCCCGCCGGGTTGATCAAGAGGTTTGCGTCACCGGGAGGGCACTCCTTGACGCAAACCTCTTGATCACCGGGGGTGGGGCAGGGGGTTAGGGGGTGGAGAGGGCTTCGGTGGGGGTTAGGCGGGCGGCTCGGATTGACGGGTAGACGCCGGCAATCACCCCTACCAGGAGGGCGCCAACTATCCCGCCTACCACCGCGGTCAGTGGGATGGTGGGCGGCCAGCCCTGGTAGCTGGCGTAGCCGACAGTGGCGAGCACCCCCAGCGCCGCCCCGGCGGCGCCGCCGAGCACGCTGAGCAGCACCGACTCAGTGAGGAACTGCACCCGGATCTGGCCGCGGTTCGCGCCGAGCGCCCGGCGCAGGCCGATCTCCCGACGGCGCTCCAGCACCGAGATGACCATCGTGTTGGCCACGCCGATCCCACCGACCAGCAGGGCGACCGCGGCCAGCCCGAGGAACAGCGCGGAGAAGCTGTCCTCGGTGGCCCGTTTCGCGGCGAGCGCGTCGGAGGGGCGGCTGACCTGGACCAGCCCGGGCAACTGCGGGTTGAGGGTGGCCGGCAGCACGGCACGGACGTCCTCCAACGCGTCCTCCCTGACCCGCAGGTAGACGACAGTGGGGTGACCGTCGAAGCCGAGCATGGCCTTGGCGGCGTCCCACCCGACCAGCACCGAGCGGTCGAGATCCGGGGAGAGCGGCAACGGGTCCAGGATGCCGATCACTGTGAACCAGCGCTCGCCGATGAACACCTGGGGTGGTTGCCGGGGGTCCACAGTGGCGAAGCCGAGCCGGCTCGCCGCGACGTAACCGAGGACGGCGGTCGGCAGCCCGGCCGAGCCGGCGTCGAGGGCCCGCCCGCTGCGGATCCGGCCGTTGACAGTCCCCAGCAGGTCCGGCCGGGACGCGAGCACGGTGAGCCCGGACGTGTCGTACCGGTCCAGCAGGTCGTTGCGGCGCACGGCGGTGTGGGTGTTCGCGACCGCGCTCGCCGTGTGAACCGGCCCGATCCGCGACGCCATGGCGGCGGCGTCCTCGGGCAGGAGGACTGGCGGGTTCTGATCCGGCACGGGCTCGGCCCGCAGCAGGTTGGTGCCGAGGGCGGAGAGCTGGTCCATCAGGTCGCGCTGGCTGGACGCGGGGATACCCACCACGACGACCAACGTGGCAATGCCGATGGAGATGCCCAGGGCGGAGAGGACGGCCCGCATCCGGCGGGTGGTCAGGCCGAGCAGACCGAGCCGGAGTACGTCGGTCGGGGCGAGCCGGGTCGCGCTCATGCCCCGCTCCCGGTGACGGTGTCGGCGACGATCCGGCCATCGCGGATCTCCACCTGTCGAGGCGTACGGGCGGCGAGATCGCGGTCGTGGGTGATCACGGCGATGGTGGTGCCCTCCGCGTTGAGGTCTGTGAGCAGGGCAAGAACAGCCTCCCCGTTGACAGTGTCGAGGGCGCCGGTCGGCTCGTCGGCCAGCACCAGCGCAGGCTCGTTGACGAGTGCCCGAGCTATCGCCACCCGCTGCCGCTCCCCGCCGGAGAGCTGCTGCGGCAGGTGGTCGACCCGGTGCGCCAGGCCGACCCGGGCCAGCGCTTCGATAGCGGTGCGGCGACGGCGACGGCGGGGCACCCCGGCGTAGAGCAGGCCGGTGGCGACGTTCTCGGCGGCATCCAGCCCGTCGGTGAGGTGGAACTGCTGGAAGACGAAACCGAGCCAGCGGCCCCGCAGCGCGGAGAGCCGACGGTCGGACAGCGCGGTTACCTCCTGCCCGGCGACGCGTACCCGACCGCTGGTCGGCAGGTCGAGGGTGCCCATGATGTTCAGCAGCGTGGACTTGCCGGACCCGGAAGGGCCGACGATGGCGAGCATCTCGCCCGCCCGCACGGTCAGTGAGACGTCGTCCAGGGCGGTCACCCCGCCGGGGTACGTCCTGCTCACCCCCTCGACGTTCAGCACCGCTTCGGCGATCACGAGGCCGTCACCACGTCGAGGCCCTCGATCACACCGGTGCCGCTGACCTCGACCAGGCCCCGGGCGAACATCCCGGTCTCCACGGCCACCAGCCCACCGTCGGGCAGTTGCAGCGCATGCCCGCCCTCGCGGAGCGCCACCAGTGCGCCGACCGGCACCGCGAGCACGCCCTTGTGGACGGCGGTGGTGAAGCGGACCTGCACCGTGGCCGCGTCCAGCTTGGCCACGTCCGCCGCCCGGGTCGGTGCGACGAGGACGTCCACCGTTGGCGGGCTGCTCTGCCCGGTGCCGCCGTCCGACCCGCCGCCGCGAACCGTCTGCGAGATCGAGACGACAGTGGCCGGGATCTCGGAGCTGTCCGGCAGGGCGATGACGACGGCGGCACCCACCGTGATGGTGCCGACCTCGGTGGCCCCGACCGGCACGGTGACCAGCTTGACCTTCTCGGTGACGGCCAGCAGCTCACCGGCCACCGGGTCACCGGGCAGCGCCTTCACCGCGCTGACCCGGGCCGGTCCGGTCAACACGGCGACCTGCCCGACCCCGATCGCGCCGGTGGGCTCCAGGCCGAGGGCCTGCTGCCACTTCTTGATCGCGCCGACCAGGGACTCGGTGAGTAGAGCCTGACCCGTGCCGATCTTCGTGCCGTCCTTGCCTCGGGACGGCTGCGACCCGGTGCCGAATCCCAGCGCTCTGAGGTTGTCCGACACAATCCGCACGTCGCTGCCCACCAGTCCGGGTTTGTCGAGCGTGCGGAAGAGCGGGGTCCCGCCGAACAGCACCGGCACCGGTCGGTCGTTTACCCAGTAGAGCGGCTTGCCCCGGGCCACCGTGTCGCCCACCTTCGGCAGCCGGGTGACGAGGCCCTCCCCGGCGCCCTTCACCAACCGCTCCGGGCCGAAGCCGAGCGTCCCGTTGAGCGAGCGACTGTCCGACAGGTCGGCCCGGGTCACAGTCGTCGTGGTGACCGGCGGCGGGGCGCTCGCGACATCACCGCCGGGGTGACGCCGCAGCGCCAGCGCCCCGACGCCGGCACCCACGGCGACCACCAGGGTCACCACCGCCACCACGATCGCGGTACGCCGGGTCGTCCGCCGACCAGGACCGTCGGTCGGCTTACTTCTGGGCACCGAATATCTCCATCGTGCATTCCCTTTCGACAGTGGCCAGGGCGGGACCCTCAAGGCCGCCGGCGGGGTCAGCGACCCCGTCGTCGTAGGTCCAGCCGGAGCCGTCGGGCAGCGAGTGGATCTTCATGCCGTGTCCACGCAGGCACTGGACGTAGTCGTTCCACTGGCTCACGTAGTTCGGGTTCTTCTCCGGGTCCAACTCCGGCGGCTGGAGCGGCAGCTTGTTCGCGCACGCCACGTACGCCGCCTTCGGCTCCCCGCTCTGGTCGAGGGACAGGCCCGTACCATCGCCCACCGGGCCGGGTTGTGACCGGCCGTCGTTCAGCTTCACGCCGTTGTCATGCAGGCAGATGTTGTACGCCCCCCAGAGCCGCTCCTCCTCCTCGTCGGTCATGTCCAGGCGTAGCTGCGGTCGACCGTTGGCGGCACCACCCGCGGGGGTGGCGCTCGCCGCGGCGGACGGGGTGACGAGCGACGCGACGTCACCGCTGGCGGCGTCCTTGTCGGCGCTGGACGCACCGCCGCCGCAGCCGGTGAGGGCGACGGCGAGCACTGTGACCGCGGCGAGCCCGGCGGCGACGCGATGGGTTGAGTTGGTCATGGCGTGCAGCTTCACGGCCGGGTGTCAGAGACCTGTAAGAAACCCGTCGTCATCCGATAGCCGCAGCTCAACGGCCGTACTGGAACCCGTCTGGGCCACGTACAGTCGCTGCCGTGTGTGCGTACGTGCTGGTAGCCGAGGACGACCGGAAGCAGGCGGAGCTGGCGCGCCGGTATCTGGAACGCGAGGGACACGAGGTGGTCGTGGTGGCCGACGGGCGGGCCGCCCTGGAGCAGATCCGGCAGCGGCCCCCGGCGCTGCTGGTCCTCGACGTGATGATGCCCAAGGTCGACGGCCTGGACGTCTGTCGCATCCTGCGCCGGGAGTCCGACCTGCCGGTGCTCATGCTGACCGCCCGGTCGACCGAGGACGACCTGCTGCTCGGCCTCGACCTGGGCGCGGACGACTACATGACGAAGCCGTACAGCCCGCGTGAGCTGGTCGCCCGGGCCCGCAGCCTGCTGCGCCGGGGCCAACGGACGCAGTCGGACCCGGTGCTGCGGGTCGGCGCGGTGCACGTCGACCCGGTGCGCCACGAGGTACGCAGCGACGGACGCCTCGTCGACTGCACACCTGGTGAGTTCCAGCTGCTCCAGGCGATGGCCGCCCAGCCCGCCCGGGCGTTCACCCGGGATCAGCTCCTGGGCTACCTGCACGGGTTCGACAGGTACATCACCAACCGGACCGTCGACGTGCACGTGATGAACCTCCGCCGGAAGATCGAGCCGAACCCGCGCAAGCCAACCCGGTTGGTGACCGTGTACGGCATCGGATACAAGCTGGTCGAAGAGTCACCCCGTGTCGGGTGAGGTCCCGCTGCGCCGCAGCCTGCTGCTCCGACTGCTGGCGTTGGCCGTCCTCATCGCCGTCGGCTCGATCGCGGCGACCGCGTGGCTGGCCGTCCGCACCACCACCGGGGCGATCCGGCAGGAGCAGGGGCAGGCGCTCGCCGACGACGCGCGCATCTACGACACAGTGCTCGCGTACGCGGCGACCCACCCGACCTGGGACGGGGTCGACGCGGCCCTTCGGCCGCTCGCCCAGGACGTCGGCCGGCGGATCGCCCTGACCACCGAGACCGGTGCGCCGATCGCGGACTCGGCCCCCGGCGCGGGCCCGTTGCCGACGACGTCGTCCGCGACCGTCGACGCGCTCGCCGTCGACACCGCCCTGATGCCCGGCACCACACTGCCGGGCAGCGGTGACGGCGGCACCAGTCGTATCGACCCGCGCACCACCGGGCCGTACCTGCTCCCGCCCGAGGAGCGCGCCGCGCTGCGCGACAAGGCGGCCGCGGCGGTCCAGTGTCTGCGGCCGCGGGCGCAGATCGACGCGGCCATCGTGGACGGCCCCACCGGCCGCCCACGGATCGACACCCCGGGCACCGACCTCGCCGACAGTGCCGTCTGCGGCCAGCCGAGAGAGGAGCTCGCGACCCGTACGGCCACCGAGGGCAAGGCACTCGCCCAGCTCAACGCCCTGGTGAACACCTGCCTGGCGCGGCGGCGCCTGCCCGCCGTGCAGGTGGACCTGAACTGGACCTGGACGAGGCAGCCGGCGGCCAGCGCACCCGACTCCCGCAGCGCGGCCGGCGTCGACCAGGAGCACAACCGGGCGATCAGTGCCTGCGTCGGCACCAGCCGACGCGAACAACTCCTCCCGTACGTCGCCCCGGCCGCGACCCTCTTCGTCACCGACCCGGGCGGTCGCCCATCGACCACCTTCGACCTGTCCCCCGCCAACCAGACCCGCATCGTCGCGGTCGCCGGTCTCGTCCTGCTGGTGACGATCGGCTTCACAGTCCTCGCCGGCATCCGGCTGACCCGTCCGCTGCACGCGCTGACCGGGGCCGCCCAGCGGATGCGCGACGGCGACGGCACCGCCCGGGTCCGGGTGACCGGCCGCGACGAGATCGCCCGGCTGGCCGAGGCCTTCAACGACATGGCCGAACGGCGGGAACGGCTGGAGCAGCTACGCCGGGCCATGGTCGGCGACATCGCCCACGAGATGCGTACGCCGGTGAGCAACATCCGGGGCTGGCTCGAAGCGGTCGAGGACGGCGTCGCGGCCCCCGACCGCCGGCTGCTCTCCTCACTGCTGGAGGAGGCGACAGTGCTCCAGCACGTGATCACCGACCTGCAGGACCTGGCCGAGGCCGACGCGGGCGCGCTGCGGCTGCACCGTGAAGAGGTTTACCTCACCGACCTGCTCGCCCAGGTCGCGGAGGCGCACCGGGCCCAGGCCGACCGGGTCGGCGTCACCATCACGGTACGCACCGAGGCCGACCCGCAGGTGGACGCCGACCCGGTGCGACTCCGCCAGGCCGTCGGCAACCTGGTCGCGAACGCGGTACGGCACACCCCGTCGGGCGGGCGCGTGACGCTCAGCGCCAGCGCGACCGACGCCGAGGTCATCGTCTCGGTGACCGACACCGGCAGCGGTATCAGCGCCGAGGATCTGCCCCGGGTCTTCGACCGCTTCTGGCGGGCCGAGAAGTCCCGGAGCCGGCAGACCGGCGGCAGCGGCCTGGGCCTCGCCATCGTGCGCAAGCTCGCCGAGGCCCACGGCGGCACGGTCAGCGCCACCAGCATCCCCGCCCAAGGCTCCACCTTCACCCTCCACCTACCCCCACCCCCACTCCCAGCCCCCGCCCCACTCAGTTGATCAAGAGGTTCGCGTCATCCGGCGGCCCGCTGGTGACGCAAACCTCTTGATCAACGGGGGCACGGGGGGTGGTGTGGGGCAGGCTGGGTGGGGTGGGGGTGGGTGGTCGGGGAAGGGGTTACCTGGGCTGGTGGGGCGGACTAGGCTGCCGCGGCATGAGCAGTGAGATTCCGGCCCGCGCCGACGTCGTGATCGTCGGTGCCGGGCACAACGGTCTGGTCTCCGCGGTCCTGCTGGCCCGGGCCGGCCTGGACGTCCTCGTGCTGGAGGCCGCCGACGTGATCGGCGGCGCGACCCGCACCGAGAACCCGTTCCCGAAGGTGCCGGGGTTGCGCCACTCCACCGGGTCGTACCTGCTCGGGCTGATGCCCCCGGAACTGCTCGCCACGCTCGACGTACGGATTCCGGTGCTGCGCCGCGACCCGCACTACTTCCTCCCCACCCCGGGCGGCCTCGGCTCGCCGTACCTGCTCTTCGGCAGTGACGTCGCCGCCACCCGGGCGCAGCTCGCCGAGTTCTTCTCCCCCGCCGACGTGGCCGCCGACGACGCCATGCAGGCCGAGCTGGCCGCGCTGCGGGAAGACCTCGCCCCGGCCTGGCTGGCCGAGCCGCTGAGCGTCCAGGAGACCGCCGAGCGGCACGTCCGCCCGGCGCTGCGCCAGGTCTTCGTCGACCTCGTGCAGGGCTCTGTCGCCGACTATCTGGCCCGGTTCGAGTTCCGCTCCGAGCTGCTGGTCAGCATGTACGCGGTCACCGACGGCCTGTCCGGGCTCAACGCCGGCCCGGACGACCCCGGCACCGGCCACAACTTCCTGGTGCACAACATGTGCCGGCTGCCCGGCTCCGGCGGCACCTGGATGATCGCCGAGGGTGGGATGGGCACCGTCTCCCGGACCTTCGCCGAGGCCGCGCGCGCCGCCGGAGCGACAATCCTGACCGGTACGCCGGTGCACGCGGTGACAGTGGACGGCGGCGCGGCGAGCGGAGTGGTGCTGGCCGACGGTCGGGAGGTCGCCGTCCCTGTGGTGCTCGGCGCGTGTGACCCGTACCGGTTGATGGACCTGTTGCCCGACGGCGCGCTCCCGGCGCGGCTCGGCGAACGGATGGCGGCGGTCCGCCGGCCCGGCACCACCCTCAAGCTCAACCTGGCGCTCACCGGGCTGCCGCGCTTCTCCTGCCTTCCGGACGGCACGCCGAGCCCGTTCGGCTCGACCATCCACCTGCTGCCCGGGTCGGCGTCGCTGGTCGGCGGGGCGGAGGCTTCGCCGATGACCGCGCTACGCGCCATGTGGGCGGACGTGCAGGCCGGGCTGCTGCCGGCGGAGCCCACCATCGAGTGGTACCTGCACACCACAGTCGACCCGTCGCTGTCCGACGCCGCCGGGCACCACTCGTCGGCGCTCTTCGTCCAGTCCGTCCCCTACGAGTTGGCCGGCACCACCTGGGACGCGGAGCTGCCCGGCTACGTCGACCGGCTGATCGGGATCGTCGAGCGGTACGCCCCCGGCACCGCCGACCTGATCGCCGACGCGGTGCCGCTGCCCCCGCCCGGGATCGAGGAGCACTTCGGGATCACCGGCGGGCACATCCACCACGTCGACAACACCGTCTCGTTCACCGACCGGATGCCCTACGCCACCGGCGTCGACGGTGTGTACGCCGGCAGCGCCGGCTGCCACCCGGCCGGCAGCGTCATCGGCGCGGCCGGCCACAACGCCGCCCGCCGCATCCTCACCGATCTAGGCCGCTGACCGGCCCTGTCTCGGCCGGCCGGCCGGCCGGAGGTCACCAGCGCCCCCGATCAGGTAGAAGCCGACCAGCAGGAGGTACGCGCACAGGCTGAGGATGGGGTCGACGAAGACGATGGCGAAGGCGATCAGGTAGAACAGCGGCTTCAGCAGTATCCGCCTGGCGATGGCCCGGGCCAGCCGGGGATCCAGATCGGGATGGAGCAGGCCGCGCCGCCGAGCCCACCACCAGCTCAAATTGACGAAGATCGCCTCACCAAGCACGGTGCCGACGTAGAGAGCGGCGGTCAGCCGCTGCTCGGTCGGGTTGCCGCGCAGGTTGTCCGACAGCAGGTCGGCGGTGAACGGGATCGTGGCGATGAAGAGCAACACGAGCAGGTTGAAGACCAGAAGCATCTGGTCGACCCGGGCCACGTACCGCCACAGGTTGTGGTGGGCGAGCCACACCTGCCCGGCGATTGCGAAAGTGATCACGTACGCCAGGTAGGACGGCCAGGCGTGGGCCAGGGCGTCCGGAAGCTCTCGCCCGCTCTCCCTGGCCGGGCCGGTCTGGAGCAGCTCGACCGCCATCACCGTCAGCACGACCCCGAAGACGCCGTCGCTGAACGTCTCCACCCGGTTAGCGTCCCGGGCCATCTCCCGGCCGCGCCCGTACCGGTACTCGCTCTCGCGCGCGTCCGCCCCCGCCACTACCCGCCCCCATGCCCGGTTGCTGCCGGTCTGCGGCTCTCACCACACCACTGCATCGTGGCGTACACGGGGGCGGCGTGAACGCGGAACCGGTGCGGCCGGGCCCGACGTCGCGCGCCCCACCACGCGGGATCAGATCACGGCCTCGCCGGCGGGGGCGGGGGTTTCCGCGTCCACCCGGTGGGCTCTCACCTTGTGGCCGACGCTGGTCAGGCAGCGGCCAGAGGGAAGGTCGAACTTCCAGCCGTGCAACTGGCAGGTGAGCTGGTCACCGTCGACGATGCCGAAGCGGGTCAGGTCCGCCTTCAGGTGCGGGCACCGCCGCTGCACCACCCAGTCGCCCAACGTGATGTCCTCGGCGTCGGTGCTGCGTTCGTGCTCGTCGTACCAGCCCTCGGCGTACTGGAGCCGCTCCTCGGAGAGGCACTTGAAGAACGCGTAGACGAACTCGTTGTACTGGCCGATCCGAGCCGCCGAGAACCGGCAGGACAGGAAGAGCGAGTTGACCCAGTCCACCTCGTCGATGAAGAGCAGGTGCTCGATCAGCGACCGCTCGGTCCGGAACCGGTAGCGCACCTTCTCGTCCGCGTACGGCCGGACCTCCTTGCCGGGGAAGTCCACCACGATCGACTCGACGCTCTCGCCGTCATACCCCACCAGGTCGAAACGGACCGGGCCGCCGACCCCCTTGGCCATGTAGATCGACTCGTCGAGCAGCGGCTCGATCCGACGCTTCATCTCGCCGAGCACGTCCACCTCGGGGTGCCGCCAGGACGCCTTCTCCGCCTCGATGATCGGGCGCTTGCGCTCCCGCATCTCCTCCAGGTGCGCGACCTTGTTCGCGAAGAACTCCTGCACCGGCACTGGGTGGGTGGTGCTCGCGCCCTCGGTGGTGACCTCGGCGACGCTGCCCGGCAGCAGCACGATCCCGTTGGTGCCGCCGACCTTGGCGTACTCCGACAGAAAGACGGACTGGTCGGGGAAGATGTTGCCCTCGTCGCCGTGGATGTCGTTGAACTGCCACAGGGCGTCGTCGAGGAAGCACGGCGGGCCGGCGATCGGGAAGACGTGCGACGCCTTCAGGTCGTCGATGTACCGCCAGGTCCGGTCGAACTGCCGGTCACGCTTCTGCTTGCCGAACGCGGTCTTCGCCGCCTGCGGCAGTTCGTAGACCATCGGGTACCAGATCGCACCGGAGAACTGGAGCAGGTGCGCGTGCACGTGCCCCAGCTCGGCGAAGACGCTCAGGTCGGTGGGGCGGGCGTCGTTCTGGTTGAGCAGCCGCACACCCTCGTACTCGACCCAGAGCGAGGAGTCGCCGATCGGCCCGTCGGTCGGGCTGGTCAACGCCTGAATCATGATCTTCAGGCCGCCCGGCAGCTCCACCACCTGCTCGTTGGGCGCCTTCAGGAACTTGGTGAAGCCCAGCGCCCGGAACTCGTCCTCCATCTCCGAGGTGGGGAACTCGGGGAGCAGGACCGTGGCGTCCTTGGAGACGAAGTCGCGCAGGTGCTTCGCGTCGAAGTGGTCCCGGTGCAGGTGGGAGACGTACAGGTAGTCGACCTGACCCAGGCTCTCCCAGTCCAGCAGTGAATTGTCCGGGAACGGGAACCACGACGCGAAGTAGGCCGGGTTGACCCACGGGTCGCACAGGATGCTGCCCGCGGCCGTGTCGATCCGCATGCTGGCGTGCCCGGTTCCGGTCACTCGCACCGCACAGTCCCCCTCAAACAGACAATCAGGTGTACGCCAAACGCTACCGGAGCGAGTCTGACCGCCGCCCCGCGACGCCGGTAGTGCCGTCCAGCCCGTGTGGGGCAGGGCCGATGGCCAGGAAACCCCCACCCCACCGCACCGCGTACGAGGCGTGCCAGACTAACCAAAGATCCGATCGCGAGGGAAGGACCGACAGTGGCAGGAAGCGAGCCGGTAACGTCGCCAGACCAGCACAAGCCCGGGCACCGCAAGGCCGGGCAGATCGGCGCCGTGCTGTCCGCACTGGCGCTGCTGGCGATGATCTGCGGCAACCACGAGGGCAGGGTCGAGGACATCTGGCTGATCGGCCTGGCCGCGCTGCTGCTGATCATCGTGATCGGCGACATCGTGTTGCGGCGCAGCGGTCTGCGCTCCTGACCCGACCCACCGCCGGACGACCGGCCGACGTACGCCGAGGGCCCGCCCCCACCCGGGGGACGGGCCCTCGTCCGTATCGCGTCGGGGTCAGCGCCCGAAGAGGATGTCCTGCACGTCCTTGAGCGCGGCGTCGACCTCGGCCTCGAAGTAGCCACCCGGCACCAGGCCGAACCGGAGCGTGTCCAGGTCCTTCGGGTCGACCGGCATCGGGTTGCGGCGCTGCATGCCACCGAGCAGGGTGTCGAAGAACCGGTCCACCTGGTCGGGGTCGTACCCGCTGCCGAACCGGCGCACCTGGAAGCTACGACGGATCTGGTCGACCCGGTACAGGTCGCTGCCGGGCGGACCGGCCATCGGCGGACCACCCATCGGCGGGCCACCCATCGGGGGGCCGGCCACCGCGGGCGGACCGGCCATCGGCGGGCCACCCATGCCCTGCTGCGGCAGCGGAGGCGGACCGGCCGGACCACGGCGCATGTCGCGCAGATCCCGCTCCGGCATCCGGATCTCGGCCGTCATGTCGGCGCGACCGTGTCGCCCGGCCTCGAAGCCGTCGAAGCGCGGCTCCTCCGGCGGCGGCGGATAACCGCCGGGCGCGCGCTGGTCGTCGGGGCCGTACCCGCCGCGCTGATCATCCTGGCCGTAGCCACCGGGTGAGCGCTGGTCGTCCGGGGGGCCGTACCCGCTGGGACCGGCGGGCAGGCCGCGCTGCGGCATGCCGTGGCCACCCATCGGGCCGGGGCCCATCGGGCCACCGGGACCCATCGGGGGGCCGGCCGGGCCACGTGGCGCGTCGTAACCACCGCCGCGGGGGGCGTCGTACCCACCGGCGAAGGCACCGGTCGGCTCGTCGTAGCGGCCGTAGGGCGGGCCAGCCTGCGCGGGCATCGGCCGGGGGGGCATCGGCTGCGGGACCATGCCCCGGTCATCACGCATCGGCGGACCCATCCGGTCCGGTGGGCCCATCCGGTCACCCATCCGGGGGTCGCCACCGCGTCCGGCGCTGTTGCGCTCCTCCAGCTCGGCCAGCTGCCGCTCGACCCGGTCCAGGTGCAGGTCGACCTGCCACTCGTCGTAGCCGTTGAAGCGGACCCGGAAGACGACGTCATGAACCTCCTGGGAGGCCACCGGGGCACCGACCTGTCGGCCGTCGAGCGTCGCCTCGACCCGGTCGAGGAAGGCATCCACCTCGTCGACCTTGTATCCCCGGCGGAGCGCCTTGCGCCGGAAACGCTGACCCTGACTCGCCACTATGTCTCCTGGTCTCGTTCGCCACGCCCGGTCACGCCGGTGCCTCTCCGGCGCGGTCGGTGTTGGTGTCGTTGTCTTCGGCGGCGGCAAGCTGGCCACACGCGCCGTCGATCTCGCGACCTCGGGTGTCCCGAACTGTGGTGGACACCCCGGCGTCGCGCAACCGCCGGACGAACTCCCGCTCGACCGGCTTCGGGCTCGCGTCCCAGCGGCTGCCCGGCGTCGGATTGAGCGGAATGAGGTTCACGTGGGCCAACTTGCCGGCCAGCAGCCGCCCGAGCAGGTCGGCTCGCCACGGCTGGTCGTTCACGTCCTTGATCATCGCGTACTCGATCGACACGCGGCGGCCCGTCCGGGCGGCGTAGTCCCACGCTGCGTCCAGCACCTCGGCTACCTTCCAGCGCTGGTTTACCGGCACGAGTTCGTCGCGCAGATCATCATCGGGCGCGTGCAACGACAACGCAAGGGTCACTGAGAGGTCTTCGCTGGCCAGTCGGTGGATGGCCGGAACCAGGCCGACCGTGGAAACGGTGATGTGCCGCTGGGACAGGCCGAGCCCCTCCGGAGCCGGGCTGACCAGCCGACGGATCGCCGCGATCACCCGGTTGTAGTTGGCCAGCGGCTCGCCCATGCCCATGAAGACGACGCGCGACAGCCTCGGCGGGGAACCCGCCACCACGCCGGAGGCCGCCACCCCGGCCATGTACACCGCCTGGTCGACGATCTCCGCCGTCGACAGGTTGCGGGTCAGCCCGGCCTGGCCCGTCGCGCAGAACGGACAGGCCATGCCGCAACCCGCCTGGCTGGAGATGCAGACGGTCACCCGGTCCGGGTAACCCATCAGCACGCTCTCGACCAGCGCACCGTCGTGCAGCCGCCAGAGCGCCTTGCGGGTCGCGCCGTCATCGCAGGCCAGCTCACGCACCGGGTTGAGCAACGTCGGCAGCAACTGGTCAGCCAGCCGCTCCCGGGTCGCAGCGGGCAGATCGGTCATCGCCTGCGGGTCGCGGACCAACCGCCCGAAGTAGTGGTTGGAGACCTGCTTGGCGCGGAAGGCCGGCTCACCCAGCCCGGTGACCAACGCCTGGCGGCCGGCCAGGTCCAGGTCAGCGAGGTGCTGAGGGGGCATGGAGGCCCGGCGCGCGGCGGGGGCGACCGAGATGGCGGGGATCAAGGGCAGGCTCGTCATGGCTGGTCCAGTGTGTCACGCCGTCGGCGGTGGCTGCCGGTCCGGAGGTGTCGAACGGGCCGCGACCGCCGGAGCCGGATAACCAGGTCGCCGTGATTCATACCTCAGCTCACCACCGGCACGAAGACCGCCAACAGCAGGTAGGCCGTCGGCACCGCGAACAGGATCGAGTCCAGCCGGTCCATCAGACCGCCGTGGCCGGGCAGCAGGTTACTCATGTCCTTGACGCCGAGATCCCGCTTGATCATCGACTCGGCCAGGTCGCCGAGGACCGCCGCGCAGGAGACGGCCACCCCGAACAGCGCGCCCCACCAGGGGGCCACCTCGAACATCAGCCACAGCAGCACCGCGCTGCCCAGGGCCGCCGCGGTGACCGAGCCGGCGAAGCCCTCCCAGGACTTCTTCGGGCTGATCGACGGGGCCATCGGGTGACGGCCGAAGGAGACCCCGGCCGCGTACCCACCGGTGTCGGAGAGGACCACCCCGATCAGCGTGGCCAGGATGCGCAAGTGCCCATCGCCGGGGGCCGCCGCCAGCAACGCCGCGAAACCGGCGAGGAACGGCACGTAGACGGCGATCAGGGTGGCCGCGGTGAGATCCCGCTGGAAGCCGGCCGGCCCGTCACCCAACCGCCAGATCATGGTGCCCAGCACGGTGACCAGCAGCCCCAGGCTGAGCGCGTCCGGGCCGGCGTACCAGGCCAGACCCACTGTCAACACGCCACCGGCGATCAGTGGCACCAGCGGCGGGTGTGCACCGCTGCGTCGTACCGCGCGGGCCATCTCCCAGATGCCGATGGCGACCGCGGCGGCGATCACCGGCAGGAAGGCCAACGGATAGAAGGCCAGCGGCACCACGATCAGCGCGCCGAGGCCGAGCCCGACCCCGATCGCCGCGGGAAGGTTGCGCCCGGCCCGCCCGGTGCCCACCTGCTGGGTGGCCGGTCGGTCGAGGCTGGCCCGACGTCGCCCCTTCGACCGTCGACCGGTCGTCGGAGCCTCGTCCGGCACCACCTCCGCCCGGACCGGCGCGAGCTGCTCGGTCGGGTACCCCGGGTCGTCGAAGTGGACGGGAGGGCCGTCGAGACGGCTCGGCTCGTCGAAACGCCCACGGTCCGGACCGTCGTAACCGGGCGGCCCCTCCCCCGCGGGAGGTCGATCCGGGTAGCGGTCACCGCGACCCCGGTCGTCGTACCGGTCGGGCTGGTTGCGGTCGTCGACGTGCCGGTCCCGGTCGTCGAAGCGATCGTGCCGGTCGCGGTCGTCGAAACGGTCGTCCGGGCGGACCGGGCGGCCACGCTCGTCGTACGGGTCCGCTGGGTGCGGATCGGCGTACGGCCGCGCGTGCGGGTCGGCGTACAACTCAGGGCCGGCAGCCGGACGGCGGCTCCACTGGCCGGCCTCCAGCTCCTGCTCCGGCCAGGGCAGCGCCACCGGGCGCTCCGGCCGGTCCCAGCCGCGAGGCTCGCTGCCGTAGGGGTCGGGGTGGGACATCACGCACCGCGAAGCGGCACGAGATCCACCACATGACGCAAGACCACAAGCATCCCCTACACGTGCGATGTTCCTCCGATTGACCGCCCCGACGGTCGGTCGATCCCCGGTGTTCACCACCCGGTGGCCGGGAATCCTGCCGAGCCTACTGCACACGCCGGATCGGCACGGCGGACGAGGCACGCCCACGGACACCACCCGCGCCGCCGGCCCGCCGGCCAGCGACGTCCACCCGTTCGGTACGGCAGACCGGAGGCAATCCACAGCCCTCGATCCGACTCGTCCGGTGCGCGATCGAGTACTGACCGAACCCGCCCGGCGTGGTCCGCTGGTGCCGCGCCGGCGCCAGCCCGCGCTTCGCAACGGGGGAAGGGCACTCACATGTACAAGTTCGGTCTCGCGGTGTTGACGGTGGCCGCCATGGTCCTGGGAGCAGGGTCACCGGCCGCCGCCACCACGGCACGGACCAGGATCACCATCGACCGCCATACCAGCGAGCTGTTCCCGTTCGAGCCGCCCTACGCTGAGCCGCCGGGAGTGACGTACCCGGCAGCGAGGGTCACCGCCACCGCCCGGCACTGCCCGGCCGGCATCGTCCTCATGTCGGCCTCGCTGGTGCAGGACGGCCTGCCGACCCTCTGGGCCACCGCTGGACACGGCGCCGGCGAGATCCTCTGCGACGGCGGCACCGTCGAACTCGGGATGGCGTTCGCCCGGATCGCTCCGGCGCTGCACCCTGGTCGGGCCACCGCCCACTTCTCGCTGCGCGACTGGGACACCGGCGAGCAGTTCGCCGAGAGCACCAGGACCGTCTGGATCCCCTGCTGACCTATGGAACGAGGCCCGTCCCCGACGTCGGGAACGGGCCTCGAAGCATGGGTCACACCTCGAGCAGCTCGGTTTCCTTGTGCTTCACCAGGTCGTCGATGCTGGCCACGTACCGCTGGGTCAGGTCGTCGAGTTCCTTCTCGGCGCGGCGACCGTCGTCCTCGCCGGCCTCGCCGTCCTTGACGATCCGGTCCAGCTCTTCCTTGCCACGGCGGCGGACGTTGCGGATCGCCACCTTGGCCTCCTCGCCCTTGTGCCGAGCCACCTTGATCATGTCGCGGCGGCGTTCCTCGGTCATCTGCGGGAGCAGGATGCGCAGCTGGTTGCCCTCGTTGTTCGGGTTCACCCCGAGGTCCGAGTCGCGGATCGCCTTCTCCATCGCGTTGATCTGCGAGTTGTCGTACGGCTTGATGATGGCCATCCGCGGCTCGGGGACCGCGATGGACGCCATCTGCGTCAGCGGCGTGGGCGTGCCGTAGTAGTCAATGATGACCTTGGAGAACATGGCGGCGTTGGCGCGACCGGTACGGATGGCGCCGAACTCCTCCTTGGCGTGCTCAACCGCACGCTCCATCTTCTCCTCGGCCTCGAGGAGGGTGTCGTCGATCACCGGTCTCCTCGCCTCCTTCTGTACTCGTGGTGGGCTCTGCTGAAAGTCGTCAGACCGTCGCCGTCGGCGGGACTCAGGCGGTGATCAGGGTGCCGATCTTGTCGCCACCCACCGCGCGGATGATGGTGTCGTCACCCTGCGCGCCAAAGACCAGCATCGGCAGGCCGTTCTCCATGCAGAGGCTGAACGCTGCCGCGTCGGCCACCCGCAGGTTGCGGCGCAGCGCCTCGGAGAAGGTGATCGAGTCGAGCTTACTGGCGGTGGGGTCGATCCGCGGGTCGGCGGTGTAGACGCCGTCCACGCCGTTCTTGCTCATCAGCACCACGTCGGCCCGGATCTCCAGCGCCCGCTGGGCGGCCACCGTGTCAGTGGAGAAGTACGGCATTCCGGCACCTGCGCCGAAGATGACCACGCGGCCCTTCTCCAGGTGCCGGATGGCCCGCAGCGGGATGTACGGCTCGGCGACCTGGGCCATCGTGATGGCGCTCTGCACCCGGGTCTCGATGCCCTCCTTCTCCAGGAAGTCCTGGAGCGCGAGGCAGTTCATCACGGTGCCGAGCATGCCCATGTAGTCGGCGCGGGCCCGGTCCATTCCACGCTTCTGCAGCTCCGCGCCGCGGAAGAAGTTGCCTCCGCCGACCACCACGGAGACCTGCACGCCGCGGCGGACCACTGTGGCGATCTGCCGGGCGATGGCCTGGACGACGTCCGGGTCGACGCCGATCGCGCCGCCACCGAAGACCTCACCGGAGAGCTTCAGCACCACCCGGCGGGCACGCCCCGGCGGCGGTGCCGTCGGATCGTCCAGCTCCAGCGTCCGGTCACTCACAACCTGCGTCATCCGCCCCGCCCTTCCCCACGCGCACGCCCCGTGCGGCGCGTACCGCGAACCTGCCGCTGCCGACCCTATGTGACGAGGAGGCCGCGGTGCCTGTCACGTACACCGGCGGCCTCCTCGTTGATGTCTCCTGCCCACGGGCGCCAGCGGCGCCCGGTGGCGGCTCAGGCCTGGCCGACCTCGAACCGCACGAAGCGGGTGACCTCGATGCCGGCCTCGGCCAGCAGCTGCTTCACCGACTTCTTGTTGTCAGAGACGGACGACTGCTCGATCAGGACGAAGTCCTTGAAGAAGGAGTTGACCCGACCCTCGATGATCTTCGGCAGAGCCGCCTCGGGCTTGTTCTCCTCGCGGGCGGTCTGCTCGGCGATGCGCCGCTCGGACTCGACGACCTCAGCCGGAACCTCGTCCCGGGTGAGGTACTTCGGCCGCATCGCGGCGATCTGCATGGCCACACCACGGGCGTCGGCGTCGCCGGCCTCGTCGGTCTTTCCGGTGTACGACACCAGCACGCCAACGGCCGGCGGCAGGTCCTGGGCCTTGCGGTGCAGGTAGACGGCGGTGGTGCCCTCGACCCGGGCGAACCGGTTGAGCACCAGCTTCTCGCCGATCTTGGCGGACTGCTCCTGGATCAGGTCCGCGACGACCTTGCCGTCGAGCTCGGTGGCGAGCAGCTCCTCGGCGGAGTTCACGCCGGCGCGCTCACCGTGCTCGACCAGCTGCTGGCCCAGCGCGATGAACGACTCGGTCTTGGCGACGAAGTCGGTCTCGCAGTTGAGCTCGAGCAGTGCCTTGCCGGAGTGGGCGACCAGGCCGTTCGCGGCCGTACGGCCGGCCCGCTTGCCGACGTCCTTGGCGCCCTTGACGCGCAGGATCTCGACGGCCTTGTCGAAGTCGCCCTCGGCCTCGGTCAGCGCCTTCTTGCTGTCCATCATGCCGGCGCCGGTGAGGTCGCGGAGCTTCTTGACGTCCGCGGCGGTGATTTGGGACATGGCTCTCTCTTCGGTGTTGAGACGGCGTGTGGATGGTCAGAGGTGCCGGTTACCCGGATCCGGGCGGATCGTGCCCGGCGTACCGTCGCTGCCCGCCGTTCGCGAAAACGGACGGCGGGGCAGCGACGGTGCGATCACTCCGCGGTGGCGGCCGCCGGCTGCTCGGTGGCGGCCTGCGCCGGCTGCTCCGGGGTGGCGGGCTGCTCGGCGGCGGCAGCGGCGGGCTGCTCGGCCGGGGCGGCCGCAGCGGCCGGGGCAGCCGACTCGTCGGCCTTCTTCGGCTCGAGCAGCTCGCGCTCCCACTCGGTCAGCGGCTCGTCGCTCGCGACACCCTCGGGCTTCTCGTCGTTGCCCCGGCGACGGCCGGAACGCGCGATCAGACCATCCGCGACGGCGGCGGCGACGACCTTGGTCAGCAGCTCCGCCGAGCGGATCGCGTCGTCGTTACCCGGGATCGGGAAGTCGACCTCGTCCGGGTCACAGTTGGTGTCCAGCACCGCGATCACCGGGATGCCCAGCTTGCGGGCCTCGTCGACGGCGATGTGCTCCTTCTTGGTGTCGACGATCCAGACCGCGGCGGGAAGCTTCTGCATGTCCCGCAGGCCACCGAGGGTGCGGGTCAGCTTGATCTTCTCGCGGGAGAGCTGCAGGGTCTCCTTCTTGGTGTAACCGGCGGCGGTGCCGCTGAGGTCACCCAGACCCTCCAGCTCCTTCATCCGCTGGAGCCGCTTGTAAACGGTCTGGAAGTTGGTCAGCATGCCACCGAGCCAGCGGTGGTTGACGTACGGCTGGCCGACCCGGGTCGCCTGCTCGGCAATCGCCTCCTGGGCCTGCTTCTTGGTGCCGACGAACAGGATGCTGCCACCCTCGGCGACGGTCCCACGCACGAACTCGTACGCCTTCTCGATGTACTCGAGGGTCTGGCGCAGGTCGATGATGTAGATGCCGTTGCGCTCGGTCATGATGAAGCGCTTCATCTTCGGGTTCCAGCGCCGGGTCTGGTGCCCGAAGTGGACACCGCTCTCCAGCAGCTGGCGCATGGTCACGACGGCCATGGTTGGGGTACTCCTCAAGGTCCCTGGTTGTCACGCCCGGCCGGTGGCCGGGCGTCCTGGCGCCTGGTCGCCGACCCATGGTGGACCCGATCAAGATCGGGACCAGGGAGGCCGTCGCTCCACGACGATTCGTGAAGAGGGCGCGCGAGGTCGACCGCACGAGGCGGTCGCCAGTTGGCCAGTGTACGCCCCTCGCCCGTTCAGCCGCCCCGGGGTGCGCGTGGGGTGCTGCTCCGCCGCTCCCCCGCTCGCCCGCGCGAGTCGCTGGGAAGATCGCGCTGGTTCGTGGAAATAGTGGCCTCCGCGTCGCCGGAGGCCACTACTTCTGGTTGTTGTCCGAACCGTCAGCGCGCGCGACAGGGCTGGCGGCGGGTCAGGCCGGGTCAGCCGGCGGCGAGCGCGGCAGCCACGAAGAGCACCAGGCCGACGGTCAGATAGGCCGTCGGTGGGCGCAGCCAGCCCCGACCGTTGTCGGCGAGCGCCAGACCTCCGGTTCGTAGCCCGTACAGCCCGGTCGCGAAGATCGGCAGACCGGCGACCAGGGCGATACCCACCACCACGTTCCCGGCGTCCACCGGGTCGCCGGTCACGCCCGCCAGCAGCACCCGCAACGCGGGGACCTCGAAGACCAACACCAGCAGAGCGAAGAGTACGGCCAGCACCGGTCGACGGGTCCGATAGACGCCGTCGGCGGCCGGCGGATACACCGGCGGCTCACCTGCGGGCAGGTCGGCTCGCGGGCCGATCCCCGGCATCGGGCCGGTCGGCATCTCCAGCGGGTGCGGCGTGTCGCCGCCGCCACGGGTCGGCTCGATGATCGGGTACCCAGCGAGCGGAGCAGGACGGGCCTGGTCAGCGAGCACGGTCGCCGGCGCTGTCGACGTGCTGTCGCGGGACGTCTCCGGCGGGGCGCTGGTCACCGGAGATCCCGCCGTGGTCGTCTCGCGGGCGGCCCGCCGTCCGGGCAGCTCACCGGAGGTCTCCGAGGGGTCCCGGTCCGCCCGCCGCGATCGGGTGGCCCGGTAACCGTCCGCCTCCGACCGCCCGGCACCCAACGGGTCCACCGCACCGAAACGCCCCGAATCAGCCTCGCTCCCTCCGAACCGACCGGTCTGAGCGTCCAGGGCACCGAAGCGACCCGAATCCGACTCCGGCGCACCGAAGCGACCCGCGTCCACAACGCTCAGGCGACCCGAATCCGACTCCGGCGCACCGAAGCGGCTCGCGTCGACGGCGCCGAAGCGTCCCGAGTCCGGCTCGCGGCGGCGGCCGGCTCCCGTGTCCTCGACGGAGCGGCCGTCTTCCGCGCCACGCGGCTCGGGAATCTCACCGTCCCGGTACCGCGGTTCGCCCGCGCCGCGCCACTCCGACTCGCCGTAACCGCGACCCCGCTCGTCGGGGTACCAGCGCGACTCCTGATCTTCCGGAAAACTCCGTCGTCCGTCCACGTCAGGCACCGTATGCGACCGGCCACGCCCGCGCCATTTCAACCCGGCCGACCACGCCGCCGATCGTCCGGGCAGCGCGGACACGAGTCGTGCCCTAGCACAGCGCGGGCATGATCATCTGACTGTCCACAGCACCCCCGTTGTCCACAGTTGGGCTGCTGCCGGGTCGCGGCGATCACCCTCCGGCGGGCACCGTGCCGGCCATGACGAAGCGGAACCAGGCGGTTGGCGCGTACGGCGAGCGGTGCGCCGCCCGGCACCTGACCGAGGCGGGGCTACGCCCGATCGCCCGAAACTGGCGCTGCCCGGCCGGCGAGATCGACATCATCGCGTGGGACGGGCCCGTGCTCGCCTTCTGCGAGGTGAAGACCCGCCGGGGTGAGGGCTTCGGCACCCCGGCCGAGGCGGTCGTACCGGCCAAGGCCCGCCGGCTGCGAGGGCTCGCCGCGCGGTGGCTGACCGAGACCGGTACGACCGCTGAGGAGGTGCGCTTCGACGTGCTGTCGGTGCGGCTGCCCGACTCCGGTCCGGCGCAGGTCGACCACCTCAAGGGCGCGTTCTGACATGCGTACCCGGAGGATCGGTGACGCGCCGTGAGCTACGCGAAGGTGCTCTGCGTGGGGCTGGTCGGAGTGACCGGCCACCTCGTCGAGGTGGAGGCCGACCTGGCCGCCGGTCTGCCGGCGGTGGTGATCTCCGGTCTGCCGGACACCGCCCTGCACGAGGCCCGCGACCGGGTCCGCGCCGCCGTGGTCAACTCCGGCCAGCGCTGGCCCAACCGGCGGATCACCCTCAACCTGCTGCCCGCCACGCTGCCGAAGTTCGGGTCGGCCTTCGATCTGGCCATCGCCGCAGCCCTGCTGGGTGGCTCGGGTGAGCTGCCGCTGCTCCCTCTGGAGGGGGTGGTGGTCCTCGGCGAGCTGGGGCTCGACGGGACGGTCCGGCCGGTGCGCGGCGTGCTCCCGATGGTCGCCGCAGCAGCCCAGGCCGGCGTCACGCGGGTGATCGTTCCGGTCGGCAACGCCGCCGAGGCCGCCGTCATCCCCGGGGTACGGGTGCGAGCGGTGGACACCCTGCACCGACTCGTCGCCTTCGTTCGGGACGGGACCCCGCTGATCGAACCACCGGCGGACATCCCGGAGCCGCTGGCCGGTGGGCCGGATCTCGCCGACGTCGCCGGGCAGCAAATGGGTCGACGCGCCCTGGAGGTCGCCGCGGCCGGCGGGCATCACGTGGCACTGCTCGGCCCTCCGGGCGCCGGCAAGACGATGCTCGCCGAACGACTGCCGTCGATCCTGCCCGAGCTGGACGACGACGCGGCGCTGGAGGTCACCGCGCTGCACTCGGTCGCCGGGCTGCTGCCGCCGGGTGGCCGGCTGCTGCGTCGCCCGCCGTTCCAGGCGCCGCACCACACCGCGACCGTGCCGTCGCTGGTCGGGGGTGGCTCGGGGCTGGCCCGACCCGGTGCGGTGTCGCTGGCGCATCGCGGGGTGCTCTTCCTGGATGAGGCTCCCGAATTCAGCAAGGGTGCACTGGAGGCGCTGCGCCAGCCGCTGGAGCACGGCCGCATCCAGCTGAGCCGCAGCGGAGGCGGCACCGTGTACCCGGCCCGCACCCAGTTGGTGCTGGCGGCCAACCCGTGTCCGTGCGCGAAGCCGGCGGGCGATGCGCACTGCGAGTGTTCGCCGCTGGTTCGCCGCCGCTACCTGGGAAGGCTCTCCGGGCCGCTGCTGGACCGGATCGACGTCCAGGTGGGGCTGATGCCGGTGCGGGCGGCCGAGTTGATGGCGACCGACGGCGATGTCGAGCCCTCGGCGACGGTCGCCGCCCGGGTGGCGGCGGCCCGTCAGGCGGCCGCCGCCCGCTGGGCCGACCTCGGCCGACGGCTCAACGCCGAGGTGGAAGGGCCGCACTTGCGCCGACCGCCGTGGCGGCTGCCGGCCCGGGTCACCGTGGAGCTGCGTGGCCGGCTCGACTCCGGCTCGCTGTCGGCGCGCGGCTTCGACCGGGTGATCCGGATGGCCTGGACCATCGCCGATCTGGACGGTCGCGACCGACCTGACCGGGACGACGTCCGGGAAGCGCTTCAACTACGGACGGGGGAGGCGACGTGAGCGCCGAGGAGGAACGCAGGCTGGCCCGGGTCGCCCTGACCTGGCTGGCCGAGCCGGGTACGCGCGCGGTGCATCACCTGGTCGAACGGCACGGCCCGGTGGAGACCCTGGATCTGCTGCTCGACGGCGGCAGCCCGGCCGGCTGGCTGCACACCACTGTCGCCGCACGCTCGGCGGCCGGCGACGCACGGGCGGTGGCCGCGGAGGCCCTGGAGCGGGCGGACCGACTGGGTGCCCGGCTGGTCACGCCGGACGACGAGGAGTGGCCGGCCCAGGTCGCCAGCCTGGCCGCATTGCGGCTGCCGGACGTCAGCCGCCGGGTGGATGGTGAGACCGCCCCGCCGCTCTGCTTCTGGGTACGCGGAAGCTGGCCGCTCGGTGAGGCTCTGGATCGCTCGGTGGCCGTGGTGGGGGCGCGGGCGGCCACCGGTTACGGGCAGCACGTCGCGACCGAGCTGGGGTACGGCCTGGCCGAGCGGGACTGGACGGTCGTGTCCGGTGGCGCGTTCGGCATCGACGCCGCCGCCCACCGGGGCGCACTCACCGCTGGCGGTCTGACCGTCGCGGTGCTCGCCTGCGGGCTGGACCGTCCGTACCCGATGGGCAACGCCGCGCTCTTCGACCGGATCGCCGAGACGGGGCTGCTGGTCAGCGAGTGGCCACCCGGCGCCGAGCCGCTGCGGCCCCGCTTCCTGATCCGCAACCGGGTGATCGCCGCAGGCACCCGGGGCACCGTCGTGGTGGAGGCGTCGGCGCGCAGTGGCGCGACGCAAACCGCGCGGCGAGCCATCCACGCCAATCGGGTGGCCATGGTGGTGCCGGGGCCGGTGACCTCGGCGATGTCCGTCGGCGCGCACGAGTTCCTGCGCGAGTTCCCCGACAAGGCCCGGCTGGTCACCGGGGTGGCGCACGTGCTGGAGGAGGTGGGTCGGATCGGCGCGGACCTGGCCCCGTTGGCGCGTGGACCGCAGCGGGCCACCGACGCGCTGGACGACGAGGCGAGGTCGCTGCTGGAGGCGCTGCCCCGCCGAGGCGCGATGGGCGTGGACCGGCTCTCCGCCCGCGCCGGCGTCGACCTACGGACCGCGTTGCGCAAGCTGTCGCTGCTGGAGGAGCTGTCCATGGTGGTCCGTCGCGACGACGGCTATGCCTTGGCCCCACCCGCCAAACCCAAGCGTGCTGCGGCAGAGACGCCCGCATCGACATGAGGTGTGCTCACTTGGCCCGACAGACGTCCCGGCATTCCAAACACCGCCTCAAGACCAGCGAACACAGTGGATATGACAACCACCACAAAAGCTTGCCAAGCCTCTGCACAGCCACCAGGGTGCTCTTGGCGGGTCCCCTCTAATCCCGCTCGACGAGGTCACCTCCAAGAGGAGGAGTCCGTCGAGTGGAGGATGAGATGGGAAGTCAGTTCCCCGTTCGCCTACTGTGCCTCACTATTGTCGCCCTTGGGTCGAGCCAGGTCGCGACGATCGCCAGTTGGATCACATGGTCGATGGACCCGAGCGTCGGCAAGGCCCTGATCGCCGGGGCTGCGGCGTTCGCCGGCTCGGCTCCCCTCATCTTCGGGGCTCTCAACTACCTCATGCGGCACGACGCCTGATACCCCGGTGTCCGGGCGATCCCTGGCGGGGGCTGGGATCGCCCGGACATTGAGGGCCGTCACGGCAGCCAAGCGTGTGACGGCCGCGAAGACGTCCAGGCCGGCCTGAGGTGCGCTCGCGCGGGGCAACGGCCTGCCACTACGACCGGTACGGTGCCCGGTCATGGGTGCAATCAAGCCGTGGCACATCAGCGTGCTCTGCTGTCTCGTCGTGACCGCCGTGCTCGTTGTCGGCCTGGTCGTGTTCCTGAGCAAGAGGAACAACCGCCGGTAGCCGGGGGGTGGACACCGGCACCGTCGTGTCCGATGACGTAGGCGGACCGGCCGTAGGCTGGTGCCGTGTCAGCCGTCAGCGAGGGTGCCGGGGCCGAGGAACCGGCCGGCACGTCGGCGCGGGCCATGATGAGCCGACCGGACCGGGGCACCCGGGCCATGCACCAGGCACTCCCGCCAGCGTTGCGCGACCCGGTCGACGACTTCGCCGAGCACCTGTCCCGGGTCCGTAACCGGTCGGCGCACACCGTCCGCGCGTACGTCACCGATCTGGTCTCGCTGCTCGACCACGCCGTCCGGATGGGCTGCGTCGACCTCGCCGAGCTGGACCTGTCGGTGCTGCGCAGTTGGCTGGCGCGGCAGCGCACCACGGGTGCCGCCCGCACGTCGTTGGCCCGACGGGCCGCATCGGCGCGGGCATTCAGTGCCTGGGCACACCGGGCCGGGCTGCTCCCCGCCGACGTGGGCGCCGCGCTGGCCAGCCCCCGCGCGCACCGGGAACTACCCAGCGTGCTGCGCGCCGACCAGGCCGCCGCCCTGGTCGAGGCACCGGCCCGGCAGGCACCGCCCCCGAACCCGCCGGCGGAGTCGGGCCCGAGCGAAGCGGCCGAGGCGGTACGGCTGCGAGACCGGGTGCTGCTGGAGCTGCTCTACGCCACCGGCGTACGGGTCAGCGAGGCGTGCGGGTTGGACGTCGGGGATGTCGACCACGGCCGGCGGGTGATCCGGGTGTTCGGCAAGGGCGGGCGGGAGCGCTCGGTGCCGTACGGGGTGCCCGCCCAGCGGGCGTTGGACGAGTGGCTGCGCCGGGGCCGCCCGGCGATGGTGGGCGCCCGCTCCGGCGACGCGCTGCTGCTGGGTGCCCGGGGTGGTCGGCTCAACCCGACGACCGCACGTCAGATCGTCGGTGCGTACGCCGAGACCGCCGGGCTGCCCCGGACCAGCCCGCACGATCTGCGCCACTCCGCGGCCACCCACCTCCTGGAGGGTGGCGCGGACCTGCGCGCCGTGCAGGAGCTGCTCGGCCACTCGTCCCTGGCGAGTACGCAGATCTACACCCACGTCTCGGTCGAGCGGCTGCGCGCCGCCTACCGGCAGGCGCACCCCCGCGCCTGATCAAGGGCCGCAGGGCGCGCACGCGTGGCGGTTACGATCATCAAGTGAGCGTCCCGAATCCCCCTGAGCCGATCCCGGGCGCCCGCCTGCTCTTCTCCCTGGACCCGGCGGTCAGCCACCTCAACCATGGCTCGTTCGGCGCGGTGCCGATCGGCGTGCAGCGCGCCCAGCAGCGGCTGCGCGACGAGATGGAGGCGAACCCGCTGCGCTTCTTCACCCAGGGGCTGGTCGACCGGATCGCGCACACCCGTCGGCACCTCGCCGGGTTCCTGGGCGCCGACCCGGACGGCAGCGCCCTGGTGGGCAACACCACCACCGGCGTCGCCGTGGTGCTCCAGTCGGTGGGTCTCAAGGCCGGCGACGAGGTGCTGAGCACCGACCACGGGTACGGGGCGGTGAGCCTGGCCATCCAGCGCGAATGCCGCCGCACCGGCGCGGTCAGCCGGGTCCTGCCGATCCCCCTGGCCGCCACCGACGAGCAGATCGTGCAGAGCATCCGCGCCGGACTGCGCCCCGGACGGACCCGGCTGCTCGTCGTCGACCAGCTCACCTCGGCCACCGCCAAGCTCTTCCCGACCGCCGCCATCGTCGCGGTGGCCCGCGAACACGACGTGCCGGTCCTGGTGGACGCCGCGCACGCCCCGGGCATGCTGCCCACCCCTGTTGCCAGCATCGGCGCGGACTTCTGGGTGGGCAACCTGCACAAGTGGGCGTACGCCCCGCGCGGGACCGCCCTGCTGGCGGTGGCACCGCAGTGGCGGGACCGGATCGAGCCACTGGTGGTGTCCTGGGAGCAGGAGTCGGGTTTCCCGGCCCGGCTCGAGTGGCAGGCGACGCTCGACTACACGCCCTGGCTGGCCGCCCCGGCGGGCCTGTTCACGATGCGCAGTCTCGGCGTCGACCGGGTGCGGGCGCACAACGCCGCGCTCGCCGCGTACGGCCAGCGGGTGGTGGGGGACGCCCTGGGGGTGGCCCCCGCCGATCTGCCCGACCCCGGCGGACCGGCGGTGGCGCTGCGCCTCATCCCGCTGCCGGCCGGCACGGGCACCACGATCGACGCGGCGCGGGCGTTGCAGGCGCGGATCGGTGAGCGGCTCGCCGCCGAGGTGGCGGTGATGAGCTGGAACGGCCGAGGGTGGTTGCGGCTCACCGGCCAGGTCTACAACGCCGCCGACGAGTACGAGCGGCTGGCCGCACGGCTGCCGGCACTGCTCGCCCAGCGCTGAGCGGCCGGCCGGGAGCGGACACCGGGACCGGACCGACCGGGAGCAGGCGTACCGGGCCGAGGCCGAGAAGGGCGAGCGGGTCGAGATACTCCTCGCCCCGGCGCAGGCCCCAGTGCAGGCACGCCTCGGCCGGGCACCCCGGATGCCCGGGCAGCAGCTCGCCCAGCGGCGCGCCGGCGGTGACCGGCTGACCGGGACGTACGGCGGGTTGGACCGGCTCGTGGGTGGTCCGCAGCCCGCCGGCGTGCCCCACGGTGACCACCGGTCGACCCGCCACCAGACCGGCGAAGAGGACGGTGCCCGGCCCGGCGCTGCGGACCACCGCTCCGGCGGGGGCGGCCAGGTCGACGCCGCGATGGCCGGGCAGCCACGGTCGCGGCGGCGGGTCGAACCGGCGCACCGGACGGGGTGGCCCGTCGACCGGCCAGCGGAACCGCCCGGCGGACGCTGCGGCGACGACCGGCTCCGCCAGGGCCGCGACCGGCACGGTCGGGGTCGGTGATTGACCGGGCACCGCCGCGACCAGCACCGCCAGCCCGCAGAGCTGCACGGTCAGTGCGAGCGGGAGCGCGGTGCAGAGCAGCAGCGTGCGGCGGATCGAACGGGCGGGTGGCGGTCGCATGACGGCAGCTTCCGGCCGACGCCGGTTCGTCCGCCGGCCCGGCCGCCGGGGCTGTGGACAACCGGAGGTGCTGTGGACGACCACCCAACGCCCTCGATGATCTGCTATGCCCGGGACGGCGGGACGCTGTCCACGACCCGCCGCGCGGACACCGCCGTACCCTCGGTGCCGTTTTCGGCCCGACACGGAGGGCCTAGGCTGGGCCGCGTACGGCGGGTGCCGCCGTCTGTACCGGGGAGGCCGCATGACCACTCTCGATGACCGGACGTCGTACCCCGTCGGGCCGACGGTGGCCGACGTGAGCGGCCCGTCCCGGCTCGCGGAGCCGGACGAGACGATCAGCGCCGAGGAGTTGCAGCTCGCGGCCCGCAACCACGGCATCCCGTTGGAGGCGCTGCGCTACGACGTCACCCCGGCCGGGTTGCACTACCTGCTGATCCACTACGACATCCCGGAGCTCGACCCGGCGACGCACACGTTGACCATCGGCGGT
Organism: Micromonospora sp. CNZ322; assembly: GCF_007827755.1. Taxonomy (NCBI): domain Bacteria; kingdom Bacillati; phylum Actinomycetota; class Actinomycetes; order Micromonosporales; family Micromonosporaceae; genus Micromonospora; species Micromonospora sp. CNZ322. Next base: position 103,588 of record NZ_VITD01000001.1, read on the forward strand.
GCGGTGGACCGTCAGTTGGCGGTCACCCTCGCCGACCTGCGCGAACGCCCCCGCGTCACCCGGCAGGTGACACTGGAGTGCGCCGGCAACGGGCGGGCCCTGCTGCACCCCCGGCCGGTCAGCCAGCCCTGGCTGGTCGAGGCGGTCGGCAACGCGGAGTGGACCGGCACCCCCCTCGCGCCGCTGCTGCGGGAGGCGGGCGTCGACCCGGACGCGGTGGACGTGGTCTTCACCGGCGCCGATCACGGCGTGGAGCGCGGGATCGAGCAGGACTACCAGCGGGCGCTTCCGGTCGCCGACGCGCTGCGCGAGGAGGTGCTGCTGGCGTACGAGATGAACGGCGCTCCCCTGCTGCCGCAGCACGGTGCGCCGCTGCGGCTGATCGTGCCGGGCTGGTACGGCATGGCGCACGTGAAGTGGGTCCACTCCATCGAGCTGCGGACCGAGCCGTTCGAGGGGTACCAGAACGCGGTGGCCTACCGGGTACGCCGCGACGCGGACGACCCGGGCGTGCCGGTCACCCGGATCGAGCCGCGGGCGCTGGTCCGCCCGCCCGGCTTCCCCGACTTCATGTCGCGCCGTCGGGTGCTGCGACCCGGCTCGTGCACGCTGGATGGTCGGGCCTGGTCGGGGCACGCCCCGGTGGTCGCCGTGGAGGTGACCACCGACGGAGGGCAGAGCTGGTCGCCGGCCGAGTTGGACCCGGCGGACGCGGGGGACTTCGCCTGGCGGCGCTGGCGGCACGAGTGGGTCGCCACCCCCGGCCGGTACGTGCTCGGCGCGCGGGCTACCGACGCGTCCGGGCGGACCCAGCCGGTCGAGCAACAGTGGAACCGTGGCGGCTTCGCCAACAACATGGTGCAGCGGGTCGAGGTCGTGGTGCCGGCCGAATGATCGGCGGTGGGTGTCACGCCACGGGTGGGGGCCCGTGGCACGGCCCCGGCGGCTCGGGTGCGCTCAGCCGCCGAAGCCGGAGTCGGCGGGCAGTGAGATGTCGGGCTTCTCCAGCTCCTCGACGTTGACGTCCTTGAAAGTCATCACCCGGACGTTCTTCACGAAGCGGGCAGGACGGTACATGTCCCACACCCAGGCGTCGTGCATCTCGACCTCGAAGTAGACCTCGCCGTCGGAGTTACGCACGTGCAGGTCGACCTGGTTGGCCAGGTAGAACCGGCGCTCCGTCTCCACCACGTAGGAGAATTGGCGGACAATGTCGCGGTACTCCCGGTAGAGCTGCAGCTCCATCTCGGTCTCGTACTTCTCGAGATCTTCCGCGCTCATCGCACTCCGCCTTCCATGGCCACATCTTCCCCCACCGGCGTCGGAGGCCGAGGCTGCTCGCCCAACGCCACGCCGACGGTACCCCCTGACGCCCACGAGCGCTCCATCGGCTCATCCGGGCCGTGGCCGCCGGGCCGTCGGGCGCGCGGCGGCCGGCCGTCGCGGCCGGAGACCGCGGCGACATTGACGTACGAGAACCGGTGCTCCCGGCACGGCCCGTGCTCCCGCAGCGCCGCCGAGTGCTCCGGGGTGATGTACCCCTTGTGCTCGGCGAAGCCGTACGCCGGGAACACCCCGTCCAACTCCACCATGAGCCGGTCCCGGGTGACCTTGGCCAGCACACTGGCCGCCGCCACGCACGCGGCCACCCGGTCGCCCTTCCACACCGCCAGCCCGGGCACACCCAGGCCGTCCACGCCGAACCCGTCGGTCAGCACGTACTCCGGGCGGGTGGTGAGCGAGGCGAGCGCCCGGCGCATCGCGGCCAGGTTGCACACGTGCAGACCCCGGGCGTCGACCTCCTCGGCCGGGATGACCACCACCGCGTACGCGAGCGCGCGGTCCACGACCTCCGCGTACACCCGTTCCCGGCTGGCCGGGGTGAGCAGCTTCGAGTCGGCCAGCCCATCGATCTCGCCGCGCCGCCCCTCGGGCAGCACCGCCGCGGCGGCGACCAGCGGACCGGCGCACGCCCCCCGGCCCGCCTCGTCGGCACCAGCGACGTGCCGGAAGCCACGCCGCTGCAATGCCCGCTCCAGGGCGTACAGGCCGGCCTCGCGGCGCACCACTGTGCGCGGCGGGGTCAGCACGACGCCTCGCCCCGGCCGGCGGTGGTCGACTGCCCCAGCCGGGTCAGCAGGGCGGGCAGTTCCGGCGGGTAGAACCGGTCACCGCTGGCCGCCAACTCGTCCGGAACCCACCAGCGGTGGTCGGCGATGCTGCGTCGCTCGATGTCGTTGAAGCCCGTGGTGTCCACCCGCCAGGAGTCCACCTGGAGGAGGAAGAAATCCTGCTCCTGGCGGTACCAGATGCCGTCAAAGGAGAACTCGGTCGCGTCGGACCAGACCGGCTCGCCCAACTGGGCCGGGTCGAGCCGCAGGCCGGTCTCCTCGGCCAACTCCCGGGCCGCGCCCACTGCCGGCGCCTCCCCCGGATCGAGCCCACCGCCGGGAGTGAACCAGTATCGGTGCCCGGGTCGGGCCGGGTCGAAGCCCTCGAACAGCAGGACCCGGCCGGCCGCGTCGACGAGCAGCACGCGGGCCGCGCGTCGAGGGGTGTAGACGGTCACCGCACCAGCCTGCCAGACCGAGGACGGATCGCCCACGCCCCGTACGGCTTACGGCTTGGGAATGCCGTCGAACCCGTCGGGCACCGTCAGCCAGGTGGCCCGGCTGACCGGCCAGAAGACGGTGAACGCCCGCCCGACCACGTCGTCCTCGGGGATCGTGGCCTCGGTGATGTTCTGCTGGGACTGCTGCCAGTGCTCCAGCGAGTCGCCGGAGGCCGACCGGTGATCGCCCATCACCCACAGCCGGCCCTCCGGCACGGTGATGTCGAACTCCTGGTCGGCGGGCTTGTCGCGAATCCCGTCCATGGAGAAGATGTACGGCTCGTCCAGCGACTTGCCGTTGATCATCAGGCGTTCCTCGGGGTCGCAGCAGACCACGTGGTCCCCGGGGATGCCGATCACCCGCTTGATGAAGTCCTCACCGTCGGGGTTGCCGCTCCACGCGGTCGGAGCCTTGAACACGATCACCTCGCCGCGGTGCGGTGACCGGAAGTCGTAGACCAACTTGTTGACCAGCACACGGTCATCGATCTTGAGAGTGTTTTCCATGGACGGGGAGGGGATGAAGAAGGTCTGCAGCACGAAGGCGCGGACCAGCACCGCGACCAGGATCGCCACACCCAGCAGGATCGGCAGTTCCTTCCAGAAGGAGCTGCGCGGCTTGTCGGTCTGCTCGTCAATCACGCCAAGGAGCCTACGTTGCCCGGCTGGACGGCACCGTCCGGAACGCGCGGGAACCACGTAGCGCGGCTGCCAACGGAAGTATCAGCAGCACACCGCCCTGCGGAGTCGGTCGCGCCGGAGTCGCACCGGGCGACGCCGTGGCCGGCCCGGAGACGTCCTCGAACGTGGACGGCACCGACAGCGCACTCCACCGCGACGACGGCCAGACCACCATGAAGGCCCGGCCGACCACGTTGTCGATCGGCACCGGCCCCTGGCAACGCGCGTCCTGGGAGACCTCGCGGTGGTCACCCATCACGAAGATCTGACCGGGCGGCACGACGATCTCGTCGAAGCGCCGGGAGCGACACTCCGCCGGGTTGGGTGGCAGGTCCAGCGGGGAATCCCGCAGGACGTACGACTCGTTGAGCGGGATGCCGTTGACTGTCACCCGACCCTGACTGTCGCAGCACTTGACCCGGTCACCCGGGAGACCGATCACCCGCTTGATGAAGTCCTTCTCACCGGGGCGGCTCACCCCGATCAGGTCGCCGACGGTGCGGGCGAGCCGGCCGGCGACACCGGGCTTCGGCTGCTCGTCGACCTGCGGCGCCCAGCGGTCGGTGCCCCGGAAGACCACCACCTCGCCGCGCAGCGGGTCACGAACGTCGTAGACGACCTTGTTGACCAGCACCCGGTCACCGACGAGGAGGGTGTCCTCCATCGAGCCGGACGGAATGAAGAACGCCTGGAGCAGGAAGGTGCGGATCAGCACCGCGAGGCAGAACGCGACCACCAGCAACAGCGGCAGCTCCTGCCAGAGAGGCATCTGCCGGCGGGTGCGGCGAGCCCGTCGGCGCCACGGATCGACGGTGCCGTCCTCGTCAAGCGTCTGCACCACGCCACTCCCCGGTCCGCAGAAACACCACCGCCCGGGAGCCTCGTCGAGGCTCCACGGGCGGTAGTGGACAACTGCCCGCCGACTGGGCGGGACCGCCGCCTCGCTGCGCCCGTATCGACCAGGGTAGTGCGCTCTGGTCGGTACGGCATACGCGCAGCTCGGGCGGCGTGGCGAGCGGGAAGTCAGCTGGGCTGCTTCTCCCGCTTCTCCTTGATCTTGGCCTTCTTGCCGCGCAGCTCGCGCAGGTAGTAGAGCTTGGCGCGACGCACGTCACCGCGGGTCACGATCTCGATCCGGTCGATGCCGGGGCCGTTGAGCGGGTAGGTCCGCTCGACGCCGACACCGAAGCTGACCTTGCGGACCGAGAAGGTCTCGCGCAGACCGTCACCCTGGCGGCGGATCACGACGCCCTGGAAGATCTGGACACGGGACCGGTTGCCCTCGACGACGCGGGCGTGCACCTTGACGGTGTCACCGGCCCGGAAGTCGGGAAGGTCGGTCCGCTTCGACTGGGCGTCAAGGGCGTCCAGGATGTTCATCGCTGCGTCCTCGTAAGGCTCACGGCGCACCGTCACTCGGTGCGCGGGTGGGTGATTCTGATTCCCGGGTGGTGATCGGCGGACCGACCCCGGTTGGGGATCCTCGCAGCCGACCGCGGGCGCGGACGGATGCGGCAACCCCCCTACTTTGCCACATCCCCCGGTGGAGGTTGAAATCCGGCCTGGTCCAGGGCCGCGATGTCCCGTTTGTCGAGCCGATCGGCCGGCAGCGCGGCCAGCAGGTCCGGCCGGCGGGCGGCCGTGCGCAGCAGACCCTCCTCGCGCCGCCAGCGGGCGATCTTGCCGTGGTCACCGGAGCGGAGTACCTCCGGCACGTCGTGCCCGCGCCAACTCGGCGGCTTGGTGTAGATCGGCGCCTCCAGCAGCCCGTGCGCGTGCGACTCCTCGTCCAACGAGCCCGCGTTGCCCAGCACCCCGGGCAGCAGCCGGGTGACCGCCTCCAGCATCACCAGGACCGCGACCTCGCCGCCGAAGAGCACGTAGTCACCGAGCGACACCTCGGTGACCGGCATCCGGGTGGCGGCGTGCGCCAGGACCCGCTGGTCGATCCCCTCGTAGCGGCCGCAGGCGAAGAGCAGATGCGACTCGGCCGCCAACTCGTACGCCACGGCCTGGGTGAAGGGGGCACCGGCCGGCGACGGCACCAGCAGCCTTGGCGGCGGGGCGTCGAGCGGCGCGAGAGCGTCCAGAGCCTCACCCCACGGCTCGGGGCGCATCACCATTCCCGGCCCGCCACCGTAGGGGGTGTCGTCGACAGTGCGGTGCACGTCGTGGGTCCAGGTCCGCAGGTCGTGCACGGCGAGCTGGAGTACGCCGTTGGCCCGCGCCCGTCCGATCAGCGACAGGTCCAGCGGGGCGAAGTACTCCGGAAAGATCGACACGACGTCGACGCGCATGCGGGCTGGTCCTAAAGGTCGAGCAGTCCGGCTGGCGGGTCGACGATCACACGTCCGCCGGCCAGGTCGACCTCCGGGACGATCGCCCGGACGAACGGGATCAACGCGGTACGCCCCTCGGGGCGCCGCAGCACCAGCAGGTCGGACGATGGCGCGTGGTCGATGCGGGCGACCTCGCCCAGGCGTTCGCCGGCCGGGGTCACCACGGCCAACCCGACCAGCTGGTGGTCGTGGAACTCCTCCGGGTCGTCCGGTGGGGTCACGTCGGCGCTGTCCACCACGAGCAGCGTCCCGCGCAGCGCCTCGGCGGTGTTGCGGTCCAGGATGCCCTCGAACGCGATCAGCACCCGACCCTGGTGGAAGCGGGATTCCTCGATGGTCAGCTCCGCGGGAACCCGGAACGGCACGCTGGGCTCATCGCTGGTTGGCGGGGGTGTCGCCCCCGGCTCAGTGCGCAGCACAGTGTTGCGCGCAGGCGGGGGTGTCGCCCCTGGCTCAGTGCGCAGCACTGTGCCAGGGGCGAACCGTGCCTCGGGCTCGTCGGTCCGCACTTCCACGGTGACCTCACCGCGGACACCGTGCGGCTTGCCGATCCTGCCGACGACGAGCTGCATCAGTACGAGTCGACGATGTCGACGCGAACCCCGCGCCCGCCGATGGAGCCGATCACCTGGCGCAGCGCCTTGGCGGTCCGGCCGGACCGCCCGATCACAGTGCCGAGGTCCTCGGGGTGCACGCGGACTTCGAGCCGCTTGCCCCGACGGGAATCGACAAGCCGCACCCGGACGTCGTCCGGGTGGTCGACGATGCCCTTGACCAGGTGCTCCAACGCCGGACGCAGTGGCATGTCAGGCCTGCTCACCGGCGTCGGCAGCGGCCGGGGCCTCGGCCGGAGCCTCGGTCTTCGGCGCCTCGGCGGCCGGAGCCTCAGCCGGAGCCTCGGTCTTCGGAGCCTCGGCAGCCTTGGCGGCCTTCTTGGCCGGCTTGGCCGGGGTCTCCGGGGCGAGCCCGGCGGCGGCCTTCGCCTCAGCCTCGTACGCCGCCTTGCGGTCGGCCCGCTCGGGGGCGACCAGGAGCGGCGGCGGGGCCGGCAGGCCCTTGTACTTCTGCCAGTCACCGGTCAGCTCCAGCAGACGCTGCACCGCCTCGCTCGGCTGAGCGCCGACGGACAGCCAGTACTGGACCCGCTCCGACTTGACCTCGATGATCGAGGGGTCTTCCTTGGGCTGGTAAATCCCGACGAACTCGATCGCCCGACCGTCACGCTTGGTGCGCGAGTCGGCGATGACGATGCGGTACTGCGGGTTGCGGATCTTGCCCATCCGCAGGAGCCGGATCTTTACGGCCACAGTTGTTTCGCTCCTGTTGCGATCTCACCGGCCCAGGCGGACGGTGTGCATGGGTGAGCGCCGACCGGGCCCGTGGGGTTGGGCCGGAGACTACTCGGTGGACTGGCGACGCGCCCGGGTTAGAGGGCGCCGGACGCGCGCCGGATACCAGCGACCTATTCTGCCAGATCCGATGCCGATCTCCCGCATCGGACCCGTACACCGCATTGTCGGTGACCTGGGATACCGCTCAGCGCACCGGCGGACGATCCCATCCCGATGGCATTTTGTCCGGTATGCCCCAGTCCGGAGGGGGTGTGAAGTCACACCAGGTTCCGTCGAACGGGAACTCGCCGGCCTCGGCGAGCGCGATCACCCGCTCCCCCTCGGCGCGGACCGCCTTCTCGTCGGTCACCCAGTAGTCGGCCCCGAAGGCGAGCCGCTCGACGAACTCGCCCTCGTCCTTCCACTCCCAACTGCGGTCCGGCCACACCACCACGTCCAGGTCCTGGTCCACCACGTCGACGCCGGCCACCGGGCCGTCGTCCCAGCGGACACCGGGCTCCTCGAGGTTGACGTACCAGTGGGCGAACCGTCCCTGGGCGTCCCGGAACCACCAGACGGAGTGCGCCGCCCCCGTGGGCAGGAACTTCAACAGCGGCGGGCCGTTCCAGCGCCCCTGCGCCAACCGGTACGTCGACGAGACCCACTCGGCGAACGGCATCGCCCGCATCCCCAGCCCGGCCTCGGTCACCTCGTGGGCCACCGGCGAGTCCCGGGCGATCCAGACCAGCAACCCTCGATCGTCGTCGCTGACCACGCGGGCCGGCCGGGCCCACCCGATCCGGCCGTGCCGCACGTTCCGATGCAAGATCAGCCGACCCGGCTCGAACCGGTCGACGGGGTTGCCCGGCCGCACCTCAGTAGGCGCGGGCGAGGATGGCGACCAGATCCGGCTCGTCCTCCGAGTCCGGTACCGAACCGTCGGCGCGCAGCAGGCAGCGCACCGTGACGCCCTGACCGTTCGCCTCCGCCTCACCGGCCACGCCGACCGCCGACCACGGCACCCGCGCCCAGCCGGTCGCGGCGGCCTCGATCGCCTCGGCCAGGGTCGCCACCTCCACGGTGCGCGACTCGCGGTTGGCCAGCGCCTGGTCGTGCAGCACCTGCTGGTCGGTCTCCAGGGCGGCCAGCACCGCGGTGACCACGTCCGCCACCGGCGTCGGAGTCTTCGAGCCGTCGGTCCGACGCACCACCGTCGCGTTGCCCACGGCCAGGTCACGGGGGCCGACCTCGACGCGTACCGGATAGCCGCGCAGCTCGGCGTCGACGGCCCGGCGGCCGAACGGGGTGTCGGTCCGGTCGTCGAGCGCGACCCGGACACCGGCGTCGCGCAGGCCGTCGCGCAGCTTGGCCGCCGCCTCGCCGACGCCGTCGCCGTCCTTGACGATCATGACGTACGCCTGGATCGGCGCGAGCCTCGGCGGCACGCGCAGGCCGTTGTCGTCGCCGTGCGCCATGATCAGGCCGCCGAGCATCCGGGTGGACGTGCCCCAGGAGGTGGTCCAGGCGTGCTCCCGGCCGCCCTCCTTGGAGGAGTAGCTGATGTCGAACGCCTTGGCGAAGTTCTGGCCCAGCTCGTGGCTCGTGCCCAGCTGCAACGCCTTGCCGTCGCCCATCATGCCTTCGCAGGTGTACGTGGCAGTCGCCCCGGCGAAGCGCTCGCGCGTCGTCTTCAGGCCGACCACCACCGGAATGCCGATCACGTTGACCATCAGGTCCTCGTACGCCTCGTGCAGGATCCGCCGCGCGTACGCCCGGGCGTCCTCACGGGTGGCGTGCGCGGTGTGCCCCTCCTGCCAGAGGAACTCGCTGGTACGCAGGAAGATCCGCGGACGAAGCTCCCACCGGACCACGTTGGCCCACTGGTTGAGCAGCAGCGGCAGGTCCCGGTACGAGTCGATCCACTTGGCCATGAACTCGCCGATGACCGTCTCGCTGGTCGGACGCACCACCACCGGCTCGGCCAGGGGCTTGCCACCACCGTGAGTGACGACCGCCAGCTCCGGCGAGAAGCCCTCGACGTGCTGCGCCTCGCGCTTGAGGTAGCTCTCGGGGATGAACAACGGGAAGTACGCGTTCTCCGCACCCGCCGCCTTGATCCGAGCGTCCATCTCAGCCTGCATACGCTCCCAGATGGCGTAGCCGGCCGGTCGGATGACCATGGTGCCGCGAACCGGGCCGTTGTCGGCCAGCTTCGCCTTGGCGATCAGGTCCTGGTACCAGCGGGGGAAATCCTCCGCACGGGGAGTGAGCACGCGTGCCATGACCGCACATCCTATGCGCCGCTCGTCAGGGCGGTGCGCTCGGGCGCGGCATCATTGGCATCCGCCGTCCAGGCCTTCCTCGGTCCGCACGCCGAAGCGGCTCCAGCCCCGGGCCCGAGGCCCCCGATATGGCACACCTGGCCGCGAGCTGGGTGCGCTGGGCCCGGCAGCCGACCAGCCCGATCGCCGACCGGCCCCGGCCGACACGCCGACTTACACTTCGACCACCATGATTGAGCAGAGGGAGCCCACCCCGGCACGGACCGGCATCGTCGACGCCGCCCGTGCGCTGACCGTCGCGACCGGATGGGACGGCGTCCGGATGGGTGCCGTCGCCACTGCCGCCGGGGTGAGCCGACAGACCGTCTACAACGAGTTCGGCAGCAAGGCCGGGCTGGCCGAGGCGCTCGCCCGCGCCGAGGTGGACCGTTTCGTCGGCGCCGTCCGGGCCGCTCTGCTCGCCCACGGCACCGACGTACGGGCCGGCGCGTACGCGGCTATCGCGCACACCCTCACCACGGCGGCGGAAAACCCGCTGATCAAGGCGATCCTGACCAGCGCCCGAGGCGGCTCGGACGAGCTACTGCCGTACCTCACCACCCGGGCCGAGGTGGTGCTCACCGAGGCGTCCGGCGCTCTGATCGACTGGGCCGGCGACCACCTGCCCGGGGCGGACCACGCCGCGCTGGCCTTCGCCGCCGACACCATCGTCCGCCTGGTGGTCAGCCACATCGTGCTCCCCCGCGAACCGATCGAGCAGACCGCCACGGCCCTCGCCGACCTTGCCGTACGCCTCTTCAGCGCCGCCGCCCGCCCAGCCCACTAGCCCCCGCACCCCGCACCCCGCACCAAGATCCGAGCAACTTCCCGGATGTTGCTGCCTCAGGCGCGCAGGAGGCAGCAACATCCGGGAAGTTGCGGGGATCTTCTTCCTCATTGATCTCGCCGCACTCCAAGATCGCACTCGATCCTGGATGTAGTGGCATCCCCAAGCGCCGAGGCCACTACATCCTGGTTCGAGCGCGATCTTGCGGCGCACGCACGGCCCGGCGCGGAACAGCCCGGCGCGGAACAGCCCGGCGCGGAACAGCCCGGCGGGGCGACGCTCTCGCGGGGTCAGCGGATGACGCGGCCGCGGAGGATCGTGCGGGACGGGGCACGGACGACGCGCAGGTCACTACGGGGGTCTTCGGGGTAGACGGTCAGGTCGGCGAGGCCGCCTTCGACCAGGCCGGCGAAGCCGAGCCACGCGCGAGCGCCCCAGGAGGCGGCGGCGAGTACGTCGATGGGTGCCATGCCGGCCCGTTCGTGCAGCAGCAGCATCTCCTCGGCGGCCAGCCCGTGATCGATGCCGCCACCGGCGTCGGTGCCCACGTAGATGGGCACCCCAGCCTCGTACGCGGCACGCACCACCTCGGGGAAGCCGTCGCGCAGCGCGAGCATGTGGTCGGCGTACCCGGGGAACTTGCCCCGCGCCTGCTCGGCGATGCCCCCGAAGGTGGCGATGTTGATCATTGTGGGGACCAAGGCGGTGCCCTGGCGGGCCATCTCGTCGATCAGGTCGAGGCTGAGCCCGGTGCCGTGCTCCACCGAGTCCACCCCGGCCCGCACCATGATCTCGACGGCCGACTCGGAGAACGTGTGCACCGCGGCGCGTACCCCGGCGTCGTGAGCCGCCCGCACGGCGGCGGTGAGGGTGTCCGCGTCCCAGGCCGGCGCCAGGTCACCGACGCCCCGGTCGATCCAGTCGCCGACCAGCTTGACCCAGCCGTTGCCGGCCTGCGCCTGCGCGGCCACGGTGGCGGCAACCTCGATCGCGTCGACCTCCACGCCGATGTCGCGCAGGTAGCGCTTCGGCGGGGCGACATGCCGGCCCGCGCGGGCCAGTCGCGGCAGGCCCGGTTCGTCGTCGAGTTCGGGGTACGGGTACGGCGAGCCGGCGTCCCGAATCGCCAGCACCCCGGCGTCCCGGTCGACGTGGGCCAACGCGCGGGCCTGGTCGAGCGAGGTGATCGGGGCGCCACCTCGGGCGATGCCGATGTGGCAGTGCGCGTCGACAAGCCCCGGCAGCACGAAACCGCCGTCGACGACGGTCTCCGCACCGGGCACCGGGGTGAAGGTCACCCGGTCGCCGACCAGCCAGAGATCCCGTACCTCGTCGTCGGGAAGCAGCACGCCGCGCACATGAAGAGCCATGCGCACAGTCCTACCCGATCACTCCCCGTCGGGGGCGAGCAGGTGGTCCTCGACCGGCACGGAGGTCAGCGAGGGCGGTTGTCGCCGCCCTTGCCGAGCTTGTTGAAGTCGATCTTCGGGAGCTTGAAGCCGGGCGGCAGGCCCTGGCCGCCAGCGAGGTCGTTCGGGTCCATCCCCGGCGGGAGCTGCGGCATGCCACCCGGGAAGCCCGCGGGCATCCCGGCGCCGGCGCCGGTACGCGGACGACCGCCGCCCTTGGTGCCCTTGCGCTTGTTCTTCGGCGACTTGGTCGCCTTGCGGCGGCCACCGCCGGGCAGGCCCATCATGCCGCCCATCTGCTTCATCATCTTCTGCGCGTCGGCGAAGCGGTTGAGCAGCTGGTTGACGTCCATCACGGTGACCCCGGAGCCGTTGGCGATGCGCGCCCGGCGGGAACCGTTGATGATCTTCGGGTTGGTCCGCTCGCCCGGGGTCATCGACCGGATGATCGCGGTGACCCGGTCGAAGTGGCTGTCGTCCAGCTCGGCGAGCTGGTCCTTCATCTGCCCCATGCCGGGCATCATGGCCAGCACGTTGGCGATCGGGCCCATCCGCCGCACCGCGATGAGCTGGTCGAGGAAGTCGTCCAGGGTGAACTGCTCACCGCCCATCAGCTTGGCGGTCATCTTCTCCTTCTGATCGGAGTCGAAGGCCTGCTCGGCCTGCTCGATCAGAGTGAGGACGTCGCCCATGCCGAGGATCCGGCTGGCCATCCGGTCGGGGTGGAAGACGTCGAAGTCCTCCAGCTTCTCACCGGTGGAGGCGAACAGGATCGGCTGCCCGGTGACCTCGCGGACCGACAGCGCGGCACCACCACGGGCGTCGCCGTCGAGCTTGGAGAGCACCACACCGGTGATGCCGACGCCGTCGCGGAACGCCTCGGCGGTGCGGACGGCGTCCTGACCGACCATCGCGTCGATGACGAAGATGACCTCGTCCGGCGAGACGGCGTCGCGGATGTCGGCGGCCTGCTGCATCATCTCGGCGTCGATGCCGAGCCGGCCCGCGGTGTCGACGATGACGATGTCGCGTGCGGCGCGCTTCGCGTGCTCGATCGACGCGCGGGCCACCTGCACCGGGTCACCGGTGCCGTTGCCGGGCTCCGGGGCGTACACCTCGACACCGGCCCGGCCACCGAGCACCTGGAGCTGCCCGACGGCGTTGGGGCGCTGGAGGTCGGCGGCGACGAGCAGCGGCTGGTGCCCCTGGGCCTTGAGCCAGCGGGCCAGCTTGCCGGCGAGGGTCGTCTTACCGGAACCCTGGAGGCCGGCCAGCATGATCACGGTCGGCGGCTGCTTGGCGAACTGGAGCCGCCGGCCCTCGCCACCGAGCACGGTGATCAGCTCTTCGTTGACGATCTTGATGATCTGCTGGGCCGGGTTCAGCGCCTGGGAAACCTCGGAGCTGCGGGCCCGCTCCTTGACGGCCGCGATGAAGCCCTTGACCACCGGCAGCGCAACGTCCGCCTCCAGCAGCGCGAGGCGGATCTCGCGCGCGGTGGCGTCGATGTCGGCGTCGGTGAGCCGCCCCTTGCCGCGGAGCTTGGTGAAGATCCCGGACAGGCGGTCACTCAAGGTGTCAAACACGCGAACATCCCGTTTGTCAGTGTTCCGGCGGGCACAACGCGGCCGGCACTGCGGAGTCCGGCCACCGCTAGGGTAACCGCCCGGCCGTAGGGCCGCTGTCGCCCGGCCCGGGCCTCACCCCGACACCAACCCCGACTGGTACGCGAACACGACGAGCTGGGCCCGATCCCGGGCTCCCAGCTTGCCCATCGCCCGGCTGACGTGGGTCCGCGCGGTCGCCCGGCTGACCACCAACTGCGCGGCGATCTCCTCGTTGTTCAGGCCCTCACCGACCAGGCCGACGACCTGACGCTCCCGATCGGTCAGCGCCCCCAGTCGGGGGTGCGGACGAAGCACCCGGGACGGCCGGGTGGCGAACTCCCGCACCACCCGACGGGTCACCGACGGCGACAGCAGCGCCTCCCCCTCGGCGACGAGCCGGATCGCGCGCAGCAGCTCAGCCGGTCTGGTGTCCTTGGTGAGGAACCCGCTCGCACCGTGCCGCAGCGCGTCGAAGACGTACTCGTCCAGCTCAAAGGTGGTGAGCACCACCACCCGGGTACCGGTCAGATCGGGGTCGGCGACGATACGGCGGGTCGCCTCGATGCCGTCGATGCCGGGCATCCGGATGTCCATCAGCACCACGTCCGGCCGTTCCCGACGGGCCAACTCGACCGCCCGCAGCCCGTCGGACGCCTCGCCGGCCAGCGCCAGGTCGTCCTCGCTCTCCACCAGCGCGCGCAGCCCGAGCCGGACCAGGTCCTGGTCGTCGACGATGAGCACCCGGATCACGTCGTCGGCTCCAAGGGCAGCGCGGCGTACACCCGGAAGCCGCCCCCGGCGCGCGGCCCGGTGGTCAACCGCCCGCCCAGCGCCGCGACCCGCTCGCGCATCCCGGCCAGACCGTGGCCACCCTCGTCGTCGGCCGGAGCCGTCCCGGCGCGGTCGGCGCCCATCCCCCGGTCGGTGACCTCGACGGTCACCTCGTCGACGCGGTAGTCCACGGTCACCTCCGCGCTCGCCACCCCCGCGTGACGCAGCACGTTGGTCAACGCCTCCTGCACCACCCGGTACGCGGCCAGGTCGAGCGCGGCCGGCACCTCCCGGGGGTGCCCGACCACGCGCACCTCGACGGCGAGCCCCGCCCCGGCGAGCCGGTCGCGCAGCGCGGGGAGCCGGGCCAGGCCGGGTACCGGCTCGCGCTCGGCACCCCGCCGCACCGCGCCCAGGGTCACCCGCAGCTCGTCCAGCGCCTCGCGGCTGGTCCGGCTGATCGCGGTCAGGGCCACCTCCGCCTGCTCCGGCCGCTTCGGCAGCAGGTGCAGGGCGATCTCCGCCTGCATGCTGATCGCGGCCAGCCCGTGCCCCACCACGTCGTGCACCTCCTGCGCGATGCGCAGCCGCTCCTCGTCGGCCTGCCGTCGCGCCTGCTCAACTCGGCTGCGGGCCTCTTCGGCACGGGTACGCGCGGTCGCCTCACGGCTCACCCGCACCACCACCCCCACCGCGAACGGTACGACCACCCAGGCCGCCGCGGGCAGCACTCCCGTCCAACCCGGCGCGGGCCCCCGCCCGAAGAAGACGTGCGCCAACAACAGAACGAACGCGCCGCCGGTGGCGAGCGCCGCCGATCGCACCGGCAGCCACACGGCCACGGTGTAGACCGCGACCAGGAACGTGACCAGAATCGGCCCGTACGGGTAGCCGATCAGCAGGTACGTCGAGGTGGCCACGGTGACCACGGCGAGGGCGGCGACCGGAGCACGCCGCCGGACGAGCAGGGCGAGCGCGGCGACGGCGATCAGCAGCCGACTGGCGGCGTCCACCGGCCTCGACCCCGGCTGGTTGTCCCCGGCCAGACCGGTGGCGAGCAATCCGAACGCGAGCAGCACCAGGGCGAGCGCGGCATCCGCCGCCACCTCCGGCCACCGCCACTGCCCGCCTCGTCGCATGGCCGTCATTCTGCCCGCGCAGCTGCCGCTCGACGTGCGTCCACGAGCGGCACCGCCACTACGCCCCCGGACGTACCCGCTGCCGCAGCCCCGCCCCGCTGTCCGCCCCGCGCCTCTCCCTGCGGTCCGGACCGGCCGGTTACGGCCCGCCCCCGTCCCTGCCCCCGCTCTTCGCTGCCCGCCCGGCCGCTCACGGCGCCCACTTGCGCGGCGCTGCTAGCCGACGGGCTTGCGGGCGGCGCTTGCGGGTAGGGCTTGCCGGCGGCGGCAAGCAGAGCTGACAGACGTCAGCGGACGCAATCGGCGGCGGACATCGCGGAGAGCGCTATACCTCAGAGGCATATTTATGCCTCTGAGGTATAGCGCTGAAAGGGGCACGAGGGCCGGCGGGCCTGCTTCACGGCTGGCCCCGGGTGGCAGGGCCGCGAGGTCGCCGAAGAGAACCGGTAGCCGCAGAGGCAGCACGCCTCGACCCCAAACCGCAGCCTTGGCCCGAACGACAGCGCTGGCCAGGACGGCAACCGTGGATCAGACAGCGGCGAGGACCGCAGCCTCCAGGCGGGCCCGGGTGGCGTCGTCCGGCCAACCGCCGACCAGATAGAAGGCGTCGACCACGTCGGCGCCGAGGGTGGAGATGCGGGCCGCGCGGACCAGGGCGCCGGCCTCGTCGAGCGCGCAGGCGACCCGGTAGAGCAGCCCGGCGGCGTCGGCGGCGCGCAGTTCCAGCAGTACGGCGTCGGTGGCCGCCTCGCGGTGCCAGACCACTCGTGGAGCCGCGCCACCGCCACGGCTGGCGAGCGCACGGCCGCGCAGCCGTTGGATGACCGACACGTCGCCGGCGACCGCCCGGCGCAGGTCGGCGCGGAGGGGGACCGGGTCCGGCGGAAGACCGTAGCGGGGCTGCACCCGGCACTCGACCAGGGCCCGGCCGTCGACGGCGGAGGCGTCCGCGGAGATCACCTCCAGCCGGTGCAGCGCCAGGCAGCCGGCCACCGTGGCGAGCAGACCCCGCCGGTCGGCCGCCGCGACCGACACCCGGTCGCCGGTCAGGTGGACGACCGGCAGTGGCCCGGCCAGCAGCTCCGGGTTCGGGGCGGGTGGCTCGGGGAGTACGCCGGTGTCCAGCGCGGTGCGAACCCGGGCGACCAGCTCGGCGACGAGGCGGCCCTTCCAGTCGGACCAGGCCGCCGGCCCGGTCGCCGCCGCGTCGGCGCGGACCAACGCGTGCAGCACGTCGAGGGTGCCGGTGTCACCGACCGCCTCGGCCACCGAGGCGATGGTGACCGGGTCGCTCAGGTCCCGGCGGGTGGCCACGTCGGGCAGCAGCAGGTGCAGCCGGACCAGCTTGCCGATCAGCTCGACCTCCGCGGTGGGCAGACCGACAGTGGTGGCCACCGCCTGGGCAACCGGCACACCGACGGTGCTGTGGTCACCAGGGAGGCCCTTGCCGATGTCGTGCAGGAGAGCGCCGAGGAGCAGCAGGTCGGGGCGCTCCACCTCCCGGGCGTGCCGGCTGGCCTCGTGCGCGGTCTGCACGAGGTGCCGGTCGAGGGTGAAGCGGTGTACCGGGTTGTGCTGGGGCAGGCTGCGCAGCCGGGTCCACTCGGGCAGCCAGCCGTCGACCAGCCCGTACCTGTCGCAGGTCTCCCAGGCGGGCACCAGGCCGGCGCCGGCGCCGAGCAGGGTGATCAGCGCGGCCCGGGCCTCGGCCGGCCAGGGAGCCGGCAGGGGCGGGCAGTACGCCGCCAGCCACTCGCAGGTGGCCCGCGCGATGGGGATCCGGGTGGTGGCCGACGCGGCGGCCACCCGCAGCGAAAGGCTCGGGTCAGGGCGCGCCCCGATCGCCGTGCGGGCGAGCACCAACTCGCCGTCGTGTTCGACCACGTCGCGGGCGACCGGGCGGCGGGCGGGGCGGCCGTTGCCACCCCGGGAGCGGCCGGAGCGCAGCCGGTCGGCGGCCCGGAAGGCGTCGTCCAGGGCGTGGCTGACCGTGCGGGCGTCACCGGCGACCCGACGCAGCAGCGCGTCGCCGTCTTCCACGACGGCTCCAGGCCGCCGCGCGCCGTCAGACGCGCCGGGCTGGAGTTGTCGCAGGCCGAGCAGGGTGGCCACTCCGTCGCGCTCCTGGGCGACCAGCCGGTCGACCCGTCGGCCGACCTGCTGGTGCAGCGCGTCGCGGGTGTCCAACAGGCGCAGGTGGGCGGCGCGTACGGCGGGACGCAGCGCGTCGGTGATGCCGGCGGCGGAGATCGCCCGCAGCAGCCCCACGTCACGCAGACCACCGGCGGCCTCCTTGAGGTCGCCCTCCAGCAGGAACGCCAGCTCACCGTGGGACTGCCAACGGGCTTCGGTGACCTCCCGCAGGCCGGGCAGGTGCCGGACCGCGGTGCGTCGCCAGTGATCGGCGGCGGTGCGGATCAGCGCGTCGGCCAGCGCCTGATCCCCCACGATCAACCGGGCGTCGAGCAGCCCGAGGGCGACCTTGACGTCGTCCTGGGCCACCGAGAGCGCCTCGGCGACGGTGCGTACGGAATGGTCGAGCCGCAGGCCGGCGTCCCAGATCGGGTACCAGACCGAGGCGGCCAACTCGTCAGTGCCGGGCACCCCGGCGTGCAGCAGCACCAGGTCGAGGTCGCCGTACGGAGCACACTGCCGCCGACCCAACCCCCCGACCGCCAGCAGCGCCACCCCGTCCCGCTCCGGCAGCAACCCCCGGAGGAACGAGTCGTAGGCGGCGGCCCGCCCCCGCCGGGCCGCTTCCCCGATCCCCCCGGGAACGCCGACGACCTCGTTGATCAAGAGGTTCGCGTCGCCGTCATCGGCGGGTCCTGACGCGTTCTTCTTGATCAACGAGGTCATGTCGGTAGTGGCCGCGTCAGAGTGCGTCGAGGCCGCGTTCGCCGGTACGTACCCGGACGACCTCTTCGACACCGGTGACCCAGACCTTGCCGTCACCGATCTTGCCCGTGCGGGCCGCGCCGACGATGGCGTCCACCACCTTGTCGACGTCGATCTCGTCGGTGAGCACCTCGACCCGGATCTTGGGCAGGAACTCGACCGTGTACTCGGCACCCCGGTAGACCTCGGTGTGCCCCTTCTGCCGCCCGTACCCCTGAACCTCGCTGACGGTCAGCCCGGCCACCCCGAGGGCGTGCAGGGCCTCCTTCACCGCGTCCAGTTGGTACGGCTTGATGACTGCGGTCACCAGCTTCATGTCCAACCCCTCCATCCCAGGAACGTTAACCGGCGACCTTTTCGCTGACCGGCTCGGCGGGCTCCGCCTCCGGCTTGGCACCACTCGTCGCGCCGCCACCGGGGGTGCCGATGCCGGCCATCGCGAACGCGCTGCCCGTGCCGCCGCCGGCCGGGGACAGGTCGTAGCTGCTCTCGGCGTGCTCGGCGATGTCGATGCCCTCGACCTCCGCCTCGGCCTTCACGCGGAAGCCGATCGTCTTCTCGATGACGAAGGCGAGCACCCAGGCGATGCCGAACGACCAGACGGTGACGATCAGGCCGGCGAGGGCCTGCCGCCCGAGCTGGGTCGCGCCGCCGCCGTAGAAGAGGCCGTCGGAGGCCCCCACCACGTCGGTGATAGCGGCGTTGACCGAGTTGGTGGCGAAGAGACCGAGCCAGAGCGAGCCGATCCAACCACCGACGAAGTGCACGCCGACCACGTCGAGCGAGTCGTCGTAGCCGAGCTTGTACTTGAGGCTGACGGCGAGCGCGCACACGACACCGGCGACGATGCCGAGCAGGACGGACGCCCACGGTGCGATGAAACCGCAGGCCGGGGTGATGGCGACCAGGCCGGCGACGGCGCCGGACGAGGCACCGACCATCGTCGGCTTCCGGTCCTTGACCCACTCGACAGCGATCCAGCCGAGCACCGCCGCCGCCGTGGCGAGCTGGGTGTTGATGAAGGCGAGGCCGGCGACCGAGTCGACGGTCAGCTCCGAGCCGGCGTTGAACCCGAACCAGCCGAACCACAGCAGACCAGCACCGAGCGCGACAAGCGGGATGTTGTGCGGCTTCATGCCCTCACGCGGCCAACCGAGCCGCTTTCCGAGGACCAGGACCACGGCCAGGGCCGCCGCACCGGCGTTGATGTGCACCGCGGTGCCACCGGCGAAGTCCAGTGCGTGGATGTCGCCGCCGATGATGCCGCCGCCCCACACCCAGTGAGCGACCGGGAAGTAGACCAGGGTGGCCCAGCCGAAGGCGAACAGCAGCCAACCGGCGAACTTGGCCCGGTCGGCGATGGCACCGCTGATCAGCGCGACGGTGATCACCGCGAAGACCATCTGGAAGGCCATGAACACGTAGAGCGGGACGCCGATGCCGCTGGGGTTCTCCGCCGTGGCACCCCACAGGTCGGTTTCGGCGAGGAAGGTCTTGGTGCCGAGGTACACGCCCGGGTCGCCCCAGAAGCCGTTCACGTCGGCCCCGAAGGCGACGCTGAATCCGTAGAACCACCACAGAATAGAGATGAGCCCGATAGCCGAGAAGCTCATCATCATCATGTTGAGTACGCCCTTGGCCCGGTTGAGGCCGCCGTAGAACAGCGCCAGTCCGGGGGTCATGAGCAGCACGAGCGCGGTCGAAACCAGCAGCCACGTGGTATTGGCGCCGTCGATCGTCGGTGCTTCAGGCACGCTGGCCTCCTAAAGGTGAAGTCCTCCTTCGCGGCTTTCCGGGGCAGCGTCGCCCGTAGGCCGGTTGCGCGGAAGCTTCGCGGCCGGCTGTTTCACTTTGGGTCCCGTGCGGGTTTCCGTTTCGTGACGGGTTGTTTCGGACGTGTCACGAACTCCGCACAGTCATCAGCATGGACGACTGTGGATCGACCGGACGGCGACCGTCGATGGCTGACCGGTCAGCGGCATCGACCGGTGCGCGTGACCGGCCCGGCCGAGCATCGCCCGACCGGCACTCAGCGGAGGGCGTTCTCCAGGGCGTGCCGCTCGTAGTCGAGCAGCCGCAGATCGCGCATCGGCCGACGCAGGTGGCCCTTGTGCACGATCCGGACGAACGCCGGCTCACCGGCGGCGGCCATCCGTCGGATCCCCTCGACGTGGTCCACGATCCGTTTACGGATGGTCCGGATCAGCCGGTGCCGGTCCCGGGGGATCAGCCCGTACGCGTCGGCGAAGAGCCGGAGGCGGCGCGGGCGGTCCGGGTGCTTCCAGCCCAGCGTGATCGAGTCCCGGTCCGCGAAGATCGGCACCCAGGTCCAGGCCGCGTACGCCACGTCGTAGATCCGCGCTCCGGGCGAGGCGAGGTCGAAGTCGATCAGCCCGAGGGTGCCGTCCGGACGCCAGATCACGTTGTGCGGCGCGGCGTCGTGGTGGCAGATCACCTCGGTGTCCGGTGGTGGGGGCCCGAACGAGCGCCAGACCGCCGCCTGCGGAGGGGTGAAGCCGTACTGCGCGTCGTGGAACATCCGCAGCATGGTGGCGACGGTGACCAGGGCCTCGTCGGTCACCCAGTGCGGGGCGAGCGGATATTCTCCGCACTCCCCCTCCAGGTACGACAGCACCTCACGGTTGCGCTCGTCCATCCCGAGCGCCCGGGGGGCGCCGGTGAACCCCACGTACTCCAGGTGGCGCAGCAGCGCGTGCACGGACGGGGTCCAGGGCCCGGCGTTGCGCCGGACCGTGTCACCCACGCGGACAACGGTGCTCACGTTGCCGCCGTGCAGCGGGATCTCCTGCGAAGTCACGTACGGTCTCCCGAGGCGCTGCGAAGGATGGCCGGGGTCACGCCAGCCCGCGTACGCGCGATCGTCAGTGGTCACCCGAGACTACGCGTCCCGGCCGGTGGCCTCGGTCCCCAGCAACGCGTCGACGAACTGCGCCGGGTCGAACGGGGCCAGGTCGTCCTTGCCTTCGCCGAGGCCGACCAGCTTCACGGGGATGCCGAGCTTGCGCTGCACGGCGATCACGATGCCACCCTTGGCGGTGCCGTCGAGCTTGGTCAGCACCACACCGGTCACGTTGACCACCTCGGTGAAGACCCGGGCCTGCTCCAGGCCGTTCTGCCCGGTGGTGGCGTCCAGGATGAGCAGTGTCTCGTCGATCGGGCCCTGCTTCTCCACCACGCGCTTGACCTTGCCCAGCTCGTCCATCAGGCCGACCTTGTTCTGCAGGCGGCCGGCGGTGTCGATGAGCACGGTGTCCACGCCGGTGTCGATGCCGCGCTTGACGGCGTCGAAGGCGACGCTTGCCGGGTCGGCGGCCTCGGGCCCCCGCACGGTCTCGGCTCCGACGCGCGAGCCCCAGGTCTCCAGTTGGTCGGCCGCGGCGGCCCGGAAGGTGTCCGCCGCGCCGAGCAGCACGCTGCGTCCGTCGGCCACCAGCACCCGGGCGATCTTGCCACAGGTGGTGGTCTTGCCCGCGCCGTTGACGCCGACGACCAGGACCACCGCCGGCACGCCGTCCTTGGGGGCGGTCCGCAACGAGCGGTCCAGGCTCGGGTCGAGCGCGTTGACCAGCTCGGCGGCGAGCAGGGCCCGCAGCTCGGAGGCCGAGCGGGTGCCGAGTACCCGGGTGCGCTCGCGGAGCCGGTCGACGATGTCGCGGGTGGCGTCGACGCCGACGTCGGCGGTGATCAGGCTGTCCTCGATCTCCTCCCAGACGTCCTCGTCGAGGTGGTCGCGGGCGAGCAGGCCGAGCAGGCTCTTGCCGAACACGTTCTGTGAGCGCGACAGCCGCGAGCGGAGCCGGACCAGCCGCCCGGCGGTCGGCTCGGGGACCTCGACCTGTGGTTCGAGCACCGGCGGCGGCTCGACCAGGACGCCGGTGGACAGATCGGACTCCGGTGCCTCGACCGGCGGGCCGGCGAGATCCTCCTCGGCCCTGGTGTCGACCTCCGTGCGTGGCAGCGGGGGCTCGGGCCGTCGCCGCAATCGCGGCACGACCAGCCCGACTGTGCCGGCGATCAGCACACCGAGCAGGACCAGAGCGAGGACGAGATATTCGGCCATGCCGGAATCCTGTCAGATGCCGGCGGCGGCGTCCCAGCCACCGCACCCCGAGCTGTGCCCGGAGCCTCAGCCCACCGCTCCCGCGCGCGGTACTGGGGGTCTCAGCACCGCACCCGGCCGGCACCAGCGAACCGGCGGTAGGCTCGGCCGCATGCCCGCCGCACACCTCCTCATCGGCCCACTTCTGCGGCGAGTGGTGGACACCCGGGCGACGATCTGGGTGGAGACGGCGGCGCCCGCCGTGGTCACCGTCCGCACCGCCGGCGGCGCCACCGGCACCGCGCCCACCTTCTCGGCGTACGACCACCACTACGCCCTCGTGGTGGTCGAGGGCCTTGCCCCGGACAGCGCGACCACCTACGAGGTGCTGGTCGACGACGAGATCGTCTGGCCGGTGCCGAGCAGCGGGTTCCCGCCGAGCGTGATCCGCACCCGGGCCGCCGACGATCGGGACCAGCCGGTAAATCTGATCTTCGGCTCGTGTCGCGAGACCACCCAGCACGCCACCACCCGCAAACTGCCACCGGACGCGCTGGACGCGTACGCCCGGCGGCTGATGGCCGACCCGGAGTCGAACCCGCTGCCCGATCTGCTGGTGCTGCTCGGTGACCAGGTCTACGCCGACGTCACCTCGCCCACCGTGCGCCGACTGCTGCGCCGACGGCGGCGGCGGCCGAAGGGTGCTCCGGCCGACCAGGTGGTGAGCTTCGACGAGTACACCAAGCTCTACCTGGAGTCCTGGCGTGACCCGGAGATCCGCTGGCTGCTCTCCACGGTGCCCAGCGTGATGATCTTCGACGATCACGAGATCATCGACGACTGGAACACCTCGGCGGCGTGGCGAGCCGAGGTGCGCGAGCAGCCGTGGTGGCAGGAGCGGATCGGCAGCGGGCTCGCCTCGTACTGGGTCTACCAGCACCTGGGCAACCTCTCCCCCGACGAGATCGTCGCCGATCCGGTCTTCGCGAAGGTCGCCGCCGCCGAGGACGCCACCAGCGTGCTGCGCGAGTTCGGTCACCGGGTCGACCAGGAGTCCGACCTGGCGCACGACACCGAACGCTGGCGCGCGGTGCAGTACCAGTGGAGCTACGCACTGGACCTGGGCCGGACCCGGCTGGTCATGCTGGACAACCGGTGCAGCCGGGTGCTCGAGCCCAACAGCCGGGCGATGCTGCCGCCCGGCGAGTGGGCCTGGTTCCTCGACCAGGCGCACGGGGTCTACGACCACCTGGTGGTGGGCGCCTCGCTGCCCTGGCTGTTGCCGCAGGGCATCCACCACATCGAGGCATGGAACGAGAAACTGGCGGACTCACGCCGACCGTGGGTGGCGCGCGGGGCGGAGAAGCTGCGCCGCGCCCTGGACCTGGAGCACTGGGCGGCGTTCCGGCGGTCCTTCGAGGCGCTCGCGGAGACGTTCGCCCGCATCGGCACCGGCACGCCGCGGCAGTCCGGCGCGCGGATCGGGGCCGGCCCGGCGTACGCCCCACCGGCGTCGATCAGCGTGCTCTCCGGGGATGTGCACCACTCGTACGTGGCGCGGGCCCGGTTCGCGGACCCGGCGGTGGTGACCCCGGTGCACCAGCTCACCTGTTCGCCGATCCACAACCAGGTGCCGGCGGGCATCCGTCCGCTGATGCGGCTGGGCTGGTCGCCCGGTCCCGCCGGGGCCACCCGGGCGCTGGCCCGTTCGGCGGGCGTACGTCGACCGGGGGTGCGCTGGCGCAAGCTGGCGGGCCCGTACTTCGGTAACGCCGTCGCCACCCTGACCCATCACGGGCGCGGGGCCGACGTGGTCATCGAGGGCACCACCAAGGACGGGCACCTACGCCCGGTGATGCGGCGTCGACTCTCCGGCGCCGGAGAGTCGGTCGCGCCGTAGTCTCTACGCCGTGGACGAGCACCTGCCGGAGCCGATCCGGGCGGTCGAGCACGAGTTGACCGCTCTGCTGCGCCGTGGCCGGGCGGTCTCCTGGGAGATCGCCCGGGAGGTGCACCCGAACCTGGAGCCGAACACCTACGGGTTGCTGCTCTGGTTGCGGCGTAGCGGGTCGATCCGGTTGACCGAGTTGGCGGCGCGGCTGGGCGTGGGCAAGGGGACGCTGAGCCGGCAGATCAACGCCCTGGAAGTCCTCGGGCTGGTGCACCGCGACCCCGATCCGAGTGACCGGCGGGCCGCGCAGATCAGCCTCACCGACGAGGGGCAGCGCCGGTTCGACGTGGCCCGCGCGGCCCGGCTGGGCGAGTTCCTGCGCGCTCTGGACGGCTGGCCGGAGCGGGACGTCGAGGAGTTCGCCCGGCTGCTCGGCCGGTTCAACGACTCCTGGCAGTAGCAGCACGGTGCCAGGGAACTCCTGGCAGTAGCCGCACCGGAACCGGGAATAGGGTGCCGGTCCGACAAGTTGTTGCTTCAGGCAACCAAGTAATACGGTTGCCTCAGGCAACTCACAGGCGGCCCGTGCGTACCAGCCCCGCCGTTCCACCTCGACTCCGCTCGGAGGCAACAAACGATGAGCCAGGCGACAGTGCCTCCCCAGGCGACCGCCGTGACCATGACCCACCGGCAGATCCTGGAAGCACTCTCCGGCCTGCTGCTGGGCCTGTTCGTCGCGATCCTCTCCTCCACGGTCATCTCGAACGCGCTGCCGCGGATCATCACCGAACTGCACGGCGGCCAGTCCGCGTACACCTGGGTGGTGACCTCGGCCCTGCTCGCGACCACCGCGACCACCCCCATCTGGGGCAAGCTGGCCGACCTGACCAGTAAGAAGACCCTGGTCCAGCTGGCCCTGGGGATCTACGTGCTGGGCTCGGTGCTGGCCGGCCTCGCCCAGGGCACCGGTGAGCTGATCGCCTGCCGGGTGCTCCAGGGCGTCGGCGCCGGCGGTCTCACCGCGCTGGCCCAGGTGATCATGGCCACGATGATCGCGCCCCGCGAACGCGGCCGTTACAGCGGGTACCTCGGCGCCGTGATGGCCGTCGGCACCATCGGTGGCCCGCTGATCGGCGGCGTGATCGTGGACACCTCCTGGCTCGGCTGGCGCTGGTGCTTTTACGTCGGCGTGCCGTTCGCCATCATCGCGCTGATCGTGCTCCAGAAGACCCTGCACCTGCCGGTGGTCAAGCGGAAGGCCGAGATCGACTGGTGGGGCGCCACTCTGATCACCGCGGCCGTCTCGGTGCTGCTGATCTGGGTCTCGCTCGCTGGCGACCAGTTCGCCTGGGCCTCCTGGCAGACCGCCGCCATGGTCGTCGGCGCGCTGGTCCTCGGCGCGCTGGCCATCCGGGTCGAGACCCGGGCCGCCGAGCCGATGATCCCGCCACGGCTGTTCCGCAACCGCACCATCACCCTCGCCGTCATCGCCAGCATCGCGGTCGGTGTGGGCATGTTCGGCGCATCGATCTTCCTGGGCCAGTACTTCCAGATCAGCCGCGGGCAGAGCCCCACCATGTCCGGTCTGATGACCCTGCCGATGATCCTCGGCCTGCTGGTCGCCTCCACTGTCATCGGGCGGGTCATCACCAAGACCGGTCGCTGGAAGCGGTACCTGGTGATCGGGTCGGCGCTGCTCACCATCGGCTTCGCGCTGATGGGCACCCTCCGCGCCGACACCAGCTTCACACTGCTCAGCGTCTACATGCTGCTGATCGGCGTCGGCCTGGGCATGACCATGCAGAACCTGGTCCTCGCCGTGCAGAACACCGTCGGCCCGCACGAACTCGGCGCAGCCAGCTCGGTGGTGGCGTTCTTCCGCAGCCTGGGTGGCGCGATCGGCGTCTCCGCCCTCGGCGCGGTGCTCGCCCACAAGGTCAAGGACTACACCGCCGACGGGCTGGCCCAACTCGGCATCCCCGCCTCCAGCTCGGGCAGCGGCGGCGCCCTGCCCGACGTGCACACCCTGCCCGGCCCGCTGCGGGCGGTGGTGGAGAGCGCGTACGGCCACGGCGCTGGTGACATCTTCCTGGCTGCCGCCCCGTTCGCGCTGATCGCGCTGATCGCGGTGGCCTTCATCAAGGAGGTGCCACTGCGCCAGCACAACGGCAACCCGGTTTCCGACCAGGTCGAGCGGGAATCGACAGTCGCTGCCGGCGCTGGCGCATCCGTGATCCGTACCGGCGAGCAGAGGTGAGGTAGAGCCATGGGCGTGGGAGCACCGGACCGCGAGGAGTACGGCCCCCGGACCCGACCGCTGCCCTTCGAGCGCGGCACGGACGGCCCTCGGGTGATCATGGTCGGCATCGACGGCACCCGGACCTCCGAGCGGGCCGGCTCCTACGCCGCGGGCCTGGCCCGTCGGCAGGGCGCCGCGCTGGTGGTGGTATTCGTCAGCTCAACGAGCGGGCTGACCGCCCTGGTGCCCGGCATGGACGCCGGCGCGGTCCAGCGCACCCACGACGAGTTGGCCGACGAGCTACGCCGGGAGTGCCGGCGTGGGGCCGAGCAGTGGGGCATTCCGGTGACCCTGCTGGTGCGGCGCGGCGACGCGTACGGCGAGCTGTGCGCGGCGGCCGACGAGTTCCAGGCCGACATGCTGGTGGTCGGCGCCTCCGAGCAGGCCGGACACCGGCTGGTCGGCTCGGTCGCCACCCGGCTGGTCCGCGCCGGCCGCTGGCCGGTCGTCGTGGTGCCCTGATAACCCGTCGCGCCATGTCCGAGGTGCCGGGCAGGATGCGCGGCATGACCTGGATCGCGCCGGAGATCACCCGGACCCCCGAACCGTACGTCGGCGACGAGCGCACCATGCTCGACGGCTGGCTCGACTACCACCGACAGACACTGCTGCTCAAGTGCGCC
The DNA here is from genome assembly GCF_007827755.1 of Micromonospora sp. CNZ322. Lineage (NCBI taxonomy): Bacteria > Bacillati > Actinomycetota > Actinomycetes > Micromonosporales > Micromonosporaceae > Micromonospora > Micromonospora sp. CNZ322. The sequence continues at coordinate 130,355 of NZ_VITD01000001.1, forward strand.
GGCCTGACCGAGGAGCAGTTGCGGACGCCGAGCGTCCAACCGTCCGGGCTGACCCTGCTCGGGCTGGTCCGGCACCTGGCCGAGGTGGAGGCCTGGTGGTTCCGGGAGAACTTCGCCGGCGAGCCTGTCGACTACCCGTACTTCACCCCGGAGACCCCGGACGCCGACCACGACGTCAGCGCCGCCGACGCCGCTGCCGACTTCGCCATCTTCCACCGCGAGGTGGCTCTGGCCCGCGAGGCCGCAGCCGGCCATTCGCTCGACGAGACGTTCACCGAGGTAGGCGCGAAGAAGCGCACCTTCAACCTGCGCTGGGTGTACGTGCACATGATCGAGGAGTACGCCCGGCACAACGGCCACGCCGACCTGATCCGGGAACGCATCGACGGCGTCACCGGCGAGTGACGAGCGGTCCCGTCAATTGGTGTGCCCGGCGCGGAGCAGGTGCTCGCCCAACGGGGTGAGCGTGTGCCGCACCGCCGGGCCCGCCCGGTGGGTGGTGACCAACCCGGCCGACCGGAGGACGGAGGCGTGCTGGCTGGCCGAGGCCAGGGAGATGCCGACCGTCCGGGCCACCTGTGAGGTGCTCGGGCCGTCGACGATCGCACCCAGCACCGCCGCTCGGGTCCGCCCCAGCAGGTCAGCCAGGGGTTTGCTGCTCACCAGCGCCCGCTGGGCGGTGGGACGGATCGGATAGGCCAGCACCAGCGGGCCGGCCGGGTCGTCCAGCACGCAGGGCCGGGGCAGCAGGTACGACGGCACCAGTGTGACGCCTCGGCCGGCCGGCGCCAGGGCGATCCCGTCGGCGAATCCACACTCGTACGACAACTCGTACCGCTCGCCGTACGGCTTCCAGAACAGGTACGGGCTCAGGTCACGCAGGACGCGGTCGATCCCGGCGTCCACCATGGTGTGTGCCCGCACGGCCCGGTCGCCGCGAACCGCTGCCGTGATCGTCTGCTGGTACGGCGCGACCGCGATCTGATGGAACGCCCGCATCGCCACGCAGAGTCGCCGCCGGGCGGTCGTCTCGCCAGAGGCGAGGGCAGCGACCCGGGCCGGCAGGTCGCCGGCGGCGATCCGGGGTCGCAGCTCCGCCGCCAGCGTCGCCGTCGGGGTGGCCAGCACCTCGTCCAGGGCTGCCGGCAGGTCGCTGCCGAGGCTTGGCGGGGTGAGGAAGTCCGGAAACCACCCGGGCAGCCGGCACAGGTCGAGGTACGGACGCATCTCCGGACGCAGCGCCGCCCGGGTGCGTGCCCACCAGGCCGTGAGGTGTTCCGGTGCGCCCTCGAACAGCCGTTGGCCGGCCGCCCCGAGCTCCAGCAGCACAGCGGGTTCGGAGCGCAGGACGGTGCGGCTCTCAACGACCTGGTGATCACCGACCATGCCGTCTACGTGACCGACTCTGTCGGCGGCACGATCTGGCGGGCCACGCTGGACAGTGGGCGCGTCGGCCCGCTCGAAGCGTGGCTACTACCGTCCGACTTCCCGACCGCCCCTGGCTTCCTCAACGGCATCGTCGCCAGCGCCGGCGATCGGCTCGCCGTCGTCACCGACCAGGGCACCGGCGCGCCGGGCACAGAACGTCTCTGGCGCATCGACCTCGCCGAGGCCACGGCCAGCGAGGTCAGGGTGTCGGGTGGACAGCTCGGTGCCGACGGGCTGCTGCTGGAGGGCAACCGCCTCTACGGTGTGGTCAACTTCCCCGACCCCGCTGACGGATACCGCTTCGCGGTCAACCTGGCGGTGCTGGACAGTGACCTTCGGGCCGCCCGGGTGGTCCGGCAGTCCCGCACCGCTGGCCTGGAGCAGTCTCCGACCACCCTGGCCCGCGACCGCGACCGGCTGCTGTGGGTCAACAGCCAGCTCAGCGCGACCGCACCAGCGCCACCGTTCACGGTGACCGAGGTCCCCGGCCTGAGCTGAGAGGCTGCCCGGTTCAGTAGTCCAGGGCCGCCCGCAGGTAACGCAGGTCGGCGTGGCCGCCCCAGCGGTGCGCCGACAGCCCGGCGGCCCGGGCACCCCGCACGGCCCAGTCCTCGTCGTCGACGAAGAGGACCCGGGCCGGCGGGGTGGCCAGGGCCACGCAGGCGGCCTTGAAGTATTCCGGGGCGGGCTTGTGCACGCCGATCACCGAGGAGTTGACCACCACGTCCAGTTCGCCGACCAGGCCGAGTGCGGCCAGGTCGGCGTCGAGCAGGTCGGTGGCGTTGGTGCCCAACCCGACCCGGACGCCTGCCGCACGGACCTCCCTGACGAACGCCAGCACCTCCTGGTCGACCTCTCCCCGGTAGCTCTGCCACTGCTCCACAGCGGCGCGGGCCCGTTCCGGGCTGCCCACCGACTCGGTCAGGGCGTCCGCGACGCTGTTCACCCACTCGGCGTGGTTGACCTGGCCGGTGAGCACCGGCTGGAGCCGCCCCCACTGCATGGCGATCTCACCGAGCACGCCCTCGGAGAGGCCGTACTCCCGCTCGACAACGGCGGCCACCGCCGGGTCCCACCGGCGCAGTACGCCGTCGAAGTCCAGCAGGAGCGCCGTCGCGCGTTCCCGAGCCACTACCCGTTCTCCTCGCCGCGGCCGTGCCGCTGGTCGTCCTCGTCGGCCCGGTTGAGCCGTTGGCTGATCACCTGAGTGACCCCACTGCGCATCGTCACGCCATAGAGCGCGTCGGCGATCTCCATCGTCCGCTTCTGGTGCGTGATGACGATCAGCTGACTCTTCTCGCGCAACTGTGCCAGCAACGTGATCAGTCGGCCCAGGTTGACGTCGTCCAGGGCCGCCTCCACCTCGTCCATGATGTAGAACGGGCTGGGCCGGGCGCGGAAGATCGCCACCAACATGGCCACCGCGGTCAGCGACCGCTCGCCACCGGAGAGCAGCGACAGCCGCTTGATCTTCTTGCCCGGCGGGCGGGCCTCCACCTCGACGCCGGTGGTGAGCAGGTCATCCGGTTCGGTGAGGATCAGCCGTCCCTCGCCACCGGGGAAGAGCACTGTGAACACCTGCTCGAACTCCCGGGCGGTGTCCTCGAAGGCGCTGGCGAAGACCTCCAGGATCCGTTCGTCCACGTCCTTGACCACTGTGAGCAGGTCCCGACGGGTGGCCTTGAGGTCCTCCAGCTGCTCGGAGAGGAACTTGAAGCGCTCCTCCAGCGCGGCGAACTCCTCCAACGCGAGTGGGTTGACCTTGCCGAGCAGGGCCAGTTCGCGTTCCGCCTTGGCGGCACGCTTCTCCTGCACCGGCCGCTCGTAGCGCACCGGCTCGGGCACCGGCAGACCATCACGTTCGGCCGCCGCGACGTCGACCTGGGTCGGCGGAACGGGCTGAGTCGGGCCGTACTCGGCGACCAGCGTCTCCACGTCCAGCCCGAAGTCCTCGGCGGCCTTCGCCTCCAACTGCTCGATGCGCAGCCGCTGCTCCGCCCGGGCCACCTCGTCACGGTGCACCTGGCTGGTCAGCCGCTCCAACTCCGCGCCGAGCCGCTTGGCGGCACCGCGTACCTCCTGAAGCTCTGCCTCCCGCGCGGCGCGCTCCAGGGCGACCGCGTCGCGGTGCTCCTCGGCCGTCGCGATCGAGGTGGTAAGCCGGGTCAGCGCCTCCCGGGCGCCACCGGCGACGGACCGGGCGATGCCCGCGCCCCGGGCGCGGGCGGCCCGCCGCGCCGCCGCGCGTTCCCGGGCGGCGCGCTCCGCGGTGGCCTGCCGCGCGAGCGAGTCGGCCCGGCCGGCGATCGAGGAGACCCGCTCCTCGGCGGTACGCACGGCGAGCCGGACCTCCATCTCGTTCTGCCGGGCCTGCGGCACCATGGCCGCCAGTTGATCCCGTTCCTCCGTGGAGGGCTCGGCGTCGACCGGGGTCTCCTCGGCCAGCCGTAGCCGCTCCTCCAGCTCGGCGAGCGCGGTGAGGTCCCGTTGCCGGGCGGCCTCGGCGCGGGAGCGGGAGTCGCCGAGCCGGTCGGTCTCGGCCTTCGCGGAGCGGGCCGCCGCGCCCAGCTCGGCCAGCCGGCGAGCGGCAGCGTTGCGGTGGCTCTCCGCCTCGCGCTTCTCGGCGGCGGCGTGCTGCACGGCCTCCTTGGCGGCCGCCACCTCGGCGCGCGCCTCGACCAACTGATCACGCAACTCCAGGCCAGCGCGTTCGGCGGTGACCCGGTTGGCGCGGGCCTCCTCGACGGCGGCCTGCACCTCGATGTAGCTCTGGGCCTTGGCCGACCCGCCCGCCGCCGCGTACGCCCCGACCACGTCACCGTCCGGGGTGACCGCCCGCAGCTCGGGGTTGCTGGCGACCAGCTCGGCGGCGGCGGCGAGATCGTCGACGAGCGCCACGTCCCGCAGGGCCCGGTGCACCGCCGGACGCAGCTCGGCGCTGCACTCCACCAGATCAGGTGCCCACCGGGCGTCGTCCGGCAGCTTCGGGCGCAGGGCGTCGGCGGAGCCGGTCATGCCGGGCCCCGCCGGGCTGCCGACCAGCAGGCCGGCCCGGCCGGCGTCGGAGATCTTCAACAGCCGCATCGCCTCGACGGCCTCGTCCACCCCGCTGACGGCGACCGCGTCGGCGAGGCCGCCGAGCGCGGCGGCCAGCGCGGCCTCGTGACCGGGCGCGACGGTGAGCAACCCGGCGAGGCTGCCGAGCAGGCCGGGCACGTCCCCGGCGCGGGCGAGCAGCGCCCCGGCGCCGTCCTTGCGCCGCAGCCCCAGGGCGAGTGCCTCCTCGCGGGCCTTCCAGGTGGCGGCGTCCTTCTCCGCCGCCCGCTCGGCGTCGGACAGCGATCGGACGGTGGCCTGGGCCCGTTCCTGCACGGCGACCGCCTCGGCGTGCCGGGCGTCCAGGTCCGCGTTGTCCCGGTCGGCCTCGGTGGACTGGGCGGCGACCGCGTCCAGGTCGGCCTGCGCCTGCTCGGCGCGGCCCAGCGCGTCGGCGTGCGCGATCGCGAGGCGTTCGATCTCCTCGCCGGCGCTGGTGGTCCGGGCCCGGGCGGAGTTGACCTGGCCGGTGAGCCGGGCCATCCCCTCGCGCCGGTCGGCGATGGCCTTGGCCGCGGCGACCAGCTCGCGCTCGGCGGCGGCCAACTGCCGCTCCAACTCCTGGCGGTGCTCGACCGCCTCGGCCAGTCGGATCTGGTCGTCGGTGAGCGCGCCGCGCAGTTCCTCCTCCTGCTCGCGGACGCGTTCCGCCTCGGCCTCCAGCTGGTCCGGGTCGCGGCCGGGCCGCTCGTCGTCGCCGGTGGCGCTGAGGTGCCGCAGCCGCTCCCGGGCCAACTGCTCGATCGAGCGGAAGCGTTCCTGGAGGGCGGAGAGCTTGTACCAGGTGTCCTGGGCGGCGGCGAGCAGCGGCGCGTCCTCCGCGAGGGCGGCCTCCAACTCGCCGAGCCGGCCCTGCACCTCGGTGTGCTCACCCTCGATCTGCTCGCGCCGCTCGCGCAGCGCGGTCTCGTCGGCAATCTCCCGGTCGAGGGTGGTCCGCAGGGTGGCCAGGTCGTCGGCGAGCAGCCGCAACCGGGCGTCGCGCAGGTTGGCCTGGATGGCGGCGGCGCGCCGGGCCACCTCGGCCTGCCGGCCCAGCGGCTTGAGCTGACGACGCAGCTCGGCCGTGAGGTCGGTCAAGCGATTGAGATTTACTTGCATCGCGTCGAGCTTGCGCAGCGCCTTTTCCTTGCGCTTGCGGTGCTTGAGGACGCCGGCCGCCTCCTCGATGAACGCCCGGCGGTCCTCCGGCTTGGCGTGCAGCATGCCGTCGAGGCGGCCCTGCCCGACGATGATGTGCATCTCCCGGCCGATGCCGGAGTCGGAGAGCAACTCCTGGATGTCGAGCAACCGGCAGGAGTTGCCGTTGATCTCGTACTCGCTCTCGCCGGAGCGGAACATCCGGCGGGTGATGGAGACCTCGGTGTACTCGATCGGCAGCGCGCCGTCGGTGTTGTCGATGGTGAGGGTGACCTCGGCGCGACCCAGCGGCGCTCGGCCGGCGGTGCCGGCGAAGATGACGTCCTCCATCTTGCCGCCACGGAGGGCCTTGGCGCCCTGTTCGCCGAGGACCCAGGCGATGGCGTCGACGACGTTGGACTTGCCGGAGCCGTTCGGGCCCACCACACAGGTGATCCCGGGCTCCAGCTTCAACGTCGTCGCGGAGGCGAAGGACTTGAACCCCTTCACCGTCAGGCTCTTGAGATACACCTACTCGATCCTCGTCCGGTGGCCGCCGTACCGTCGCCGGCTGTGGGGACCTGGGTGAACTCGCAGACTAACCCGGCGGTGCGAGCGGCCCGGCACGCGACCCGCCCCGCGTCGTGTCGACGGTGGGCGCGCTGTTGTTCCGGAGACCGCGAGAAAGGCAAGCGCCTTTCATGATCGGCTTATCCTCCGACGCGCTTTTCGGTAACTGCGCGGCGCGCTTCCCGCACGATCGGCCGCAAGATCATGAATCGTCGGCGTCGAAAAGGACCCGGACAGTGTTACGCGCCGGCACAGAGGTGTCGGCGCGTATTTTTGCGGTGGTGCGATTCAGTTTTTACGACCTGAAGATCAGGTCAGCGCCGGCTCGGCCAGACGGAGCAGATCGTCCGCCTCCGCCGCAGCCGCCGCGAGCCGATCATTGTCGGCACGCAGACGCGTGATCTCGAACTCCAGTGCCTGAACCCTGGAACGCAGTCGGGTGACCTCGTCGAGCAGACGCCGGTCGGGCGCTGCACCTACGTGGCCGTAGAGGGCCTTCGCCATGCTGACTCCTTGATATGCGCTGCCGGAAAGGCCGGCCAACGCGCGCCCAATTCATACGCGGCTGTCATTCCAGGCTGTATCTGGGCATGACCGGGCGCGACTGGCGACACCTATATATTGAGCCGCAAACCCCTCCTTCGTCAAGTTCTCGCAGGCCGTAGATCATCTCCACGTCGACCTGTCCACTTGCCGGGGGGCTGCCGCAAGGCACGGACACTCTCTGTCCGGACGCCTTTACTGTACGCCCGGATCTGCGGAAGTCCGCACCCTGGCGTCCGACTTCCCCTTAACTCTTTCTTAGCCACGTTGCCGCAGGTCGTAGGCGCGCCGTAGCGTCACCCCGGCCCGCAACCGACCCCTGGAGGCATAGGCGTGTACGGCTGGACCGATCCGATGGACCCGAACGGCGCCCCCCGGCGCGCCGAGGGACCGACCGACGAGCCGGCCTGGCTGCACGACCGCCCAGAGCCCCGCTCGGCCTACCTCTTCGGCGACGAGCCCGGTCAGTCGGGCGACGAGTGGCACCGGGAGCAGCCCACCGAGGGCCGGCAACCGGACCCGGTGATCCCCGCCGAGGCGGCCGACGCCCGCACCGCGGCCTGGGGGGTCTACCAGCCCGACAGCGAGACCGACGGCTGGGGCGACAGCCGCCCGGCCCCGGACACCACCGGCGGACGGCGCGCCGAGGCGCCCGGCGGCTGGCACACCGACACCGACCCGGAGAGCACCGACGGCTGGCACGGCGCAGCCGAGACCGGCCGGCCCGGCGAGGGACGGCACCGCTCCCCACGCCGCTGGCGCCGGCCGCTGATGATCGGGGGCGCCGCCGCGGCCGCCACCCTCGTGGTGAGCTTCGGCGTCGGCGCGCTCACCCTCCCCGGCGGTGACGACGGGGCCGCCCAGCCGACGGCCGTGGAGGACTCCTTCGCCGCGTCGGCCGCGCCGACCGAAGAGCCGGCGCTGGACACCCTCGCCGCACCCTCCCCGTCGACCATCCCCAGCCCGGCGTCTCCGAGCCCATCGCCGACCAAGGTCGTCAAGCCCACGCCGGCGACGTCACGGAGCACCGCCGCGTCGCGCCGCAGCGTCGAGCGCAGCACCGCGCCGGGCAACAGCGGCAGCTCCACCGGTTCCAACGGCTCCAGCGGCTCCGTCAGCGCTCAGGCGCGCGAGGTGGTGGACCTGGTCAACGCCGAGCGGGCCAAGGCCGGCTGCAAGGCGCTGAGCATCGACGACAAGTTGATGACGGCCGCCCAGCGGCACAGCCAGGACCAGGCCGACCACCAGAACATGTCGCACACCGGCAGCGACGGGAGCAACGCCGGCACCCGGCTGGACCGGGTCGGCTACACCTGGCGCACGTACGGCGAGAACGTGGCCTGGAACCAGAAGACCCCCGCCGCGGTGATGGACGCCTGGATGAACAGCTCCGGCCACCGGGCCAACATCCTGAACTGCGCGTTCACCGAAATCGGCGTCGGCATCGCCAACAGCAACGGGCCGTACTGGACGCAGGTCTTCGCGGCGCCGCGCTGACCGCGCGTCGTTCCCGCCCCCGCGCTCGTTCACCCGGTGAGGTACGTCGGGCCGGAGCGTGGGGGCCGCGTACCGGTGTGGGCGGCGACCGGCCGTCCGGGACCCGGGAGCTGCCGATGCGGATCCGGCCGCGGCGACGCGTCGCCGTACGCCCACTGCGCCGCGCCCTGTCCGCCAGCGTCGCTCTCGTGCTCCTGGTGCCGGCGTACGGGTGCCGGCCCGAGCTGACCCCGCCCGGCGCGCCCACCGCGTGGCCGGCGGCCCAGGCCCGGCACTGGCAGTGGCAGTGGCAGCTCAGCGGCCCGCTCGACCCGGCGGTGGACGCCCACGTCTTCCTCCTCGACCCGGTGGCCACCACCGCCGCACAGACCGCCGAGTTGCGCTCCCGGGACCGCCGGTTGATCTGCCAGGTGAACGTGGGATCGGTCCGCTCCGACGACCCGGATGCCAGCCGGTTCCCGCAGGTCGTCCGGGGCGCGGCCGGGCGTCGACCCGACAGCCGGTGGCTGGACGTCCGGAGTTGGGACGCGCTCCGGCCGGTGCTGGCCGACCGGTTCCGGCTCTGCCGGGGCAAGGGCTTCGGCGCGGTGGCGCTCTTCGACACCGACGGGTACGCGGCGCGCACCGGCTTCCCGCTCGACTTCGACGACCAACTGCTGTTCAACCGCCGGCTGGCCGAGTTGGCCCGCTCGCTGAGTCTCTCCCCGGGGCTGGTCAACGACGTGCCACAGCTCGCCGCGCTGGCCCCGGACTTCGACTTCGCGGTCAACGAGGAGTGCGTCCGGCTGGCCCAGTGCGCCAAACTGCTGCCGTTCAGCGACGCCGGCAAGCCGGTCTTCCACGTCGAGTACACCGGCTCGACCGACGACTTCTGCGTCACCACCGTCGGCTACGGCTTCGCGTCGATCCGCAAGGACCGCACGCTGGACGCCTCCCGGGAGCCCTGCCCACTCCCCTGACCCCGCTGGGCCAGGCCACGATTCGCGGCCTGGCCCAGCGGGTTCGGGCGGTCAGGGGACCGGAACCAGCTCCGGCGCGGGGGCGGGCGGGTCGGTGGGCGCGGGTGCCGGGCGGGGCCGCAGGAAACGCGGGGCCCACCAGTTGGCGTCGCCGAGCATGGTCATCAACGCCGGCAGCACCACTCCCCGGATGATGGTGGCGTCCAGCAGGATCGCCGCCGCCAGACCGATGCCGAGCTGCTTCATGTCGATAGTGCTCAGCGTGGCGAAGATCGAGAAGACCCCGACCATCACGATCGCCGCGCTGGTCACCACTCCGGCCGACGAGGTGATCCCGTACGACACGGCGTCGCGGTTGGGCAGGCCGGACCGGACACCCTCGCGGATCCGACTGACCACGAAGACGTGGTAGTCCATCGAGAGGCCGAACAGCACCACGAACAGGAACAGCGGCAGCCAGGACACGATCGCGCCCATCGACGTGAAGCCCAGCAGTCCCTGCGCCCACTCGCCCTGGAAGATCAGCACCAGCAGGCCGTACGCGGCACCCGCGGAGAGCAGGTTCAGCGCGATCGAGCTGGCCGCGATCACCACCGACCGGAAGGTGAACGTCATGACCAGGAAGGTCAGCACCAGCACGAAGCCCATGACCAGCGGCAACTTGTCCCGGACGTGCTGGGCGTAGTCCTCGCTGTCGGCGACACTCCCGCCCACCGCGTACTCGATGCCGGGAATGCCGCGCAGCTCGACCGGGACCAGGTCCCCGCGCAGCTTCTCCAACGACTGCACCGACCGGTCGTCGCGACTGGCGTACGGGGTGGGGACGTCCAGCACCGAGACCCGCCGGTCGGCCGACACCTCGATCTTCGGGCCGTCCGCCTCGGCCGGGGCGAACAGCGGATCGCCGGCCGCCCGGGTGGACAGGCCGGTGAGGGCGGCGCGTACCCGGTCGGCCTGGTCGGCGGGCGCTCGGACGGCCACCACGTGATTGGTGCCGGCGCTCGGGAAGGCGGCGGTGAGCCGGTCGTACGCCTGCATTGCCGGCGTCGTGCGAGGCAGGTCCTCCATGCCGGGGAACTTCAGCTTCATGCCGAGCGCCGGCGCGGCCAGCGCGAGCAGCAGCCCGACCGAGATGACAAGCGTCGCCACCGGCGCGCGCAGCGCGGGCCGGAGCACCGCCGGCCACAGCCGGGGCGCGCGGGACTCGCCGTGCCGGCCGGTACGCGGCGCGGTCAGTCGCCAGAGCAGCGGCACCCGGGGCCGGTCCACCCAACGACCGAGCCGGGCCAGCAGGGCGGGCAGGACGGTCAGTGAACCGGTCACCGCGACGGCCACCACGAGGATCGAACCGATGGCGAGGGACGAGAAGACCACGTCGCCGGCGAGCAGCAGCCCGGCCATCGAGATGATCACCGCGAAGCCGGAGACCACCACCGCGTGCCCGGAGGTCTCCGCGGCGATCTCCACCGCGTCCAGACCGGACCGACCCTTGGCGCGTTCCTCCCGCTCCCGACGGATGTAGAACAGCGAGTAGTCGACGCCGACCGCCATGCCGATCAGCAGGATCACCGGTGCCGTGGTGTCGGTGGCCGGCACCAGGTGCGAGGCGAGAGTGGACAGACCCATCGCGGCGGCCACCGAGGAGAGTGCCAGCAGCACCGGCACGCTCGCCGCGATCAGCGCGCCGAACGCGATGATCAGGATCGCCAGGGTGACCGGCAGACTGAGCAGTTCCGCGCGCTTGAAGTCCTTACCCAGGGTGTCGTCGAGGGCCTGGCCGATCGACGGCCCGCCGACCTGCTCGACGCGCAGCCCGGGGTACGCGTCCTGCACGGAGGCGGTGGCGTCGCGCAACGGCTGCACCCGATCCGAGGCCGTCTCCGGGTCACCCGACATGGTGATCGGCAGCAGCAGCGCCGAGCCGTCCCGCGCGGTGACCGGCTGGCCCACCCCGGCCACCCCGGCGACCGTACGCAGCCGGGCCGCCGCGTCGTCGGCCGCCGACTTCGCCGCCGCCTGGTCCAACGCGCCGCCCCTGGAGGTGATGAGGACGTTGTCCACGGCCGGGTCGTCGAAGTCACCGCCGTCCACGATGAGGCTGGCCCGCCCCGCCTCGCCAATCGCCTGGTCACCGCTGGTGGCCTCGTTGAGTCCGGCGGCGTTGCCGCCCACGAAGCACACCGCCACGAACACGGCCCACAACGCGATGGCCCGCCACGGGTGCTCGGCGCTCCACCGCGCCAGCCGCACCGTCACCGGTCTTCTCCCCATCTCGGGTCCCCCTGTCACGTCAACCCCCTGTCAACGGTGCTGACGCTAGGTGCGTGACGAGGCGGTCACATCGGGGATCGACCCGGGCCCACCCTGGAACCACCGGACCGGGTGCGGGGGTGCGTTCGCCGGGGGTCGAACCGCGATCCGGACGTACACCGGGGTCCACCCCGGAGCGACCCACCGCGACCCGCCGGCATCGCCCCGAGCCGGCTCCGGGTCATCCCCGAAGGGAACCCCGGGGCCGTGGCTGACAGTGCGGGCAGCTGTACGAGGACCGGTTCATGAACGCCTCGCGGCGGATCGGCGCGCCACACCGCCGGCACGGCTCGCCCTCGCGGCCGTAGGCGTTGAGCGCCCGGTCGAAGTAGCCACTCTCGCCGTTGACGTTCACGTAGAGGGCGTCGAAGCTGGTGCCGCCCTCGCTGATCGCCTCGGCCAGCACGTCGCGGACGTGGCCGAGCAGGCGCTGCGCGGCCGGGCCGGTCAACGCGTCGGTGGGTCGGCCGCCGTGCAGCTTGGCGCGCCAGAGCGCCTCGTCGGCGTAGATGTTGCCCACCCCGGAGATCAGGGTCTGGTCGAGCAGTGCCCGCTTCACCTCGGTGTGCCGGCGGCGCAGCGCCGCGACGAACGCCTCGTCGGAGAACTCCGGGTCCATCGGGTCGCGGGCGATGTGCGCGATCTCGTCGGGCAGCTCGGCGCCGCCCTCGCTCACCGAGAGCCCGCCGAACGTTCGCTGGTCGACGAAGCGCAGCTCCGGGCCGTCGTCGCTGAACCGGAACCGGACCCGAAGGTGGGTCTCGTCCGTCGTCCCCGGTGGCTGGAGCAGCAGTTGACCCGACATGCCGAGGTGCCCGACGATCGCGTCACCGCTGTCCAGTGGCAGCCACAGGTACTTGCCGCGACGGCGGGCGTCCAGCACCGTCCGGCCGGCGAGCACGTCGGCGAAGTGCACGTCGCCGGGAGCGTGCCGGCGGACCGCACGCGGATGACGAACCTCGACGGAGGCGATCCGACGGCCGACGACCCACTGGGCCACCCCCTGTCGGACGGTCTCCACCTCGGGTAGCTCAGGCACCCCGCCGACCCGTCTCGTGACCGTCGGCGCCCCCGGCCGGCAGTGCCTGCGCCAGGTGGTCGGCCTGCTCGGCCTGAGCCGCCCGCTCGGCGCGCTCCAGCGGCCCGAACGGCTCGTCCCGGTCGGCCGCGTCGTCCGGGTCGATCGGCTGGTCCGTGCGGTCGTCGCCGACCCGACCGTTCCGGCGGTCGTCGCCGGCCCGCCCGTCCTTGCCGTCGATGCTGGCTTGGCTGTCCTTGCCGTCGTCGCCGGCTTGGCCGTTCTGCTCGGCGAGCGTCCGCCAGGCGGCCTCGGCGGCCCGCTGCTCGGCCTCCTTCTTGCTGCGCCCCTCGGCGCCGCCGTACCGGATGCCGGCCACCACCACCCAGGCGGTGAACGTCTTGAGGTGATCCGGGCCGGTGCCCTCGATCCGGTACTCCGGTACGCCGAGCCCGAGCGCCGCCGTCAGCTCCTGGAGGCTGGTCTTCCAGTCCAGGGCGGCCCCGCGACCAGCCGACTCGGCCATCAGCGGGTCGAAGAGCCGGTGGATGACGATGCCCGTGGTGTCCAGGCCGTACTGGAGGTAGATCGCGCCGAGCAGCGCCTCCAGCGTGTCGGCGAGGATGCTCGCCTTGTCCCGGCCCCCGGTCGTCTCCTCGCCCTTCCCGAGCAGCAGGTACGCGCCCAGCCCATCCGGGCCCAGGCCGCGGGCCACGTCGGCGAGCGCCCGCATGTTGACCACGCTGGCCCGCAACTTGGCCAACTGACCCTCGGGCAGATCCGGGTGGTTGTGGAAGAGCGCCGTGGTGATCACCACGCCGAGCACCGAGTCGCCGAGGAACTCCAGCCGCTCGTTGGTCGGCAGCCCGCCGTTCTCGTACGCGTACGACCGGTGGGTCAACGCGCGCTGGAGCAGCTCGGGTTCCAGGCTCACTCCGAAGGCGGCTTCCAGGTGACCGACGGACGCCCGCCGCCGCTTGTCGTTGCTCATGTGCGTACCTCGGTGTCGGTGGAGCGGTCGGTGCGATCCGTCGCGGCGTCGCGGTCGAGCAACGCGGAGACCAGATCGGTGGCGCGCCGCCGCCACAGGTGGGCGGCGAGAGCTATGCCGGAGGCGACGTCGTCGGCGCGGGCGGACCCGTGACAGACGACCACCGTCCCCGCGACGCCCAGCAGGGCCGCCGCGCGGGGCGCGCCGCCCTGGGCAGGTGGGCCGCCGGCCATCGCGTACGCGCCCTCGATGGCCTTGAGCAGCACGTTACCGGTGAAGCCGTCGGTGACGACCACATCTGCGCGCGCACCGAGGGCCACGTCGTACCCCTCGACCAGGCCGACGTAGCGCGCCCCGCCGGGCAGCGGTTCGACGGCGAGCAGGGGGTCGGTGGCGCGGCGGACCCGGTCGCCCTTGCCGGCCTCGGTGCCGACCGAGAGCAGCCCGACCCGGGGCGCAGCGATCGAGTGGGCCACCGCCGCGTACGCGGCGCCGAGCACGGCGTGGCGGGCGAGGGTGGCCGGGCGGGGTTCCAGGGAGCCGCCGACGTCGAGCAACACGACAGGTCCCGCGACGGCGGGCAGGGTGGCGGCCAGCGCGGGTTGGCGGATCTCCGGCGAGCGGCCGAGGCCGAGCACGGCTGCGGTGACGGTGGCGCCGGTGGCGCCGGCGGAGACCAGGGCGTCGGCGGTCCCGTCCCGGACGGCGGTGACCGCGGCCCGGACGGTGCTCTCGGAGCGGGCGGCGCTGGGATGGTCGGCCATGCCGACTACGTCGCGAACGGGCCGCACCGTGATCCGGGCGCGTTGCGCCGGATCGAGGGCAGCAATCAGCTCGTCGGCGACCTCGGTCGGACCGACGAGAAGCAGATGCAGGTCAGGGTCGGCGCGCATGGCCCGCAGAGCGCCGTCAACCACGACGGCGGGAGCGTCGTCCCCGCCGAGGAGGTCAACGGCGATCCGCGCGGCGCCCGGCTCCACCGGAACGCCGGCCGGATTGGGCCGGCCGGCGTCGGAGGGAGCCGGAGCACCGGGCGAATGCCAGGATGCGCGCGCCGCCCGACCTGGGGTCGGGGGCGTCACTCGGCGTCCAGGTCAGACCTCGAGAACCTGGCGGCCGTTGTAGGTGCCGCAGACGGAGCAGGCGGCGTGCGGCAGCTTCGGGGACTTGCACTGCGGGCACGCAACGGTCGCGACCACTGTCGCCTTCCAGTTCGCCCGGCGGGACCGGGTGTTGCTGCGCGACATCTTGCGCTTCGGGACGGCCACGGTTCTTACTCCTCTGTAACGGTCAGTTGCGACAGGCCCGCCCAACGCGGGTCGATCTGCTGGTGACTGTGGTCGGCCGGCAGATCGTCCCAGTGCGCCCCGCATTCGGGGCACAGTCCTGGGCAGTCCTCCCGGCAGAGCGGGTTGGTCGGCAGCGTGAGCACCAACGCGTCCCGCAGCGCCGGCTCCAGGTCGATCAGATCGCCCTGCATCCGGCCCACCTCGTCCTCGTCGGTCGTGGCGTCCGTGGTGCTGTCCTCGTACGCGTACAGCTCCTGGATCGTCACGCCCATCGAGTCGTTGATCTCGCGCAGGCAACGGCCGCACTCGCCCCGGACGGGACCGGTGATGGTCCCGGAGACGAGCACGCCCTCGGACACCGACTGCAACCTCAGATCGAGGTCGAGGTCCGCGCCCTCCGGCACGCCGATCAACTCCACACCGAGGTCCGCCGGTGCCGGCACGACCCGCCGGACCTCACGCAACGCGCCAGGGCGACGCGGGAGGTCCCTCGTGTCGAGGACCAACGGCGACCTGGGGTTGAGTGTCGAAGGCGAGTGCTTGGGCATAGTTAGACTCCGGCCGGTGAGAGGCCGACAAAAAAGGTTACCTGGACGACCGCCGGACCGTCGAACCGGGGGCGACGCCCGCCTGAGAAGTCGGCTGGTGAGGTGCCGCTCAGAAGGGTAGCGGGCGTTCCGCCTCATCCCCAGCGAAGGTGCCGATCTCGCGCAGCGCGTGCATCTTGTCCCGGCCGCGCTCTATCGAGGCCAGCGCCCGGGTGAGGAACTGCTCGAAGTTGGCCAGCGCGGTGTCGACGTAGTCGTCGACCTCCTCACGCAGGCGCTGCGCCTCGGCGCGGGCCTCGCCGATGATCCGGGCGCCCTCGTGCTCGGCCGACACGGTGATCTCGTTCACGGAGACCAGGCGGGCGTGTTCTGCCTCACCCTCGCTGATGATCCGGTCCGCCTCGCGCTTGCCGGCTTCCATGATCTTGTCGCGCTCCTCGAGGAGCGCGGCGGCGCGACGCAGGTCGGCGGGGAGATCGGCACGCATCTCATCGAGGGCAGCGATCATCTCACCCCGGTCGACCATGCAGTTGTTGCGCGACATCGGGACGGAGCGGGCCTGCTCCAGGATGGCGATCAGTTCGTCGATGCGATCGAGCGGGTCCACCGGCTACCTCACTCCTGTCGTTCGTCGGCCGACCTCCATGATGCGGGCTACGGCCGTTCCCCGCGCCACCAATCATGTCGTGCCGGCCCCACCGCCGCCCCACTCACCCCAACCCGGCGAGTCGCGACATAGTCACCCCCGGCTCCCACCGGGCCTCCCCCGCGCCGATCTTGCACTTTCGGTCGCGCCGAACCATGCCGAAAGGGGGCGATCCGGGAACCACAAGTGCAAGATCCCGGGAGTGAAGGAGCGAGGGCGAGGGCGTGGGGGCAGGTTAGGGGCGGGGGCCCAGGCGGGCCTGGAGGGCTTCACGGACCGGGTCGGGAACGTGGGCGGAGATGTCGCCACCCCACTTGGCCACGTCCTTGACCAGGCTCGACGAGAGGAACGAGTAGAGCGGGTTGGTCGGCATGAAGAGCGTCTCGACGCCGGCCAGACCGATGTTCATCTGGGCCATCTGCAACTCGTAGTCGAAGTCGCTGACCGCCCGCAGGCCCTTGATCAGCACACTGGCCTGCTGGGCCCGGCAGAAGTCCACCAGCAGCCCTCGGAACGACTCGACCCGCACGTTGCCGTACGACGAGGTCACCTCGCGGAGCATCTCGATGCGCTCCTCGACGGTGAACAGGCCACTCTTCGACTGATTCACCAGCACACCGACGATCACCTCATCGAAGAGCCGACTGGCCCTCCCGATGATGTCGAGGTGTCCGTTGGTGACCGGGTCGAACGAACCAGGGCACACCGCACGTCTCATGATCGGCGACCGTACCAAAGGGTGGTCTCGCCGTAACGGCGACTGCGCTCGGCGGTGATCCCCTCCACCCAGTCGAACTCCCTGGTACGGCGGGACCGCTCCACCACCACCAACGCGTCGGGCGCCAGCCAGCCGCCGTCGACCAGCGCGGCCAACAGCGCGGTGATCTCCTCGTCCGGCACCGCGTACGGCGGGTCGGCGAAGACCACGTCGTACGGCTCGCCGTCCGGTCCGGCGGCAAGCACCGTCGCCACCTTGCCGGTGACCAGACGGGCCGCCGGACCGGCACGGAGGGCCGCCACGTTCTCCCGGATCACCCGGGCCGCCCGCGGGTCGGACTCGACCAGTAACACGTGCCGGGCACCCCGGGAGAGCGCCTCCAGGCCGACCGCGCCGGAGCCGGCGTACAGGTCGGCGAAGCGGGCGCCGTCGAGATCGACCTCGGCCTGGACGGCACTGAACAGCGCCTCCCGGACCCGGTCCGAGGTGGGTCGGGTGCCGGCGCCGGGCGGCGCGGCGATCCGCCGGCCACCGAGCGTCCCGGCCACGATCCGGGTCACCGTTTCCTCCTGCTCATGCCCGCGACGCTACGCGACGCGGCGCGGACCCGGTCAGCACGGCGCGGATCCGAGGGGTTGGCCGGCCGGCGACGACGGGGAGCACCTGATCAGCCCCGACGGCGCGGCATCCACCGTGGAGCCACGGTGCCCGCACCGTCCCCAGTGACCGGACCGACACCTTCGGTCTATCAAAGATCACGAATCGACTACATTGCCGGATGGCAATGATCTGAACTCCCCTCATTAACCACCCATCAGTACAGTCTCCCCCTGTCCCCGCTTTCGCCGCGGGAACACCACCGCGTCGCGCGACGCCCCGGTGAGCAGGTGACCCCCCGGTCACGATGTCTCCCGGCCTCCCGCCACGCGATCCGTACCCCCCTCACCAGGAGCAGGCGTGAACCCTCCCAAGTCTCCGTTCCGGCGCGTCGCGGCCATCGCCGCGGGCGCGTTGATCGGCATCGCCGGCGTCGGCGTCCTCGCGAGCCCCGCGAGTGCCCACCACCCCGAGCCCTCCGGCACCTACTGCCTGACCTCCGACGGCCAGGTCAAGGTGACCTGGATGGTCGGCAACAGCGAGAACATCGACGCGAAGATCACCAAGCTCGAGTCGACCGTCCCGGCCGACTTCACCGGTGGCCTGGCGAAGGACGCCACTCTCCCGGCGAAGGGCGAGGGTTTCCTCACCGGCACCCAGGCCCACCGCTTCGACCAGAAGCGGCCGACGATCGAGCTGACCGTCGAGGCGCGGTGGGTGCGCTCCGACCGGATCGTGACCGAGGAGCGGACCGTGGCCGCCGAGCCGAAGGGCACCTGCGCGGCAGAGGCCACGCCCTCGCCGAGCAGCCCGACGCCGACCGCCACTCCGTCGGCGACCCCCACCCCGACCCCCACTGTCGTCTCTCCGTCGCCGAGCCAGCCTCCGACCCAGAGCCCGACCCCGACTGCCACCCCGGCTCCGGCGGAGCCGGTGGGCTCGGTCGAGTCGACCTGCGACAAGCTCACCTTCACGATTGAGAACCCCGCCGACGGTGAGACCGTCACGCTCACCCTGACCCCGAACAAGGGCGAGGTGAAGACGCTTGTCGTGAAGCCGGGCGAGACCGGTTCCGTCTCCTTCGACGCGTTCGAGGGTCTGACCGTCACGCCGGCCGCCGAGGGCCTCGACGACACCGCGCCGATCGCCTGGGAGCAGCCGGCCGAGTGCGCCCCGGGTCAGGGTGGCGGTAAGGACGAGCCGGCTCTGCCGCTGACCGGTGCTGCCACCGGCGGCATCATCGCCGGCGCCGTGGTGCTGCTGGCCGCCGGTGCCGCCCTGTTCGTGGTGGCCCGTCGTCGTCGGGTTCGCTTCACCGCCTGAACCAACAGGCTCTGACAGTTGAGGGCGCGTCGACCACCCGGTCGGCGCGCCCTCAGCCATGTGATGGCCTCTGTGGTCAGCCCTTTTCCAGGTACTCCGCGCGATCCTCGTCCACCAGTGCGGCCACCGAGGCGGCCAGTGCCGGGCTGCGGGCAAGCTCCGGGTCGTCCTCGATCAGGGTGATCGCCTCGACGCGGGCGTCGCGGATCAGATCGGCGTCGCGTCGCAGGGACAGCAACCGCAGGTGCGAACGGTGACCGGACTGGGTGGCACCCAGCACGTCGCCCTCGCGGCGTTGCTCCAGATCCAGTTCGGCGAGCTTGAAACCGTCACTCGTGGACGCGACCGCGTCCAACCGTTCCCGCGCCGACGAACCCTCGGCCGCCTCGCTGACCAGCAGGCAGAGCCCGGCGGCGGCACCCCGGCCGACCCGGCCCCGCAGCTGGTGCAGCTGGGAGACGCCGAACCGGTCAGCGTCCAACACGATCATCACGGTGGCGTTCGGCACGTCCACGCCAACCTCGATCACTGTCGTCGCCACCAGCACGTCCAGATCACCGGCCGCGAAGGTACGCATCACCGCGTCCTTCTCGTCGGCCGGCAGTCGACCGTGCAGCACCCCGATCCGCAGGCCGTGCAGCGGGCCCTCGGCCAGCAGCGGAGCCACCTCGGTGACCGCCAGCGGTGGCCGACGGCCGTTGTCGTCCTCGGGTGGCGGTTCCTCGTCGCTGGTCGGCCCGTCACCGATCCGCGGGCACACCACGTACGCCTGGTGGCCGGCGGTCACCTCCTCGCGCAGCCGACGCCAGGCCCGGTCCAGGTAGGCCGGCTTCTCGGCGGCCGGCACCACGTGCGAGGCGATCGGCGACCGCCCTCGGGGCAGCTGGGAGAGCGTGGAGACCTCCAGGTCGCCGTAGACGGTCATCGCCACAGTGCGCGGGATCGGGGTGGCCGTCATCACCAGCACGTGCGGCGGTTGGTCGGCCTTGGCCCGCAGGGCGTCGCGCTGCTCCACGCCGAAGCGGTGCTGCTCGTCGACCACCACCAGGCCGAGGTCGGCGAAGTCGACCCCCTCGTACAGCAGGGCGTGGGTGCCGAGCACGATGCCGGCGGCACCGCTGGCCACCTCGCCGAGCGCCCGGCGGCGAGCCGCCGCGCCCAGCGAGCCGGTGACCAGCTCGACCCGGGTGGCGTGCTCGGCGGAGCCCAGCTCACCGGCCCGCCCGAGCGGCCCGAGCAGGTCGAGCATGCCGCGGTGGTGCTGGGCGGCCAGCACCTCGGTGGGCGCCAGCAGCGCGGCCTGCCCGCCCGCGTCGACCACCTGGAGCATCGCCCGTAGCGCCACCACCGTCTTGCCCGAGCCCACCTCGCCCTGCAGCAGGCGGTGCATGGGGTGCGGGGTGGCCAGGTCCGCCGCGATCTCCACACCCACCTCACGCTGACCGGCCGTCAGCTCGTACGGGAGTCGGGCGTCAAAGGCCTCCAGCAGCCCACCCGGGCGCGCCGGGCGGGGTCGGGCCGGCCAGTCGGCCGCCCGGTGCTTGCGCTGCACCAGTGTCACCTGGACGGCGAAGGCCTCGTCCCACTTGAGTCGCCGGCGGGCCTGGTGCAGCGCCTCCTTGCTGGACGGCCGGTGGATCTCGGTCAGCGCGGCGCCCAGCCCGACCAGCTTGCGGCTGGCCCGCACGGCGCTCGGCAGTGGATCGTCCGGCGGGGTGAACGTGTCCAGTACGACGCGCACGCAGCGCGCGATCACCCAGGTCGGTACGGCCGCGGCGGCCGGGTAGACGGGGATCAGCGCCCCGGCGAACTCCTCGATGTCGTCGCTGACCGCTGCCTCACCGTCGCCACCCTCGCCGAGCAGGACGTACTCCGGGCCGTTGAGCTGCCGTTTGCCCCGGAACTCGGTGACCTTGCCGGCGAACAGGCCCCACCGGCCCGGGCGCAGCTCGCGCTCGCGCCACGCCTGGTTGCCGAAGAAGGTCAACGTCAGCACCCCGCCGGAGCCGTCGCCGACGGTCACCTCCAGCAGGTTGCCCCGCCGCTGACGCATCGGGCGCACCGCGGTGCGCTGCACCTGGGCCAGCACTGTGACCTGCTCACCGACGTCCAGCGAGCGGATGTCGGTGTGTTCACCACGCTCGTCGTAGCGACGCGGGAAGTGGTAGACCAGGTCACCCGCGGTGTGCAGGTCGAGGTGCGAGGCCAGCGCCTTGGCTGTCTTGTCCCCGACCAGCTTCTTCAGCGGAGTGTCCACCGTGGCTGGTTCGCTCATTCGATCCCTACCAGGAGCGGATAAAACGGCTGACCGCCCGGGTACGCGTGCACCTCGACGAACGGCCAGCGCCGCGCGACGTGCGCGCGGACGGCGTCGGTGAGCCCGGCCGGGGCGTCCACCCCGGCCAGCAGGGTGACCATCTCGCCACCACCACCGAGCATCCGGTCGACCACTGCCGCGCAGGTGTCGGTGAGGTCGGTGCCGATCAGGTGCACCTCCCCCTCCACCAGCGCCAGCACGTCACCGGGACGGCACGGGCCCGCCACGGTCAGCGCCTCCCGGTTGGCATGGCAGACCTCGGCGTACCGGCAGGCGCCAGCCGCCTCGGCCATCGCGATGACGTCGTCCTCGAAACGGCGGTCACCGTCGCGGACCGCGAGGGCTGCGAGGGCCTGCACCGGCGAGCGGGTCGGCACCACGCTCACCTTGATGCCGTACCGATGGGCCTCGCGGGCGGCCGCGCTCGCCACCGCCTCGGTGTTGGCGTCGTTGGGCAGCACCACCACCCGGGCCGCGCCGGTGCTGCGGACGGCGTCCAGCAACTCACCCGTGGACGGGTTGCCCGGCACGACGGTGGCGCCCTCCGCGGCGAACAGGTCGGCGATGCCGCCGCCGGTGGCCACCACCACCGCGGCCCGGCCGGCCACCACCGGGCCGGAGGGCGACTCCGACTGGTCGGCGAAACGGGTCACCGAGATGCGGTACGGGCGGCCGGCGGCGACACCGGCCTCGACCGCCGCGCCCACGTCGTTGACGTGCACGTGCACGTTCCAGGTGCCTACCGGCTCACGCCCGTCGCCGACGACGACCAGCGAATCGCCCAGGACGTCGAGCGCCCGCCGCAACCCGGCGACCGCCTCGGCCGGGGCGTCGAGCAGGAACTGCACCTCGTACGCGTATTCATCCGAACCGGTCTCGCGGGCGACGGTGGCCGCCGGCCGGGCGGAGCGCGGCGTCGGCGCGGGCCGGGCCGTGCGCTCCCCGGTCAGCACCTCGACCAGGGCGTCGAGCAGCACGCAGAGCCCTCGACCACCGGCGTCGACCACGCCCGCGCGGGCCAGCGCCGGCAACTGTTCCGGGGTGCGGGCGAGCGCCTCGGCCGCCGCCCGGGCCGCGACGCCGGCCACCGTCGGCAGGTCGTCGCTGTCCGCGCCCTCGGCCGCGGCGGCGGCCGCCGCGACCACGGTGAGCACTGTGCCCTCGACCGGCCGGGACACCGCGGTGTACGCGGCGGCGGTGCCGGAGCGCAGCGCGGCGGCCAACTCCCGGCCACGCACCGCCGGCACCCCGGCGACCTGGTCGGCGAAACCACGCAGGATCTGCGAAAGGATCACCCCGGAGTTGCCCCGCGCGCCGAGCAGCGCACCCTGGGCCATCAGCCGCAGCGCGTGCCCGTGCGCCGTCGGCCCGCTGTCGGGGAGGGTGTCAAGATCCATGGCGAGCGCCTGCTGCGCCGAGGTGAGGGTGAGCACCAGGTTGGTGCCGGTGTCGCCGTCGGGCACCGGATAGACGTTGAGCTGGTCGATCTCGCCCTGGTGGCGCTTCAGTGCGGCCAGCCCGCTCGCGCACCAGCGGCGGACCGCGGCGGCGTCGAGGGTGTCCAGCACGGGCAGAAGCCTACTGGCGCGCACCGACACCCGTCGGACTCGTCCGGCGTGTCCCCGCCGGCCCCCGCCGGCGCTGGCCGCGGCGCGGACGAGCACCTCCGGTACCCTTGCCGCCGGGCCGGCCCACCGTTGGGCGGACGGGCCCACGACCAGGCGTGAGCCGGGGCACGGGCGAGCGCCGGACCGGGCCGGTTGGCCGGGTCGGCGAGTCATCGGGTAACCTGACCAGGTTGCCCGGGCAGCACCTGCCGGCGACCTCATGAACGTATCAATCCCAGGAGTATCCCGTGGCTAGCGTGTGCGACGTCTGTGGCAAGGGACCGGGCTTCGGCCACAACGTGTCCCACTCGCACCGGCGGACCAACCGCCGCTGGAACCCGAACATCCAGTCGGTGCGTACCCCGGCCGGTGGCGGCAACACCAAGAAGTTGAAGGTCTGCACCTCGTGCATCAAGGCCGGCAAGGTCACCCGCGCCTGACGCGGTAGCACCCACCTTTTCGTTCGGCTCAGCCGGCGGACCCCGAGGGTCCGCCGGCTCTGTCGTGTGCCCGGCCCGCCGGGGCCTGGCACACCGGCCAGGCCGGGCCCGCCGGGGCCGGCGCGCAGGTCAGAGGGTGCGGCCGAAGGAGACGCAGCCCTCCGCGTCCTTGTAGAAGCCGAAGTTCGGGATCCGCTCGTACCCGGCGGAGCCGTACATGGCGATCGCCTCGGGCTGCTTGTCGCCGCATTCCAGGACCACCCGCTTGCGGCCCTGCTCGCGAGCGGAGCGCTCGACGGCCGCCAGCACCGCACGGGCCACCCCCCGCCCCCGTGCCGCCGGGGTCGTGTACATCCGCTTCAGCTCCGCGGTGTCCGCGCCGTGACTGCGCCAGCCACCGCAGCCGACCGGCTCGCCGGCCAGGTAGGCCACCAGGAACGCGCCGTCGGGCGGCTCGAACTCGGCCGCGTCCACCGGGGTGTCGTCGCCGGTGCCGCCGTAGCGGGCACCGAGGTCCGCCAGTGCGGCGTGGATCAGGTGCTGCGCCACCGGTGCGTCGAACCGCACCACCCGGATCTCGATCTCACTCACGGTATCCAGGGTACGGCCGCGCGCGGGCCTCACCGGAAGTGGTCCCAGCCGACCGGGCCGTCGTAGGCGACGCCGTCGACCGTCACGCCGGCACCGTCGGTGACCAGGCCGATCGGCCGCCAGCCCGACGGCAGGACCACCGCCGGGGGGAAGGTCGCGGCCAGCGCGTGGTCATCGCCACCGGCGAGGATCCAGGTGTACGGGTCGACGCCGAGTGCCTGCGCCGCGTCGGCCATCTGCCGGGGCACCTCGAACCCGTCGCGGCGTACGTCGATCGCCACCCCGCTGGCCGCCGAGACGTGCCCGAGGTCGGCGAGGAGCCCGTCCGACACGTCGATCATGGAGGTGGCGCCGAGCTGGGCGGCCTGCGGGCCGGCCTGGTAGGGCACCTGCGGCCGCCGGTACGCCTCGACCAACAGCCGGGGGGTACGGAAGCCCCGGGTCAGCACGGTCAGCCCGGCTGCCGCGAACCCGGTGCGCCCGGCCAGAGCGAGCACGTCCCCCGGTCGGGCCCCCGAGCGCAGCACGGGCGGACGGCCCGCCAGGTCGCCCAGCGCGGTGACCGCGACGGTCAGGGTGGGACTGGCCGACATGTCCCCGCCGACGACGCTCGCGCCGACCGTCGCCGCCTCGGCGGAGAGCCCGTCGGCCAGCTCCTCCGCCCAGGCGGTGTCCAGGTCCGTCGGCATGCAGAGAGCGACCAGCAGGGCGGTCGGCGTGGCGCCCATCGCCGCGATGTCCGCCAGGTTGGCGGCTGCAGCCCGGTGCCCGACGTCGCGGGCTGAGGACCAGTCCCGTCGGAAGTGCCGCCCGTCGACCAGCACGTCGGTGGAGGCCGCCACCCGGCCGTCCGGCGCGGCCACCACCGCCGCGTCGTCGCCCGGGCCGAGCAGGGTCGTCGGCCCGTACGACAGTCGGGCGGTGATTTTCCCGATCAGCCCGAACTCCCCGATCCCGGACACGCCGACGCCACCGCTGGCGTTCCGCCCGTGCCGCCCGGCTCCGCCGTGCTCGCTCACCGCTGCTCCTTGACCACCGATAGGGATCAGACCTGGTCCGTAAGGTACTTTCACCCTTCGGGCCGCTCCCGGGCGGCGACGGACGGAGGTCGAGTCGTGGTACAGGCGTACATCCTCATCCAGACCGAGGTCGGCCGCGCACGTGACGTGGCGGGTCTCATCGCGGACATCCCCGGCGTGGTACGCGTCGACGCCGTCACCGGGCCGTACGACGTGGTCGTCCTCACCGAGGCGAACACCGTCGACGAGCTCGGCAAACTCATCGTCAGCAAGGTGCAGATGGTGCCCGGCATCACTCGCACCCTCACGTGTTCGGTGGTGCGGCTGTAAGTGGACGAGATGACGACCTCCTCCTCGGCTCTGGACGACGACGGGGCGCGCGACGCGGCCGACGGGACGTCCGAGCCGGCTGACGGTAACCGCGAGTCGACCGATCCCGCCGCCGCCGCGCCGGCTGGCCGGGATCGGACCATGCGTGGCGCGGCCCTGCTGGCCACGTTGATCGCGCTGCCGATCACGCTGCTGGTGGCCGTGCTGGCCTTCAGCAAGCTCAGCCCGGACGCGCCGGCCGCCGCGCCGACGCCCTCCGCGACCACCGCCCGGATGCAGTCCACCACCCCGGTGGAGATGGCCGCCCCGGCGCTGGCCGCCCGCCCGGCCACGGTCTGCCGGGCCCTGCTCTCCCAGCTTCCGGCGAGCATCCGCGACCTGGCTCAGCGGCCGGTCACCGCCGGTCCGGAGCAGAACGCCGCCTACGGCGACCCCGCGCTCACCGTGGCCTGCGGTGGCACCGAGCCGGCCTTCCCCAGCACCGACGAGGTCTGGACGGTCAACCGGGTCTGCTGGCACCTGGCCGAGCAGGCCGACGCGGCGGTCCTCTCCACCGTCGACCGGGAGACGCTGATCACCGTGCGCGTCCCGCGCTCGTACGAGCAGCCGTTGCAGTGGTTGCCGACGATCTCCAGCACGATCGTGGCGAGCGTGCCCTCCGGCGGCGCGATCCCGTCCGGCTGCCAGCGCTGAACTCGAACCGACTCCGCCCGCGCCGGCTGACCGGCGCGGGCGGGATCGGACGGCTCAGTGCAGGCCGACGCCGCGCCGCTGGGCGGTACGGATCAGACGGTTGACCAGCTTCGGGTACTCCAGGCCGGAGGCCGCCCACATCCGCGGGAACATCGACGTCGGGGTGAAGCCGGGCATCGTGTTGATCTCGTTGAGGTAGACGTCCAGCTCGGGAGTGACGAAGAAGTCGGCCCGGGCCAGACCGGCGCAGTCCAGCGCGGTGAACGCGCGGACCGCGTACTCCTGCACCTGGCGGGTCACCTTCTCCGGCAGATTGGCCGGAATGTCGTACTCGCAGGAGTCGTCGAGGTACTTCGCCTCGAAGTCGTAGAAGTCGTGGTCGGCGACGACCCGTACCTCGGCCAGCACGGACGCCTCGGGCGTGCCGCCGGCCTCGCCCTCCAGCACACCGCACTCGATCTCGCGGCCGACGATCGCGGCCTCGATGATGACCTTCGGGTCGAACTGCCGGGCGGCGGCGACCGCAGCGTCCAGTTCGGCCCAGTCGGTGACCTTGCTGACGCCGAACGACGACCCGGCCCGGGACGGCTTGACGAAGACCGGCAGGCCGAGCCGCTCCTTGTCCTGCTCGCTGAGCGTCATGCCGTTGCGCAGCACGGCGTACGTGCCGACCGGGATGCCCTCGACGGCACAGAGCTTCTTGGTGAACTCCTTGTCCATGGCGGCCGCGGAGGCGAACACGTTCGCCCCGACGTAGGGGATGCCGGCCATCTCCAGCATTCCCTGGATGGTGCCGTCCTCGCCGTAGGTGCCGTGCAGCACCGGGAAGACGACGTCCACGTCGGCCAGCGCCCGGGGGCCCTCGGTCGGGTCGAGCACCATCAGTCCGTTGCCGGTGGGGTCGGCGCGCAGCACGATGTCGTCGCCCGAGTCGGCGGTGATCTCCGGCAGCTGACGGGCGTTGATCGCGAGCTGGGCGGGATCTCCGTTGGTCAGTACCCACTGGCCGGCCCGGGTGATGCCCACCGGCACCACCTCGAACTCGTCCGGGTCGAGTGCGCCGAACACGCTGCCGGCGCTGACGCAGGAGATGCCGTGCTCCGGGCTGCGGCCGCCGAAGACGATCGCCACGCGGGTCTTGCCTGGGGTGGTCACTCCGGTCACCTCTTCGTACGCGACTGCGGCTGGTCGTGCTCGCCGGTGGCGCTCACCCGGTTGACCTTACTGTGCGTGGCCACGGGGCGAGGCGATACCCGGCGAGCCACGGCACGACACGGCAAACGGTCAGGAGAGGATATACGGTGCGTAATCGGATGGTAGCGGTGCCACAGACCGCTGACCTGGGGCTGCTCAGTCCCGGGAGTGCCGGCGGCCGACCGCGATCACCTTCACCCGCTGCCGACCGGCCCGCACCATGCCCAGCGCCATGAACGCTCCGGCGATGCGGTCGGCGGCCTCCCGGCTGCTGGCACCGACGACCTGCCGGCGCCGTTCCGGCGCGACCCGCTCGTTGCGGTTGACGCCGTCGACGGGGCGCACGTCGGTGAGCACCACGAGGAAGCGGGTCATCGCACGCCGCCCGAGGGTACGGCGGGGGGCTCCGGGCGGGTTCGCACGTCGTCTCCTTCCGGCAGGCCGGGATGGAGGGGCGGCACGCGACGATCGGGTACGGGGGAGAAACCCGATCGCCGCGCGCCCCATCCCCTCCGGTCGCTCACCACCACCGTCGCCACGACAACCGGCGGTGAGGACGCCATCACAGATTGACACGTGTATAGGCGTGAATGCAACTCCCATCGACGTTCTCTCATGCAGACGTTCCCGCAAATGTATGCGACCATCGATGCATGGCTCCGAAGACCGCCCGCGCCCGCCGGCTCGGCATCGCCCTGCGCCACCACCGGGAAGCCGCCGGGCTGACGCTGGAGACCGCGGCGGATGAGATCAACAGCACCCGCAGCACCCTCTCCCGCTACGAGAACGCCCAGACCCTGATCAGCCCGGCCACCGTGCGCGCCCTGCTCACGTCGTACGGGGTGAGTGCCGAGGAGGTGGCCGCCGCGGTGCAGCTCGCCAAGGACGCCCGCAAGCCCGGCTGGTGGGTGTCGTACTCCTACCTGCTGGATCCGCGCACCATCGACTTCATCGCGCTGGAGGCCGAGGCGACCGCCATCGCCAACTTCGAGCCCTCGGTGGTGCCCGGCCTGTTGCAGACCGCGGACTACATCCGTGGCGTGATGCGCGGCGGGCCGCACACCCTCGGTGACGACCTGGTGGAGCAGCGGGTCAAGATCCGGCTCGACCGACAACAGCGGCTCACCGCCGACCAGCCACCCATCCTCGACGCGATCATCGACGAGGGCGCGCTGCTACGGCCGGTCGGTGACCAGTCGGTGATGAACGGGCAACTACGGCACCTGGTCAAGATGGCCGAGTTGCCGAACATCAGCGTCCAGGTGATCCCGCTCTCCGCCGGCTACCACCGGGGCACCCGGGGTTCCCTGCACATCCTCGAGTTCGCCGACCCGGAGGACCCGATCATCGCGTCGGTGGAAACCGTTGCGGGTCAGATGATCCTCGACCGCGCCGGCGAGACGCGTACCTGCACCAAGATCATGGAGCATCTCCGAAGCGTGGCGCTCAGCCCGGCGGACAGCCGCGAGATGCTCCTGTCAGTCCTGAAGGGACGGTAGGACCGATGACCCCGATGATCACAGCGGCCTTGGCCGCGGCGCGGTGGCGCAAGAGCAGCCGCAGCGGCGACGAAGGCGCCTGCGTGGAGGTGGCCGCGATCCCGCGGTTCGTTGCCGTGCGCGACTCCAAGGACCCGGCCGGCCCGGCCCTGCTGTTCCCAACGGCGGCCTGGGCCGCCTTCGCCCAGGCGCCACCGCAGCGCTGACCAGAGGTGCCGAGCCGGTGCGGGCCGGGGCCCGCGCCGGCTCAGGCAACCAGCGGGCGGGGCTCCGGAACAGCGCGTAGCGCCTCCAGCGCGGCGATCGCGACGCCTCGGGCACCGGCCATGTCCCGATCCGGTACCAGGGCGAAGGTGGCCACCGCCGCCTGCTCCTCGCGGAGCACGGTGTGCTCGCGGACCGTCGCCAGGAACCAGTCGCGGAACTCCGGTGCCGCCTCCACCACCCCGCCGCCGACGAAGTACGCGTGCGGGTCGGTGAAGTTCGCGGCGACGGTGAACAGCCGCCCCAGCGCCATCGCCTGCTGGGTGAAGAGGTCCCGGGCGAGGGCGTCCTCGCGCTCGCCGTACCCCCGGACCAGCTTGGCCGCGCGGGCCACCGGCTCGGCGGCGAGCGGGTGGTCGGGGTACCGGGTCAGCCAGTACGGCAGCAGGTTGCGTTCGATGCCGGTCAGCGAGGCGACGCTCTCGACATCTCCGGTGAAGCCGCAGGCGCAGGTGGGCTCCGGTTGACCCGGGCCGAGCAGCCCGCTCAGCGGGATGTGCACGTGGCCCAACTCGCCCGCCATCCCGGCCGCACCGGCGATCACCCGACCGCTCTCGACCACACCGCCGCCGAGGCCGGTGCCGACGATAGCGGACACCGACGAGCGGTTCATCGCGTCGGCGCCGAAGTGGACGTGGTGGGCGTAGAGCGCGGCCGCGTTGCCGTCGTTGTGATAGATCACTGGCAGCCCGAGCCGTCGCTCCAGCGCCCCTCGCACGTCGAAGCCGCGCCAGGCCGGCTGGGAGAAGTTGGTGGAGCCCCGCGACGAGATGACGCCCTCGGCGCTGGCCGGGCCGGGTGTGTCCAGCCCGACCGCCTGGACCAGGTCACGCGGCACGCCGGTCTGCGCAAGGGCGCCGTCCAGCGCCTGGGCCAACGCCTCGATCGCCGCCTCCGGCCCGGCCCGCACCTCGCTGGGGATCTCCAACAGCCCGTCCACCAGGAAGCGGCCGTCCACCGTCAGGACTGTGGCGTTGTTGCTGGTGCCGCCGTTGTCCAGCCCGACGACCACCGGCACCCCTGCGCTGCCCACCGAAACCGCCTCCCGCCGTCATGAGTGTGAGCCGAGGCTAGTGCCAACCCCCCTCCCCCGCCATGCCGGACGGCCGCACCCTCCCCGCGATCTTGCACTTACTGTCCCGACACAAGGGGCATCCCACTCATCCCGACAACCGAAACTGCAAGATCGCGCGGGTGGGAGCGGGGTGGGGGTGGGGGCGGGGTGGGTCAGGGGCGGCGGGCGAAGACCGCGGTGGCGTCCAGGTCTTCGTCGTGGCGCACGGTTGGCACCAGGCCTGCCGCGCTGAACGCTTCGCAGAGTGTGTCGACCTGGGTGGTGCCGGCTTCGACCACCAGGTGGCCGCCGGGGGTCAACCACCCGGCGGCGTCGGCACCGACCCGGCGCAACACGGAGAGCCCGTCCGGGCCGCCGTCGAGCGCCACCGGGGCCTCGTGCAGCCGCGCCTCCGGCGGCATCAGCGCGACCGCGTCGGTCGGCACGTACGGGGCGTTGGCGACCACCAGGTCCAGCCGCCCCCGCCACCGCCGGGGCAGCGGCGCGAAGAGGTCGCCCTCGTACACCTCGGCGTCCAACCCGACGACGTTGCGGCGCGCACACGCCACGGCCGCCGGGTCGATGTCGGCGGCGGCCAGCCAGCGCGGCGCGAGGCGGTGCGCCAGCGCGACGGTGGTGGCCCCGGAGCCGCAGCACAGGTCGACCACGGCCGGAGCCGTGCCGGTCAGTTCGGCCGCCACCTCGACCAGCAGAGCGGTCCGGGCCCGGGGCACGAAGACGCCGTCGTCGACGGCGATCCGCAGGCCGCAGAACTCCGCCCAGCCGAGCAGATACTCCAACGGTTCGCCGGCCACCCGACGGTCGGTCAGGTCGGCCAACGCCGCCGGGCTGCGCGCGGCGGCCAGCAGCAGCTCGGCCTCGTCCTCGGCGTAGACGCAACCGGCGGCGCGCAGCCGGCGTACGAGGGCAGGACGGTCGGTGGGGAACGGTGGTGCCATGAATCCTCCGGGAAACGCTCGCCGGCGCTCCCGCGGCCGCTATTGCGGCAGGGACACGGGAGGAAGCGCCGGTCCTGTCTGTTGGCGGATCGGACTCACCTCCTCCGGTCGTGGCCGCCGGTGCGGCCGCCGACACCCTAACTCAGAGCGGGCCGGCGGCGTCGAGCGCGGCGGCGATGTCGGCCACCAGGTCCGCGGTGTCCTCCGCGCCGCAGGAGAGCCGGACGAAGCCGGGAGCGGTGTCGTCGCCCCACTGCGCCCGCCGGTCCGCAGTGGTGTGCAGGCCACCGAAGGAGGTCGCCGCCGCCACCAGCCGGGCGGCCTCGACGAATCGGCCCACCCGGTCGGCGTCGCCCAGGTCGAACGAGAGCACCCCCGGTATCCGGCGCATCTGCGTCGAGGCCACCGCGTACGCCGGGTCGTCCGGCCGTCCCGGCCACCGCAGGCCGGTCACGTCCGGCCGACCGGCGAGCAGGTCGACGACCGCGGCGGCGTTCGCGCTCTGCCGCGCCAGCCGCAGGTCGAGAGTGGCCAGTGACCGGTGGGCCAGCCAGGCGTCGAACGCTCCCGGAACCGCCCCGGTGGTGGTGCGCCAGGTCGTCACCGCGTCGATCAGCTCGGCGGACCGGCTGGCCAGGTAGCCCAGCAGCAGGTCGGAGTGGCCGGTGAGCGCCTTCGTGCCGGAGGCGACCACCAGGTCGGCACCGAGATCCAGCGGACGCTGTCCGAGCGGGGTGGCGGTGGTGTTGTCCACCGCGAGCAGCGCGCCGGCGGCGTGCGCCCGCTCGGCCAGGGCCGCCACGGCGACCACGTCGAGGCCCGGGTTGGCGGGCGTCTCCACCAGCACCAGCCGGACGCCCTCGAACGACGGATACGGCCCCACGGTCGGCGCGAACAGCACCCGGACGCCGATCCCCTCCAGCACATCGGTGGCGAACGCCCGGACCGGGAAGTATCCGTCGGTGGGGAGCACCACGGTGTCCCCCGGCCGCAGCAGGGTGAGCAGCAGGCCGGTGATGGCCGCCTGACCGGTCGCGAAGACCCGGCAGTCACCGCCCTCCAGCTCGCCCACCGCCGCCTCCAGCAGCCGGCGGGTCGGGTTGTCGGGGCGGCCGTAGCCGTTCGGCGACGTGCCCTGACCCGCAAACGGGTCGAGGTGGTACGGCGCGGCGAAGACCGGCCCGGGTAGGAACGGGCTCCCCGGTGCCGGCTCGGGCAGGCCAGCACGTACGCAGCGGGTGCCGTCTCCCCACTCGCTCATCGGGTTCCTCACTCGTACGACTCGGGTTTGGCGGTGCGGCTCATCAGGGTCTCCACGGCGAGGCGCGGGTCCATACCCTCGTGACAGATCCGCTCGACGTGCTCGGTGATCGGCATCTCGACGCCGTGCGCCCGGGCCAGGTCGCGGATCGCCAGGCAGCTCTTCACGCCCTCGGCGGTCTGCCGGGTGGCGGCCTGGGCCTGCTCCAGCGTCTCACCCCGGCCCAGATGCTCGCCGAAGGTGCGGTTGCGGGCCAGCGGGGACGAGCAG
The DNA here is from genome assembly GCF_007827755.1 of Micromonospora sp. CNZ322. Lineage (NCBI taxonomy): Bacteria > Bacillati > Actinomycetota > Actinomycetes > Micromonosporales > Micromonosporaceae > Micromonospora > Micromonospora sp. CNZ322. The sequence continues at coordinate 162,505 of NZ_VITD01000001.1, forward strand.
GACGCGACCAGGTCGCCCATGCCGGCGAGGCCGGCGAAGGTGATCGGGTCCGCGCCGAGCGCCACGCCCAGTCGGGCCGTCTCGGCCAGCCCACGGGTCATCAGCATGGCCCGGGTGTTGTCGCCGAAACCCATCGCGGTGGCGATGCCGTACGACAGGGCGATCACGTTCTTGACCGCCCCGCCCAGCTCACAGCCGATCACGTCGTCGTTCGTGTAGGGGCGCAGGTACGGCGTCCGGATCGACGACTGGACGAGCGTGGCGCGGGCGCTGTTCGTCCCGGCGACCACTGTCGCGGCGGGCTGCTCGGCGGCGATCTCCGGGGCGAGGTTCGGGCCGGACACGACGACCACCCGGTCCGCGGCGACCCCTGCGGTCTCCACGATGACCTCGCTCATCCGCTTGGTGGTGCCCAGTTCGATGCCCTTCATCAGCGACACCAGGGTGGAATCCGGGTGCAGGTGCCCGGCCCATTCCGCGAGGTTGCCGCGCAGGGTCTGCGACGGCACGGCCAACACCACCACCTCGGCGCCGGTGATCGCCTCGGCGGCGTCGGCGGTGGCGGTGACGCGGGCCGGGAGCAGCAGGTCGGGCAGGTACTCCGGATTGCGGCGCTCGGTCCGGATGCTCTCGGCGACCGGCGCCCGGCGGGCCCACACCGTCACGTCCCGCCCCGCGTCCGCGAGGATCTTGGCGAACGCGGTGCCCCAGGAACCGGCACCGAGCACCGCGACGTGACCGCTCATGCTGCGTCGTCCCGCTGCTCGCGGCCGACGGAGGACCGGGCCGGTCGCTCCCACAGTGGCGGCGGGGTACCGCCACGGATCTCGGCGAGCATGTCCCGCAGCCGCAACATGATGGTGTCCGTCATCTCCTCGAGGGTGGCCCGGGTCGGCTGGGCGTCCGCCCACCGGCTCAGGTCGATCGGCTTCCCGGCGGCAACGGTCACCGGGATCCGGGGGCGCAGGCTGACACGGGTCGTCCGCGGGTCGAAGATCCGTTCCGGCCCCCACATCACCACCGGTACGACGGGGGCGCCGGTGGCCAGGGCCAGCCGGGCCGCACCGGTCTTGGCCTTCATCGGCCAGAGCTCCGGCTGTCGCGTGGTGGTGCCCTCAGGGTAGATCACGACCGCGCCGCCCTCGTCGAGCGCGGCGACCAGCGCGTCCAGTGAGCGGACGGCGTCCACGCTGCCCCGCTCGACGGGGATCTGCCGGCACCGGTGCAGGATCCAGCCGACCACCGGCACCCGGAACACGCTGGCCTTGCCCAGGTACTGCGGCCAGCGCCCGGAGTCGTAGATGAAGTGCGCGGACACCAGCGGGTCGGCGTGGGAGATGTGGTTCGCGACGATGATCATGCCGCCGTCGCGGTGGAGATGCTCCTGACCACGCCAGGTACGCCGGGTCCAGACGGTCATCACCGGCTTCACCAGCCCCACGGCGAACCGTTGCCAGAACCCCAGCCTCCGCCGTGCCACTGTGCCTCCTCTTCGCGCCCCAACCCCGCCGCGAAATCCCGCCCGCGACACCCGCAGCGGAAATCATGCCTGCTCGCCCCCGGTACGGCCAGCGAGGGGCCCATCGTCCGGCTGGCAGGATTGCGGACGTGAGTCAGCCGAGGTGGGCCGTGGTGGTGCCGGTGAAGCGGCTGGCCGTGGCCAAGAGCCGGCTGCGGGGCGCGCTGCCGGGCGTACCGCATGAGGAGTTGGCGCTGGCCCTGGCGGCCGACACGCTCCGCGCGGTGCTTGCCTGCCCGGCGGTCGCCGAGGCCCTGGTGGTGACCGACGACGCCCGAGTGGCGGCGGCGGCGCGGGCCGCCGGCGCGCGGGTGCTGCCGGACGAGCCGGACGCCGGTCTGAACGCCGCGTTCCGGCACGGGGCGGCCAGGGCCGCCACCGGGTGGGTGGCCGGGATCACCGCAGACGTGCCGGCGCTGCGCCCGACCGAGCTGGCCGGCGCGCTGCTCGCGGCGCAGAGCGGCCGACCCGAGGTACGCCGGTTCCTGCCGGACGCACCCGGCGGTGGCACGGTGCTGCTCACCGCCGGGCCGGGCGTGCCGCTGGATCCACGTTTCGGGGTGGGCTCGGCGGTCGCGCACGCGGCGAGCGGTGCTTTGCCGCTCGACGGCGACTGGCCCAGCCTGCGCCGGGACGTGGACACCGCCGCGGACCTGGCCGCCGCCGCCCGGCTCGGGCTGGGGCCGCGCACTGCCGCACTGGTGGCCGCCGGTCGCCCCGCCCGCGCCGCAGGCTGAGCCGCCCGGTGGGCTGAGCCCCCGCCACGGGGTGAGCCCCCGGGTGTACGGTGCCAGCATGCAGGGCACGGTGGCCAGCTACGACGCGGCGACGCGCAGCGGTGTCCTGCTGCTCGACGACGGCACCGAGATGCGTTTCCCCGCCCGGGCCTTCGACGCCTCCGGGCTGCGGCTTCTCCGGCTCGGCCAGCGCGTTCGCATCGACACCGATCCCGACGGCGAGGTTGTCCGGGTGACATTGCCGACGATGATCTGACCCGGCGAGCCCAAGTTCATTTTGCGTTTACCGTAATCGGGTGATTATGAGCGGGTGAGCACCCCTCGCGAGCAACCGGCCCACCCGCCCGCCACCGACCTTCGCAACGGCTCCCGTACGCGCGGCACCGATGGGCGCTTCCGCCCGTCCCGTGCCGAACGTGCCGGTGCCGCCCGCGCCGACACGCTCGCCGACGATCCCGGTGCCGCCTCCTCCGGGCTGGACGAGGTCATCGACCCCGCCCCGAAGATCGCAGCGGACGGCCCGGCCGCCGGTGACGTCCACCAGGTCCTGCCCGACGACCTGCCGACCGGTGCCACACCGGAGGACGACGACGAGCCCCCGGCGGCCCCACCGCTGCCGGAGGACCGGTTCCTCAACCGGGAGCTGTCCTGGCTCGACTTCAACGCCCGGGTGCTCACCCTGGCCGAGGACCGGCGCACCCCGCTGCTGGAGCGGGCCAAGTTCCTGGCCATCTTCGCCAGCAATCTCGACGAGTTCTACATGGTGCGCATCGCCGGGCTGAAGCGGCGGCTCTCCGCCGGCCTGCCGGTGCGCGGCGGGGACCGGTTGCCCCTGCGTACGCAGTTGGAGCTGATCGCCGAGCGGACCGCCGCGCTCGGTGCCCGGCACGCCGCCTGCTTCGTCGACGACGTGCTGCCCAAGCTGGCCGACGAGGGCATCCGCATCCTGCGCTGGGGCGAGCTGGGTGACGGCGAACGGGAGCGGCTGCGCACCTATTTCCGGGAGCACATCTTTCCGGTGCTGACCCCGCTCGCGGTGGACCCGGCGCACCCGTTCCCGTACATCTCGGGGCGGTCGCTGAACCTGGCGGTGGCGGTTCGTGACCCGGACGGCGGTTCGGAGTTGTTCGCCCGGGTGAAGGTGCCCAACAACGTCCCCCGTTTCGTCCGGGTGGACCGGGACCAGCCGGGCGTCCGGATGTTGCCGGTGGAGGACCTGATCTCGGTGCACCTGGGGCAGCTGTTCAGTGGCATGCAGGTGGTCGAGTGCCACCTGTTCCGGGTCACCCGCAACGCCGAGGTGGAGGTCGACGAGGACCGCGACGAGGATCTGCTCCAGGCCCTGGAAAGGGAGCTGGCCCGTCGGCGGTTCGGCCCCCCGGTCCGCCTGGAGGTCGCCGCGTCCATCTCCGACCACATGTTGGAGCTGCTCGTCCGCGAGCTGGACATGGACGAGCAGGACGTGCTGCGGGTGCCCGGCCTGCTCGACCTGTCCGCGCTGTGGCAGGTCTACGGCGAGGCGGACCGGCCGGACCTGAAGGACCCGCCGTTCGTGCCGGCCACCCATCCCCGGCTCGCCGAGGGCGAGGTGCCGCGCAGCGTCTTCTCCACCCTGCGCGACGGGGACATCCTGGTGCACCACCCGTACCACTCGTTCGCCACCAGCGTGCAGCGCTTCATCGAGCAGGCCGCCGCCGACCCGAACGTGCTGGCCATCAAGCAGACCCTCTACCGGACCAGCGGCGACTCCCCGATCGTCGACGCGCTCGTCGACGCGGCCGCCGCCGGCAAGCAGGTGGTGGTGCTGGTGGAGGTGAAGGCCCGCTTCGACGAGGTGGCCAACATCGGCTGGGCCCGCACACTGGAACGCGCCGGCTGCCACGTGGTGTACGGCCTGGTCGGCTTGAAGACGCACTGCAAGACCGCGCTGGTGGTCCGGCAGGAGGGCAACCAGATCCGTCGCTACTGCCACATCGGCACCGGCAACTACCACCCGAAGACGGCCCGACTGTACGAGGACTTCGGCATGCTCACCGCCGACCCGGAGATCGGCGCCGACCTCACCGACCTGTTCAACGTGCTCACCGGGTACAGCCGGCAGACCGCGTACCGACGGTTGCTGGTTGCCCCGCAGGGCATCCGCAGCGGCCTCATCGAGCGGATCGAGCGGGAGATCTCGCACGTCCGCCTGGGCATGCCCGGCCTGGTCCAGTTCAAGGTCAACTCCCTGGTCGACGAGGGGGTGACCGACGCGCTGTACCGCGCCTCCCAGGCCGGCGTCCACGTCGACCTGCTCATCCGGGGCATGTGCACGCTGCGCCCGGGGGTGCCGGGGTTGTCGGAGAACATCCGGGTCCGCTCGATCCTCGGCCGGTTCCTGGAACACTCCCGGGTCTTCCGGTTCGGCAACAACGGCGAGGCCGAGTTCTGGATGGGTTCGGCCGACCTCATGCACCGCAACCTGGACCGCCGGGTGGAGGCGCTGGTGCAGGTGAGCGACCCGGTCGCCCGCGCCGAGCTGGACCATGTGCTCACCGCCGCGATGAGCCCCGACGTGGACGCGTTCGAGCTGGCCGGCGACGGCACCTGGACCCGGCGTACCGGCGGTGACAACGCCGCCCGGGCCCATCTGCAGGAACTGCTGCTGCGCCGCGTCGGTGGCACGGCCAGCTGACCGCGCAGCGCATAGGCTGAGCTGATGGTCGAGGAGGAGCAGAAGTACGAGGTGGACGACGCCTACGTGCTGCCGGACCTGGCCGGCACTGCCCCGGCCGGCGGTCGGGTCCGGGTGCTGCCACCGGTGACGCTTGTCGCCCGCTACCTCGACACTGTCGACCTACGGCTGGCCCGGGCCGGTGCTTCCCTTCGCCACCGCCGGGGCGACGAGCTGCCCTGGACGGTGAAACTACCGACCGGGACGCCGGGCGTCCGGCACGAGATTTCCCGTGCCGGGCCGAAGGGGCAGCCGCCTCCGGAGCTGGTGGAGCTGGTCACCGTCCTGCACCGGGGGGCGCCGCTGGCCCCGGTGACAGTGGTGCGGACGGTGCGGCACGCGTACGAGGTGTGTGACCGGGCCGGCACTGTGCTCGCCGAAGTGGTGGACGACCGGGTGACAGTGCTCGACGACGCCGGCAGCACCACCGACACGTTCCGCGAGGTGGAGGTGGAGCTGAAGGCCGGCGACCGGAAGCTGCTCGACCGGGTCGGCGGGGTCCTGCGCGAGGCTGGCGCGCAGGGCGGGTCGTTCACGCCGAAGCACGTACGGGCGCTGGGCGCGACGGCGCAGGCCGATCCGGACCTGGTCGCGCCGGCCGGGCTGACCGCCGAGCCGAGCGCCGGTGACGTGGTGACCGAGTCGCTACGCAAGGAGATCCGCCGGCTGTTGGCGCACGACCCGCTGGTCCGGCTGCGCGCCCCCGCCGCCGGCGGCGACACCGCAGTGCATCAGATGCGGGTGGCCTGCCGACGCCTGCGCAGTGATCTGCGCACCTTCAAACCGTTGCTGCGAAAGACCTGGTCCCGCCCGCTGCGCACCGAGCTGCGCTGGTTGGCCGACGTGCTCGGCGCGGCCCGCGACGCCGAGGTGCTGCGCGCGCGGCTGCGCCGTACCGCCGACGCCGATCCGCTGAGCCCGCTCGACCGGGGCGCGGTGGACCGGTTCGACGAGGTGCTCGCCGAGCGGCAGCGGCAGGCGCTCACCGCGATCGACGAGATGCTGCGCTCCGCGCGCTACCTGGCCCTGGTGGACTCCCTGGTGCTGGCCGCCCGCGCGCCCCGGTTCACCCGCCGGGCGGCAGCGCCCGCCGCGCAGGCGCTACCCGCGCTGGTGGCCCGCCCCTGGCGGCGGTTGACCGGGCCGGACGGCGTCGGCGGGCTCGACGCACAGTCGCCGGACGACCGCTGGCACGCCGTCCGCAAGGAGGGCAAGCAGGCCCGGTACGCGGTCAACGCGGTGGCCCCGACGGTCGGCAAGGGCGCACGGCGGCTGTCCGGCGCACTCGCCGGGGTGCAGGACGTGCTCGGCGAGCACCAGGACGCGGCGGTGGCGGCGGACACCTGGTTGGAGATCGCCGCCGAGCGACCGGACGACCACGAGCTGGCGGTCACCGCCGGGCGGCTGGCCGAGCGGGAACGCCAGTCGGTACGCCGGATGCGGGGTCTCCTCCCGGCTGCCTGGCACCGGGCCACCCGGCGACGACGCACCAGTTGGCTGCCGTGACGGGCATCCGGGCGGCGGGCGGGGTGGCCTGGCGGCCGACCGACGACGGCGTACGCGTCTGCGTGGTGCACCGCCCCCGTTACGGCGACTGGACGCTGCCGAAGGGCAAGCTGGAGCCGGGCGAGCACGCGCTGGCCGCGGCGGTGCGTGAGGTGGCCGAGGAGGCCGACGTGCGGGGCGTGCCGCAGGTGCGGCTGCCGTCGGTGCGGTACCGCAGCGAGGGGCAGCCCAAGCTGGTCGACTACTGGTCGATGCTCGCGGTGGCCAGTGGCGGCTTCCAACCGGACACCGAGGTGGACGACATCCGCTGGCTCGCGGTGGACGACGCGATCCGGTTGGTCAGCTACCCGCACGACGCCGAGGTGTTGGCGGCGTTCGCCGCGCTGCCGTCGGTGACGGCGACGGTCGCGCTGGTTCGGCACGCGCACGCCGGTAAGCGGGCCACCTGGTCCGGCCCGGACGTCGGACGGCCCCTGGACGCCGAGGGGTGGGCCCAGGCGAGCACGCTGGCCGAGCTGATCGCCCTGATCCGACCGGCCCGGCTGGTGTCGGCGTCGCCGCGACGGTGCGTACAGACGCTCGACCCGGCCGCCGCGTTGCTCGACCTGCCGATCGAGGTCTGCGGCGACCTGGACGAACCACAACCGGGCCAGCAGAGCGACGAGCAGATCCTGGCCACCGCCGCCCGACTTCTGGAGCTGGCCGGCACCGGTGGGCAGTCGGCGGTGTGCAGCCAGGGCAAGGTCCTGCCGGGTGCCCTGGAGCGGCTGACCGGCCGCACCGATGAGGACTTCGCCACCCCGAAGGGCGGCGGGTGGCTGCTCGCCTTCGCCGCCGACCGGCTGCTCGCCACCGATCGCCTGTAGGGCCCGCGTTCGACGGGCCCGGCCTGGTCAGCGGGGCGGCAGGGTCACTGTCACCGCGACCGGCAGGTGGTCGCTGGCCGTGCTGTGCGGCGCGACGGGATCGCCGGGGGTCAGGCCGGGCGAGACGAAGATGTGGTCGATCTGCTGGCGCGGGTCGTCCGCCGGGCTGGTCGCCAGTGGTCGGGCGGCGGCCAACGCGTCGACCAGGCCGGCCTTGGTGAACTCCGCGAACGCCTCGTCGCCCGGCTCGGTGTTCAGGTCACCCCCCACCACCAACGGCCGACCGGCCGCGTACCGGGTGGCGAAGTCGGCGACCGCGCGGGCCTGGACCACCGGGCCCTTGCCGGGTGGCGGTTGCAGGTGGGTGCTGACCACCGCGGTACGGACACCGTCGCCGAGGTCCAGCGTGACGGCGAGGGCCTGCGCTCCGGTGGGCGCGCCGACGGCGGCCAGCGGCAGCGTCCGCGGATCGCGTACCGGCCAACGGCTGAGCACCGCGTCACCCCAGACCGGGTCGGCGGCAGGCCCGAAGACGTACGGCATACCGAGCCGGTCCGACAACAGGTCCAGGGTGTCGTGGCCGCCGTTGAGCAGCCAGGCCCGGTCGACCTCGCTGAGCAGCACCACGTCGGGCCGTTGCCGGTCGACGACCTGGGCGAGGCCGGTCAGGTCGAACCGGCCGTCCAGCCCGAACCCCATCCGGATGTTGTACGCCACCACCGTCAACCGTTCCGGTGGGCCGTCCCGGTTGCTGGCCACCGGCACCTCGTCGGCGAGCACCGGTGCCAGCAGGGCCAGCGCGGTGACCGTGGCGGCGGCCCGGAGCGGCGGAAACGGCCCGGGAAGCCGGTGGACGACGGGGCGGGCGGTGAACGCCATGGCGGCGATCAGCACGGCCACCACCACCGGCACCGCCGCGTTGGGGTAGCCGAGGTCGTAGGCCGAGTAGTAGCCGACCGCCCCCAGCGCGAAGACGAGCATCCCGGCGGCGAGCGCGTACCCCCGCCGGGAGGCGCTGGCGCCACCAGCGGTGCCGGCGCTCGCGGTGTCGCTGGCAGGCTGGCTGGCCTCGTCGGTCAGCGCGAGGCAGGCGCCGAGGCCGACAGCGGCGAGGAGGATGGCCGGCAGGAGCAGGTCGCCCCGGTCGAGGGCGAACAGCACAGCGCCGCCGAGCAGCGCCACCGGACCGTACGCCCGGCCCCACCCACTGGGCGGCCGGGTCAACGCGGCGCACAGGAACCCGGCGACCGCCACCGGCACCGGCGCCAGGCCGAACAGCGGCGAACGAGCCACCCCGTCCCCGGCGACCAGGTACGACATCCCGGTTCGGGCCAGCGCCGGAGAGAGCGCCACCATCCCGGCCAGCAGCAGCGCCGGCCCGGCCAGCAGCCAGGCTCGACCACCACCAGGGCCCGCAGTGGCGTCAGCGGGGCCGACAGGGGCGTCAGCGGGGCCAGCGAGGGCGTTACCTGCACCGCCGGGCTGGCCGGCTTGCGCCGTGCCGGCCAGGAACACCGCCACCGCGACGGCGCTGAGCAGCCAGGCCACCCAGTCACCCCGCCAAACCAGGTCGACGGTGTCCAGCACCGCGTGCACTGCCGCGTTGACAGCGAACCCCAACGCCAGCCCCGGGACCGGGCGGTCGGTGTCGGCGGCGACGCCGACCAGCCAGACCAGCCCGGCGAGCAACCCGGCGGTGGCCAACCAGAGCTGCGTACGCCCGCCGGGAGCGGCGGTGAGCGCGAGCCGGGCGACGGCGAGCGCGACAGCGGCGACGACAGTGACCGGGCGGGCTCCGACTCGGCGGACCACGGCGGGCGCGCCCATCGCGAGCACGAACCAGCCGAGGGCGAACGCCCCCATCAGCTCGGCCGGGGTGGACGCCGCCTGACCGAAGATGGTGATGATGCCGGGCAACCAGACCCGCAGCACGTCGATGAGGAGGAGCACGCCCAGCGCGAGCGTGCCGGTGGTGAGCTGGCGGTAGCGCACCGGCGCCCCATTTCCCGTCGGCGGGCCGGCCCAGGGGTGGCCGGCACGGCGATTCTGCGCGAGCGCGCCAACCCGGTCAACGGTCCCCGTACGCCGAAAAGCCGTCCGGTACGCCGAAAGGGCGCCCACCCACTGGTGGACGCCCTTGCGGTACGGGTCGGTCAGCGCTTGCTGGCCGCCTTCTTGGCCGGAGCCTTCTTCGCCGGCGCCTTCTTGGCCGCCGTGCTCTTGCTCGCCGCCGCGGTGGTCTTCTTCGCCGCGGTCGACCGGGTCGCGGCGGTGGTCTTCTTCGCCGCGGTGGTCTTCTTGCTGGCGGCCGTCTTGGTCGCCGTGGTGGTCTTGCTCGCCTTGGCCGGGGCGGTCTTCTTGCTGGCGGCCGTCTTGGTCGCCGTGGCGGTCTTGCTCGCCTTGGCCGGGGCGGTCTTCTTGCTGGCCGCCTTCGCCGTGGTCGCCTTGGTGCCCGCCGCCTTGGCGGTGGCCGCCTTGGTGCCGGTCGCCTTCGTGCCCGCCGCCTTGGCCGTGGCGGTGCTGGTGGTGGCCTTCTTCGTCGCCACCGTGGCCTTCGGCACCTTGCCGCTGGCCACCATTTCCTTGAACCCGGCGCCGGGGCGGAAGGTCGGGACTGACGTCTTCTTGACCTTCACCGCCTCGCCGGTACGCGGGTTGCGCGCTGTTCGCGCGCCACGCACACGCTTTTCGAATGCTCCGAATCCGGTGATCGCCACCTTCTCGCCCTTGGTGACCGCCGCCTGGACCTCGGTGAGGACCGCGTCGAGCGCGGCCGTCGCCATCTTCCGGTCCCCCAGGCGAACGGCGAGCGCCTCGATGAGCTCGGCCTTGTTCACGACTTCCTCCCGATTGTGCAACTGACTCGTTGCGAGCCATTCTGCGCGCACGGTATGCCCTGTGCTGTCGGGACACAAACATTCGGTAGAAAAAAGCCCTTGTGTCGTAACGGATTCACCCCCACCGGATGGCCCGATGGGGGTGAAATCCGCTGTGCGGGCGGCCTAACGGCTATGCCACGGAGGGCAGGAACGGCAGTCGGCGCGCCTCGTAGGAGTCGATGTCGGCGGCGTGGCGGAGGGTGAGTCCAATGTCGTCGAGGCCTTCCAGGAGGCGCCAACGGCTGAAGTCGTCCAGCGGGAACGACCAGCTAGCGTCCCCCGCCCGGAGCTGGCGGGCGGTCAGGTCGACGGTCACCGCAGTGGTGGGATCCGCCTCGATCAGGTCCCACAACTCTTCGACGGCTTTCAATTCCAACTCGACCGGCAACAGACCTTCCTTGAGGGCGTTGCCGCGGAAGATGTCACCGAAGCGCGGGGCCACCACGGCACGGAAGCCCCAGTCCCGTAGCGCCCAGACGGCGTGCTCCCGGGAGGAGCCGGTGCCGAACTCCGGACCGGCGATGAGGATCGACGCCCCGGAATAGTTTTCATCGTTGAGCACGAATGCCGGATCTTCCCGCCAGGCGCTGAACAGCCCGTCGGCGAAGCCCGTCCGGGTCACCCGCTTGAGGTACACGGCGGGGATGATCTGGTCGGTGTCCACGTTGGACCGGCGCAGCGGCACGGCGGTGCCGGTGTGGGTGGTGAACTTGTCCATCTCGTCGGTCCCTTCTACAGGTCGGCGGGGGCGGCCAGCCGGCCGACCACTGCGGTGGCGGCGGCCACCGGCGGGGAGACCAGGTGGGTACGCCCGCCCCGGCCCTGACGGCCCTCGAAGTTGCGGTTCGAGGTGGAGGCGGAGCGCTCGCCCGGCTTCAGCGTGTCGGGATTCATCCCCAGGCACATGGAGCAGCCGGCGAACCGCCACTCGGCCCCGGCGTCGGCGAAGACCTTGTCCAGCCCCTCGGCCTCGGCGGCCTCGCGCACCGCGGCGGAGCCGGGCACCACGAGCATCCGGACGCCGTCGGCGACCCGGTGGCCACGCAGCACGTCGGCGGCGGCCCGTAGGTCCTCCAGTCGACCGTTGGTGCAGGACCCCACGAAGACCACGTCGATGGGCAGCTCCCGCAGCGGGGTGCCGGGGCGCAAATCCATGTACTCCAGGGCCCGGCGGGCGGCGGTGCGCTCCGAGTCGGTGGTGAACTCCTCAGGGTCCGGCACCGGGGCACTCAGCGGCGCGCCCTGCCCGGGGTTGGTGCCCCAGGTGACGAACGGGGTGATCTGGCTGGCGTCCAGGGTCACCTCGGCGTCGAAGCGCGCACCCTCGTCGGTGGGCAGCGTCCGCCACCACGCCACCGCCGCGTCCCAGTCCGCGCCCTGCGGCGCGTTCGGTCGACCCTTGAGGTACGCGAAGGTGGTCTCGTCCGGCGCGATCATGCCGGCCTTGGCACCCCACTCGATGGACATGTTGGCGATGGTCATTCGCCCCTCCATGGAGAGGGCGCGGATCGCCTCGCCGCGGTACTCGACGATGTGCCCGCGACCTCCACCGGTGCCGACCTGCGTGATCAGCGCGAGCACCAGGTCCTTGGCGGTCACGCCGGGCGCGAGCTGCCCGGTGACGTTCACGGCCATCGTCTTCGGCCGGCTCTGCGGCAGCGTCTGGGTGGCCAGCACGTGCTCCACCTCGCTGGTGCCGATGCCGAAGGCGAGCGCGCCGAAGGCGCCGTGGGTGGCGGTGTGCGAATCGCCACAGACGATCGTCAGGCCCGGCTGGGTGAGACCGAGCTGCGGGCCGATCACGTGCACGATGCCCTGGTTGTCGTCGCCGAGGGGGTGCAGTCGCACCCCGAACTCGGCGCAGTTGCGGCGCAACGTCTCGATCTGCGTACGCGACGTGGGGTCCGCGATGGTGAGCAGGTCACCACGGCGGAGGCGGAACGCCGGGTCGGCGTACCCGGTCGGGGTGTTGTGGTCCTCGGTCGCGAGGGTCAGGTCGGTTCGACGCACCCGGCGCCCGGCGAGCCGCAGCCCGTCGAACGCCTGCGGGCTGGTCACCTCGTGCAGCAGGTGCAGGTCGATGAAGAGCAGGTCCGGCTCACCAGCGGCGGACCGTACGACGTGCGCGTCCCAGACCTTCTCGGCCAGGGTCCTCGGCTCAGGAGTGACTCCCACCATCTGGACATCCTAAATTCTGGGAGGTAAGTTTCGGCTTGTGGGACACAGTATGAGCGGTGTCGGCGTTCTCGACAAGGCGGTGGTCATCCTGGCCGCCTGCGTGGACGGCGCCAGCCTGGCCGAACTCGTCGAACGCACCAAGCTGCCCCGGGCCACAGCACATCGCCTGGCCCAGGCCCTGGAGATCCACCGAATGCTGGTGCGTGACACCCAGGGCAGATGGCGGCCGGGCCCCCGCCTGGGCGAGCTGGCCAACGCCGCACCGGACGTTCTCCTGACCGCCGCCGAGCCGCTGCTGGCCGCGCTGCGCGACGCCACCGGTGAGAGCGCGCAGCTCTATCTGCGCCGCGCCGACGAGCGGATCTGCGTGGCGGCGGCGGAACGCGCCAGCGGTCTACGGGACACCGTTCCGGTCGGCTCGGTGCTGCCGATGACGGCTGGCTCCTCGGCCCAGATCCTGCTCGCCTGGGAGCCGCCGGAGGCGGTGATGCCGCTGCTGCCGCGCAGCAAGTTCACCGGCCGCACCCTCGCCGAGGTACGCCGTCGCGGCTGGGCGCAGAGCGTCGCCGAGCGGGAGGCCGGTGTGGCGAGCGTCTCCGCCCCGATCCGCGACCGCACCGGCCGGGTCATCGCCTCGGTCAGCATCTCCGGCCCCATCGAGCGCCTGGGCCGCCGCCCCGGCGAACGCCACGCCATGGCCGTAGTAAGAGCCGGCCAACGCCTATCCGGCCTCTAACCCCGACCCCCTCCCCGACCCCCTCCCCCTCCCCCTCCCCCCGTTGATCATGAAGTTATTGTCACGACACGCCGAGGTCGACGGCAATAACTTCATGATCAACGGGATGGGGGCAGAGGCGGGATGGGGGAACGAGAAAGGCTCATCTCGCTGGGCGAGATGAGCCTTTGGTTGTAGCCCCGACCGGATTCGAACCGGCGCTACCGCCTTGAGAGGGCGGCGTCCTGGGCCGCTAGACGACGGGGCCAGAACTTTTCCGTTCACCACCCTCGCGGGTGGTGCGAATGTAGTCTAGCGGCACCGTACCCGGGCACGAGCGCGGGGTGCGCTGTCACCCGAGGGCCCGACGGAGGCCGGAACGGGCCCGGCGGCGGACACGAAACAGCCCGCCTCACGAGGTGAGACGGGCTGTGCACGCTGTAGCCCCGACCGGATTCGAACCGGCGCTACCGCCTTGAGAGGGCGGCGTCCTGGGCCGCTAGACGACGGGGCCAGAACAACTTTTGCTCCCCCACCTTACCGGTGGAGGAGCTGCACTCTACCGAAGACCACCCTCCGCCCCCGAAGGGGCGGAGTCGAACTCCGTCAGAATCCAGCGTCTGGAAATTCTCGCGAATTCCAGCAGCGCTGGGGTACCAGGACTCGAACCTAGACTAACTGAACCAGAATCAGTCGGGCTGCCAATTACCCCATACCCCATTGGCCCCTTGCGGCGCCGGGAGTGAACTTTACCCTCCCGGTGCCGGCAGGCCAAATCCGATCCCCCCGAACCACCCGTGAGCTGCGGAAACAGGGGCATCAGACGGATCAGGCGACGGGCACCACCGGGTTGGTGAGCTCGCCGATGCCGTCGATCCGCACGGTGACGGTATCCCCCTCGACAAGCGGGCTAACCCCGGCTGGAGTGCCGGCGAGAACGACGTCGCCGGGCAGCAGAGTCATCACGTGCGAGATGTACGACACCAGACCCGGCACGTCGAAGACCATGTCCTTCGTCCGGCCGAGTTGGCGTACCTCCATCTCCTCCGGGTTGCGACCCACCTCACACCGGATCTCCAGGTCGGAGACGTCCAGCCCGGTGGTGATCCATGGGCCGATCGGGCAGAACGAGTCGAAGCCCTTGGCCCGGGTCCACTGCCCGTCCGAACGCTGGAGGTCCCGAGCGGTGACGTCGTTGGCGCAGGTGTAGCCGAAGATGGCGCGTTCGGCGGCGGCGCGGTCGGCGCGGCGCGCACCCGGCGCCCCGATCACGACCGCCAGCTCCGCCTCGTGCTCGACCTGCTTGGAGAAGATCGGCAGCCGGATGGCGTCCCGGGGGCCGATCACCGAGGTGGACGGCTTGAGGAAGAGCAGCGGCTCCTTGGGCACCTCGTTGCCGAGCTCGGCGGCGTGGTCGGCGTAGTTGCGGCCGACACAGACGACCTTGCTGGGCAGGATCGGCGAGAGCAGCCGGACGTCGGAGAGGGCCCAGCGGGCCCCACTGAAGGAGAGATTGCCGAACGGGTGGCCCTCGATCTCGGCGATGGTCAGGCCCTGCGGCCCGGCCTCCGCTTCGCCTTCGACGGCACCGAACGACATTCCCTTGGCATGGGCGAAACGAGCGATACGCACCCGGCCAATCTAGCGCCGCCGACGCCCAAACCGGCCAGGACCGGCGGTCGGGTGTGCTCAACCCGTCAGCGCGCGGCACCCTACCGGAGCTGGAGGTGACCGGGGCGGACTTCTCGACTTCGTACCCGCACGGAGGCGGCTCGCCCCTAGCGTCGGCTCCGGAGGTTCGTTCGTATGCCTGCATCGACACGACACCACAGAGCCCTCGCAGTGTTCGTGCACTGCCTCGGCATCCTCGCCGCCGTGCCGGCCCTGCCGTCGGCGGCTCCGGAGGCGGCGGCCGCGCCACGACCACCGGCCGCCACGCCACAACCGACGGCGGCCGCGCCACCACCACCGGCCGCCACACCAGCACCAGCGGGAACCCGGCCGCCGGTGGAGATGGTCGCGCGGGTGACCGAGCCCACCCCGCCGTCGGCGCCGCCGGCGATGGCACCACCGACCCGGGCACCGGCGTCGGCGCCCCCGCAACAGGTCACGGTGGCGGTCGCCACGGAGAGCAGCCCGGCACCGAGGTACCGGATCCAGGTGCGCAACGTGAGCAACTCGCCGCTGGAGACCACAGTGCGTCAGGAACTGCCGCCCGGATCGTCGACGACCGCGATCAGCGGTGGTGGCCGGTCCACCCCGGCCGGCGGATCGGCCACCGAGGTGACCTGGCGGTTGCGGCTGCCCGCGCACAGCACCACCACCCTGGGCACCGCGCTCGCGGCGACCCCGCCGGGCCAACCGCTGACCGCGCCGACCTGCGCGTTCACCAGTGACGGCAGCCGGCCGTACGACTGCGCCACGGCCACCTGGCAGGCGGCAGCGGCACCGGCGGCCGAGGTGACCGAGGCGCCGCCGTGGCGCCGCTACCCGGTGCTGCTCGGCGGACTGGCGGTCCTGCTGCTGATCAGCGCCGCCCTGGTGTGGGTGTGGCGACGTCGGCGCGGGCGGCGGGTGACGGCTGCCGCGCTCTCCACCGGCGGCGGCGCCGAGGGTGGCCGCGGGACGGTCTACCCCCGCCCGGCAGCGCCGAGTCCGGTGCGGCGTCGGCGTACCCCGCCGGTCTGGATGTTGGTGGGCGCCGCCGTCGTGGTGCTGGCCGCTGTGGTCGGCACCGCGGGTTGGACGGCGACCCGGCAGGTCGCGGCGATCGACACGCAGAAGCAGCCCACCAGCGGCGCGTGGGTGGGCACCGGGGTCAACGGGTCGCTGGGTGTGCCGCTGCGCGAGTCGGCGTTCGAGTTCACCGTGTACCGGATGACCTGCGGCGCGCCCGGCACCGCCGGGAAGGCCGACGGCGGCGGTGCCGCACCGGCCAACGGGCGACGCTGCGAGGCCACAGTGGGTGTGCGCAACGTCACTGGCGACCACCAGCCCTGGCACAGCGAGCTGCAACGGGCGTACCTGCCCGGTGGGCGCTGGGTGAGCACCGACGAGTCGGCCACCCGGACGGCGAACCTGGGTCGGGACGTCTTCGCCGACCCGATGGCGGCGGGCACCCGGATGGTGCTCCCGCTGGTCTTCACAGTCGACGGGCGGGACCCGCCCCAGCAGCTGGAGCTGCGCAGCGGGGTGTTCTCCGCCGGGGTCCGGGTGCAGATGCCCTGAGATCGGCGTGCGGGCGGCGGTCGTACCCTGGGGTGCGTGACCGCCGCCCTCGCCCCCGCCGTGCTCGACGCGACGCAGTGGCAGGCCCGCCGACGGGCCCACGAGGAGCGGGTGGACGTCTGGCTGACCCCGCACCTCGCCCGGCGACGACGCGGTGAGCGGCATCCGGTGGCCGACTTTCTGTTCACCTACTACTCGCACCGCCCGGCCCAGCTGCGGCGCTGGCATCCCGGGCCCGGGGTCGAGCTGCTCGACGCCGATCCGGCCGAGTTCGGCCGCGACTACCGCGCCGGCGCCGCCGGGGTCACCCTCGACACCGAGGGGGTACGCGCCCGGCGCGGCGAGTCGATCGCCTGGATCCGCTCCCTGCTGGAGGCGACGCGTGGACGTGCAGCGCACTTCGGCTGCTTCGGGATGCACGAGTGGGCGATGGTCTACCGGCAGACCCGGGAGGAGCTGCGGCACAACGCCTGGCCGCTGCGGCTCAGCGCGGAACGCACCGACGAGGTTGTCGAGGAGCGGGGCGTGCGGTGCAGCCACTTCGACGCGTTCCGGTTCTTCACGCAGCCGGCCCGCCCGTTGAACCTGCTCACCCCGACCCGGGAGACGCAGCACGCGCACGAGCAGCCGGGCTGCCTGCACGCCAACATGGATCTGTACAAGTGGGCGTACAAGTTGTCGCCGTTGGTCTCCTCGGAGCTGGTGGCCGACGCGTTCGACCTGGCCCGGGACATCCGCACGCTGGACATGCGGGCCAGCCCGTACGACCTGGCGGCACTCGGGTACCCCCCGGTGTGCGTGGAGACCCCGGACGGCCGGGCGGAGTACGCGGCGGCCCAGCGCGGGTTCGCCGAGCGGGCCGCCGTGCTGCGCGACCGGCTGCTCGCCGCCGTGCCGGTCTAGTCGCCGTCGGGGATCAGTCGTCGTCGGCGCGGCGGTCCCGTTTGCGCTGGGACTGGCGTTTCTTCTCGGCGAGCCGGCGTTCCTTGGCCCCGCGGGACGGGCGGGTCGCCCGGCGGGCCGGCGGTGGAGGCGCCGCTGCCTCTCGCAGCAGGGCGGTCATCCGTGCCCGGGCGGCCTCCCGGTTGGCCAACTGGGCGCGGTGTTCGCTGGCGGCGATCGTCAGCACCCCGTCGACCAGGCGGTTGGCCAGCCGGGCCAGCGCACGCGGTCGCAGCCACTCCGGCACCGCCGGGGAGTTGGCAACGTCGTAGCTCAGCTCGACCCGGGAGTCGGCGGTGTTGACCCCCTGCCCGCCGGGCCCTGACGAGCGGGAGAAGCGCTCCCGTAGCTCCCCGGCGGGGACGACCCACCGGTCGGTCACCCGCAGTCCGTCGTCCACGCCCCGAGGCTAACCCGCGACGACCCGCCAGGGGTCATCGGTGCGGAGGCTCACTCTGCGTCGGGGACTGGGTGGGCGCCGGCCCGGCGCTCTCCTCGTCGGAGCCGACGGCCGCGTACGCCACCGCGCCGAAGAGCAGCACCCCGATCACCGCGGCCTTCACGACGACGCCGCGGATCAGCGACCAGGCGCCCCGGCGGGCGCCTGGCACCGATTTCTTGACGGTCTGGTAGTCGTTCCACCCGCGTCGTGCCCGGGCGTACGCAGACCCCACTGCACATCCGATGACCAGGCCCACCAGCAGGAGGACCGTGAGAAGAGGACGCTCCACCTCCGCCAGTATCCATACCGAGCGTAATATTTCCATGGTCCGATGCCGTCCGGCCGGATATCCGACAGTGGTGGCCCCCGTCAGGGCGTTCGGGCAGCTCAGCCGCCCTTGCCGATGATCGTGTCGGCGGTCTGCTGCACCTGGTCGATCGGGATGGCGAACCCGATGCCGATCGAGCCGTTTCCGTCGATGGTGGCGATGGCGGTGTTCACCCCGACCACCTCCCCGCGCGCGTTGACCAGTGGCCCACCGGAGTTGCCGGGGTTGATGGACGCATCCGTCTGCACCGCGCTGTGCCGGTTGTTGCCGAGCCGCACCTGCCGGTCGAGCGCGCTGACGATGCCCGCGGTGACCGTTCCGGCCAGACCGAGCGGCGACCCCACCGCGAGCACCGGCTCACCGACCCGGGTCGCGCCCGGTTTGGCCAGGGGCAGCGGGGTGAGACCGGCCGATGCTGGCACCTTCAGCACCGCCAGGTCGCTGCGCGGCTCCCGTCCGACCACCTCGGCGGCGAACCGGCGGCCGTCGGGCAGTTCCACTGTCACCGGCCCGCCACCCGCCTTGGCCAGGATGTGGTCGTTGGTGATCAGGTGCTGCTGGTCGTCCACGGCGAAGCCGGAGCCGGTCGCGGACCCGCTGGTCGCGCCGCCGGCCAGCACCGACACCACCCCGGGTACGGTCCGCTCGGCCGCGGTGACCAGCTCGGCCGGCACCGGGGCGGCGGACGCCGCAGCCGGACCCCCAGCCCCGTCCCGGCTGGCCACCACGCCGCCGGCGAGAGCACCGGAGACGGCCGAGACCGCCACCACTGCCAACACGGCGAGCAGCCGCCCGGGCCGTCGCCCGCCCGGGTCGCGCTCGGGCGCGTCCCACCACCCGCGCCCGTCCGGGTCGAGTTCCGGTGAGATGAACCAGGGACCGCGCGGTTCGCCCAGTCCGGTCTGCACTGCCATGCGTACTCCTCACGGTCGACGTCGGTTGGGCGCGGCGGTCAGGGCAGCCGGGAGAACCAGCGCATCGAGCCGGCGGCGGCGCCCATCGCGAACACCAGTCCGAGGCCGATGAACCGGGCCGAGATGTCCTGCCGCTCGGTGCGGTAACCGACCGAACTGCCGATGTCGTCGTAGACGGCCCGCAGCTCGTCGGTGGTGCTGGCCTCGTGGAACATCCCGCCGGTCTCCTCGGCGACCGCCTTGAGGGTCTGTCCGTCCACCGGCACCTGGATGGGTCGTCCACCTCGGTCGACGAACCCGGACGGGGTGCCGAACGAGATCGAGTGCACCGGCACCTCCGCCTTCACCGCTTCCGCGGCCGCCTCCATCGGGTCCATCCCGGAGGTGTTGGCGCCGTCGGAGAGCAGGATGACCCGGGCGGGTGGGGTTTCCTTCGCGGCCTCGCTGTCCAGGCTCTTGACCGCGCCGAGCGAGGTGTTGATGGCCTCGCCGATCGCGGTGCCCTGCACACCGGTGATGCCCTCGGCGAGCCGGTCGATCCCCTCGTCGAGGGCGTCCCGGTCGGTGCCCGGGGGCACCAGCACCGCGGCACTGCCGGCGAACGCGACGAGACCCACGTTGAACTCGTCGGGCAGGCCCTCGACGAAGCGTCGGGCGGCCTCCTTCGCCGCGGCCAACCGGTCCGGTTCGACGTCGGTGGCGAGCATCGACGTGGAGACGTCCACCGCCACCATCACAGTGGCCCGTTCCCGGGGCACCCGAACCTCGGCGCTCGGTCGGGCGAAGCCGACCACGAGCAGCGCCAGCATGGCCAGGAAGAGCCCGGCCGGTACGTGCCGACGCCAGGCGGGCCGCTCCGGCGCCACCCGGTCCAGCAGCCGCAAGTTGGTGAAGCGGACCGCGTACCGGCTGCGTCGCCGCTGCATCACCAGGTACGCGACGACCAGGGCGAGCACGCCGAGCAGCAGCCAGAGCCGCAGCGGCGACTGCCAGATCACGCGGCACTTCCCCGGGGCCGGCCGACCGGCGCGGCGGCCAGTCGACGCTGGGCGTGCACGTGCCGGACGATGTCCGCGCTCCAGTCGCCGTCGGTGCGCAGCGGCAGATGGGTGGCCCCGCTGCGGCGCAGCGCCTGGTGGACCTGTTCGCGCTGGGCTGCGGCGGCCTCGGCGTACCGCTCGCGCAGTCCACGGTCCGATGTGCACACCTCGCGGTGCCGACCGGTCTCCGGGTCGACGAGCGTGATCAGTCCGACGTCCGGTAGTTCCAGCTCACGCGGGTCGGTCACCTCGATCGCCAGCACCTGGTGCCGGACGGCCAGCCGGCGCATGGTCCGCTCCCAGGGCGCTGTCTGGCCGGGGTCGTCGGGCAGGCCGTCGAGGAAGTCGGAGACCACCACTACCAGCCCACGCCGGTTCGCGATCCGGTGCAGCGCGTCGAGGCCGTCGGCCAGATCGGGCGGTCGGGCCGCCGGCCCGCGCCCCGGCCGGTCGGTGGGCGCGGTGGCCCGGGGAGCGGCGAGCAGCGCGCGGAGCAGGGCAAGCAGATGGGTACGCCCGCTGCGGGCCGGGAAGCGTCGTACCCCGTCGGCGCGCAGCACCTGGGCGCCGAGGCGGTTGCCGACGCCCGCGGTCAGGAAGCCGACCGCCGCGACGGCGGCCACCGCCAGTTCCCGTTTGTCCAGCTCGGCGGTGCCGAACTCCATGCTGGCGCTGCCGTCCACGAGCAGCCAGGTGGTCAGCTCCCGGTCGGCGTCGACCTGCCGGACGTGCGGCACGGCGGTCCGGGCGGTCACCGCCCAGTCCATCCGGCGGACCTCGTCCTCGCCCGGCCGGTATTCGCGACTGCCGGAGGGTTCACTGCCGGGACCGGGCAGCAGACCACGGTACTGGCCGTGCAGCAGGCCGTTGAGTCGACGGGTGACGGTCAGCTCCAGGCGGCGCAGGCGCTGGTCCGGGGCCAGCTCGGCCAGGCCGGGGTCGGCGGGCGCGACGGTGGCGCGTCTCATGCCGCCGCCAGATCCGGTGTCTGCTGCGGGTGTCCGGTGGCCAGCCGGGGCGGCGGCACCGCCTCGACGAGCCGTCGCACCACGCTCTCGGCCGACACCCCGTCGGCCACCGCGTCGAAGGAGAGCACCAGCCGGTGGGCGAGGACGTCGACGGCGAGCTCACGGACGTCTTCGGGCAGCACGTACTCCCGACCCCGCAGCAGGGCCTGTGCCCGGGCGGCCGCGACCAGGCCCAGGGTGGCCCGAGGGCTGGCCCCGTACGCCAACAGCGGGGCGATCTCCGGCAGCCCGAACCGGCCGGGGTCGCGGGTGGCGAGGATGAGCCGCACCACGTACTCGGCCAACGCGTGGTGGACAAAGACCCGCTCGGCGTGAATCTGGAGGTCCCGCAGCCGTTGCGCGTCGAGCACCTGGCGCGGGGTGGGCCGGTCGGTGCTCATCCGGTAGAGGATGGCCAGCTCGTCGGCGTCGCTGGGGTAGTCGACCACCACCTTCATCAGGAACCGGTCACGCTGTGCCTCCGGGAGCTGGTAGACCCCCTCGGACTCGATCGGGTTCTGGGTGGCCAGCACCAAAAATGGCTCCGGGACCGGCCAGCTGCGCCCGCCGATTGAGACCTGCCGTTCGGCCATCGCCTCCAGCAGCGCCGACTGGACCTTGGCCGGGGCCCGGTTGATCTCGTCGGCCAGCACCAGGTTGGCCATGATCGGGCCCAGCTCGATGTCGAAGGTCTCCTTGGACGCCCGGTAGATCCGGGTCCCGACGATGTCGGAGGGCACCAGGTCCGGGGTGAACTGGATCCGGGAGAAGGTGCCGCCGACCACTGTCGCTAGGGTCTGCGCGGCCAGTGTCTTGGCCACGCCGGGTACGCCCTCCAGGAGGCAGTGTCCGTTGGCGACCAAGGCGGTGAGCAGGCGTTCGACGAGGCGATCCTGCCCGACGATCACGCGTTTGACCTCGAAGAGGGTCTGTTCCAGCTCGATGCCGGTCGGCTCCGGATCGACCGGGCTGGGCATGCTGGCCAGGGTGTCCGAGATGTCCGTCACGGTGCTTGCTTCCCGGGCACAGGCTCGGCAAACGTGGGATTGTGCGGGCCGGACCGGCCCGGAGTGGCCGGAATCGGGATGAGCCGCACGGAAGGGTGACGACCGTCGCGAGCCCGCCGAGGGGTTACCAACCGGCCGGTGACCGACCAGGAAGCGCCCGACCGGCACGAACCGGTCGAGGACGGCCCTCGTAACCCATCGGACCTCGGCACGGGCTGGCCGAGGTGCGGCCGGAGGGTCCGCGCGCCGAGCGGACCGGGTCCGGCCCCCGCGCCACAGGCGACGGGGGCCGGATGTCGGGCCGATCAGGCGAGATGGACGACCAGGTGGAAGCCCAGGTCCGTCGGAGTGCCGGCCGAGGTGCGGGTCTGGACGAAGACCGCGTTGGGCGTGCTGAGCCGGGGCGCGACCGAGATCTCGCCGGCCGGCGGAATGCAGCAGGCGTCAGCCCGGCCGATGGTGGCCACGAGGACGCCGGCCGTGACGTTGTGACCGAAGATCACCTCGTACTGACCGGTGCCGTACTTGATGACGGTGCCGGTGCCGCGCGCCTTGGTGCCGTTGGAGTTGACGACGACGATGGTGGTGGAGGCGACGAGCGTCGAGTTGGCCTTCAGCGCGGCCTTCGCCGTGCGGGCCGACTCGGCGGTGACCGGCGGTTGGGCATTGCTGCCGCGTGCCGCCGGCTGGACCGTTTCCTGCGGCGCCAACGCCTGCGGCTGGGCGATAGCGATGCCCCCACCGGCGAGACTGAGCCCCAGGACGGCGAACGTTACCGCCGCCACCTTACGTCGGAAGGATTTGCTCATGACAGGTCCCCCTTGTGTGACCGTGCGAATTCGGCCGACCCGCGGGGCGGGACGGATAACTGCCCATAAATAGGCGTACGACGACAGTCGGGCGGAAGAAAGCTGCCTCGCTCATACCCGACGAGATTGATTTCTTAGCAATCTGCATCCCATCTGAGCTGCGGTTACTACTCAGAGTTGCGTCGTTTAAGCCAGATGGAACGTAGCACCAGAAAAAGCCGACAGTCAATAGTTGATCTCGCTTTTCCGGGGTGTCAACCAACCGTCAGATAATTGTGAAATGTGAGCGCATCACCATTCATGAAATGGGTTCGTCGGGCCCGACTACGATCATCACGTGATCGTCGACGCGCTGCCCGCGCACCGAAGGGCTCGGCTCGGCACGGTGCTCTGCTGGATTGCCGTCGTCCCCACCGCCCTCTGGGCGGCCGCCCGACTACTCGGCCTGGACCGGGGGCCGTTGGTGCAGGCGCTCGCCTTCACGCCGTACGTCGCGGGCGGCAGCGTCCTGATCCTGGCCCTCGCGCTCGCCCTGCGGCGCTGGTGGCCGGCGGCGCTCGCGGCCCTGGCGGCGGTGGCGTTGCTCGGCACCGTCGCACCTCGGGCGCTGGCCAGCCCGCAGCCAGCGGCGGCCGGGCCGACAGTGCGGCTGCTCACCGCCAATCTGCTCGCCGGTGCCGGCGACGCGCGGACACTGGTGGAGCTGGTCCGACGACACCAGATCGACGTGCTCACCGTGCAGGAGTTCACCCCGGACGCGCAGGGCGCCCTGGATCAACTCGGCCTCGCCACGCTGCTGCCGCACCGGCAGCTCAACCCGGAGATCGGCACCCCCGGCTCCGGGCTCTACTCGCGGTGGCCGATCAGCGACGGCGGCGTCCGACGCAACCTCGACGGTTGGGGCTTCAGCCAGGCGTATGCGACGGTGTCCGTCCCCGGCGGGCCTCCGGTCCGCGTCGAGTCGGCCCACCCCTCGGCGCCGTACGCGCTGGACCAGGTGGGTGCCTGGCGCGCCGACCTGACCGCCCAACCACCGGCCACCCCGGACGGTGGCCTGCGAATCCTCGCTGGGGACTTCAACGCAACCCTCGACCACAGTCCACTGCGGGCCCTGCTGCGCAGCGGTTACGTCGACGCCGCCGATGCCACCGGAGCGGGTCTGACCGGCACCTGGGGTCCGTACGACGGCGACCTCATCCCACCCGTCACCATCGACCACGTCCTGGTCGACCACCGGATAGCGGTCCGCTCGGTGCAGGTCTTCGCCCTGCCCGGCAGCGACCACCGCCCCGTCCAAGCCACCCTCCGCCTCCCCACCCCCTGACCGGGGGCGGGGAGGCGGAGAGTCAGACGGAGGTGGGGGCCAGGCCGTAGGTGAGGGCGTCCACCAGGGCGTGCCAGCTGGCCTCGACCACGTTGGGGTGGACGCCGACAGTGGTCCAGTCCCGGCCACCGCCGTCGGAGGTTTCCAGCAGGACCCGGGTGACAGCGCCGGTGCCGTGGCTGCCCTCCAGGATGCGCACCTTGTAGTCGGCCAACTCGAAGTCGCGCAGCTGCGGATAGTGCCGCGCCAGCCCCACCCGCAGCGCCTCGTCGAGGGCGTTGACCGGGCCGTTGCCCTCGGCCGTGGCAATCACCCGCTCACCGCGAACCCGGATCTTGACGGTCGCCTCGGAGACCACCGCGCCGTCCTCGCGGTGCTCGACCAACACCCGGTACGACTCCAGGGTGAACGGTCGGGCCGGGCTGCCCTCCGGCAGCTCGGAGCGGACCAGCAACTCGAAGGACGCATCGGCCGCCTCGAAGGACCAGCCACCCGCCTCCAGCTCCTTGACCCGCTTGGTGACCCGGGTCAGGGCGTCCGGGCTGCCGGCCAGGTCCAGGCCGAGCTCACGACTCTTGAGCTCGACGCTGGCCCGACCGGCCATCTCGGTGACCAGGATCCGCATGTCGTTGCCCACCACCGACGGGTCGACGTGGTTGTAGAGCAACGGGTCGACCTTGATCGCGCTCGCGTGCAACCCCGCCTTGTGAGCGAAGGCAGCGGCCCCGGCGTACGCCTGGTGGGTGTCGGGGGCGATGTTGGCGATCTCGGCGATGGCGTGCGAGACCCGCACCATCTGCGCCAGGCAACCCTCCGGTAGGACGGGCATGCCGAGCTTGAGTTGGAGGTTGGCGACTACCGCGAAGATGTCCGCGTTGCCCGGGCGTTCGCCGTACCCGTTGGCGGTGCCCTGCACGTGGCGGACCCCCGCCTCCACGGCGGCGATCGTGTTGGCCACCGCGCAGGCGGTGTCGTTCTGGGCGTGCATACCGAGCAGCCCGGCGTCGATCCCCAGCCTGTTCGTCAGGTCGTGGATCACGGCGGTCACCTGGGACGGCAGCATGCCGCCGTTGGTGTCGCAGAGCACCATCCGCTCGGCGCCGGCGGCGAGCGCGGTCTGCACCACGGCAGCGCCGTACGCGGGGTCGTGTCGGTAGCCGTCGAAGAAGTGTTCGCCGTCGACGAAGACCCGTCGACCCTCGCGGACGAGGTGGTTGACGGTGTCGTGGATCATCGCGAGGTTCTCCGCGCCGGTGGTGCGCAGCGCGCGCTCGACGTGCCGGGTGTCGGCCTTGGCGACCAGGGCCACGGCCGGGGTCTGCGCGTCCAGCAGGGCGCGCACCTGGGGGTCGTCCGCGACCGCAACGCCGGCCTTGCGGGTGGCGCCGAACGCGACGAGTACGGCGTGCCGCAGGTCCAGCTCGGTGCGGGCGCGGCGGAAGAACTCGGTGTCCTTGGGCACCGCGCCCGGCCAGCCGCCCTCGATGAAGCCGACGCCGAACTCGTCGAGCAGCCGGGCCACAGCCAGCTTGTCGACCACCGAGTAGGTGAGCCCCTCGCGCTGAGCGCCGTCGCGCAACGTGGTGTCGAAGACCTGGAACGTCATCAGGATCCTTTCTCGGAGCAACAAAAAGACCTCCCGCGGATGCGGGAGGTCTGCGCGCTCGGCAGAGGGGAGAGCCGGCGCGCTAGGTCGCAATAATCAGGGCGGTGCTGGTCACGATGGCCACTCTGCCACTCCTCCCCTGTTTTTGGGAGGAACAATCCACATAGCGGGATGGTGACGGAGGGTTCGTTCGCCCCGAGCTGCCGCTCGTGATCGGCTTCACAAGCCACCGGGCCACTCATCGGGGGAAACAGCCATGCGGAAGCATCTGGAGCGGATCCGATGACGGCCACCGTGCCGTCTGCAAGGAGGACCTGTGCTCACCGTCAGTGACCGCTTACCTGAGCACGGACTCGCCGCCTGCGTATCGCTGGGCGCCAACAACGCGTCCAGGACGATCAACCACACGTCCCACGAGGGCACGTGGTGTGTGGTCTTCGTCGGGCCGATGGATTTCACCTCCATCAGCCCGACGGAGATCGCCGACGAGACCCCCGCCGCCGGAGTCTGACCATGGGCCTGGACGCGATCAAGGCAGCCCTGCCGGAGTACGCCAAGGACATCAGGCTCAACCTCGGCTCCACCATCGGTTCCTCGGCGTTGACCCCGGTGCAGACCTGGGGCACCGCGCTGGCCTGCGCGGTGACCGCTCGCAACCCGGTGGTGCTGCGGGAGATCGCGGCCGAGGCGCTCGGGCACCTCGGGCCGGAAGGTGTCGAGGCGGCCAAGGGCGCTGCGGCGATCATGGCGATGAACAACATCTACTACCGGGCCAAGCACCTGATCGGCGACGAGCGGTACGCCTCGATGCCAGCCCGACTACGGATGCAGATCATCGCGAGGCCGGGGGTGGACAAGGGCGACTTCGAGCTCTGGTGCCTCGCCGTGTCGGCCATCACCGGCTGTGGGGTGTGCCTGGAGTTGCACGAGAAGAAGCTGCGCGGCAGCGGCTTCACCAGGGAGCAGCTGCACGAGGCCCTGCGGATCTCCGCCGTGGTGCACGCCGCGGCGGTCACCCTGGACGCCGAGGCCGCACTGGCCTGAACACGTACGCCCCGACGGGCCGATGCCGCACCTCGCGGCCTCGGCCCCCTGCCGTACGCGCTTCGGCCCGTCGCCCTACCCCGACCTGTCGCCGTTTCCGGCCCCCGACGGCCGGGTAGCTCCTGCGGGGACGCACCCACCTACGCCGAGACGATCGGCGACAGTCAGGAGTGAACGGCATGGACAGGATCGATCCGCACGCCACCCACGCCGGGCCGGACCCGCTGCGCGGCGGCGACCAGGGCACGGTGCCCGGCGGCGCGCCGGCCGGCACGTTCGACCCCTGGCGCTACCGGGACCAGGCCGGCGTGGCCGACGTCGACCTGGTCGGCTACAAGGTCGAGGCCACCGACGGTGGAATCGGCAAGATCGACAGCGCCAGCCACGAGGTGGGCGGCAGCTACCTGGTCGTGGACACCGGCCCCTGGATCTTCGGCAAGAAGGTGATGTTGCCGGCCGGCACCGTCAACCAGGTCGACCACGACCAGCGCACCGTCTCCGTCGACCGGACCCGGGACCAGATCAAGGCCGCCCCGGAGTACGACGAGACCAGCCACAGCGACCCGAGCTACCGGGATCAGCTGGGCGGCTACTACGACGAGACGTACGGTGCGCTTCCGCCCGGCACGGCACGCTGACGGTTCGGCGCGACGGCCGGTAGGGCGCGGACCCCGCCGGCCGTTACCGTGAGGACGTGGACGCCATCGACGACAGCCGACAGATTCCGCTCCCCGCCACCTTCAACTTCCGCGACGCCGGCGGCTACCTCGGGCACGGCGGCCGACCCGTACGCCGTGGTCGGCTCTACCGCTCCGACTCGCTGCACCGCCTCACCGAACAGGACCGGGACGCGTTCGTCGCGATCGGCATCCGCACCGTCATCGACCTGCGCCGCCCCACCGAGGTGGAGCGGGACGGCCGGGTGCCGGCATACCAGGGATTGACCTACCGGCACATCCACCCGGAGCACGACGACTGGGCGGGCGTGCCGCACGAGGAGGGCGCGAGCCTGGCCCGGTACCTCGCGGACCGGTACGCAGCCCTGGCGCAGACCGGCACCGCCGGACTGGCCGAGGCGGTCGGCCTGATCGCCGACTCCGCCAACGCCCCGGTGGTCGTGCACTGCGTGGCCGGCAAGGACCGCACCGGCATCGTGTGCGCGCTGACCCTCGCCGTGCTCGGCGTCGACGACGCGGACATCACCGCGGACTACGCGCTCAGCAGCGAGGCGTCGGCCCGGTACAGCGCGTGGCTGGCCTCCATCAACTCGGACGGAGTGGAGGTGCCGGCGCCGTTTCTGGCCTCACCTGCCGAGGCGATGCAGATCTTCCTCGACGAGCTGCGCGCGGGGCACGGCTCGGTCGAGGCGTACCTGCGCCACGCCGGGGTGACCGACGAGCAGCTCGCCGCGCTCCGCGACCACCTGCTCGACGCCCCCACCAAGGCGCAGCCCACCGTCGCGTAGGGCCGACTGCGCCGGCCCGTCCGGGTGGGCGGGCCGGCTCAGCGACGGAGATCAGAAGACCCGCTGCACCCAGCCGTGCGGGTCGGCCGCCTTGCCCCGCTGGATGTCGACCAGCTGCTGACGCAGGGCCATGGTGACCCGACCGGGTTCGCCACCGCCGATCAGGAACTCGCCGTCCGGGAAGCGGACACCACCGATCGGGGTGACCACCGCGGCGGTGCCGCAGGCGAACACCTCCTTCAGGCGTCCGCTGGCGGCGTCGGCCTGCCAGTCGGCGAAGCTGACCGGCCGCTCCTCGACCTGGTGTCCGGCCGCGCCGGCCAGCGTGCGGACGGCGTCGCGGGTGATGCCCGGCAGGATCGTGCCGGTCAACGGTGGGGTGACGACCGTGCCGTCGTCGTAGACGAAGAAGACGTTCATGCCGCCCAGTTCGTCGACGAACCGGCGCTCCACCGCGTCCAGGAAGACGACCTGGTCACAGCCGGCCTCGATGGCCTCCGCCTGGGCGGCGAGCGACGCGGCGTAGTTGCCGCCGCACTTGGCCGCGCCGGTGCCACCGGGCGCGGCCCGGGTGTAGTCCGGAGAGACCCAGACGGTGACCGGCTTGACGCCACCGGTGAAGTACGCGCCGACCGGTGAGGCGATCACCATGTAGAGGTACTCGTTGGCCGGGCGGACGCCGAGGAAGACCTCGCTGGCGAACATGAACGGCCGCAGGTAGAGGCTGCCGTCCTCGCCGGTGGGGATCCACTCCCGGTCGATCTCGATGAGCTTGTGCAGCGAGTCGACGAACACCTCCGGCGGCAGCACCGGCATCGCCATCCGCTGCGCGGAGGTGGCGAAGCGGGCGGCGTTGGCGTCCGGCCGGAACATCGTCACGCCACCGTCGGCCGTGCGGTACGCCTTGAGCCCCTCGAAGATCTCCTGCGCGTAGTGCAGCACCGCGCTGGCCGGGTCCATCGGGATCGGGGCACGGGCTTCCACCCGGGCGTCGTACCAGCCCTTGCCGTCGGCGTAGCGGACGGTGACCATGTGGTCGGTGAAGACCCGGCCGAACCCGGGATTGGTCAGCAGTGCGGCCCGATCGGCGGCGGATACCGGCGCGAGATTCGGACGGATCTCGAAGTCGAGCTTGTCACCACCGCTCATCGCGCTGACCTCCCTGCGGAACAACGGCATGCGGGACCGCACACCGACATGGCTGTGCCAGAAACTTACCCCGAACGGTCGTTAAGCGGGTAGCGCCGGTCGGGCTGCCCGTGGCAGACCGGCCTCAGGGCCGGTCGCCACTCGGGCCGGGGTGATCAGGCTACGGCGTGGGCGGCGAGCCGGTCGCCGACCTCTTCGGTACGCAGCGTTACGCCCGGCACCCGGCTGGCCAGCTCGGCGGCGACCGCCGCGTTGACCCGGGCGGCCGACTCGCTGTGCCCGAGCTGCTCCAGCAGCAACGCGGCGGAGAGCACCGCAGCGACCGGGTCGGCGATGCCCTGCCCGGCGATGTCCGGCGCCGAGCCGTGCACCGGCTCGAACATCGAGGGGTACGCCCCCTCGGGGTTGATGCAGCCGCTGGCGGCCAGCCCGATGCCGCCGGTCACGGCCGCGGCGATGTCGGTGAGGATGTCGCCGAAGAGGTTGTCGGTGACCACCACGTCGTAGCGCTGCGGTTGGGTGACCAGGAACATGGCCGCGGCGTCGACGTGCTGGTACTCGGTTTCGATGCCCGGGTGCTCGGCGGCGACCGCGTCGAACGTACGCGCCCAGAGCGACCCGGCGTGGGTGAGCACGTTGGTCTTGTGCACGAGGGTGACCTTGCGCCGCTCCCGGCGGCCGGCGCGGGCGAACGCGTCGCGGATCACCCGCTCCACGCCGTGCCGGGTGTTCAGGCTCTCTTCGGTGGCGACCTCGGCCGGGGTGTCCCGGTGCAGGGAACCGCCGGCACCGGCGTAGAGCCCCTCGGTGCCCTCGCGCACCACCACGAGGTCGACCTCGCCCGGCTTCACGTTGCCCAGCGGGCCGGCGACCCCGGGCCAGAGCCGGGACGGGCGCAGGTTGACGTACTGGTCGAAGGCGAACCGGAGCTTGAGCAGCAGCCCTCGCTCGAGCACACCCGGCGGAACGGTCGGGTCACCGACCGCGCCGAGCAGGATGGCGTCGTGCCCGGCCAGCTCGGTCAGCACCGAGTCGGGCAGCACCTCTCCGGTACGGTGCCAGCGGGCGGCGCCGAGGTCGTACTCGGTGGCCTGCACGTCGGGCAGCACCGCGTCGAGGACCTTGCGGGCCTGCGCGACCACCTCGGGCCCGATGCCGTCTCCGGCCACCACCGCGATCCGCGCCACGACCGCACTCCTCTGCTCAACGGTTCCGTTCGGGCAACGGTACGTCGCCGTCCCGCCTCCCGGTACGCTGCGTCCACGATTTGGGATTCGGGAATGCACAGCACCCTCTCAGCTGGGACTCATGGGGCGGTCATCTCCGCTGCCTACGGTAGTGCTCAGTGGGTCGCGGGGGCCCGCTGACCAACGGGGTCGCGGTGACGCGGCGCCATGTGCGAGGGGGCAGATGCGATGCGCATCGACGAGCAGCCACGGACCCGCTGGCCGGACCCGTCCGCGTTCCGCAACCGCCGGCCGGACCTTCGACTCGGCAGCCGCCGGCACCGGATCGACCCGGCCGCGGCCACCGAGGGCCGGATCGGTGTGCAGCACACCGTTCGCACCGCGACCGCCGAGTACACCCTGCTGCTCAACGCCCCCGAGTGGCTCGGCCGCCGGGGCGTGGGCGAAGCGCTGCGGGACAGCGTCGCCGAGCTGCGCGCCATCGACCTCACCTACGGTCCGAACCGACCGGAGAGCCTGGTCTCCCGGCTGCGTCGGGGCGAAATCAGCCCGGAGTCGTACCCGCCGCTCGCCGATCTGGTGGACCGCTGCGCCGCGATGCGCGCGGCCACCGACGGATGGTTCGACGCCTGGGCGGTGCCCGGCGGCTTCGACCCGGGCGGCCTGCTCGGCGGTTGGGCGGTGGAACGCGCCGCGGAGCGACTGCGCGCCGCCGGCATCCACGACTACGC
The DNA here is from genome assembly GCF_007827755.1 of Micromonospora sp. CNZ322. Classification (NCBI taxonomy): domain Bacteria; kingdom Bacillati; phylum Actinomycetota; class Actinomycetes; order Micromonosporales; family Micromonosporaceae; genus Micromonospora; species Micromonospora sp. CNZ322. The sequence continues at coordinate 193,841 of NZ_VITD01000001.1, forward strand.
CGTGCTCGCCGGCGCCGACCTCGTCGTCCGGGGCCGCGCGCCGCACGGCGGACCGTGGCGGGTCGCGGTGCACCACCCGACCGCACCCGAGCGGGCACCGCTGGTGCTGGAGATGACCGCCGGCGCGATCGGCACCTCCGGGGTGACCGGGCGGCAGGGGCACGTGGTGGACCCGCACACCGGCGAGCCGGCCGATCACCTTCTCGCCGCCACAGTGGTGGGCCCCGACCTGACGATCGCCGACGCCTACGCCACCGCGCTCTACGCCGCTGGCCCTACCGGCCTGGCGTGGTTCCGGGGCAACTCCGACTATCGCGCGCTCTTCGCGCACCGTCGCTGAGCGGGTCGGGCCCGCGATCGGCCCCCACGGTCTCGGCAACGACAGTGGGGGCCGGTCAGCGACGAGTGCGCGTGGCTCGCACAACCGAGGGGTGCGGACCGGTCGGGCCGGACGTCGACCGCGCCACCCGAAGACGGGCCGGCGCCTCGAACTCGGCCAGTGACCGCAGTGCGTACGCTAGCGAATCGACGCAACTCGACGCAAGAGTCTCCACACCGGACCGTCGTGACCGGAGACATCGGTGATCGGTGGTCGACCGGCGGCGAGGCAGTTTCGACATGGTGAACGCCGGATGGCACGCTATCCGCCGTGAGTTTCGATCTGAGCGTGTGGGCCCTGGAGGACGGGGCGACGCCCGAGGACGTGCGGACAGCGGTCAACGGTTGCCGGCAGGGGCGGCACGTGGACCGCTACCCCGATCCGCGGGTGGTCAGCTTCTACCGGGCGATCACCGCCTCCTATCCGGACCGTCACCCCGGCCCGAACAGCCCGTGGGCCGTGGCGCCGCTGCACGCGGCCCACGACCACGTCGAGCTGAACCTGCACCCGACCTGCGCGGACCAGGTGCTACTGGACATCGAGCGGCTGGCCGGCGAGCACGGTCTGATGCTCTTCGACCCGCAGGACGGTTCGGTCTACCCGCCGCCGGCGCGGCTGCCCGGCTGACCTGACCGGCGGCACGGACGGGAAATGACGAGGGGCCCGGCGAGTCGCCAGGCCCCCCACGGTGTTTGTCGTCTACTACTCGTCGCGCAGGTCGGCGGCGCTGGCCGCCGTGGCGCCGATCGACTCGGCGGCCGAGGTGAGCAGGTCGGCGCCGAGCGCCTGGTCGACAGTGAGCGTCATCAGCGTCTCACCGCCCGCCTCCCGACGAGCCACCTGCATGGCGGCGATGTTGATGCCCGACTCGCCGAGCAGGGTACCGACCGTACCGACCACACCGGGCCGGTCGGCGTAGCGCAGGAAGAGCAGGATGCCCTCCGCGCCGATCTCCACGTCGAAGCCGTCCACCTCGGTCAGCTTCAGCACGTCCCGGGCGCCGGAGTGAGTGACAGTGCCGGAGACACTGACCGTCCGGCCATCCGGCAGCGCGCCGCGCACGGTGACCAGGGTCGGCTGCTCGGCCGTCTCGGCCAGGGTGGCCAGGGTGACCTCGACGCCACGCTCGGCGGCCAGGTGCGGGGCGTTGACGTAGGTGACCTGCTCCTCGACCACGGAGCTGAACAGGCCCTTGGTGGCGGCGAGCTTGAGGACCGACACGTCGTGGCTGACGATCTCACCGCGGACCTCGACAGTGACGCTGGCGGCGACCCCACCGGCGACCGCGGTAAACGCCCGGCCGAGCTTCTCCGCCAGCGGCAGCAGCGGCCGAACGTCCTCGGCGACCACACCGCCGGCCTGCACGTTCACCGCGTCCGGGACGAACTCGCCCTGCAACGCCAGCTTGACGCTCTTGGCCACGGCGAGACCGGCCTTGTCCTGCGCCTCGTGGGTGGAGGCGCCCAGGTGCGGGGTGGCCACCACGTTGTCGAAGGCGAACAACGGCGACGAGGTGCACGGCTCCTTGCTGTACACGTCGACACCGGCGCCGGCGACCCGGCCCTCGGCGATCGCGTCCGCGAGCGCCTGCTCGTCGACCAGCCCACCACGGGCGGCGTTGATGATGCGAACGCCGGGCTTGACGAGCGCCAGCTCCTTCTCACCGATCAGGCCCACCGTCTCCGGCGTCTTCGGCAGGTGGATGGAGATGAAGTCGCTCTCCCGCAGCAGCTCCTCCAGCCCGACCAGGCGGACGCCGAGCTGCGCCGCACGGGCCGGCTGGATGTACGGGTCGTACGCGATCAGCCGGGTGCCGAACGCGGCGATGCGAGACGCGAAGAGCACCCCGATACGACCGAGGCCGACCACGCCGACCGTCTTGCCCTGCACCTCGACGCCGGTGTACTTCGACCGCTTCCACTCCCCCGCCTTGAGCGCGGAACTGGCGCTCGCGGTGTTACGGGCGACGGCGAGCAGCAGCGCGACGGCCTGCTCGGCGGCAGAGACGATGTTGGAGGTGGGGGCGTTGACGACCATGACGCCCCGCGCGGTGGCGGCCGGCACCTCGACGTTGTCCAGCCCGACGCCCGCCCGGGCGACCACCTTGAGTCGCGGCGCGGCGGCGACCGCCTCGGCGTCGATCTGGGTCGCGCTGCGCACGATGACGGCGTCGGCCTCGGAGAGCGCCGAGAGCAGGGCCGGACGGTCGGTGCCGTCGACGTGACGGACGTCGAAGTCGTGGGCGAGCACCTCGATGGCGGCGGGGGCGAGTTCTTCGGCGATCAGTACGACAGGATTCATCGGTCCTCGTAGAGGTCGTGTTTGCGATCGGCCCGGGCGGCGGGGCGCCGCACTGCGCCCTGCGCTGATCCGTGCCGTGGCCGTCAGGTGCCGGCTGCTGCACCTACAGGCGATCGTAGGGGCCCCGCTGGTCGGCGTGTTCCGGTCTTCGGGGTGAGTGCCCTCACACGCCCGGTGGGGCAACGGACATCGGCCGTTCACCACACCGACACGGTTGCGCCGGCCGCGCCGAGCACCGGCGGCGTCGGTCACCCGGTCACTCCGGGTGAGTCGTGGCGCACGAGCACTGCCGCCCGACGTATCGACGGGCGGCAGCATGCCGGGCAGCCCCGGGGCGGCGCTGGGGAGAGCGCCAGCCCAGGGGCTGTCGGTGGATCGTCGTTCGGACGGGTCAGGCGGTCTCGGTGATCGGGCGGTCGACCCAGCTCATCATGCCGCGCAGCTTCTTACCGGTCTCCTCGATCGGGTGCGCCGCACCCTCGGCCTGCCACTTGGTGAAGTTGGGCCGGCCGGCCTCGTCCTCGGCGACCCACTCGCGGGCGAACTCGCCGGACTGGATCTCACCCAGGATCTTGCGCATCTCGTCCTTGACCCGGGAGTCGATGATGCGCGACCCACGGGAGAGGTCGCCGTACTCGGCGGTGTCGGAGATGCTGTAGCGCATCTTCGCGATGCCGCCCTCGTACATGAGGTCGACGATCAGCTTCAGCTCGTGCAGGCACTCGAAGTAGGCGACCTCCGGGGCGTAGCCCGCCTCGGTGAGCACCTCGAAACCGGTCTGCACCAGGGCCGAGGCACCACCGCAGAGCACCGCCTGCTCACCGAAGAGGTCGGTCTCGGTCTCCTCGGTGAAGGTGGTCTTGATCGCACCGGCCCGGGTGCCGCCGATCCCCTTGGCGTACGCGAGGGCGAGCGCGAGCGCGTTGCCGCTGGCGTCCTGCTCGACGGCGACGAGACAGGGCACGCCCTTGCCGTCGCTGTACTGGCGCCGGACCAGGTGGCCGGGGCCCTTGGGCGCGACCATCGCCACGTCCACCTCGGCCGGCGGCTTGATCAGGCCGTACCGGATGTTGAAGCCGTGGCCGAAGAAGATCGCCTTGCCCGGGGCGAGGTTCGGGGCGATCGACTCCGCGTAGATCCCGCGCTGGGCGGTGTCCGGTGCGAGCACCATGATCACATCGGCCTCGGCGGCGGCCTGCGCCGGCGTGACCACCCGCAGGCCCTGCTCCTCTGCCTTGGGACGGCTCTTCGAGCCCTCCGGCAGACCGATCACCACGTCGACGCCGGAGTCACGCAGCGACAGCGCGTGGGCGTGGCCCTGGCTGCCGTAACCGATCACCGCGACCTTCTTGGCCTGGATCAGGCCGAGGTCGGCATCGTCGTCGTAGAACACCTCAACGCTCATGAGAACTTCCCTTTCGTACGACGGCCGGGGCGGCCCGTCGTGGTCTGTGCGGATGAAATCCGGGACGGCCGGCCGAGGGCCGACCGGCGGCGGGTCAGGCGGCCCGCAGCGCGGGACCGGCGGTGATCGAACGCGAGCCGCGCCCGATGGCCACCAGCCCGGACTGGACCATCTCCTTGATGCCGAAGGCCTCGAGGTCGCGTAGCAGCGCGTCGAGCTTGTCCGGGGTGCCGGTGGCCTCGATGGTCAGCGTGTCCGGTGCGACGTCGACCACCCGGGCGCGGAACAGGTTGACGGTCTCCAGCACCTGCGACCGCGCGGACCGGTCGGCGCGAACCTTCACCAGCAGCAGCTCCCGGGCGACCGACACCTGGGGATCCAGCTCAACGATCTTGAGCACGTTGACCAGCTTGTTCAGCTGCTTGGTGACCTGTTCCAGCGGGGACGACTCCGCGTTGACCACGATGGTGATCCGGGAGACGTCCGGGTTCTCGGTTTCGCCGACGGCGAGGCTGTCGATGTTGAACCCGCGCCGGGAGAACAGGCCGGAGACCCGGGCGAGCACGCCCGGCTTGTTCTCCACCAGCACGGACAGGGTGTGCATGGTCATTAAATGTCATCCTCGTCGAAGGCCGGGCGGACGCCACGGGCGAACATGATCTCGTCGTTGCTGGTGCCGGCGGCGACCATCGGCCAGACCATCGCGTCCTTGCCGACCACGAAGTCGATCACCACGGGCGCGTCGTTGATCTCCATGGCGGCGGCGATGGTCTTGTCCACGTCATCCGCGCTCTCGCACCGCAGCCCGACGCAGCCGAGGGCCTCGGCGAGCTTGACGAAGTCGGGGATGCGGTGCTTGTGGGTGCCCAGCTCGGTGTTGGAGTAGCGCTCGTTGTAGAAGAGCGTCTGCCACTGCCGGACCATGCCGAGATTGCCGTTGTTGATGACGGCGATCTTGACCGGGATGCCCTCCAACGCGCAGGTGGCCAACTCCTGGTTGGTCATCTGGAAGCAGCCGTCCCCGTCCACCGCCCAGACCACCGTGTCCGGCTTGCCGACCTTGGCGCCCATCGCCGCCGGCACCGCGTAACCCATCGTGCCGAGGCCGCCGGAATTCAACCAGGTGTACGGCTTCTCGTAGGAGATGAACTGCGACGCCCACATCTGGTGCTGGCCCACCCCGGCCACGAAGATCGCGTCCGGGCCGACGATCTCGCCCAGCCGTTTGATCACGTACTGCGGGGACAGGGTCCCGTCGACCGGCTCGTCGTAGCCCAGCGGGTAACGGTTGCGCAGGTCGCCGAGCTGCGTCCACCAGTCACCGAGGTCGGCGGTGTGCCCCGCCGACCGCTCGACGGTCACCGCGGCGATCAGCTCGTCGATGACGTGCTTGGCGTCGCCGACGATCGGCACGTCCACGTGTCGGTTCTTGCCGATCTCGGCGGGGTCGATGTCCGCGTGCACCACCGTCGCGTCCGGGGCGAACGAGTCCAGTTTGCCGGTGACCCGGTCGTCGAACCGGGCACCCAGCGCGATGATCAGATCCGCCTTCTGCAGGCCGTAGACCGCGGCGACAGTGCCGTGCATGCCGGGCATCCCGAGGTGCTGCTGGTGCGAGTCGGGGAACGCGCCGAGCGCCATCAGCGTGGTGACGACCGGGATGCCGGTCAGCTCGGCCAACCGGCGCAGCCCGTCGGTGGCACCGGCCTTGAGCACCCCGCCGCCCACGTAGAGCACCGGCCGCCGGGCTGCGGCCATCAGCCGCGCCGCCTCCCGGATCTGCTTGCCGTGCGGGTGCAGGGTGGGCCGGTAGCCGGGCAGGTCCAGGGTGGGCGGCCAGGAGAAGGTGGTCGGCGCCTGGAGCACGTCCTTGGGGATGTCGACCAGCACCGGGCCGGGTCGCCCGCTGCTGGCCAGGTGGAACGCCTCGGCCAGCACCCGGGGGATCTCCTCGGCGTTCTGCACGAGGAAGTTGTGCTTGGTGATCGGCAGGGTGATGCCCTGGATGTCCGCTTCCTGGAAGCCGTCGGTGCCGATCAACGGGCTGGCCACCTGCCCGGTGATCGCCACCATCGCCACCGAGTCCATGTATGCGTCCGCGATCGGGGTGACCAGGTTCGTAGCGCCCGGGCCGGAGGTGGCGATGCAGACGCCGACCTTGCCGGTGGCCTGCGCGTAGCCGGTCGCCGCGTGCCCCGCGCCCTGCTCGTGCCGCACCAGGATGTGCCGGACCGTCGAGTCGTAGAGCGGGTCGTACGCCGGCAGGATCGCGCCGCCCGGAATGCCGAAGACGACGTCGACCTCGAGCGCCTCAAGGGACCGCACGAGCGAGCCGGCTCCGGAGATCGGGGTCGCGGCGGCGGGCCGTACCGCCGGGACGGCCGGGGTGGCCGTGCGCGTGGCGGCCTGGTCGACGTCGAGGGTCGGGTCGGCGGCCGCGCGGGCCCTGCGGGCGGTGTGGGCGAGGGTCTCGGGCGTTGGTCTCGTCATGGCGGTTCTGGCCTTCGGCTGGAGTGGCTGGTGGCTAGTCAAGCGATGCGACGCGGGCGGGGCCCGCCTCGCCAGGTTCCGATGGCAATAAAAACGGCCCTCGTGCAGATGCACGGGGCCAGCGCACTCTCGGTGAGGGAGAGTGCGCTCAGGTAAGTACTCGCAGCGACCGGTACGACGACATGCGGCTAAGCCTGACGCATCTCACGCGATGAGTCAACTGATCCCACATGTTGGTTAACGGAGGTCGGCGCGTCGGCCGGCGACGCGCCATCGGCAGGCGGGTTGGGCTGCCCGGACCCGCCCGGAGCACGGCGTGGCGCGGGCACCGGAGCGGGACGCGCACCCGGGGATGTGGCCGCCTCCAGCATCGCCTCCAGGTGCTCGGCCGGCACCCCCCAGCCGAAGAGCGCGCCCTGGCCGAAGCGGCAACCGGCGGCCACCACAGCGGCCAACTCGGTCGGGGTGGTCACCCCCTCGGCGATCACCTCCAGCCCCAACTGGTGGCCCAGGCGCATGACGATGTCGACCATCGGGGCGAACGCCGGGCCGTCCTGGCCGACCGGGCGGACCGGCTCGTGCTCGGCGACCAGGCTGTGGTCGATCTTGAGGATGTCGATCGGCAACCGGCGCAGCTGCCCCAGCGACGAGTAGCCGGCCCCGAAGTCGTCCAGCGCGATCCGGACACCGGTCAACCGCAGCGCGGTGAGCCGACGGATCAGCTCGTCCAGGTCGGTGGCGACGGCGTGCTCGGTGACCTCCAGCACCAGCCGCTGCGGCGGCACGTGGTGGGCGCGCAGCGCCTCGGCGACCTGGACCACGTACTCCGGGGCGTGCAGCTCGCGCGGGGAGACATTGACCGACACCCAGACGTCGTGCCCGTCCGCCAGCCACCGGGAGAGCTGGTAGCAGGCCTGATGCAGCACCCAGGCACCGAGCGGCGCGATCATCCCGCACTCCTCGGCGAGCGGGATGAACTCGTCCGGGCGCACGTTGCCCAGCTCGGGATGGTGCCAACGGAGCAGCGCCTCGGCGCCGACCGGCCGCACCGACGGCAGCGACGCCACCGGCTGGAACGCCAACCGCAGCTCGTCGCGGTCGATGGCCCCGCGCAGCTCGTGCTCGACCGTCGTACGCCGACGCAGCAGTTGGTCGTACGCGGCGTCGTACCGCTCGATCCGGTTCTTGCCGCGCTGCTTGGCGTAGCGCAACGCAAGGTCGGCGTGGCGCAGCAGCAGCTCCACGTCCGGTTCGTCGGCCCAGTCGGCCACCCCGATGCTCACCGACAGGAAGACCGGCCCCTCCGGCTGGTCGTAGGGCCGGTTGAGCACCCCGAGGAGCCGTTCGGCGACCCTGTCCGCCTCGACCGGCCGGCCCTGCATGAGTACGGCGAACTCGTCACCACCCAGCCGGGCGGCCACGTCGCCGGGGCGCAGGTTGCCACGCAGCCGCCGGCCCACCTCGGCCAGCACGGCGTCGCCGACGTCGTGGCCCCGCATGTCGTTGACGTTCTTGAAGCCGTCCAGATCCAGGCCGAGCAGCACACACGGGTTGTGGTCGGCGGCGTTGCGGTGCAGCGCCCGGAGCAGCCCGCGCCGGTTGGCCAACGACGTCAGCGGATCGGTGTGCGCCAGCTCCCGGAAGTGCGCCTCCCGCTCGGCCAGGCGGCCCGCGTACCCCCGGACGTCGCGAAGGGTGAGGTACTGCCGTGCCACCAGGGCGAAGCCCTCCACGCTGCCGGCCACGATGCCCGCCGCGGTGAACCGGCCGTCCTGGACGAGGTGGTACATCGCCGAGGCGGCCATCGCCAGCATCGGGGCGATCGCGTACTCGCCGTCGCTACCGACCAGGTCCAGGTCGATCTGCCCCGGCCGGTCGGCCCGGTACACAGCGAGCGCGACGGTCAGCAGACCGGCGGCGAGCACCGCCGCACCGGTCAGCGCCATTGTCGGCCCGGCCTGGCAGAGCCCAGCGCTGAGACCCAGACCGCCGCAGGTCACCGCGCTGATGCCGGCGCCCAGCGCGGCGAGCCTTCGACGTGGCCTGGCCGCCCGGAAGACGACGATCACGACGAGCCCGGCACCGAGCGCGGCGCTCACCGTGGCCAGCAGGATCGCCGGACAGGCCATCGGGGTGGCGGCACCGAGCAACCGGGTGGGCTCGGAGAAGAGCACCCAACCGACGAACCACAGCGCCGCCGCCATCACCAGCCCGTCCAGGGCGAGCCGGGCCGTTCCGGCCGCGGTGGCGGCCACCCCGGGCAGCCGGAGCAGACCAGCGGCGAAGGCCAGCCCGCTCACCGCCGTGCCGATCGCCACCGCTGTCGCCCAACCGGTGCGCTGCCCCTGCTCGTGGGCCCAGTGGTCGGTCGCACTGAGCGCGGCGACCACCCCGGCCAGGAGGCTGAGCACTGCAACACCGGCGGCCGCCGCGAGCAGCACGTGCGCCGGTCGACGCGGCATCGTCCGCCGCCGGGCGGCGGCGGTCAGCAGCACGGCGGCCACCGCGGCGACGAGCCCGCTGAGCGCCGCGACAGCGACCAGGCCCGGTGGAAAATGCACGCCTCCAAGAGTGCCGGATGGGCGCACGTCATGGGGGGCTGAGTGTGCATCTGTTGGGACACGGCAGATACCCGGGTGGGCCGACGCGCCGGTGGTGTCATGCTGGTATGCATGCCTGAGCTGCGGTCGAGGACCTCCACACACGGTCGGACGATGGCCGGCGCCCGGGCCCTCTGGCGGGCCACCGGGATGACCGACGACGATTTCGGCAAGCCGATCGTCGCCATCGCCAACAGTTTCACCCAGTTCGTGCCTGGTCACGTACACCTCAAGGACATGGGTGGCCTGGTCGCCGACGCGGTCGCCGAGGCCGGTGGGGTGGGCCGGGAGTTCAACACCATCGCTGTCGACGACGGCATCGCGATGGGCCACGGCGGCATGCTCTACTCGCTGCCCAGCCGTGAGCTGATCGCCGACGCGGTCGAATACATGGTCAACGCGCACTGCGCGGACGCCCTGGTCTGCATCTCCAACTGCGACAAGATCACCCCCGGGATGCTGCTGGCCGCGTTGCGGCTCAACATCCCGACCGTCTTCGTCTCCGGCGGCCCGATGGAGGCCGGCAAGACGATGGCTATCGAGGGCGTCGTGCACAGCAAGATCGACCTGATCGACGCGATGATCGCCTCCTCGAACGAGGCGGTCACCGACGAGCAGCTCGGTGAGATCGAACGCTCCGCCTGCCCGACCTGCGGCTCCTGCTCCGGCATGTTCACCGCCAACTCGATGAACTGCCTCACCGAGGCGATCGGGCTCGCGCTGCCCGGCAACGGTTCGACGCTGGCCACCCACGCCGCCCGCCGGTCGCTCTTCGTCGAGGCCGGCCGGACCGTCGTGGAGATCTCCAAGCGGTGGTACGACGGCGACGACGACTCGGTGCTGCCGCGCACTGTCGCCTCCAAGGCCGCCTTCGAGAACGCTGTCGCCCTGGACGTGGCGATGGGCGGCTCCACCAACACGGTGCTGCACCTGCTCGCCGCCGCCCGCGAGGCGGAGATGGACTTCGGCGTCACCGACATCGACGCGATCTCCCGGCGGGTGCCGTGCCTGGCCAAGGTCGCACCGAACTCGCCGAACTACCACATGGAGGACGTGCACCGGGCCGGCGGCATCCCGGCGATCCTCGGCGAACTGGACCGGGCCGGGCAGCTCAACAGGGACGTGTGGGCCGTGCACTCCCCCTCCCTCGCGCAGTGGCTGACCGACTGGGACGTGCGCGGTGGCTCCCCCACCCCGACGGCCGTCGAGTTGTTCCACGCCGCCCCCGGCGGGGTGCGCACCACCGAGCCGTTCTCCACCACCAACCGGTGGTCGTCGCTGGACACCGACGCGGCCGGCGGCTGCATCCGGGACCGCGAGCACGCCTACTCCGCCGACGGTGGGCTGGCCATCCTGCACGGCAACCTGGCACCCGAGGGCAGCGTGGTGAAGACCGCCGGCGTGCCCGACGACTGCCTGACCTTCCGTGGCCCGGCGAAGGTCTACGAGTCGCAGGACGACGCGGTGACAGCGATCCTCGCCAAGCAGGTGGTCGCCGGGGACGTCGTGGTCATCCGGTACGAGGGCCCCAAGGGCGGCCCCGGCATGCAGGAGATGCTCTACCCCACCTCGTTCCTCAAGGGACGTGGGCTGGGCCGGTCCTGCGCGCTGCTCACCGACGGCCGCTTCTCCGGCGGCACCTCCGGGCTCTCCATCGGGCACGTCTCCCCCGAGGCGGCCTCCGGCGGGCTGATCGCCCTGGTCCGCGACGGCGACGAGGTCGTCATCGACATCCCGGGCCGGTCGATCGAGCTGAACGTGCCAGCCGAGGAGCTGGAGGCTCGCCGGGTGGCCGAGGAGAAGCGCGACAAGCCGTACACGCCGACCGATCGGCAGCGGCCCGTGTCGGCGGCGCTGCGCGCGTACGCCTCGATGGCCACCTCGGCCAGCGACGGCGCCTACCGTCGCGTCCCGGAGTAAGCACCCGGTCCCACCCGCACCGACATCTGTGATGTCGGTGCGGGGTGGATCGGCGAAAACGCGGTGCCCCCGCATCGACCGTGTGGGCTAGCGTGTCGTCGGTCTACTGGGGATCGCCCCAGATTCTTACGGGGGAAGGCGTGTACGTGTCATTTTGGAAGAAGCCCGCTCTGGTGGCGGTTTCGGCGCTCACCGCGTTCGCTGTCTCCGCCTGCGGGGTGACGTCCGGAGCGTCCGAGGCGCCGAAGCAGCCCAGCGTCCTGGAGTTGCTGGCCAGTGATCTCAAGGGTTCGCTGCTGAAGGCGGTCGAGGCCACCGACAAGACCGACTCGGTGACCGTGACGATGACGGGCACGATGGCCGGCGAGAAGATCTCGGTGCTGGGTCTCCTGGACCTGGGCGACCCGCTCAAGGCCGAGATGAAGATGACCAACAGCAAGGGCACCACGACCGTCCGGATGATCGGTGCCGTGATCTTCACCGAGATTCCAGCGGAAAACCGCGCGGGTACGGGTGGGAAGCGCTGGATGAAGATGGACCTGACCGGCCTGAGCGAGATGGCAGGCACGGGCTTCACCGAGCAGTTCGAGAACGCCGACCCGGTCAAGCAGGTCAAGACGCTGCTTGACCTTGAGGGCACGACGGTAGTCGGCCAGGAGACGGTGAATGGCGTACCGACGGTCCACTACACCGTCACCACTCCGGTGGCGACCTATCTCAAGCAGATCGACGCCATGCGCCGGGACGCCACCGAGCAGGCGCTGGCCACGCAGGGCATCAAGGAGCTGAAGATCGACCTGTGGGTCGACGAGCAGTACCGTCCGCGTCGGGCCGGCCTGTTGATGGGCAAGTTGGGCGACATGGTGATCGACTACACCGACTACGACAAGGCGGTGACCATCGAGACGCCGCCGCCGGCGGAGACCACCGACTTCGCCGAGATGCTCGAAGGTCTGCAGGGCCTGACCGCCAGCAACTGATCAGTTCCGTGTTGGGCGGGCTCGGCGTCATGCCGGGCCCGCCCGTTCCGTTCCGGTACCGCCGGTGCGCATGCCGAGCCGCGGTCACCACAGATCCGTGCGGTCAGGACGGTGCCCACGGTCCGCTGACGAACCGCCCGTTGCCGACGAACGGGCTGACGTTTGGCACGCACCCGCCCAGGCCCATCGTCTGGGTCATCATGACCGGGGCCGGCTTGCCGCGACCGCCACACTTCATGTGGGCGAAGCCGAGGAAGTGACCGAACTCGTGATTGATCACGCCGGCGTGGTACTCGTCGATGCTGACCGGGTATCCCGGTGAGCCCTGGAGCCAGCGCCGCAGGTTGATCATGATGGTCTTGCCGTACTTGCAGGAGTAGACGCCCTCGGTGTCGACGCCGCTCGCGCCGCAGAGTCGGTCCACTGTCCTCGGTGTCGCGAGCCGCACGTCGACGTCCACCTTCGAGGTGCCGACCCGCTGGAAGGACCACGACGCCCGGGTCAGGTTCACCGCGGCGTTGGTGACCGGGTGCTGTGCGGACGTGGCCCACCCGTTCGGTGCGGCCAGCACCTGCTCGATGCTCGCGGCGAACCGGTCCGGCTTCCAGGCGGGGATGTCACCCCAGGCGATGCCCTTCTCCACCGAGACGCTGTAGCGCACCCGCTTCTTGCCCTTGCCGATCACGCGACCGTTGCCGGTGGCGGTGGTGAAGGTGCCGGCGGCCCTGGTGGGGATCTGCGCGTCGGTCGGGATCTCCGGAGTCAGGCTGGAGGTCGGCGCATCGCCGGGGCTCGGCTCTGAGCTCTGCGTACTCGGGCCGGAGCGTGGGACTTCGGCCTGCCCGGACGCCGGTGTGGACAGGCCACAGGCGGCGGTCGTCAGCACCGCTGCCAACGAGATCGGCACGAGCAGCCGTCCGTTGATCCGCACGTCGAAACCTCCAGGAGCAATCACGGGTGAGTGAGGAACACCGGAAGGCTACGTGACTGCCTGTAAGGAAACTGTCAGGACGATCGGTGCCCACGCACGCCCAAAAGCACATAGATCCGGCATGCAACACAAGGGCAGCTCACCCTTGGTGATCGGTGCGGTCGCTTTGAGCGAGGTCAGGCGGCCGCTACGACGTGGTCGATCACCAGGTGGGCGGCACCGGTGATGCCGAGGTCCTGGCCGGCGGCGACCCGTTCGATGAGCAGGGTCTGGGTGGCCAGTGGGAGGCACCGCTCGTAGAGGGTCGCCCGCATGCTGGCCAGCAGCGGCTCGCAGTCGGCGAGCCGACCACCGATGGCCACCACCTGCGGGTTGAAGAAGTTGACCACCACGGCCAGGATCTCGCCGACGGCGCGGCCGGCCTGCCGGGCGAGGGCGGTGGCCTGCCGGTCACCGTCGTCGATCAGGCGGATCACGCCGGTCAGGTCGGAGACCGGCACCCCCTGCTCCCGGAGCGCGGTGACCAGTGCGGCGCCGCTGGCCACCGCCTCCAGGCAACCGGCGTTGCCACAGGTGCACGGTGGCGCGGGGTCGGCCACCACCCGGCAGTGGCTGATGTCCCCGGCCGATCCCTGCGCGCCCCGGTGCAGCCGTCCACTGGAGATAACACCCGAGCCGATTCCGGTGCCAGCCTTGATGTAGACGGCGTGGTCCAACTCGGAATGGGCGGTGCGATGCGCGCCGAGCGCCATCAGGTTGGCGTCGTTGTCCACGATGACCGGCACGTCGACGCGGCCGGCGCAGAACGCGGCGACGTCGAAGCCGTTCCAGCCGGGCATCCGCGACGGGCTGACGATCCGCCCGGTGGAGTGCTGGACCGGACCGGGGATCCCGATGCCGACGCCGCGGAGCGCACGTGTGGCCGAGCCGCCGCGTGAGGCCGCCGGTTCGCCGCCCACCAGCGTGGCGACCTCGTTGAGTAGCGCGCCGAGCACCGCCTCCGGGCCGTCCTCGATGCGGACCGGCAGGGTGCGGGCCTGGACCACCCGTCCGGAGAGATCCAGTGCACCGACGCGGGCGTGATGCGCGCCGAGGTCGATGGCGCCGACCACGGCGCCGCCGGTGGGCACGGCGAGTTGGCGGGGTCGCCGCCCGCCCCGGGACTGCCCGGCGCCGGCTTCCTCCAGCAGCCCCTGGCTGATCAACGCCTCGACCCGCTGGGAGACCGTCGACGGGGAGAGCCCGGAGAGGCGGGACAGGTCGGCCCGACTGACGGCCGCACCGGTGGCCACCCAGCGCAGTAGCTCCCGGGGGCCGCCCCGGAGGGCATCGCGTGGCGCGTCGTCAATCGTCACGTCAGCTTCTTAGCACCCGGAGTTTGTTCAAGCAACCGGTTGACTTAGTTTGCTGGCTACCTTTAGATGGCGCTGTTGGTTCGATATGAAGCTGACTTAGTTTTGTAGTCGAAGGAAGTGAGGCCGTCTGGTGGCACCGGAGACGACGGGTGCGAACCGACCGATGGTGTCGGTACGCGGCCTGAACAAGTGGTTCGGTCCGCTGCACGTGCTCAAGGACATCGACCTCACGGTGGCCGCGGGCGAGGTGGTCGTCGTGGTGGGGCCCTCCGGCTCCGGCAAGTCGACACTGTGCCGCTGCCTCAACCGGCTGGAGACCGCCGGGGAGGGCAGCATCGAGATCGACGGTGAGCCGCTGCCCTCCGAGGGCCGCGCGCTGGCCCGGCTGCGCGCCGATGTCGGCATGGTCTTCCAGTCCTTCAACCTCTTCGGCCACAAGACGGTGCTGGACAACATCACCCTCGGCCCCACCCGGGTCCGCCGGATCCCTCGACCCGAGGCGCGGCAGCAGGCGATGGCCCTGCTGGAGCGCGTCGGTATCGCCGACAAGGCGGACCACCACCCGGCCCAACTCTCCGGCGGGCAGCAGCAGCGGGCCGCGATCGCCCGAGCCCTGGCGATGCAACCGAAGGTGCTGCTCTTCGACGAGCCGACCTCGGCCCTCGACCCGGAAATGGTCAACGAGGTGCTCGACGTGATGGTTTCTCTCGCCGCCGAGGGGATGACCATGATCGTGGTGACCCACGAGATGGGCTTCGCCCGTCGCGCAGCCGACCGGGTGGTCTTCATGGACGACGGCCGGATCGTCGAGTCCGGCGCACCCGACGACTTCTTCGCAGCTCCTCGCACCGAGCGGGCCCGCGACTTCCTATCCAAGATCCTCCAGCACTAGCCCCCAACGGGAGGGTGTCATGTCAATCCTCAAGATGAGCTTCACCGGGCGGCGGTCGCTCGCCCTCACCGCCACCGCTGTGGCGGTGGCCCTCGCCGCCGCCGGCTGCGGCGGTGACAGCGGCGGCAGCGCTCCGACGCTGCCCGGCAACCCCGGCCTGGGTGGCGACGGTGTGGTCGCCCAGTCGGTGTACGACGCCGCTCCGGTGGCCACCGACGCGGACATCCCGGCCGGTTCGACGATGGAGGCGATCCGCAAGCGCGGCTACCTGAACATCGGCGGATCCCTGGACGCGCCGCTGCTCGCCCAGCAGAACCCGGTCAGCGGCACCATCGAGGGCTTCGACGCCGACATGGCGAAGTTGCTGGCGAAGTACATCATCGGCAAGCCCGAGGTGAAGACGACGACCATCGGCACCCAGACCCGGGAGGCCATGCTCCAGGCCAAATCGGTGGACGCGGTCTTCCAGACGTACACGATCACCCCGCAGCGGGCCACCCAGGTCGCCTTCGCCGGGCCGTACCTCACCTCCGGCCTCGCCGTCGGGGTCCGCAAGGACGACACCTCGATCAAGAGCGTCAAGGACCTCGCCGGCAAGACCGTGATCGTCGGGGCGAACACCCCCGCCGTCACCGCGCTGCCCTCCGCCGCGCCCGGCTCGAAGCAGATCGCCTTCGGCACCGACCCGCAGGCGTTGCAGGCGCTGCTCCAGAAGCGCGGCGACGCGTACGTGCAGGACTTCACGCTGCTCGCCTCGGGCGCCAAGGCGAACCCGGGGATGAAGGTGGTGGGCGAGCCGTTCACCACCGAGGCCTACGGCATCGGCCTCAACAAGGAGGACGCGCAGTTCAAGGAGTTCGTCAACAACTGGCTGAAGAAGATCCAGGCCGACGGCACATGGGCGAAGGTCTGGGAAGGCACCCTCGGCTCGGTGGTGGAGGGTGGCGCGCCCACCCCGCCCGCCCTCGGTTCCGCCGACGGCTCCTGAGCAGCCTCTCGTACCGATGGAAGCCCTCACCGCCCACCTGAGCGAGCTTGGCCACGGCCTGGTCACGACTGTCGAACTGACAGTCGTGACCACCGTCGGCGCGATGCTGCTGGGCATCGTCGTGGCCACCCTGCGCATCGCCCCCGTTCCGCTGCTACGCGCCATCGGCACCGCGTACGTGGAGGTGTTCCAGAACCTGCCGCTGCTGGCGCTGCTGGTGCTCTTCGTGTTCGCGCTGCCGACCATCGGCATCACGTTCCCGCTGTTCACCTCCGCCGCGATCGTCATCGCGGTGTACGAGGGGGCGTACCTGGCCGAGGCGATCCGCGCCGGGATCAACACTGTCGGTGTGGGCCAGGCTGAGGCAGCCCGAGCCATCGGGCTCACCTTCGGCCAGTCCCTGCGGCACGTGATCCTGCCGCAGGGACTCCGGGCGGTGATCCAGCCGATCGGCAACATCTGCATCGCGCTGCTGATGAACACCTCGCTGGCCGCCGCCGTCGGCGTGGTCGAGCTGACCCAGGCGGCCAACACCGTGAACCTGGTCGAGGCGCAACCCATCGCTGTCTTCACCGGCGCGGGCCTCGCCTACATGCTGCTGGCGCTGATCATCGGTCAGGTCACCGGCCTGCTCGAACGAAGGCTGGCGATCGTCCGATGAACAAGACGCAACAGATTCTCTTCGACGAGCCCGGTCCGCGCGCCCAACGGCGGATCCGGATCGCCACAGTGCTGGGCGCCGTCCTCCTGGCCGGCGCAGTGGTCGCGGCCGTCTACCAGTTCGCCAGCCACGGCGAGTTGGCCGCCGCCCGGTGGGAGCCATTCACCACCTGGCCCATCTGGCGGTACCTGCTCAACGGCCTGTGGGCCACGCTGCGCGCCGCCGCCGCGACCGCGGTGCTCAGCGCCGCGCTCGGGCTGCTCCTGGCGCTCGGTCGGCTGTCGACGCACCGCCCGCTGCGCTGGCTGGCCGGCGCGTACGTGGAGATCTTCCGGACCGTCCCCACCCTGCTGCTGATCTACGTGACGCTGTTCGCGCTGCCGCAGTACGGGCTGAACTTCCCGCTGTTCTGGAAGCTCGTGGTGCCGCTGGTGGTCTCCAACTCGGCGGCGTTCGCGGAGATCTTCCGGTCCGGCATCCTGGCGCTGGACCGGGGGCAGACCGAGGCCGGCCTCGCGGTCGGGCTGCGCCGCGGGCAGGTGATGGCGCTGGTGGTCCTGCCGCAGGCACTGCTGCAACTCGCCCCGTCTCTGGTCAGTCAACTGGTCGGGCTGCTCAAGGACACCTCGCTCGGCTTCGTGGTCAGCTACACCGAGCTGCTCTACAGCGGGCAGGTGCTCTCCTCGTACACCCACCTGCTGATCCAGACGTTCCTGGTGGTGGCGCTGATCTACCTGGTGGTCAACGCCTCGCTGTCGAAGTTCGCCCGCGTACTCCAGGCCCGCAACGGCCGCTTCGGAGGCCGGCGCGGACGGCGGACCGCCGAACTGCCCCCACCACTCCTCGAAGGGAACACCCCCCGGTGACCATCTTCCGCTACGCCGAACTGGCCCGGGTCGTGCGCAACGGCTTCGTCGAGAGCCGGCACTACGGCAGCGTCGTGGTGCTCGCCCCGGACGGGACTGTCGCCCTCGCCGCCGGCGTACCCGACGAGCCGGTGCTGCCCCGCTCCACCCTCAAGCCGGTGCAGGCACTGGCCTGCCGGATCGCGGCGGGCGACGAGCTGACCGGCCCGGCGCTGGCCCTCGCCGCCGGCAGCCACACCGGCGACGACCGGCACGTCGAGGTGGTTCGGGCGATGCTGGCCGGGGCCGGCCTGACCGAGGACGCGCTCGGCTGCCCGGAGGACTGGCCGGAGGACGAACCGACCCGGGACCGGCTGATCCGCGCCGGCGGACAGCGCGACCGGATCCGGATGAACTGCTCCGGCAAGCACGCCGCGATGCTCGTCGCCTGCGTCGCCCGGTCCTGGAGCACCCACGACTACCTCGACCCCGACCACCCGCTCCAGCGGGAAACCGCCGCCGCCGTCGCCCGGCTGGCCGGCACGCCGATCGCGCACCACGCGGTCGACGGCTGCGGGGCGCCATTGTTCGGCCTGTCGCTGACCGGCCTGGCCCGCACCTTCCAGGCGTTGGTCACCGCGCCCGCCGGCAGCGACGAGGCGCTGGTCGCGCAGGCCATGCGCCAGCACCCGGAGTACGTCGGCGGCTGGAACGGGCACCCGAACACCGACCTGATGCGGGCGCTCCCCGGCTTCCTCGCCAAGGGCGGGGCCGAGGGCGTGCTCGCGGTGGCCGCACCGGACGGTCACGCGGTGGCGGTGAAGGCGATCGACGGTTCGCCCCGAGCCACCACAGCCATCGCCCTCGCCGCCCTCGACGCCGTGGGCGTACCGGTGGGTGGGGCCGACGCGCTACGCCAGGTGCCGGTGCTCGGCGGCGGCGTACCCGTTGGTGCCGTCACGGCCGTCATCGACTGGACCACAGCATCGTCTCGGACCGAAGCGGCATCGCCTCGCAGGGAAAAGGAAGAATCATGAACACATTCGAGATCTGCATCGACAGCGTCGAGGGAGCGGTCGCCGCCGAGGAGGCCGGCGCCGACCGGGTGGAGTTGTGCTCCGCTCTCTTCGACGGCGGGCTGACCCCCAGCCTGGGCACCATCGAGACGACAGTGCGCGCGGTCAGCCGGATCCGGGTACACGTGATCGTCCGTCCCCGGGCCGGCGACTTCATCTACTCGCCGTTCGAGATCGAGGCCATGGAGCGGGACGTGCGGGCCGCGGTGGCGGCCGGCGCGCAGGGCATCGTGATCGGCGCGCTGACCGTCGAGGGTGACGTCGACGTGCCGACCACCCGCCGGCTGATCGCCGCCGCGGGCGACGCCAGCATCACCTTCCACCGGGCGTTCGACATGACCCGCGACCCGCACGCGGCGCTGGAGCAGCTGATCGAGCTGGGCGTGCACCGGGTGCTCACCTCGGGTCAGGAGGTCAGCGTGCTGGAGGGCGCTCCGCTCATCGCCGACCTGGTGCGCCGGGCCGCCGGCCGGATCGTCATCATGCCGGGCGGTGGCATCACCCCGCGCAACATCGCCCGGATCGTCGAGGCGACCGGCGCCGACGAGTACCACTTCGCGGCCCTGGTCAGCTCGGACAGCCCGGCCGTGCACCGCAACCCCGCACCGCTGATGGGTGGCAGCCTGAACCGGCCCGAGTACGAGCGTTCGGGCACCTCGGGCGCCCTGGTCGGCCAGGTGCTCGCCGCCGCCCGCGCCTGACCGACAACACGTTCTGACCAGCGGCGGGTCTGGAGGAAGACCTTCAGGCCCGCCGCTGACGGGTGTCAACCGACGGGCCAGCGCCGCGATGTCACCCCGGTTTGGCGGCGACCGGCCTCAGTAGCCCAACAGGGCGATGAGCAGCGAGGACACCGCGGCGACCAGGAGCACACCGCCGGTGCCGAGCCCGATCACCGCGCTCACCGCCACGGCGCGGGCCCGGGCCACCGGCACCCCCGCGACGGCCACCACGGTGACGAGTACGGCGACCAAGTAGATCAACGGGTAGTCGATCAGCGCCGCAACCGGGAAGAGGTGCACGCCCACAACGAGGGCGACCCAGGGGGCTGCCAGCTCATTACGCCGCAGCAGAGCGAGCACCCCCGCACCGACCGCGGCGACGCCGAACTCGATGCCGACGACGATGCCGAAGGTGGGGCTGGTGTCGGCGTCGAACGCCGTACCGTCCGACCAGTGACGCCAGGCGAGCAAGGCCCCGGCGGCAGCCGTGAGCAGGGAAAGAACCGAACCGGCGATGAGCACCGGCCGCCACGGCTTCGGGGGCGCCTCCTGCGCCCAACCGAACCAGCTGGTGGCGAAGAAGCCGAAAACGAACGCCGTCGCCGCCGCGTCCCGGACATGTTCGGTGATCATTGCGCTCCCCGCGATACCGCTGATTCGGCGTCGGACTTCGCCGTTGTCGGCGGCGCTGTTAACGCCGGCCACGACGCGGTAATACTGCCCTGACAGACGTGCTCGATGACAGCGTGGGGTTGCGGTCGCTCACGCCCCTCATCCGGTGACGAGGTTGATGGCCACGCCGATCGGGATCGATGCGGCCAGCCCAGCGACCAGCCACCACAACTGCTCACGCCGAGATCGCTGCTGCCCCGTATCAATCAGATGCTGAATCCGGGTCACGGTGTCCGCCACGATGGTCAACCGATCAGCGTCACGCGACGGCTCGCCCGCCGTGTGCCGGCGCCCGCCGGAGCGCCGTACCCGGCTGGTCGCCGACAACATCAGCCGGTGCCGGCGACGCTGTTCGAAGACCGGTGGCTCGTTACCGCGGTCATCAGGGGTGGGGGTGGTGATAGTGCGGTCAAGCGTCCGAGTGCCGGGCTTTTCGCTGCGGTTGAAGCGGAGCCAGCGGGGTGTCAGGTGGACGTCCAGCCACCACAGGGCGCCGCCGCCAGCGAGCAGGAGGAGGTTGGCGACGATCGCGGCGACCGCCCACGGCCCGGCGACGAAGAAGCCGACACCACCGATGGGAATGGCGGCCAGGATGAGTACCTTCGCCGCCGCCGCGCCGTTGAGTCCCCGCATGCCTGTCATTGAACCGGTCGCACCGTCTCGGTGAAGACCCTGCTATCCGGAAGGCGACAGCGGGCGGCCCTACCGCTCAGTCGACAGGTACGACCATCGGGTGGCCCACCGTGGAGAGCGCGACCGCGCGGGCGTACCGGATCGCGGCCGGGGTGTCCGGGAAGACCAGCCCCTCGCGGCGTAGGTCGTCAGCGACTCCGAGGGTGGCGAGGACCTGGTCGTGTGCGGGGGTGATGCCGGAGAGCAGGACGGTGATCCCGCGTCCGCGTAGGCGCCGGATCGCATCGCCGAGGACATGCGCACCGGTGGCGTCCATGGTGGTCACCCGGGACATCCGCAGGATGACGACCCGGACGTCGGTGACCTCGGAGAGTTCGAGGAGGAAGGTGTGGGCCGCAGCGAAGAAGAGCGGCCCGTCCAGCCGGTACGCGACGATGTGTTCGGTGAGCAGCGCGTACTCCTCGGCGCTGTGTTCGCCTGGGTCGAGGGGCACCTGTTCCAGCCGGGCGCTGCGGGCCACCGCACGCAGGGCGAGCAGCACGGCGACGCCGACGCCGACCGCGACGGCGGTGACGAGGTCCCAGATCACGGTGACGGCGAAGGTGAGCACCAGAACGACCGCGTCACCCCGGGTGGCCCTGGCCAGCGCCCACAGCGAGCCGGCCTCCACCATGCGGACGGTGGTGGCCAGCAGCACCCCGGCCAGGGCGGCGAGCGGGATCCGGCCGACCAACGGCGCGGCGGCCAGCACGATCGCCGCGAGGGCGACGGCGTGGGTGAGGGCAGCCAACTTCGACGCCGCCCCGGCGCGGACGTTGACAGCGGTCCGGGCGATGGCGGCGGTCGCCGGGATGCCGCCGAAGAGGGGGGCGGCGAGGTTGGCCATCCCCTGACCGAACAGCTCCCGGTCCGGGTCGTGCCGCTCGCCGACGGTCATGCCATCGGCGACGGTGGCGGAGAGCAGGCTCTCCAGGGCGGCGAGCGCGGCGACGGCGAGGGCGCTGGGAAGCAGCACGCCCAGTGCGCCGAGGTCGAGGAAGCTGAGCGAGGGCGCGGGCAGGCCCTGCGGCAGCGCGCCGATCCGGACCAGGTCGACCGGGATGACCTCGGCGAGGACGGTGGCGGCCCCCACGCCGAGCAGCGAGAACGGCAGGCCGGGTCGCCACCGGGCACCCAGCAGCATCAGTGCCGCGACGGCGAGGGCCACCGCGAGCGCGGCCGGCCGCGGGTGTACGACGAAACGGGCGACCGCGTCGAAGGCGACGGCCCAGACCTTTTCCCCGTGCGCGTCGCTGACGCCGAGAGCGGCGGGCACCTGTTGCAGCGCGATGACCACGGCGATGCCGGCGGTGAAACCCTCCAGCACCGGGGTGGGCAGGTAGCGGACGTACCGCCCCAGGCGGGCCACGGCGAGCGCGATCAGCACCAGGCCAGCCATCGCCCCGACCATGAGCACGCCGGTGGCTCCGAACTGCTGCACCACCGGCACCAGCACCACGGTCATCGCCCCGGTCGGCCCGGAGACCTGGAGGTTGGAGCCCCCGAAGACAGCGGCCACCGCACCGGCGATCACGGCGGTGATCAACCCGGCCTGGGCGCCCAGCCCGGAGGTGACGCCGAACGCCAGGGCCAACGGCAGTGCCACCACCGCCACGGTGAGCCCGGCCAGCAGGTCCCGGCGCGGCGAGCGGTGGACCGCCGCCCAGTCGGCCCGGCCGGGCAGCAGCCCGAGGAGCCGCTCTCGGACCACCGGGATGGCGCCGCTCACCTGTCCGCGCCGGTGGCGCGCAGCTCCCCGAGGAGGCCGTCCCGGTCGGTGAGGACCGCGCCGAGGATCCGGCGCCCGGCGGCCAGCAGGTCGGCCACGTCCGGGGTGCTGAGCGCGTACATGACGAGGGGGCCGTCGCGGTGTGAGGTGACCATCCCAGCGCGGCGCAGCACGGCGAGTTGCTGGGAGAGGTTGGAGGCCTCGACCTCGATGACGGCGAGCAGGTCGCGGACCGGCTTCGGGCCGTCCTGGAGCAGTTCCAGGACCCGGATGCGCACCGGGTGCCCGAGGGTGCGGAAGAGTTCCGCCTTCGCCTGGTACAGCGGGACCGACATGAGCACCTCTCCCGATCGATGCGAAGACTTTAGCACTTGAAGAAGTCTTCAATCATTGGCCGGCTCGGCGCAGTGGTCCGCACGTCGTCAATGAGGGCCCCTCCGCCGACAAGGGTGTGGCGAAAGGGCCCGCCCGCTCAGATGTCGTTGACGCAGCGCAGCACCGGACGGCTGGTCAGCGCCGCCGGGTCCAGCGCGGCGTCGACGCGCACGGTGAAGGTTGCCGACTCGCCCGGCAGGAGGGTGACCAGGGCTTTGTCCACCTCCGCCGAGGCATCGAGGCGGTCCGGGAAGAGCGTCAGGTCGCGCAGCACCGTGCGGGCCGTGACCCGGACCCGCTGCCCGCCGTCGACCGGCTCGACCGTCGCGTCCCAGGCCGCCGCCGGCCAGTCCACCTCCCGGTCCTCGGCGAAGAACCACAGGGCGCGCTCCGCGGTGCCACCGGCCTCCGCGACCAGCAACTCGCGCCGGGCATCCTCCGGCCGTGCCAGGTCCGTCGGCAGCGCCAGCACCACCGAGGAGTACGCCGGGACGTCGAGGTCGACCGAGGTCTTCGCCCTCGGCTCCCCGGTGAGGGTGAACCGGGTGACCGCTGCCGTCGCGGTCCATGCCTCGGCGGTCTCGTTGACCGCGACCAGGGCCAGGCCGCCGTCGCGGGGTTGCACGGTGAGCAGCCGGTCGGCGTAGGCGTGGCGCAGCGCGTACCACAGGGGTTTGCGGCGGCCGTCGCCGTCGACTGCCGACCAGGAGGTCACCGGCCAGCAGTCGTTGAGCTGCCAGACGATGGTGCCCGCGCAGACGTCCCGGTGGGAGCGGAAGTGCTCCACGCCCAGCTGGATCGCCCGGGCCTGGTTGAGCTGCGTCAGGTAGTGCCAGTCGTCGAAGTCCGCCGGGGCGGGCAGGTGCGCGTCGAGGCCCCGCTGGAGCTTGGCGTCACCGCCGGCCGCCTTCTGGTGATGCGCCATGCCCGGTGAGTCGTGGGCCAGGGGTTCGTCGCTCAACGCCCGGCGCAGCGTGGCGTACGCCGGTGGGGCCTGGTAGCCGAACTCGGCCACGAAGCGCGGCACGTACTCCCGGTACCTGGTGTAGTCGTCGGTGTTCCACACGTCCCAGATGTGGGTGGTGCCGTGCGCCGGGTCATTGGGGTGGATCGACTCCGTGCCCGACCAGGGGCTGCCCGGCCAGTACGGGCGGGTCGGGTCCAGCTCGCCGACGATCCGGGGCAGCACGTCGAGGTAGTAGCCGCGCCCCCAGGTGCGCCCGGCGAGGGCCTGCTGCCAGTCCCAGTCGTGCCACCCCCAAATGTTCTCGTTGTTGCCGGTCCAGAGCACCAGCGACGGGTACGGCGCCAGCCGGGTCACCTGCTCGGCGGCCTCGGCGGCCACCTCGGTGCCGAACGGTTCCTCCTCCGGGTACGCGGCGCAGGCGAAGAGGAAGTCCTGCTGGACGAGGAGACCGCGCTCGTCGGCGAGGTCGTAGAAGTCCGCCGACTCGTACCGACCGCCGCCCCAGACCCGCAGCAGGTTGACGTTGGCCGCGACAGCCTGGTCGAAGCGCTCGGCCAGCCGGGCCCGGGTGATCCGGGTGGGGAACACGTCGTCCGGGATCCAGTTGACCCCGCGGACGAAGACCGGGACGTCGTTGACCGACAACGCGAACGGGGTGCCGTGCTCGTCGGGTGTGGTGTCCAGCCGTACCGAGCGGAAGCCGATCCGGTGCGACCAGCTGTCCAGGGTGTCGCCGCCCGGCGCGTGCACTGTCACCTCGATCGGGTGGCGGGCCTGCTCGCCGTACCCCCGGGGCCACCACAGCGCGGGTTCGCGGACGTTGAGGGTCAGCACGGCCGTGCGCTGCCCGGCCGGGACGACCACCTCGGCGCGGGCGCCGGCCACGGCGGCGCGGACGGTCAGCGGGACGTCCGCGACCCGCTCGACCTCGACGTGCACCTCGACCCGGCCGTCGCGACCGTCCATGGTGACCAGTGGACGGACGGTGGCCAGTCGGGCGGTCGACCAGGCGTGCAGGCTGATCTCCTGCCAGATGCCGGCGGTGACCAGTGTCGGCCCCCAGTCCCAGCCGAAGTTGCAGGCCATCTTGCGGATGAAGTGGAACGGCTCCGGGTAGGCGTTCGGCCGGTCGCCGAGCCGTTCCTGCTGCGCCTCGGCGTAGCGGTACGCGGAGTCGAACGTGACCACCAGGTCGTTGTCCCCGTCGCGCAGCAGCGGTCGGACGTCGAACCGGTAGCCGCGGTGCATGTTCGCGGTGCGGCCGACCTCCACACCGTTGAGGGTGAGCGTGGCGACGGTGTCCAGGCCGGCGCAGACCAGGTCGACGCGCTCGTCGTCGCCCGCCCGGTGGACGAAGGTGGACTGGTAGACCCAGTCGGTGCGCCCGATCCAGGCCACCGCCCGCTCGTTGTCGTCGAGGTAGGGGTCGGGGATCAACCCGGCGTCAAGCAGATCGGTGTGCACGCAGCCCGGCACTGTCGCCGGTACGGACCGGCCGGCGACCTCCTCGGGCACCTGTGCTCCGGGGGCCGCTCGCACTGTCCAACCGTCGTAGAGTGCCTGTCGGCTCACGATTTCACCGCACCTTCCCGCATCGAAAGATGCCGTACTGAACCGGATAAGCTGAGCTACGGTACGGTCCGGAATCCGGGCTGTCAACGGCCAGAGAGCGAAGGAGCACGCCGGTGAAGCGGCCGACCATCGCCGATGTCGCCCAACGCGCCGGGGTGTCCAAGGGCGCCGTGTCGTACGCGCTGAACGGGCAGCCCGGCGTCTCCGAGGCCACCCGGCAGCGCATCCTGGCCATCGCCACGGAGATCGGTTTCAGCCGCAGCAGCGCCGCCCGCGCCCTCTCGGCCGCCACCGCCGGGGCGATCGGCCTGGCCCTGTGCCGACCGGCGCGAACCCTTGGCGTCGAGCCGTTCTTCATGGCGCTGATCAGTGGCGTCGAGGCCGAGCTCTCCGCCCGCTCGTACGCGCTGACCCTCCAGGTGGTGGCCGACCCGGACGCCGAGATCGCTGTCTACCGGCGCTGGTGGGGCGAACGACGGGTGGACGGGGTGCTCGTCTGCGACCTGCGCACCGACGACCGTCGCATCCCGGCACTCGAACAGCTGCAACTGCCGGCGGTGGTGATCGGCGGCCCCGGCGGCACCGGCGAGCTGGCGAGTGTCTGGTCCGACGACGCCGCCGCGCTGACCGAGACGGTGGAGTACCTGGCCGCGCTCGGGCATCGGCGGATCGCGCGGGTCGCCGGCCTGCCCGACCTACGGCACACCGAGATCCGCACCGAGGCCTTCGCGGCGGTCTGCCAGCGGCTCGGCCTGGTCGACGCGGTCACCGTCTGGTCCGACTACACCGGCGAGGAGGGCGGCCGGGCCACCCGCCGGTTGCTCAGTTCGGCCGGCCGGCCCACAGCGGTCATCTACGACAACGACGTGATGGCCATCGCCGGGCTCTCCGTCGCCCAGGAGATGGGCCTGACCGTGCCCGGCGATCTGTCCATCGTGGCCTGGGACGACTCGCCGCTGTGCCGGCTGGTGCACCCGCCGCTGACCGCGCTGGGCCGGGACATCCCGGCGTACGGCGCGCACGCCGCCCGGCAACTGCTCGCCGTCGTCGCCGGGCAACCGGCCGGGCGGGTGCAGGACGAGACGCCTCACCTCACGCCGCGCGGCAGCACCGCACCGCCCCGGGGGAGATGAACCGGTTCAGCGAGATGCTGAGGGAAACTCCTCGAAGTACGCCTCGACCCGCTCGGCCGTCGCCGGCCGGGCCAGCGCGAACCCCTGCCCGTACCGGCAGCCACCCCGGCGCGCCCCCTCGACCTGGGTCGACGACTCCAACTCCTCGGCGACGATCTCGACGCCCAGCCGCTCGCCCACGTTGACCACCACGTCGATCAGCGGCGGTTGCCCGTCCGGCCGTGCGCCCACCAACTCCGGGCCCACCTTGAGCAGGTCGATCGGCAGGCGGCGAAGCTGGGCCAGCGAGGCGTGCTCGGCCCGGAAGTCGTCCAACGCGGTGCGTACGCCCAACGACCGGAGCCCGGCCAGCCGAGCCACCACCGTCGACAGATCACCGGCGACCCTCGGCTCGCTCACCTCCACCACCAGCCGCTCCGGTGGCACCCCGTACGCGGCCAGCACGGCCGCGAGCCGCTGGACGAAGTCGGGAGTGGTCAGCTCCCGGGTGGTGACGTTGACCGCCATCCACAGCTCCCGGACACCCACCGACCAGTCGGACAACTGCCGGCAGGCCCGGTCCAGCACCCACCACTCCAACTCGCCGACCAGGTCCAGGTCCTCGGCGACCGGCAGCAACTCGGCCGGGAGCACAGTGCCGAGCACCGGGCTGCGCCACCGCAGCAGCGCCTCCGCGCCCACCGGCTGCCCGTCGGCCAGGTCGACCACCGGCTGGTAGACGAGGTCCAGCTCGCCGCGCGCCACGGCACCGGGCAGCTCGCGCTCCAGGTCGAGCCGGCGCACCAGCTGTTCCTCCAGGAACGCGTCGTACCACTCCACCCGGTCCCGGCCCAGCTGCACGGCCCGTCGTCTCGCCAGCTCGGCCTGCCGGAGCACGTCCGCCGGCCCGGCGCCGCTCACCTCGGCCAACCCGATGCTCGTCTGCACGCGCAGCATCGCACCGGCCAGCCGGTAGGGCGGGCTGAGCGCGCTCAACAGTCGGGTGCCCAGCGCGTACGCCAGCACCGGCCCGGCGGCGGTGACCACCGCGAAGCCGGTACCCGTGCACCCGGTGACCAGATCGTCGGGGGCGACGACCGCGCGAGCGCGGTGCACCGCCTCGGCCAGCACGTCCTCCCGGGCCGTCGGGCCGAACCCCTCGGTGCCGTGCAAATCCACCAGCAGCAGCGCGCCGGCCGGCGCCGGAACGTCGCCGATCGCGGCCAGGGCGTCCAGCAGGGCGGCCCGGTCGTCGGGGCTCGCCGCCGCGGGTCGCTGGTTGAGCCCCGACCACGCGGAACTGTGATCGGGCGACCACGTCGCGCCGGCACCCATCGCGGTCGCCGCGCCCTCCGGGACGCCGAGGGCCCGCTCGGGCGGCGGCTCCGGCGTGCCTGGCCAGCGGCCCGGGGCCGCACGGCGGTGCCGCAGCGAACGGCCGGCCGGTCGCCGATGAGCGGCCCGCCGAACGGACGTGGACGCGTCACCGGCGCGCAGCAGCTCGCGCAGCACCAGGGGCGGCACCGCCGCCAGGGCCAACAGCACGCTCGTCCGATCCGGTGCGCGGCCGGCTCCCAGGTGCAGGCCCGATGCCAGCAGCAGCACCGCCGCGGGGAGCACCGATCGGGGCCAGGCCGCGGCCACCGGCTCCACCGACTCCCTGTCGTCCGCCGCATCCGCCGCGCCGACCGCGACAAGCAACATCCCGAACACCAACGGGGGTACGGCCAGCAGGGCCACCCGGCCAGCCGGCGCGGACGGCAACGTGGCCAGCAGCACCAGCCCGCCCACTGTGAGCAGTACGCCGCCCCGGCAGAGCGACGCACCCGAGCGCCGACGTGGCCCCGCGAATGCGTTCAACGCGGCCATGCCCAACCCGCCGAGCGTCAACGCGGCGACCAGCCGAACCCTGACCGGCAGGCCGTCGGAGGGCAGCAGCAACCAGCCGGCGAGGGCCAGACCGAGGGCCGGGCCGGTCGACTCGACCAGCCACCGCAACCGGACCGGGGCCGCCGGCCGCGATCGGCCGGGGAGCCGGTACAGACCGGCCGTCGAGAGGGCCGCGACGACCAGCGACCCGATCAGCACGGCGAGGGTGTGCCCGATGCCGGCCAGGGGCAGCACGACGGCGGTGAGACCCGCCGCCACCACCGCCGCGTCGAGTAGCACCCCCGCCGCACGCGGTGTCGGATCGGTGCCGCGTCGGGAGGCCAGCCGGGACAGTCGCAGCCCGGCGAGCGTGGCGCCGGCACCGGCGGCCAGCGCGATCACCACCGAGGGCGGGACCAGGTCGACGGAACCGGCGAGGAGGAGCAGCGCCACCGCCACGGACGTGGCGGCCTCCGGTGCCGCACGGCGGGGGACGAGGACGCGGAAGGGGTACGCGAGGAGCACGGCGGTCGCCTTCGTGAGGGGGCACGGGGGCGGTGCGGCGGTGCGGGACATCGGACGTTGCGAGTCCGCTACCCACGATTGGCAACGATGGACGGCCGAATTGGTTACTTGCCGGTCACTCAGGGGAGACAACGACCTGTGTCACTGTACGGCGTACCGCACGCTGCCGGCACCGCCCGCCGCGAGCCGAAACAACCCGGAGTGGGATCATCGGAGGGTGAGTAAGCCCGACACGGTCCGCTTCCGGTACAACCAAGCCATCCTGGTGGCCGCGATCATCGCCTTCGTCGGCGCCCTGCCGCTGGCCAACGCCCGGAACTACCTGCTGCCGGTGCTGCTCGTCCCGCTCGCCGTCGCGGTGTGGGCCTGGCGGGCCGGCACCGACGCCGACGCGCGAGAGCTGCGCATCCGGGCGCTGGTCGGGCAGCGTCGCATCGAGTGGGACCAGGTCCTCGAGCTGACCACCGACCAGCGCGGGCGCGCGGTGGCCCGGCTCGACGACGGCCGCCAGGTCGTCCTGCCGGCCGTCCGTGGGGCGGATCTGCCCCAACTGGTCGCGGCGACCGGCCATCCGCTGCCGGACGCTCCGGCGGACACCCCCGGTCAGTAGCCGTCGACCACCGTGTTGATCAGCGGTTGCCCGGCGGCGAACCGGCGGACCTGATCGCCCACCAGCCGGTAGGCCCGTGGCAACAACCCGCGCACCGACCCGCCGACGTGCGGGGTGAGCAGCACGTTCGGCATGACCCAGAGCGGGGAGTCGGCGGGCAGCGGCTCGGGGTCGGTGACGTCCAACGCCGCCGAGATCCGACCGGTGCCCAGCTCGGCGACGAGCGCCTCGGTGTGCGCCACCGGGCCCCGGGCGGCGTTGACCAGCAGCGCCCCGTCCGGCATCGCGGCCAGGAACGCCTTGTCGATCAGGCCACGGGTCTGGTCGGTGAGCGGCACCAGCACCACCACCACGTCCGCGTCGGGCAGCAGTCGGGGTAGCTCCTCGACGGCGTGCACCCCCTGCTCCGGGCGGGCCGTCCTGGCGACCAGGGTGAAGCTGACGTCGAACGGGGCGAGCCGGTCGCGCACCGCAGCACCGATCGAGCCGGCGCCGATGATGAGCACCCGCTTACCGGTCAGCTCGTCGGTCGGGGTGTTCTCCGCGAACGTCCAGCGCCGCTCGGCCTGCGCGCGGACGAACGCCGGGAACGCCCGCAGCTGGGTGAGGATCGCGGTAACGACCCACTCGGCGGTGGACGGGTCGTGCACGCCCCGGGCATCGCAGAGCGTCACAGCCGGCGGTGTCCGGCCGGCCCAGGCGTCCGCCCCGGCGGAGAGCAACTGCACCACGGCCAGGTCGGGCAGCTCCCGCAGCACCGCCGTCGCGTCCGAGCCACCCAGGAACGGCGGCACCCAGAAGCGGACGTCGGCCGCCTCGGACGGCATCCGGTCGGTGTGCTCGAAGACCTCCACTGTCACGTCCGCGGGCAGATCACCCAGGAGGTTCAGGCCGGCCTGGTGCGGAATCCATACCTTCACGTCCGCCGACGATAGTCCCCGCCGCCGCTGCCGGTGCAGGCACGGCGGCGAACCGGCGTGCCGGGGGATGGCGCGTGGGGCCGGGGCGGGCGAGACTCAGCACACCGAGGTTCAACCCGGACCCGCGCGAGGTATAAGGAAGGGTCGGAGGGCCGTCCGCCTCCGCCCGGCAGACAGGTGCACGATGACCGACGGCTCCCCCGCCTCGCCCCGGCGTCCCATCGCGCCACCTTCGGTGCTCGGCGACCCGGAGCGGCTGCGCGCGCTCGCCGACACCGGGCTCGACGCCGCCCCGGACGAGGCGTTGGACCGGTTCGCCCGGCTGGTCAGTGACCTGCTGGACGTGCCGGTCGCGCTGGTCTCCCTGGTCGCCGCCGACCGGCAGTTCTTCCCCGGCGCGGTCGGGTTGCCGGAGCCCTGGTCGGAGCGTCGGCAGACCCCGCTGAGCCACTCGTTCTGTCAGCACGTGGTGGACATCGAGGTGCCGATGGTGCTGCCGGACGCCCGGCTCTACCCCCGCGTCCGGGACAACCTGGCCATCGACGATCTCGGCGTGGTCGCGTACGCCGGGATGCCGCTGACCGACCTCTCCGGCCGGGTGCTCGGTTCGCTCTGCGCCATCGACAGCAAGCCCCGCGCCTGGACGGCCGCGCAGCTGCGGACCCTGGCCGACCTGGCCGCCGCCTGCTCGTCGGAGCTGCGGCTGCGGATCGCGCTCGACGGCGCGCAGGAGGCCCGGCGGCGGGTGGTGCAGGCGCACGGGCGGCTGGAACTGCTGGCCGGGGTGAGTGAGACGTTGGCCGGCACCCTGGACGTGGGCACCGCGCTGCGTCGGCTCGCCGCCACCATGGTGCCGCTGCTAGCCGACTGGTGCCTGCTCACCCTGATCGGGCCGACCGGCCTGCCCCGCGAGGTGGTCTCGGTGCACCGGGACCCGGCCCGCGCGGCGGACGTCGACCGCTTCGGCGATCTGCTGCGCACCGGGCTGAGCCCGGAGTCGATGGTCCGGGCGGTCCTGCGGACCGGCCAGCCCCGGCTCGGCAGCGTGGCGTCCCTGGCCGACGTGACGAGGGGCACCACGCACCCGGAGATGGCGACGATCGCCGCCCGGCTGGGCATCGCCTCCTACCTGAGCGTGCCGGTGCGGGGCGTCGGCGGCACGGTGCTGGGGGCGATCACCCTCGTCAACGGCGGCCAACGTCAGCAGTTCGACGACCGGGACCTGCTCACCGCTGTCGACATCGGCCGTCGGGCCGGCCAGGCCGTCGGCAACAGCTCGATGTACGGCGAGCAACGGCACGTGGCAGAGGTCCTGCAACACAGCATGCTGCCCCGGCTGCCGGTGGTAGCGGAGCTGGAGTTGGCGGCCCGCTACCAGCCGGCGGCCGACCGGGTCGAGGTGGGCGGTGACTGGTACGACGCCTTCGTGCAGCCCGACGGCGACGTGATCGCGGCGATCGGAGACGTGGCCGGGCACGACATCGAGGCGGCGGCGACCATGGGCCAGCTGCGCAACCTGGTGCGGGGCAACGCCTTCGGCCGGCCGGACGCGGTCGGGTCACTGATGAGCAACCTGGACGGCGCCATCCGTGGCCTGCGGCTGCCGATCGCCGCCACCGCGACGCTGGTACGGATCTGTCCGCAGCGCGCCGGTGTGCACGAGGTGACCTGGTCCAACGCCGGGCACCCGCCGGCCCTGGTGGTCCGGGTCGGCGGGGCGGTGGAGACCCTGGAGGCGACGCCGGAGCCGCTGCTCGGCCTGGCCCGCCCGTCGCCCCGGAGCAGCCAGTCGACCATCCTGGCCACCGGCGACACCCTGCTGCTCTACACCGATGGGCTGATCGAACGACGGGACCGCTCCATCGACGAGGGGTTGGCCGAGCTGGTGGGTCGGCTGACCGGCACCGACACGCTGCCCCTCGACGACCTGTGCGACCTGCTGCTCGCCTCGATCCGACACCGGGAGGACGACACCGCGCTGCTGGCCGTACGGGCTCGGTGAGTGGTCCACTGGCGATCATCCGGGCGGGTCCATCGGCACCCGTTGCATCTCGACGGGCCCGGCCGGGTCGCGCGGCGGGCTACCCTGGGCCGGGTGAACGCCCGTCCCCCGTACCCTCGCATCCACCGCCTCCGGGTGGCCCTCGCGGCGTCCTGCGCGGCGCTGCTGTTGACCGCCGGTTGCAGCTTCGGCGAGCCGGAGCCCGACCCGGCCGGCGAACCGCCCAACCTGCCGACCCCGTCCGCGTCGGCGAGCCCCGGCGGCGCCGGCCAGCAGGCGGTGGCGACAGTGCTCGCCAAGGGTCTGCGGGTGCCGTGGGCGATCGCCTTCCTGCCGGACGGCGGCGCATTGGTGACCGAGCGGGACAACGGCCGGATCCTCCAGGTCGGGCCCGAGTCCGGGCCGGACGGGCTGCGGGTCCGCCCGGTGCAGACGATCCCCGACGTGGCGGCGGCGGGCGAGGGTGGCCTGCTCGGCATCGCCGTCTCCCCCGACTACGCCCGGGACCGGACGGTGTTCGTCTACTACACCGCCGAGCGGGACAACCGGGTCGCCCGGCTGCAACTCGGCGGGCAGCCCACCCCGATCCTCACCGGCATCCCCAAAGCCAATGTGCACAACGGTGGTGGGCTCGGCTTCGGCCCAGACAAGCAGCTCTACGTCAGCACAGGCGACGCCGGTCAGCGCCCCCTCTCGCAGGACGTGAAGAGCCTCGGCGGCAAGATCCTCCGGATCACCCCGGACGGCAAGCCCGCCGCCGGCAATCCGTACCCCAACTCCCCGGTGTGGTCGCTGGGGCACCGCAACGTCCAGGGTCTCGCCTGGGACGCCGCGAAGCGGATGTACGCCGTCGAGTTCGGCCAGAACACCTGGGACGAGATCAACCAGATCACCAAGGGCGGCAACTACGGGTGGCCGGAGGTCGAGGGCCAGGCCGGCGACAAGCGGTTCACCGACCCGATCGCGCAGTGGGCGACGTCGGACGCGTCCTGCTCCGGTCTGGCCGCCACGGACCGGCTGCTGGTCACCGGCTGTCTGCGCGGCAAGCGCCTCTGGGTGATGGAGCTGACCGACACCGGCACCCTGCTCGGTCAGCCCAGTGAGCTGCTCACCAACCGCTACGGTCGGCTGCGTGCGGTGGCCGCGGCACCGGACGGGTCGCTCTGGGTCAGCACCTCCAACCACGACGGCCGGGGCGACCCTGCGGGCGACGATGACCGGCTCCTGCGGGTGGTCTTCGCGGGTGGTGACGGCGGACGCAGCTGATTGCGTCACCATCCGTTCAGGTTTGCCAAGATCTTCCGACGGGCAGGTCAGACTTTCAGCATGGACGGGCAACGCGACGATGGGCACGACGACGCCGATGACCGGGACGACCCGGTGACCGGCGACGATCAGCCGCGCCCGACGACGGGTTGGTGGGTCGGCGCGGCCGGCCCGCTGCGCCGCCTCGGGCTGATCGTCGCCGTCCTCGCCGTGGCCCTGGCGGGGGCGGTGCTCGGGGTGCTGGCCGGTGGCCAGGTGAGCACCGACATCGGCCCGTTCCGGGCCAATCTCAGCATCTCCCCCGCCCGGGACGGCGGCACCACCGTCGACATCCCGCCGCTCGGCGCGCTGCTGCTCGACAGCCACGACGGGCCGACGCATCTCACCGTCCGGCTGGGCGCCCTCGACCAGGGGCGCACCGAGGCGCTGATCGATGATCCGGCCAGCATCAGCCGGGCCAGCCAGAGCGCCGTGGAGGACGTCCGGTCCGGGGTGATGCGGCTCGGCCTGCGTACCCTCGGCGCGTCGGTGCTTGTCACGTTGATCCTGGCCGGGCTGATCTTCCGCGACGTCCGGCGCACCGCCTGGGCGGGTGGGCTGGCGCTGCTGGTCACCGCCAGCAGCCTCGGCACGGCGGCGGCGACCCTTCGTCCGCAGGCCATCGAGGAACCGCGCTACGAGGGGCTGCTGGTCAACGCGCCGGCCATCGTCGGTGACGCCCGCCGGATCGCCAACGACTACACCAAGTACGCGGAGCAGTTGCAGCGCCTGGTCGGCAACGTCAGCCAGCTCTACACCACCGTCTCGGCGCTTCCGCTGTTGGAGCCGACCCCGGGCACCACCCGGGTGCTGCACGTCTCCGACATGCACCTCAACCCGACCGGCTGGCAGCTGATCCGGACGGTCGTGGAGCAGTTCGGCATCGACGTGGTCATCGACACCGGGGACATCACCGACTGGGGCAGCGAACCGGAAGCCTCCTTCGTCGCCTCGATCGGCCTGCTGAAGAAGCCGTACGTCTTCATCCGGGGCAACCACGACTCCGGCAAGACCGCCGCCGCGGTGGCCCGTCAGCCGAACGCGATCGTGTTGAACAACACGACCACGACGGTCGCCGGGCTGACCATCGCCGGCATCGGCGACCCGCGCTTCACCCCGGACAAGAACACCTCCCCGGCCGGCAGCGGGTTGACCCAGCAGGTGGCCGACCAGGTGATCGGGACCGGCAACCAGCTCGCCGCGACGGTCCGCAGCTCACCGCGACCGGTCAACATCGCGCTCGTGCACGACCCGGCGTCGGCTGGGCCGCTCGCCGGCACCTGCCCGCTGGTGCTGGCCGGGCACACCCATTCCCGGCAGGTCTCCGAGCTGCCGCAGGCGCCCGGGCAGCAGCGCACCACGCTGATGGTGGAGGGCTCCACCGGCGGCGCCGGGCTGCGCGGCCTGGAGGGTGAGAAGCCCACCCCGCTGTCGATGAGCGTGCTCTACTTCGACCAGCAGAAGATGCTCCAGGCGTACGACACCATCACCGTCGGCGGTACCGGGCAGGCCCAGGTCAACCTGGAACGACGCCTGGTGGAGAACCCGGCCGCCGGCGTCCCCGCCACACCCACGCCCACGCCGAGCGGCGGCGTCCCCGCCACACCCACGCCCACGCCGACCGGCTGAGCCGACGTCGACGCCCGCCAGCCCAGCGGACCGGCGGGCGGGCGACGGGTCAGCGGAGGGCGATGGCGGCCAGGGCGGCGTTGACGATGCTGCCGGGCAGCAGGTCGTGCAGTTCGTACAGCTCGGCGACGCTGCCGGACTGGCCGAACTCGTCCACGCCGAGCGGCACCGCCGGTGCGCCGACCGCCGAACCGAGCCAGGCCATCGCGTGCGACGCGGCGTCGTGCACTGTCACCACCGGCACCCGATCGGCGAACGCGGACCGCAGCGCGCCCGGCACGCTGGGCACCGTGGCCGTCCGTACGCCCTGGCGAAGGGTGCGCTGCCAGGCCCGGTAGAGCCGGTCCAGCGAGGTCACGTCCACCACGTGCGCGGCGATGCCCTCGTCGGCCAGCTCCGCCGCGGCGGCCAGCACCTCGGGCAGCACCGCGCCGGAAGCGGCCAGCTGCACCACCGGGGCGTCGACCAGGTGCGGGTACGCCTGGTGGGCGTCGACCAGCCGGTACGCCCCGGCGACGACCTGCCGGCGCAGCACCGCGTCGCCGAGCCGCGCCCGCGCCGCCTCGAACGGCGCCTGGTCCAGCGGTCGGGTGCTCAACCGGAAGTAGTACGCGCCGTCCTCGGCGGGTGCGGCGGTCGCGGCCGGGGCCGACCCGCCGGCGATCTGACCGAGCGCGTCGCAGAGCAGCCAGTCGAGGGTGGCCGCGTACGCCGGCTCGATGAAGGTCACCCCGGGCAGCTCCAGGCCGACCGAGGCGGTGATCGTGGACTGGTGGGCGCCGCCCTCGGGGGCGAGGGTGATGCCGGACGGGGTGCCGGCCACCACGAACCGCGAGCCGGAGTAGGTGCCGTACAGGAACGCGTCGAGGCCGCGCAGCACGAACGGGTCGTAGACAGTGCCCACCGGCAGCAGCGGCTGCCCGGACAGGTCCCAGGACAGCCCGAGCTGGCCGAGCAGCAGGAACAGGTTCATCTCCGAGATGCCCAGCTCGATGTGCTGCCCAGCGGGGCTCTCCGTCCAGCGCAGCATCCGGTCCTCGGTCCAGGAACGCTGCTCCGTGGGGGCGAACACCCCGGTCTTGTTGATGAACCCGGCGAGGTTGGTGGAGGTGGCCACGTCCGGGGCGGTGGTGACCAGGTAGCGGCCCACCTCCCGGTCCCGCGCCAGGTCCACCAGCACCCGACCGAAGACCTCCTGCGTGGATATCGGCTTGTTGGCGCGTACTCCAGTGCTTTCCGGGACGGTGACCCCCAGCGCACGCTCGCGTGGCGCGCGGGACAGCGCCTCCCGGCGGGCGCCGGCCTGGATCCCGGCGGGTGACGCCGGGTCGAGGCGGTCCCACTCGGTCTCGGCGGTCAACCCCTGCGCGGCGCGCAGCGTGTCGACCTGCTCCGAGCTGAGCAGCGCGGAATGGTTGCGCGGATTGCCGGCGATGGGCAACCCCCAACCCTTCACTGTGTACGCGAAGACGACGCTGGGTCGGTCGGTGACCGCGTCACACTGGGCGTACGCGTCCAGCATCGCCTGAAGGTCGTGCCCGCCCAGGTCGGTGACGAGCGGGCCGAGCTCCTCGTCGGAGACGTCGGCGATCAGCTCGGCGATGCCGGCCGGAGCGCCGTCCAGGAACTGCTTGCGCAGCGCCGGCCCGACCAGCCCGAACAGCGACTGGTACTGCTCGTTGGGCATCGCGTCGATCCAGTCGCGCAGCGCCTCGCCGCCCGGCCGGGCGTACGCCTCGGCGAGCCGGCGGCCGTACTTGACCTCCACGACGTGCCAGCCGGCCGCCTCGAACTGGCCCCGCCACTGGTTGATCCGGATGCCGGGGACCACCCGGTCCAGCGACTGGCGGTTGAAGTCGACGAGCCACATGACGTTGCCCAGCCCGGTGGTCGCCGGGTCGGCCACCGCCTCCCAGATGTTGCCCTCGTCCAGCTCGGCGTCGCCGATCAACGCCACGAACCGGGAGTGCGGGCGGGCCCCGAAGTGCGCGTCGACGTACCGCCGGGTGGCGGCGGCGAAGAGCGGCGCCGCCGCGCCCAGGCCAACCGAGCCGGTGGAGAAGTCCACATCGTCCGGGTCCTTGGTGCGCGACGGGTACGACTGGAGGCCGCCACGGGCCCGCAGCCGGGGCAGGTAGGAACGGTCCAGGTTGCCGAGCAGGTACTGGATGGCGTGGAACACCGGCGACGCGTGCGGCTTCACGGCGACCCGGTCCTCGGCGTCCAGGTGCGCGAACCAGAGCGCGGTCATCGCCGTGACCAGGGAGGCGCTGGACGCCTGGTGACCGCCGACCTTCACACCGTCGCCGGTGGCCCGGTCATGGTTGGCGGCGTCCACGATCCGGGTGGCGAGCCACAGCACCCGCCGCTGGATCTCGTCGAGGACATCGAGGTCGTGCTCGGTCACGGTGGCTCCATCCAGGCGTCGCCGTTGACGCCCTCGCGAGGGGTGCGGGGTGGCCGCGTAGTCGACAGGGGGTGGCGGAAGGCCGCCGCCGGGTCGCGGCGGCGGCCTGCTCCGGGTGGGTCTCAGCCCTGGACGCCGAGGCGCTCCAGGATCAGCTCACGCAGGGTCTTCGCGTCGGCCTGACCACGGGTGGTCTTCATGACCGCGCCGACCAGCGCGCCGACCGCCGCGACCTTGCCGCTGCGGATCTTGTCGGCGATGCCGGGGTTCGCGGCGATCGCCTCGTCCACGGCGGCGGTGAGCGCGCCGGTGTCCGACACGACCTCCAGGCCCCGGTTGGTCATGATCTCGGTGGGCGAGCCCTCACCGTCGACCACGCCCTCCAGCACCGTGCGGGCCATCTTGTCGTTGAGCTTGCCGGCGTCGACAAGCCCCTGAAGCTCGGCGACCTGGGCGGGGGTGGCACCGATCTCGGCCAGCTCCACGCCACTCTCGTTGGCCCGGCGGGACAGCTCACCCAGCCACCACTTGCGAGCCGCGGCCGGAGTGGTGCCGGCGGCCACGGTGGCCTCGATCAGCTCGACCGCGCCGGCGTTCAGCACCGACTGCATGTCCAGGTCGGACAGGCCCCACTGCTCCTGGAGCCGACGCCGGTGCACCCTGGGCAGCTCCGGCAGGGCGGCCTTCAGCTCGGCGACCCAGGCCGGGTCCGGGGCGATCGGCACCAGATCCGGCTCGGGGAAGTACCGGTAGTCGGTCGCCGTCTCCTTCGAACGTCCGGGGGTGGTGTCACCGGTGTCCTCGTGGAAGTGGCGCGTCTCCTGGGTGATCCGGCCGCCCGCGTCGAGCACCGACGCCTGCCGCAGCATCTCCGAGCGGACCGCCCGCTCCACCGACCGCAGCGAGTTGACGTTCTTCGTCTCGGTACGGGTGCCCCACTCCGCGCCCGGCAGGTTGAGCGAGGTGTTCACGTCACAGCGCAGCGAACCCTCCTCCATCCGCACGTCGGAAACGCCGAGGGTGCGGATCACGTCACGCAGCTCGGCGACGTACGCCTTGGCCACGTCGGGGGCGAGCGCACCGGTGCCCGTGATCGGCTTGGTGACGATCTCGACCAGCGGGATGCCGGCCCGGTTGTAGTCGACGAGCGACTCCGTCGCGCCGTGG
Source organism: Micromonospora sp. CNZ322 (assembly GCF_007827755.1). NCBI lineage: Bacteria > Bacillati > Actinomycetota > Actinomycetes > Micromonosporales > Micromonosporaceae > Micromonospora > Micromonospora sp. CNZ322. The sequence goes on from NZ_VITD01000001.1 coordinate 232,919, forward strand.
ATGCGGCCGGTGGCGCCGCCGACGTGCAGCGTCTTGCCGGTGTCCTCCTCGAGGTGCACCCGCTCGATCTCGATCCGCACCGTCTCGCCGCCCACCTCGACGTCCAGGTAACCGTCGACGCAGATCGGCTCGTCGTACTGGCTGATCTGGAAGTTCTTCGGCATGTCCGGGTAGAAGTAGTTCTTCCGGGCGAACCGGCACCACTCGGCGATCGAGCAGTTCAACGCCAGGCCGATCCGGATGATCGCCTCGATGGCCGCCTTGTTGGCCACCGGCAGCGAACCGGGCAGGCCCAGGCACACCGGGCAGACCCGGGTGTTCGGCTCGCCGCCGAAGTCGGTCGGGCAACCGCAGAACATCTTGGTGTTCGTGCCCAGCTCGACGTGGGTCTCCAGGCCGATCACCGGTTCGAAGCGCGCAACGACCTCGTCGTACGCGGGCAGTGTCGTGGTCATGAGACGCTCCAGGCGCGATCCGGACAGAACCTGTCCAGCCTAATGGGGTTGCCCGATCAATCCTCGGCCGGGTTTCGTCCGGCGTGCGTGGCGTCACCGACGGCAGGGTACGGAGCGACCATGACGAATACGGGGAGAGAGCGAGGAGTGCAGGTCCGGCCGGTGCTCGTCGGGGTGGTCGCGGTGTGGGCGGTGGCCGTCGTGGTGACCCTGATCGGCTGGTTCGCCTCCGGAGAGGACCGCCAGCCGGACACGACCACCGAACTGGTGATCGGCATGGTGCTGCCCGGGGTGGTGGCGGTGGTGATCGCGTACGCCGTGGTGCAACTGGTGAACCGGCGGCGTCGGAATCGGGGGCGGCCGTGACGAGCGGGGGACGTGTCGCCGCTGACGAACAGGTGACGCGAGGGCGGCAACGCCGCAGCACCTACGTCGTCGCCGCGGTCGTCGTGGTCGGCGCGGCCGTGATGGGCACCGCCGCGATGACCGACGGCGACAGCGGGCGGTCCGACCTCCTCGCGGCGTTCGGGCTGATGCTCATCCCGCCGTTGGTCGGCGCGGCCGTCGCCCTCGTCTTCGGCCGCCGGCTGCTCAGGCGGCTGCCCCGGACGGCCGGTGCCGACCCGACGACGAGGCGACGGATCGCGCAGGCGCTACGCGACGGGTCCACCGACGACCCTCGCCTGGACGCGCTGGCTCGCAAGGAAGCTCGAACCCGGGTCAGTCAACGCTGGCTGCTGTTGCTGTTCGTGGGAGGCCTCCTCACCCAGGTGGGGCCCCTGGTGAGCCCGGTCCGCCCGTACGGCCGCCTGCTGGCCGCACTGCTGATCCTGCTCTGGGGAGGTGCCGCCTGGTGGCGCTGGCGTGGTCTGCGGGCGGCCCGCCGCTACCTCGCCGGGCCGCCCACCCAGCCCTGATCGGCGCCCAACCCGCCCAGACGCGCGATCGGCGCCGAGGGACAGGTCCCTCGACGCCGATGCGGTCAATTTCGTTCTACAGCGCCGGTGGGGTGAACGTGCCGACGGCGGACTCCAACGCGGCGGCGACCCGGTACATCCGGTCGTCGGCCATCGTCGGGGCCATCACCTGCAGACCGACCGGCAGCCCCTCGGAGAGCCCACAGGGCACCGAGATGCCCGGCCCGCCGTACAGATTCGTCGGGATCGTGTAGAGGTCGGCCAGGTACATCTGGTACGGGTCCGCGGTCCGCGCACCCATCGGGAATGCCACCGACGGGGTGGTCGGCGAGATCAGCGCGTCGACCCGCTCGAACGCCGCGTTGAAGTCCCGGGTGATCAGCGTCCGGACCTTCTGCGCCTGCCCGTAGTACGCGTCGTAGTAACCCGACGACAGCGCGTACGTGCCGATCATGATGCGGCGCTTGACCTCCGGGCCGAAGCCGGCCTCCCTGGTCAGCGACATGACCTCCTCCAGCGACCGGTTGCCGTCGTCGCCGACCCGCAGGCCGAACCGGACGCCGTCGAACCGGGCCAGGTTGGAGGAGCACTCGCTCGGGGCGATCAGGTAGTACGCCGGCAGGGCGTACGCGAACGTCGGGCAGGACACCTCGACGACCTCGGCACCCATCTTGGTCAGCGCGTCCACCGACTCACGGAACGCGGCCATCACGCCCGGCTCGGCGCCCTCGCCCACGAACTCGCTCACGATGCCGAGCCGCACACCGGTCAGGTCACCGGTAGCGCCGAGCTTCGCCGCAGCCACCACGTCCGGCACCGGCTGCGGGATCGAGGTGGAGTCGCGCGGGTCGTGCCCGCCGATCACCTGGTGCAGCACTGCCGCGTCGAGCACCGTACGGGCACACGGGCCGGGGGTGTCGAGCGACGAGGAGAAGGCCACCAACCCGTAACGGGAGGTGCCGCCGTAGGTGGGCTTGGCACCCACGGTGCCGGTGACCGCGCCGGGCTGGCGGATCGAGCCGCCGGTGTCCGAGCCGATCGCCAGCGGCGCCTCGTACGCGGCCAGCGCGGCGGCGCTGCCACCACCCGAGCCACCCGGGATCCGGCTCAGGTCCCACGGGTTGTGCGTCGGGCCGTACGCCGAGTATTCGGTGGAGGAGCCCATCGCGAACTCGTCCATGTTGGTCTTGCCGAGCATCACCGTGCCGGCCTCCCGCAGCCGCTGCACGATCGTCGCGTCGTACGGCGGGCGCCAGCCCTCCAGGATCTTCGACCCCACGGTGGTCGGTACGCCCCGGGTGGCGAGCACGTCCTTGACCGCGACCGGCACACCGGCGAGCGGGCCCAGCTCCTCGCCGGCGGCCCGGCGCTCGTCCACAGCGCGGGCAGCGGCGAGCGCGCCCTCGGTGTCGACGTGCAGGAAGGCGTGCACCCGGTCGTCGACAGCGGCGATCCGATCCAGGTGCGCCTGGGTCACCTCGACGGCGGAGGTCTCGCCCCCGGCGACCAGGCTCGCGATCTCCGTCGCGGTCATTCTGGTCAAATCGCTCTTGCCGGTCAGTTCGCTCATGAGGCCACATCCTCGGTCAGGATCCGCGGTACGCGGAACCGCTGGTCCTCGGCGTCGGGCGCGCCCGACAGCGCTTCCTCCGGGGTCAGGCACGGCGTGACGACGTCCTCGCGGAAGATGTTGGTCAGCGGCACCGAGTGCGAGGTCGGCGGGATGTCCGCGGCGGCGACCTCGCCAACCTGGGCGACCGCCTGGAGGATCACGTCGAGCTGGCCGGCGAACGTGTCCAGCTCCTCCTCGGTGACGGCGAGCCGCGACAGGCGCGCCAGGTGCGCGACCTCCTCGCGGGAGATGGCGGCCATCCGTGCCCCCTTCTGAATTCCTGCTGGTCGGGCGGTGTGCCGGCCGCGCGACAGGTGGAGCGTGACACGCGGTGACCGGAGCGAGTCTATTGTTTCGCTCCGGTGCCGCGTCCCCGACTCCCCCTCCAGCGACCCTCGTGCCGGGTCAGCGGGTGGGGCGGCGAGCGACATCCGGCTGCGAGTGTCCGCCGGTCGGGCGGACCGGCCGGTACCGGGCCAGCCAGGTGACCAACTCCTCGGCCGGCATCGGCCGGGCGTAGAACCAGCCCTGAGCGGCGTCGCAGCCGGCGGCGTGCAGCATTCGCCAGGTCCGTTCGTCCTCCACACCCTCGGCCACCACCCGCAGCCCCAGAGCGCCGGCCAGCTCGATCATCGACCGGACGATCGCCGCGTCGTCGGCGTCGTCGGCCATGCCGAGGACGAAAGACCGGTCCACCTTCACCTCTGACAGCGGCAGGCGGCGCAGGTGCTGGAGCGAGGAGTAGCCGGTGCCGAAGTCGTCCAGCGCGATGGCCACCCCGATCCGGTGCAGGCGGGAGATGGTGGCCAGCACCCGGCGCGGGTCGGCCATCAACGCGCCCTCGGTGATCTCGACCTGAAGCCGCTCGGCCGGCACCCCGTAGCGGGCCAGCCGGTCGGCGATCTGGTCGGCGATCTCGCCGGTGTGCAGGTCGCGCACGCTCACGTTGAGCGCCGCGCGCAGGCCGATGCCGGCCGCCGACCACTTGGCGAGCTGCTCCACCACGTCGTCGACGACACGACGGGTGAGCAGTCGCATCACGGCGCTCTGCTCAGCGACCCGGATGAGTTCCTCCGGGTCGACCATGCCCCGCCGGGGATGCCGCCACCGCAGCAGGGCCTCGACGCCGACCACCTCGCCGGTCGCGATGGCGATCTGCGGCTGGTAGTACATGGTGATTTCCCCGGCGTCGTCGGCCGGCTCATCGTCCGCGTGCGCCCACCCGGTCGATTCGAGTGGCTGCCCTGGCGTGCCCGGCCCGACGTCCCGCCGAGCCCCGTTGCGCCCCTTGCCCGCGGCGCCCCCGTTCGGGGACCGCCGACCGATCCCGCCCCCGGCGCGCCGCTCCCGGACCGGGCCGGAACGGGCGCCGGCGACCGTGGCACGGGCGTTGCGGCCTCGGATCGGGTCGGCTCCGGTGGCGATCCGATTGATCAGCTCATCGGAGTGCACCAGCTCGGCGTCGGTGCGCCGACGGCGTGCCCACCACCGGGCAGCTCCCGGCCGTGCTGTGGCGACCGCCGACGCCGGGTCCGCCGCTGGCGCGGACCGCTCCGACGCCGCGGCGGGCAGCGCGCCCTCGGCCGGGGTGCCGGTGGGCAGCGCCGCCCCGTCACCGCCGCGCACCTCCGCCGACTCGACAAGGGGTACGTCGGCAGTCCGCTCGGCGTCGCTCGGCACGCCGTGCCGGCCGTTCCCGTCCGGCTGCGCACCCTCGCCCTGGCCCTGAACCGCCGACTCGGCGTCGGCATCGAACGGCCCCTCGGCCGGAGGGCTGGTCTCCAGTACGCGGCGCAGGTCGGCGAGGAGGCCGAGTCGCTCAGCGGAGTTGTGGTCGGACTCCGGGGCGTACACGGCCACCGTGTCGTTGCGGTGCTTGGCGTCGTACATCGCGACGTCGGCGTGGCGCATCAGGGTGGCGAAGTCCTCGCCGTGCTCCGGGAAGAGGGCGATCCCGATCGACCCGCCCACGTCCAACGGCAGCCCGTCGAGCGGCACCGGCTCGGCCAGCGCCTGAACCACCCGGTCGGCCAACTCCCGCGCCTGACCGACGTCGGTCAGCCCGGTCATCACTATGGCGAACTCGTCACCGCCCAGCCGGGCGATCATCTGTGGTCGGGGCTGCATGTCGGTGAGCCGGGCGCTGACCTCGACCAGCAGCCGGTCGCCCACGGCATGCCCGAGGGCGTCGTTGACGTTCTTGAAACGGTCCAGGTCGATCAGCAGGAGCGCGAGCTGCCCGTCGGGTTCACCACGGGCGGTCCGCTCGGCATGCAGGTGCACCTGCTCGGCCACCTCGGCCAGCAGAGCCTTGCGGTTGGGCAGCCCGGTCAGCGGGTCGGCGGCGGCGAGGTGCTGCTGTTCGTTTGTCAACCGCGCCATCCGGTAGACGGCGAAGAGCGGCACCAGCACCAGCGGGATCAGCGCGGCGCTGACCCGCGCCGCCGCGACCAGCACCGGGGCGAGCAGCAGCAGTGAGCCGGTGGAGAGCAACTCGAAGCCGAGGCCCTGGCGGACGGTGGGCCACCAGCGGTCCCCGAACCGCAGCCGCACCGCCCAGCTGACCAACCCGTAGTTGACGACGAACCAGGCCAGCGCGGCACCGCCGACGGCGGCCACGTCGGTCCAGTGCAACCGCCCACCGGAGAAGATCGTGCCCGAGCCGAGCTGGATCACGCCGTAGGCGGCAGCGAGGGCACACGCGTACTGGCCGACGTTGAACGCCGTGCGCCACGCCGCGTGCCGCATCCGCCAACCCGAGACGACGACGCCCACCGCCTGCACCACCACCGCCGGGCCGAGACCCCAGCCGAGCAGGATCGCGAAGGTGAAGCAGGTGGACGGGAACACCGCCGACGTCTGCCGGCGCCCCGGTGGCACGAACGGGCGCGCGTCGCAGACCACGGCGAGCGCGGCCATCGTCCAGAACGCCACCGGCAACTCGGACAACTCGCCGGGGAGCGTCGCGAGTGGAACGGCGGCGGTCAGCGCGGCGACCGCCAGGATGCCGGCGATGAAGGCGGCGAACGGTGCGACCCGTCCCGCAGGAAGCGAGTTGCGTGGGTCGGCGACCTCCACCACACCTCCCGACCGACCATCGGCGTGCCGGTGCGCGCGCCGTGACCCAATGAAACGCCCTCGGCCCCCAGTTTCCCGGTATGACAGTCACGAATCGGTCGTAGTCGTAATTAAGTTGGTATACGCGGCCAGTCGCCGTGCCCGGCCGCCGGCGGGTCAGCCGCCCAGCTGAGCGACCTCCCGGGCGGCGTCCGGGCCGGCGTCCAGCAGGAGTCGGAACCCGTCCTCGTCGAGCACCGGCACCTTGAGACTGGCGGCCTTGTCGGCCTTCGACCCGGGGTTGTCCCCCACCACCACGAAGCTCGTCTTCTTGGAGACCGACCCGCTGACCTTGCCGCCCCGGCTCTGCACGGCCTCGGCGGCCTGGTCGCGGGAGAAACCGGCGAGGGTGCCGGTCACCACCACTGTCAACCCCTCCAACGGGCGCGGCCCCTCGTCAACCGCCTCCTCGGCCATCCGTACGCCGGCCTCGGCCCACTTGCGGACCACCTCGCGGTGCCAGTCCACAGCGAACCACTCCCGGATGCTGGCGGCGATGGTCGGCCCGACCCCGTCGACGGAGGACAGCTCCTCCTCGGTGGCCGCGTCGATGGCGTCCATCGAGCGGAAGTGCCGGGCGAGCGCCTGGGCCGCGGTCGGGCCGACGTGCCGGATGGAGAGCGCCACCAGCACCCGCCACAGGTCCCGTTCCCGGGCGACCGCGAGATTGTCCAGCAACTTGGCGGCGTTGCTGCCCAGGCTGCCGTCCTTGTTGACGAAGAACGGCGACCGGGACAGCTGCTCGGCGTCGAGCTGGAAGAGGTCCCCCTCGTCGCTGATGATCTCCGCGTCGAGCAGGGCGGCCGCGCCCTTGTAGCCGAGCACCTCGATGTCGAACCCACCCCGGCCGGCGAGGTGGAACACCCGCTCCCGCAACTGCGCCGGGCAGCTGCGTGTGTTGGGGCAACGGATGTCCACATCGCCCTCCTTTGACGGCGCGAGCGGGGTGCCGCAGGCCGGGCAACTGGTCGGCATGACGAACGGCCGGGCATCGGCGGGTCGCAGGTCGACCACCGGGCCGAGCACCTCGGGAATCACGTCGCCGGCCTTGCGCAGCACCACCGTGTCGCCGATCAGCACCCCCTTGCGCTCCACCTCGCGGGCGTTGTGCAGGGTGGCGAGCGCGACAGTGGAACCGGCCACGCGCACCGGTTCGAGCACGGCGAACGGGGTCACCCGGCCGGTGCGCCCCACGTTCACGTCGATGTCGAGCAGCTTGGTGGTGACCTCCTCCGGCGGGTACTTGAAGGCGATCGCCCAGCGCGGGGCACGACTGGTCGACCCGAGCCGGCCCTGGATGGAGACCGGGTCGACCTTGACCACCACACCGTCGATCTCGTGCTCGACGTCGTGCCGGTGCTCGGCGTAGTAGGCGATGAACTCCGCCACGCCGGCCAGGTCCGGAACGACCCGCCACCGGTCGCTGGTCGGCAACCCCCACGACCTGAGTGCCGCGTACGACTCGGACTGCGCCGTGGGCTGGAACCCACGGCGGGCGCCGATGCCGTGCACCACCAGGCGCAGCGGCCGGGTGGCGGTGACCCGTGGATCCTTCTGCCGCAGGCTGCCGGCGGCGGCGTTGCGGGGGTTGGCGAAGGGCGCCTTGCCCTGCTCCACCAGACCCGCGTTGAGATCGGCGAACGCGGCGATCGGGAAGTAGATCTCGCCCCGGACCTCCACCAGCTCGGGAACGTCCGGGAATTCGGCGGACGCGACGAGCTGGCTGGGCACGTCCCGAATGCTGCGCACGTTTGCCGTGACGTCCTCACCGGTACGCCCGTCGCCTCGGGTGGCGGCTCGGACCAGCCGGCCGTTCTCGTAGGTCAGGTTGATCGCCAACCCGTCGACCTTCAGCTCGCACAGGTAGGGCACCGGGCCGCCCGCGTCCCGTTCGACCCGCTCGGCCCAGGCCGCCAGCTCCTCGTCGGCGAAGGCGTTGTCGAGCGAGAGCATCCGTTCGGCATGGGTGACCGGGGTGAAGTCGGTGGAAAACGTGCCACCCACCCGCTGGGTCGGCGAGTCGGGCGTCCGCAGCGCCGGAAACTCCTGCTCCAATGCCTCCAGCTCGCGCAACTGCCTGTCGAAGTCGGCATCGGGGATGGTCGGCGCGTCCAGCACGTAGTAGCGGTACTGGTGCTCGGTCAACTCCTGACTGAGCGCGGCGTGCCGTTCCCGGGCCTGCGGCGTGGGCTCAGCCCCGGCCGCCGCCTCCTGCGCCGGGCTGACCTGCTGACCGATCTGTTCCTCGGACACACCGCCACCTTCGGACACGCCTGCGACCTCCCTGATCACGCTACTCCGGCACCGTATCGGGCCGGTGGGACAATCCGCCGCCCACCCGCGCCCGAAGCGACCTCGCCCTCAGCCGCATCCGGTGATCACGTGATGCTCAGTAGCCGTCGACGGGACGATCCAGCTATTGACCATCAAGTGATCAAGGGTGACGGCCGAGTGCCACCGGGGGCACGGCGGCGTCGAGGTTGCCTGCAGCGCGGCGGTGGGGCGGCCGCGGTGTGGTTGGCGGGCGGCACGGGCTGCGGCGTGCAAGGATCGCCGGACGGTGCGACCGGCGGGTCGCCGGGACGCGGAGGTACGGATGCCCGAGGCACTGCTCTGGGCGGTGGCGATCCTGCTGGCCGTCGCCGCCGGCTGGGCGTGGAACAGTTGGCGGCACCGGGTGGCCACCCGGCGTCCGGGCACCCGGCCGGGTCGGGGCGGCACCGGTGGCCGCCGTTCCACCCCGCGGCCCCGTGGCGCCGAACGGCCGTCCACCAAACCCCGCTCGCGCGACACCGACCGGCACGGCGACGCCCCGGCGCCCGGTGAGATCTGGTGGGCCGACGTGCCGTACGCCGATGGCAGCGGGTCGAAGGTGCGCCCGTGCCTGGTGCTGCGCGCCGATTCCCGGGGCGCCGACGTCCTGAAGATCACCAGCCAGGACAAGAGCGACCGGGACGACCACGTGCGGATCCCCACCCGGGAGTGGGACCCGGGCGCGGAGCACGACAGCTACCTCAGCCTCACCGAGCCGATCCGACTCAGTTCGGCCGCCTTCGCCGACCACGCCGGCCGCTGCGACGCCGACCTGTGGCGAAAAGTGCGCAGCCTGCGCCACCTCCCCACCTCCTGACCACTCCTCGTGGCCGCCCGCCGGTCCCCTTCCCATCCTCACGGCCTGGCTCGGCTCATGGTCGACTCGGGTTCCTGAAAGTCGCGGTGTCCTGAACTCCCCGATGACCCGGTTTACAGAAACCCGAGTTGATCATGCCGAGCCAGGCCGAGCCGGGTCAGTCCCAGGTCGCGCCGAGCGTGGCCAACTGGTCCGCGTACTCGATGCGGTTGGCCCATTCGCGCGGCCAGGCGGTCATGCCGACGGCCGCGCCCACGAACGCGCCGGCCAGGGCGGCGATCGAGTCGGAGTCGCCGACGGTGGTCGCGCCGCGGGCCAGCGCCGCGACCGGGTCGTCGGCGTGCCGTACGGCGCAGAGCAGCGCGGTGGCCAGCGCCTCCTCCGCCACCCAGCCCTCCCCGGTGGCCTGACACGGGTCACCACCGTCGTCCGGTTGCGCCAGGGTGTTGGTCAGTCGGCCCAGCACCGCCAGACACTCGTCCCAGCCCTGGGCGATGAACTCCTGCGGAGAACCGGAACCGGCGCGCTGCCAGAGGTCTCCCAGCCACCGCTCGGAGTAGACCAGGCGCTGGGACAGTGCCCGCTCGGTGAGCACCGCGGGAAGGTCGGGCAGCGAGGCGCCCGTGCGCAGCGCGAAGACCGCGTACGCGGTGAGTTCGCTGGCGGCCAGCCCGGTCGGGTGGCCGTGGGTCAGCCCGGCCTGCAACTGGGCCAACCCGGCGAGCGTGCCGAGGTCCACGTCGAGCAACCCGACCGGTGTGACCCGCATGTTGGCCCCGCAGCCCTTCGAGCCGACCACCGTCGCCTCCTGCCAGCGCACCCCACGGCTCAGCTCGGCGCAGGCGCGCAGGCAGGTCATGCCCGGGGCACGGTTGTTGTCCGGGCTGACCGCCCAGGCCAGGAAGCGTCGCCGCAGCAGTGGCTCCACCGCCTCCGGCGTGAACGACGGCGCCTCGTGCAGTGCCCAACCCACCGCCAGCGCCATCTGGGTGTCGTCGGTGACCAGTGCCGGCTCGCCGGACAGCTCACGCGGACCGGCCGGGCCGTACCGGCGCTCGATCTCGGCGACGGTCAGGAACTCGGTCGGCTTGCCCAGCGCGTCACCGTAGGCGAGGCCGAAGAGCGAACCGGAGGCGCGAAGCGCAGAGGTGGGGATCACGGCGGCCATGATGCCCGGCCGCCGCAACCCACGGCGCGCTCAGTCCCAGCAGAGGCAGAACGGGTGGCCGGCCGGATCGGCGTAGACCCGGAAGCCCTCACCCTCACCGGGCAGCCGCCGAGCACCCAGCGCCAGCGCCGCCTTCTCGGCGGCCTCGATGTCGTCCACCGTCACGTCGAGGTGGAACTGCTGTGGGCGCTCGGGATCCGGCCAGGCCGGTGGGCGCAGGTTGAGCGCCTGTTGGAAGGCGAGGCGGGGCTGGTGACCGGGTGGGCCGCCCAGCACCACCCAGTCGTCATCGGAGTTGCCCTCGGCGAGCGGTACCCCGAGCAGCTCGGCGTAGAACGCCGCCAACGCCCGCGGGTCCGGGCAGTCGATCACCACTGAACGCAGCTGTCCAATCATGACCGTCATCCTGCCCACCGGGTACGACAGGAAACCTCAGTCCTCGGCGAGGCGCCGCCCGGCGTCCCGGCACGCGGCGAGCACCACCCGCGCGTACTCCGGGGTGGCGCCGGCGAGGCCGCAGGCCGGGGTGATCACCACCTGCTCGGCGAGTTGGCGACGTGGGAAGCCGAGACGGTCCCAGAGCTGGCGTACCCGGTCGGCGATCTGCGCGGAGGTCGGCGCGCCACCGGCCGACGGCGGCCGGGTCGGCGCGGCCCCGGCCAGCAACCCGAGGCCGGCGTCGATCGCCTCGCCCAGCGGGTCGAGTTTGGTGACCAGGTCCAGGTCGAGGGCGACCGCGACGGCGCCGGCGGAGCGGATCAGCTCCAGTGGCACGTCCGGGGCGCAGCAGTGCACCAGCGTCGGCACGCCGACCGCCTCGACGACAGTGCGCAGCAGGGCGGCGGCGTCCACCGACTCGACCGCCCGGTACGCGCCCAGACCGCTCTCGGTCGGCACCCGCCCGGCCAGCACGGTCGGCAGTGACGGCTCGTCCAGTTGCAACAGCACTGACGCCTGGGGCAGCCGGCGGGCGACCGCCGCGACGTGCGCGCGCAGCCCCTCGGCGAGGGAGCCGGTCAGGTCGCGGACCGCGCCGGGATCGCGCAGCAGTCGGCCACCGATCGGCAACTCCAGGGAGGCGGCCAGCGTGAGCGGGCCGGCGGCCTGCACCTTGATCGGCCCGGCGTACCCCTCGGCCTGCTCGGCGAGCTGGTCCAGGTCGCGTTCCATCAGGTCACGGGCCCGACGCAGGTCGCGGCCCGGGCGTGGGGCGACCCGCCACCGCCCCGCGTACACCTCGACGGGCAGCTCGACGAGCAGCCCGGCGGACCGGCCGATCATGTCCGCTCCGGGGCCACGGGCCGGCAACTCGGGCAGATGGGGCAGCTCGGGAAGCTCACCGAGGACCACCCGCTGAGCCTCGCCGATGTCGGTGCCGGGCAGCGAACCAATTCCGGTTGCCGCGCCGGCCGGCCAGGGCCACGCCTGATCTGTCACGGGCGAAGGCTATCCCGCGAACACCCGGGCCGTGCGGTCAGCCGGTGATGGTCGCGGAGCCGAGGACCACGTCGCCGGCCGGGTCCGGTCGGTACGCCACCACTGCCTGACCGGCGGCGACGCCGCGTACCGGTCGGCGCAGCTCGGCGTGCAGCCGGTCACCGTCGAGGGCGACGGTCGCCGGGACCACGTCGCCGTGCGCGCGCAACTGCACCTCGCACTCGACCGGGGCGTCCGGACGGGGGCCGCCGGTCCAGACCGGACGTACGGCGTGCACGTCGGACACGTCAAGGGCCTCCACCGGGCCCACGGTCACCGTGTTGGTCTTCGGAGTGATCGAGAGCACGTAGCGTGGCCGGCCGTCCGGGGCGGGCCGGTCCAGGTGCAGCCCGCGACGCTGCCCCACCGTGTACGCGTACGCACCGCTGTGGCTGCCGACGACAGCGCCGGTGGAGGCGTCCACCACCTCGCCGGGCGCCTCGCCGAGCCGGCCGGCCAGGAAGCCGCGGGTGTCCCCGTCGGCGATGAAGCAGATGTCGTGCGAGTCCGGCTTGTCGGCCACGGCCAGGCCACGCTCGGCGGCCTCGGCGCGGACCTGCGCCTTGGTCGAGTCACCGAGCGGGAAGATCGACCGGTCGAGCTGCTCGCGGGTGAGCACGGCGAGCACGTACGACTGGTCCTTGGCCAGGTCGACACTGCGCCGCAGCAGCCTGTCCGCGCCGAGGCGGGCGTGGTGCCCGGTCACCACCGCGTCGAAGCCCAGAGCCACCGCCCGGTCCAGCACCGCCGCAAACTTGATCTTCTCGTTGCAGCGCAGGCAGGGATTCGGCGTACGACCGGCGGCGTACTCGGCGACGAAGTCGTCGACCACGTCCTCGTGGAAGCGGTCGGCCATGTCCCACACGTAGAACGGGATGCCGATCACGTCGGCCGCCCGTCGGGCGTCCCGGGAATCCTCCAGGGTGCAGCAGCCGCGCGCCCCGGTCCGATAGGTCTGTGGGTTGCGGGCCAGCGCCAGGTGAACGCCGGTCACATCGTGCCCGGCAGCCACCGCCCGCGCCGCCGCCACTGCCGAGTCAACCCCACCCGACATCGCCGCCAGAACCCTCACCGACCCACTCCCCTTCCCCGTCCCCACGACAACCCTATCCACCAGCCCCGCAAACCCCCCGAACCCTGGCCCCGCCCCGCGCACCCACCGGCGCGATCTTGCAGTTTCTGCGGCGACATATGCCGCACAAGGCGCGAACAGCCAACCGAAAGTGCAAGATCGCGGGGCTGGGCCCGGGTCAGCGGGGGGTGCGGAGGGCGGCGGCTCGGCGGGCTCGGTCGACCGCTGCCGGGAGAGCCGCGATGAGGGCGTCGATGTCGGCCTGGGTGCTGGTGTGGCCCAGTGTGAAGCGCAGCGAGGAGCGGGCGCGGTCGTCGTCGGCGCCCATGGCGAGCAGCACGTGCGAGGGCTGGGCCACGCCGGCCGAGCAGGCGGAGCCGGTCGAGCAGGCGATCCCCTGCGCGTCGAGCAGGAGCAGCAGCGCGTCGCCCTCGCAGCCGGGGAAGGAGAAGTGCGCGTTGCCGGGCAGCCGGTCGGTCGGGTCACCGTTGTAGATCACCTCGGGTACCGCCTGCCGGACCCGCTCGATCAGGTCGTCGCGGAGCGCGGCCACCCGGGCCGCGTACTCCTGCTGACCCTTCACGGCCGTCTCCACGGCGACAGCAAAGGCGACGATGCCGGCGGTGTCGAGGGTGCCGGAGCGGATGTCGCGTTCCTGGCCACCGCCGTGCAGCAGCGGCGTGGCCGGCACATCCCGGGCGAGCAGCAGCGCGCCCACCCCGGTCGGGCCGCCCAACTTGTGCCCGGTGACGGTCAGCGCGGCGACCCCACTGGCGCCGAAGTCGACGGGCACCTGACCGACCGCCTGGATGGCGTCGGTGTGGAAGGGCACACCGTGTTCGGCGGCGACGGCGGCCAGCTCGGCCACCGGCTGGACGGTGCCCACCTCGTTGTTCGCCCACATCGCGGTGACCACGGCCACCTGGTCGGCGTGCGCGTCCAACTCGGCGCGCAGGGCCTGCGGGTCGAGCCGACCGACGGCGTCCACCGGCAGCCAGCCCACTTCGGCGCCCTCGTGCTGGGCCAGCCAGTCGACCGCGTCCAGCACCGCGTGGTGCTCGACGGCGCTGGAGACCACCCGGCGGCGGTCGGGCCGGGCTGCTCGGCGGGCCCAGAAGATGCCCTTGACCGCGAGGTTGTCGCTCTCCGTGCCACCACCGGTGAAGATCACCTCAGAGGGCCGGGCGCCCAGCACCGCGGCCACCCGTTCGCGTGACTCTTCGACCCGGCGGCGGGCACGGCGGCCCGCCGCGTGCAGGGAGGACGCGTTGCCGACCTCGCGGGCGGTGGCGACGTACGCCTCCAGTGCCTCATCGAGCATGGGAGTCGTCGCCGCGTGATCCAGGTAAGCCATCGCCGTTCAGCGTACGGCCGACACCTTGGGGACCGGATGCCGGAGGGGACTGCACGCAAAGGCCGGGGTGGAACTCCACCCCGGCCCGATGCGCGCGGACCCGCTCAGGCGGGCACCGCGGTGACGACGATGTTGTCGCGGTACTTGCGCGCCTTTGCGTCGAACGGCCCACCACAGGTGATCAGGGTCAGCCGCGGCTTGCCGTCGCGGGCGAAGTACCGGTCCAGCGGGATCTTGGTCTTGGCGTACTCCTCCCGGGCGACGACCCGGTAGCGCCGCGCCTCGCCGTCGCTGCCGGTAGCGGTCAACGTGTCGCCCTGGTCCAGCTCACGCAGCCGGAAGAACGCCCCCTTGCCCTGCTTGGCGCTGTCCACGTGACCGGCGATGACCACCGAGCCGGCCTCGGTCTCCAGGCCGGGGCCGTAGCGGTACCAGCCGATCTGGTCGACGCTCGGCGGCACCTCGAACTCGTTGGTCCGCTCGTTGATGCCGACCGCGTTGACTGTGGCGGTGACGCCGATCTCCGGGATCAGCAGCCGCACCGGCGGGATGATCTTCGGACCGGCGGGCAGTTCACCCGCGGTCACCGGCACCGAGGGGGCACCGGCGACGGTCGGTGCGGGGCTGGCCAGCGTGCTCGCTTCCTCAGCCCCCACCGTCCCGGCCGGCTGGTTGGCGCACGCCACCAGAGCGGCGGCGGTGAGCGCGGCAACGCCGGCGGCCAGGGCCGCCAGCGCGCCGCGATTGCGCACCGTCACTTGCGGCCGGTCCGCGCGGTCGCCATCCGCACCCCACCACCAAGCAGCAGGAGTACGCCGGCACCGGTGAGCACGTACCACCAGGTGTCCACGCCCGTGCCGGCCTGGCCGCCGTCACCGCTGGGCACGCCGCCCGGGGCGGAGTGCAGGCCGGTGATGGTCTGGGCCACCACGTCGAGGGTCTTGCCCTCGGCGGAGCCGATCGCGTAGACGATCGTGGCGGTGCCCTCCTTGAGGTTGAGGTCCGCCGGGCCGATGGCCACGGTGTCGGTGCCGGCCAGCACCACGTCCGCCTTCACCTCGCCCGCGTCGACGTCGCCCTTGGCCTCGTTCGGGTTGGTCAGGTCCTCGAAGACCGGGGTGCCACCGGCGCGGACGTCGACCGCCGGGGCGGCGGCGGTGTGCCGGACGATCAGCCGGGCCTTGCCGGCGTCGACCTTGGAGACGTCGTTCACGAACGGAGTGATCTTCGGCTGGCCGGCGGCGTCGAGGTGGGCCGCGATGCTGATGTTCGCACCGCCCGGCACCGCGGCGTTGTCGACAGTGAGGATCGCGCTGCCGATCGGCTCGCCCGGCTTGGTGAGCGCGATGTCGTAGTCGCCCTCCTCCAGGTTCAGCGGGCCGGCGACGTCGCCGGGCTTGAAGTTGTCCAGCGTCTTCTTGCCGTTGACGTAGACGTCGACCGGGGTGTCCGGGATGCCGTGCACGACGGAGACCTTCGACGTGGCGGCGTACGCGGGGCCGGCGGTGAGGGCGCCGACACCGGCGAAGGCCAGCGCGGCGACCGCGCCGCCCGCGGCGACCCGACGGAAGTACGAGAACTGCATGTCTGCCTCCTGATATTTGGTGCTGATTCGTCAGGCCTGGCTTGCAGAACGGGTTACGCCGGCTGTCGGACGGGTGGATGCGACCCGGAGGCACTTTTCTTTTCCGGCCCAGACCGCATCCGGAACGGGGTCGGGAGACGAAGAGCTGGTGAGATGACATCGACCGGGGAAGTGGGGCGGGGACTGTGGCAGCTACAGTCGGGCATGCCCCATCGAAGGCGAGCCGCCCGATGACGGCGCTACGACAGGAACCGGACCCTCCGGTGGACGATCTCGACCGCAGGTTCCGCGCCGGTGACGACGTGGCGCTCCGCGAGGCGTACGACCGCTACGGTCGTGCAGTGCTCCACCTGGCCACGTCCATGCTGGCGAACCGCAGCGACGCCGAGGACGTCACCCAGGCGACGTTCGTCGCCGCCTGGCTGGGTCGCGACACGTTCGACCCGGCCAAGGGCTCGCTGATCGGTTGGTTGCTCGGCATCGGCCGGCGGAAGGTGATCGACCGGATGCGCGCCTCGGCCCGGGAGACCCGGGTGGTGGAGACGGTCCGACAACTGCCCGAGCCGGCGCAGACCCAGCCGGATCCGGACCGCGTGGTGGACCGGTTGGTGATCGCCGACGAGCTGGCTCGTCTCCCGGACGACCAGCGACGGATGCTGGAGCTGGCCTTCTACGACGACCTGACACACCAGCAGATAGCCACGGTGACGGGCGTGCCGTTGGGCACCGTGAAGAGTCACATCCGACGCGGCATGGCGAGCTTGAAGCGCAGATGGGAGGTGGACGGTGCAGCACCTGGACCACGACCGGCTGGTATTTCTGGCACTCGGTGAGAGCGAGGCGGACAACGGGGAGAGCACCCACCTCGGCACCTGCGCGCTCTGCCGAGCGGAGGTCGCGAGCCTTCAGCAGGTGGCGGGGCTCGGCACCGAGACGCAGGGCCTGGCCGACCTGCCCGACCCGCCGGAGCACGTCTGGCAGGGCATCGAAGCCCAGGTCAGGGCCGCGGAGGCCGGGCCGTTGCTGACCGAGACCCGTCGACGCCGGGTGCCCGAGCAGGCCGACACCACGACGGCCGAGCAGACCTTCGGCGCGGCAGCCGAGTCGACGGTGACCCGACTGGACCCGGCACGGCGATCCCGTCGGGGTCGCGGCTGGTCCGGTTGGGTGGCCACCGCGGTGACCGCGGCCGCCGCCGCGGCGGTCGGCGCGGCGGTCGGCGTGGTGGGCACCGTCTCGGTGCTCCGACCGGACGATCCGACGCCCACCCCGACGCCGGTGGTGGTGGCGAGCGCGCCGCTGGCGGCGTACGGGGCGACCCCGCCGACGGCCAAGGGTGACGCCCGGGTTTTGAAGGACGGCCAACTACATCTGCATGTGGCGAATCTCCCGAGCGTCGCGGGGTACTACGAGGTCTGGCTCATCAATCCGACGACGATGGAGATGTTCTCGGTCGGCACCCTGGGTGGCGGCTCGGACGCGCTGCTACCCCTGCCCCCGAATGTCGACCTCAAGAGCTACTCGGTGGTCGACGTCTCCGCCGAGCAGTACGACAACAACACCCGCCACTCCGGCGACAGTCTGCTGAGGGGCTCCCTGACGGGCTGATCGGCGGGCCGGCTCAGCTCCCCGGCTCGCCGATCAGCTCCCCACACGGCAGTGGCCGCCCGTTCGCACGGGCGGCCACTGACGTATCGCTGGCTTACTTGCGCTTGCGGATCTCCTCGGCGGCCTGCGGGACGATCTTGAACAGGTCGCCCACCACCCCGAAGTCGGCCAGCTCGAAGATCGGCGCCTCGCCGTCCTTGTTGACCGCGACGATGGTCTTCGAGGTCTGCATGCCGGCCCGGTGCTGGATGGCACCGGAGATGCCGAGGGCGACGTAGAGCTGCGGGGAGACCGTCTTGCCGGTCTGGCCCACCTGGAACTGGTGTGGGTAGAAGCCGGAGTCGACGGCCGCGCGGGACGCGCCGACGGCGCCGCCGAGCAGGTCGGCCAGCTCCTCGACCAGCTTGAAGTTGTCGGCGTTGCCGACGCCCCGACCGCCGGAGACGACCACGCCGGCCTCGGTCAGCTCGGGGCGGGAGCCCTTCTGCTCGGCGACCCGCTCGACGACAGTGGCCAGCTTGTCGGTGTCGGTGACCGACACGCTGAGCTGCTCGATCGCCGGGGTGGCCGCCGCCGGGGCGGGGGTGACCGAGTTCGGCCGGACGGTGACCAACGGCAGGCCCTTGGTGACCTTGGACTTGACGATGGTGGAGCCGGCGAAGGCGACCTGGGTCGCGGTGCCGTCGGCGTCCAGGCCGACCACGTCGGTCAGGATGCCGTTGTCGAGCTTGACGGCGAGCCGGGCGGCGATCTCCTTGCCCTCCTGGGCCGACGCCAGCAGCACGGCGGCCGGCTGCACCCGCTTGACCAACTCGGCCAGCACTGTCGCCTTGGGGGCCACCAGGTAGCCGTCGATCTCGTCACCCTCGGCGGCGTAGATCTTCTCCGCGCCGTACTCGCCCAGCTTGCCGCTCAGCGCCCCGGCGGCGCCGGCGCCGCCCAGCACCACCGCGCTCGGGGTGCCCAGCTCACGCGCGAGGGTGAGCATTTCCAGGGTGACCTTCTTGACGCCGAATTCCTTGGTGGCTTCGACGACGACGAGAACCTCGGACATGTCAGACCCCCCTCTCACACGAACTTCTCGGTGGCGAGGAACTCGACCAGCTTGACGCCGCCCTCGCCCTCATCAGTGATCTTGGCGCCGCCGGAGCGCGGGGGGCGCTTGGTGTGCTCGACGACGGCACTGGTGGCGCCGTCGAAGCCCACCTCGTCGGCCGCGACCCCGAGGTCGGCCAGCGAGAGCGTCTGCACCGGCTTCTTCTTGGCGGCCATGATGCCCTTGAAGGAGGGGTAGCGCGGCTCGTTGATGGTGTCCCAGACGGAGACCACGGCCGGGGTGGCGGCGGTGACCACCTCGTAGCCCTCCTCGGTCTGCCGCTCGACGGTCAGCGTCGCGCCGTCGACGGTGAGCTTGCGGGCACCGGTGAGCGCCGCGACGCCCAGTCGCTCGGCGATCATGTGCGGCATGACCTGGACGCGGCCGTCGGTGGACTCGGCACCGCAGATGACCAGGTCGGCATTGAGCTGACCGAGAGCGGCGGCGAGCACCTTCGAGGTGGCGACGGCGCACGAGCCGTGCAGGGCGTCGTCCAGCACGTGCACGGCCTTGTCCGGACCCATGGAGAGCGCCTTGCGGATCGACTCGGTCGCCCGGTCCGGACCCATGGTCAGGATGGTGACCTCGCCGCCGTGCGCCTCCTTGATCTTCAGCGCCTCCTCGATGGCGTACTCGTCCATCTCGTTGATCACGTTGTTCGCCGAACCGCGGTCGACGGTGTTGTCGTCATTGCGCAGGTTGCGGTCCGCGCCCGAATCAGGCACCTGCTTGACGAGTACGACGATGTTCATCGCGCTTCGACGACCCTCCTGTGTGGTGTTGCGATTCGCTCGCCCGGTCTGGGGCGCAGCGTCGCGCGTCGGTCGACGCCAGGTCAACCGCGGGCGGTTGTGCAGTTGCCCACGGCGCAATGTTACCTGCCAGTAGGTTGCGCTCCCGCAGCACTCAGAGTGACACAGCTCACCGACGCGCAGCCGGTCAGGTCGGCTCGGTCAAGGCGACCCGGATCTGGTCGATGGCCGCCGCCTCGGCGGGCGCCACCCCGTCGTGCGCCCGGGCCACCTGGTCCGCCGCGGCCAACACGAGTTCGCGGTACGCGTCGACGTCCCGTGGGGACTTCTCGCGCAGGATCCGCACCGCCTGCCCCAGCGCCGGCAGCACCACCGACTCGATCTCCAGCTGCGAGTCCCGGGGAAGTCGCGGCAGCGGGCCGGTGGTCAGCGCCTCCTTGACGGTGCCACTGGCGTCGGCCAGCGCGCCGGACGCGGCGATGCTCTCCCGGATCACCCCCAGGACACCGGGGTCGGCGTTGGAGACCAGGAAGACGGCGCCGAAGGCACCCGTCTTGAGGGTCAGCCGCTCCTCGTCCGTCAACCGCTGCTCCATGATCACGGAGTGTAGACGTACGGGGTGGTGGTGGTGATCGGGACGAGGCCGAGTCGCTCCAGGATCGGCCGGCTGTCCTCCGAGGCGTCGACCTGCAACAGCGTCCGGCCCCGCTGGTCGGCGAGCCGGGCCCGGTAGGTGACCAGCGCCCGGTAGATGCCCTTGCGACGCCACTGCGGCAGGGTGGATCCACCCCACAGGGTGGCGAAGCCGGTGTTCGGAGTAAAGCGCACCCAGCCGGCGCTCACCACCGTCGCGTCCGCCTCGGCCACCACCACTGTGATCGAGTGCGGGTCGGCGTCGATCTCCTTGGCCAGACCCCACACCAGGTGCGAGCGGTCCTCCTGCCAGACCTCCTCCTCCATGGCGGCGATCCGCTCCAGGTCCTCCCGGGAGGTCACCTCACGCAGGCGTACCCCCTCGGGGGCGACGGGCAGCGCGGCGGCGAGCGGCGCGACCGGGCCGACCACGACGGTCTCCCGGTCCTCCGGCACGAAGCCGGCCGCGCGCAGGCGGTCCGCCAGGTCCGCCGGTTCGTCGTGCTCGTTGAGTTTCCACTCCGCCGACTCGCCCCGCTCACGGCACAACCGAACCTGCCGGGCGATCAGCTCGTCCAGCGCGTCGCCGGTCAACCCGCCCAGGTCACGGTAGGTGATGAAACCACCGGCATCGAGCCCGGAGATCCGGACCAGCGGCCCGTCCCGCTCCACAGTCACCCCGGCCGGAACCGGGTCGGGAATCTCCGGGCGGAGCTGGTTGTCGTAGGCGGTCCGCAGCGTCTGTACGTCGAGATCAGTCACCGGCCCAGGCTAAGCGGGATGGGAAGCGGATAATCTCCCACTGTGTGGGAGGCGATCAGGCGGTGGTTCGACCCGGCGGAGCTGGGCTCGGTCGGTGAAACACCGGACTACCGCTTCTCCCTGGCCAACGAACGGACCTTCCTCGCCTGGCTGCGCACCGGGTTGGCGCTGGTCGGAGGCGGGTTGGCCGCCGCGCAGTTCCTGCCGCCCCTTCCGATGAGCCACCTGCGGGAGGTGATCGCTGTGGCGTTGCTGCTGCTCGGCGCGGCGGTCGCGATCCGCGCTGTGGACCACTGGGCGCGTACCGAGCGGGCCATCCGGCTCGGTCAGGAGCTGCCCGCGTCCCGGTTCCCCGCCATCCTGGCGCTCACCCTCGGCGTCGGCGCACTGCTGCTGGTGGTCGCCGTCCTGATGCGGGCGGTCGGCGGGCGGTGAGCACCGGACGCGACCCGGGGCTGCAACCGGAGCGGACCCGGCTGGCCTGGCGGCGCACCCTGCTCACGGTGACAGTGGTGACAGCGCTCGCCGTCCGGCTGGCGTCGACGGGCGACCCGACCGGTGCGCTGATCGCCGGCGGCACCATTCTGGTGTGGGGCGCCCTGCTGGTGCTCTGCTGGCCCCGGGGCACGGGCACCGGCCCGGCCCGCACCGGCGGCCGGACACTGCCCCTGGTCACGGTGGGCACTGTGGTGCTGGCGTTACTGGGAGTGCTGCTGGTCCTGCGCGGACTAGGGTGACGCGATCCGGTGCGTCATCATGGGTGCATGGCCCGGCTTGGCGTACTCCTCTTCCTGGTGCAGATTGTCCTCGCCGTCTGCGCGCTGATCAGCTGTCTCTCCGCCGAGGAGGGCAAGATCCGTGCCCTTCCCCGGATCGCCTGGGTGCTGATCATCTTGTTCTTCCCGCTGGTCGGCTCGATCGCCTGGTTCATCGTCGGCCGGGAGCCCACCCCCGGCGTCCGCAAGGGCTGGCCGGGCGGCACCGGCGGTGGCGAGCGGCAGCGCCCTCGGCCGGTGGCCCCCGACGACGACCCGGAGTTCCTGCGCTCCGTCGAGGAACGCGCCAAGCAGCAGGACCAGGAGCTGTTCCAACGCTGGGAGGAAGACCTGCGGCGACGCGAGGACGACCTTCGCCGCCGCGACGGTGAGCCGCCGCGCGAGGGTGACCGACCGGAGGTGTGAACCCGCCGCCGCCGGCGCAGGAGCGACGGCGGCGGCGGGTGGGACTCAGGCCAGGTTCGACGAGCGGGGGTACGCGTCGGTCGGGTCGGTGAGCACGTTCACCAGGTACGGCACTCCGGAGTCGAACGCCCGCTGGAGCGCCGGGCCCAGATCGGCAGCCTTGGCGACCGTCTCCCCCGCCCCGCCGAGCGCGCTGACCACTGTGTCGTACCGCAGCTCCGGCTGGAGGTCGGCGGCCACGTCGTAGCCGTACATGGCCCGCATCGGGTGCTTCTCCAGCCCCCAGATGCCGTTGTTGCCGACGACGATCACCACCGGCAGCTTCTGGCGGACCAGCGACTCGACGTCCATCAGCGAGAAGCCGGCAGCGCCGTCGCCCATCAGCACGCAGATCTGCCGGTCCGGGTGACTGACCCGGGCGCCCATCGCGTAGCCCATGCCGGTGCCCAGGCAGCCGTACGGGCCCGGGTCCAGCCACGTGCCGGGCTGGGCCGGCTCCAGGTACCGCCCGGCGTACGACACGAAGTCGCCGCCGTCGCCGATGGTGATCGCGTCCGGGGCGAGCGCCCGACGCAGCTCGCCGTAGATCCGGGCCGGGCGGATCGGGTCGGTCTCGGCGGCCATCTCCGCGGCGTCCCGAGCCTTCGCCGCGTCCTCGGCGACGCGCAGGTCGGCGATCCAGTCGGAGTGGTCGGCCCGGTCGCCGGAGTGATCGGCCAGCGCGGACAGGATCAGGCGCAGGTCACCGGCGGGGGCGACGGCGGGCTGCACGTGCGTCGCCCGCTGGCTGGGGGCGTCGACGATGTGCACCACCTTGGCGTCGCCGAAGTCACCGAAGCTGAGCCGGAAGTCCAGCGGGGTGCCCACGACCACGACCACGTCGGCGCCGGAGAGCGCGGCCCGGCGGGCCTTCGCGAACGCCAGCGGGTGCTCCGGCGGGAGCGAGCCGCGACCCATGCCGTTGGTGAAGACCGGCACCTGCAACGCCTCGGCCGCCTCGCGCAACGCGGCGACCGCGTCGCCCGCGTACACGTCGGAGCCGGCGATGATGACCGGCCGCTGCGCCCCGGCGATGAGCATCGCCGCGCGGCCGACCTCCTCCGGGTCCGGCGCGATCGGGTCGACACCCGTCACGGTCGGCAGATCGGCCTCCGCGACCGAGAAGACCGTCTCCAGCGGAAAGTCGAGGAAGGCCGGGCCGCGGTGCGGGGTGAGCGCGGCGTTGAGCGCCGCACCCACCGCACGCGGGATGTCGTCGGTGCTGAACACCGTCTCGGCGTGCTTGGTGACCGAACTGACCAGCGGCAGGTGGTCCATCTCCTGGAGGCTGCCCGAGCCCCAGCGGAACGCGGGCGCGCGGCCGCCGAGCACCAGCACCGGCGAGGCGTTGAAGAACGCGCTGGTCATGCCGGAGATGCCGTTTGTGACACCGGGCCCGGCGGTGAGCACGGCGAGGCCGGGGCGGCGCTGGAGCTTGGCCACCGCCTCGGCGGCGAAGACCGCGGACTGCTCGTGCCGGACGTCGTAGATCGGGAAGTCGGTCTTGTACGCGGCGTCGTAGAGCGGGAAGACATGCCCACCGGACAGCGTGAACATCTCTCGTACGCCGTGCGCGCGTAGTGCCGCGAGCGCCAACTCGCCGCCGTGACCCTCGATCCGCTCCGTCATGTCGCTCCCATCGTCCGTGGCCGGGATCACAGGTTACCGGCCAGTCACTTGGCAGTGCGACCGTGGCCCCGGCCAGTGGACGTTGCCGAGGTCAGGGCCACCGGGCCGGGAAGCGACGGATCAGCGGCCGGTGAAGCCCGGCTTGCGCTTCTCGACGAAGGCCGCCATGCCCTCGCGCCGGTCGTCGGTGGCGAACAACGCCGCGAAGAGCTGACTCTCCCAGGCCAGGCCCGAGTTCAGGTCCATGTCCAGGCCGCCGTCGACCGCCAGCTTCGCCGCGCGCAGCGCCTGCACCGGCCCGTTCAGGTACGGAGTGATCAACGCGACGGCCGTGTCGTACACCTCGGCGGCCGGGGCGACCCGGTCGGCCAGGCCGATCCGCAGCGCCTCCTGGGCGTCCACCATCCGCCCCGACATGATCAGGTCCTTGGCGCGGGCCGGGCCGACCAGGCGGGCCAGCCGCTGGGTGCCGCCCGCACCCGGGATGATGCCCAGCTTGATCTCCGGCTGGCCGAGCTTGGCGTCCTCGGCGACCACCCGCCAGTCACAGGCCAATGCCAGCTCACAGCCGCCACCGAGGGCGTAACCGGTGATCGCGGCGACCACCGGCTTGGGGATCCGGGCGATCGCGCCGAGCGCGCTGGACAGGTTCGCCGCCCGGTCGGCCATGTCCACGTAGGACATCTCGGCCATCTGCTTGATGTCGGCGCCGGCGGCAAAGACCTTCTCCCCGCCGTACACGATGACGGCGCGGACCTCGGGATCGGCGGTGGCCGCCGTGGCGGCGGCGCGCAACTCCTCCTGCACCTGGGTGTTGAGCGCGTTCATCGGCGGCCGCTCCAGCCGGATCGTGCCGATGCCGTCAGTGGTCTCCAGCCGAACGAACTCGCCCACGCTGCCCTCACTTCCTCGTCGAAGTCGCGTGCCAACCTTACGACCCGGCTCGTTGGGTAAGTAGTGTGGTGTCAGCCCCGTGGGCGGGAGTCCAGCCATGATCACGTATTACGACGACAGGTCGGTGCAGGTCACCTCCACCACCGTCAGTGTCGACGGTCGCAGCTACAAGCTGGCCGACATCACCATGATCTGGCACCGCCGGGGCACCCGTTCCTGGCGAGTGCTGGTGGGACGGGGTGCGATCGGTGCCGCGCTCGCCGGCCCGCTGGTCGCGGCGGTGCTCGGCATCGCCGTAGCCGTCTGGCTGCACCGCTCACCCACCGTGACGATCGCGATCGTCGGCGCGTCGGTGCTGGTCGGGTTGGCCGTCGGGCCGGTCGCCGACTTCCTCTTCGAACACCTGGACCGCTCGTACGCCCGGGGCAGCCGCCAACTGGAAATCTGGGCCCGTTGGCGGGGCCAGCCGGTGCGTCTGCTGCGCACGGGTGACGCGCTGCGCTTCGGGCAGATCTACCGGGCGGTGCAGCGCGCGGTGGAGCACAGCCAGCCGGCCCACCCCGTCACGCGCCGCTAGCCCTCTGGTTCCCTTCACGTCCCGACCTGACCGGGGCCGGCCGTCACCGGTGGGACCTGCTGCGCAGCGGGCGCGGGCACAGCAGGCGCAGCGTTCCTGCAGTGCCTATGGAGCTGATATCGCAAACGAATCAGACCGGGGGCCTGCGGTGTCGCAAGGCCGCAAGGCCGCGACGCGACGCGACGCGTGATATCGCAGACGGTTCAGCTCCAAAGGACCGCCGCGACGTCACCTCTACCCGCCGGACGGCCTCCGTCGAATCCTTTGTGAGCAAGGGCCGATCCTCTGCGAAGAAGGCCAAGTGCCAAGTTCCGAGCGAGGCGAAGGTTGCCTGGCGGTGGTTAGGCTTAGTGATGACCCTCTATTACCGGGACGACGCGGTGCAGGTGACCTCCGAGTCGATCCGGGCGGGCGGTCACGTGATCGCCCTGTCCGACGTGACGTTCGTGTGGCACGACCGGGGGCAGAAGACCCTCGCAGTCCGGGGCCGGGTCCTGGGTCGCGGTGTCCTGGTCCTGCTGCTCTCGCTGCCGCCGCTGGTCGCGGTGGTCTGCGTGCTATCACTGGCCTGGTCCGCGCAGGACCGGGGCAACTGGCAATTGGCGCTGATCATTCTGGCCGCCTGCGCGGTGGGGGCGCTGGCGTTGATGCCGTTCCTGGAAATCCCGTTGGGTTGGCTGGACCGCTCCTACGAGCGCGGCAACCATGTGCACGAGTTGTGGGTGCAGCACCACGGTCGGGAGGACCTGCTGGTGCGCACCCCGGACGCGCTACGGTTCGGGCAGATCTACCGGGCCGTGCAGCGCGCCGTCGAACAGCAGGGGGACCATCGATGACCACCCGCCGCCGCGAGGCCGTCGCGCTGGCCGGCCTGCTCGCCGCGGCCGGCGTCACCCACCTGCTGCGACCCGGCGTGTACGACCCGATCGTGCCAGGCGCGCTGCCCGGGCCGGCCCGCTTCTGGACGTACGCCAGCGGGGTGGCCGAGCTGGCGGTGGCGGCGGCCGTGGCGCACCCGACCACCCGGCGGGCCGGCGGTCGGGCAGCCGCCGCACTTTTCCTCGCCGTCCTGCCGGCGAACGTGAAGATGGCCGTGGACTGGCGGCACCGACGCCCGACGAAGCGGGCCATCGCGTACGGCCGGGTGCCGTTGCAGGTGCCGCTGATCTGGTGGGCGCTGCGGGTGGCCCGCGCCGACACCGCCGGTCAACGGCCCCGCTGACCGGTTCCGTCGGGCGGTTGTGGCACGGCCGACGCACACTTGATCCCATGGCGATTCCCCTCCCCACCCCGGCCGCCGTGGTCGGCCTGACCCGCTCCGCTCTCGACCAGGCGCTCGGCTCTGCGGCCTCGATGGCGGCCGTGCCCGCCCGCGCGTTCGCGGTGCTGGACGGGGTGGAGGCGCTGCTGGCCCGGATCAACGGCGTGGTCGACCGGATCGAGACGACCCTGGACCGGACCGACCAGGTGCTCACCGACGCCGAGGCCGCGGTTCGCGAGGTGGCAGTCATCAGCGCCGCCGCGACCACCGCCATCGACACGGCAACCGAGGTGGCCGCCGCCGCCGCCGTGGTGGTCGCCGAGGCCGAACGGGTCTCCCGGGCGGCGGGCACTGTGGTCGCCGAGGCCGACCGTGTCGCGGACCGCGCCGCCACCACCGTGGGCACCGCGACGGAGGCCGCCGCGACGGCGGCAGAGCTGCTGGCGGCGTACGAGCCGGCGCTGCGCCGGGCCGCGCCGATGGCCGGCCGGTTCGTCGAGGAGCTGAGCCACGAGGAGATCAGCGCGGCGATTCACCTGATCGACGAGCTGCCGAAGCTCAAGGAACACCTGACGGCGGACATCCTGCCGATCCTGGCCACACTGGACCGGGTCGGGCCGGACCTGCACGACCTGCTGGACGTGACCCGCGACCTCAAGCTCGCCGTGGCCGGCATCCCCGGGCTGGGCATGCTGCGCCGACGCGGCGAGAAGCTCACCGACGAGCCCGTCGGCTGAGCTCTCGCCCGGCTGCCCGTGGCTCAGCAGTCGCAGGTGATCGTCGTGCTGGGTGCGGTGAGGTCGTCGACCGGTCGCCGGGTCACCCCGGCCTCCGTCACCACCGGCAGCCCCTCCCGCGCCCAGTACTCGAACCCGCCGAGCATCTCCTTCACCGGATGACCGAGACGGGCGAACTCCAGCGCCGCCCGGGTCGCGCCGTTGCAGCCCGGACCCCAGCAGTAGGTCACCACCGCCGAGCCCGGCGGGATCAGGTCCGCTGCCCGGGTCGCGATCTCGGCGGTGGGCAGGTGCACCGCGCCGGGTAGGTGCCCCTGCGCCCAGGCAGCCGCGCCCCGAGAGTCGACGACGACCAGACCCGGGGTACGGGCCGACAGGTCGGCGTGTACGTCACTGACGTCGGTCTCGACGCTGAGCCGATTGCGGAAGTAGGCGGCGGCGGTGGCCGGATCGGCCGGCGGAACGGCGAAGGTGAAGGTCATGCACCGATCCTCGGCACGATGCCACCTCGGGACGAGTGGCGCGAACGACGTCCTGCGCTAACATCCCGCCATGCCGATTCCGGCCACGACAGCCGGCCCGCGCCTGCTGCCAGCGCCCCGACGACCGGCGGCCGCGCACCGGGTCGCCGTGCTCGCGTACCCGGGGATGTCGGTGTTCGAGACCGGCATCGTCACCGAGGTGTTCGGACTGGCCCGGCCGGAGTTCGACGTCGACTGGTACGACCTGGTGCTCTGCGCCGAGCAACCGGGGCCGGTGCCGGTGGTCGGCGGGGCCAGCCTGCACACCCCGTACGGTCTGGCCGAACTGGCCACGGCGCGGACGGTGATCGTGCCCGGCGTGCCGGACGTGACCGCTGACCCGTCGCCCGAGCTGATCACCGCGCTACGCCAGGCACACCGGCGCGGTGCCCGGATCATGTCGATCTGCTCGGGCGCGTTCGCGCTGGCGGGGGCTGGGTTGCTGGACGGTCGGCGGGCCACTACCCACTGGCGGTACGCAGAACTGCTGGCGCGGCGGTACCCGCGGGTCGAGGTGGATGCGGACGTGCTCTACCTCGATGACGGTGACCTGCTCACCAGTGCTGGCAGCGCGGCCGGGCTGGACCTCTGCGTGCACGTGATCCGGCGCGACCATGGCGCGGCAATCGCCAACGCGGTCGCTCGACGGCTGGTGATCCCGCCGCACCGCGACGGCGGGCAGGCCCAGTTCGTCGAGGCGCCGGTACCCGCCGACCCGGACGACAACCGGATCGCGGGCAGCATCGACTGGGCGCTCGCCCATCTCACCGAGCCGCTGAGCGTGGCCCAGCTCGCCGGGCGGGCGCACATGTCGTCCCGCACCTACCTGCGGCACTTCGCCCAGGCCACCGGGACCAGCCCGATCCGTTGGCTGATCGACCAGCGGATCCGCGCCAGCCTGGCCCTGCTGGAGGAGACCGACGCCTCGGTCGAGCAGGTCGGGCGCGCGGTGGGCTTCGACACGCCGGTGACCTATCGGCACCACTTCGGCCGGGTCATGCTGACCTCACCGTCGGCGTACCGCCGGGCCTTCCGCACCGGTGCGGGCCAGCGGGCGTAACCCGCCGACGCGCTCACGCCGGCCCAGCGCGGAACGCGCTCAGGCCGGTACGTACAGCTCGTCGATCTCGGCGCGTTGCGGTAGGGCCACCGAGGCGCCGAGCTTGCGGACGCAGGCAGCGCCGGCCGCCGATGCCCAACGCACCGCGTCGACCAGGTCGCGCCCCTCGCCCCAGCCGACGGCCAGCGCGGCGGTGAACGCGTCACCGGCGGCGGTGGAGTCGACCACGTCGACCCGTACCGCCGGCACGTGCACCTCGGTGCCGTCCCGGTCGACGTACCAGGCGCCCTCACCGCCGAGAGTGAGCACGGCCCGGGGGGTCAGGTCGAGCAGTGCGCGCGGCTCCTCCCGACCCCTGCCGGCGAGCGCCTGCGCCTCGCCCTCGTTGACGACCAGCAGGTCCACGGCGGCGAGCAACTCGGGTGGGAGGTCTCGCGCCGGGGCGGCGTTCAGGATGACCCTCGTGCCGGCCTCGCGGGCGGCCACCGCGGCAGCCGTCACGGTCTGCACCGGAATCTCCAGTTGGGCGACCAGGACATCCGCCCCGCGCACCGTGGCCAGCTCCTCCTCGGTGAGGCCGACCAGCGCGTCGTTCGCGCCGGGGGTGACCACGATGGCGTTCTCCCCCTGGGCGTTGACCATCACCAGCGCCACCCCGGAGGCGCCGTAGACCACGCGAAGCTGACTGGTGTCCACGCCGGCCGCGGTGATGCGGGCCTTGAGGGTGACGCCGAAGGCGTCGGAGCCGATCGCGCCGAGAAAGGCGCAGGAGGCACCGGCCCGGACCGCGGCCACGGCCTGGTTGGCGCCCTTGCCGCCGGGCACCATCACGAAGTCGGTGCCGAGCATGGTCTCGCCCTGTCGAGGCAGCGCGGGTGCCATCGCGACCAGGTCCATGTTGGCGCTGCCCACCACGGCAACCCGGGTCTGCGGCACGGCCGTCTCCGCCTGTCCGGCGCTCAGGCGGCGCGAGCCGTGAAGCGGTCGCCCGACCGTTCGACCACAAGTGGCAGCCCGAAGGTCTTGGAGAGGTTGTCACCGGTCAGCGTCTCGGCGAGCAGACCCTGGGCGACCACCCCGCCCTCGCGCAGGAGCATCGCGTGGGTGAACCCGGGCGGGATCTCCTCGACGTGGTGGGTGACCAGCACCATCGCCGGGGCGTCGGGGTCGTACGCCAGCTCGGCCAGTCGGGCGACCAGGTCTTCCCGAGCACCCAGGTCGAGCCCGGCGGCGGGCTCGTCGAGCAGCAGCAGCTCCGGGTCGGTCATCAGGGCACGGGCGATCTGCACCCGCTTGCGCTCACCCTCGGAGAGGGTGCCGTAGCGGCGCTCGGCGAGGCCACCGACGCCGAGTTGACTGAGCAGTGCCCGCGCCCGCGCCTCGTCGCCGCGGTCGTAGTTCTCCCGCCAGCGGCCGACCACCGACCAGGCGGCGGTCACCACCACGTCGCTGACCCGTTCGTCGGCGGGCAGCCGCTCGGCGATCGCCGCGGTGGTGAGCCCGATCCGGGTACGCAGCTCGTTGACGTCGGTGCGGCCGATCCGCTCGCCGAGCACGTGCGCGACACCCGTGGTGGGGTGCAGCCGACCGGCGGCGAGGTTGAGCAGTGTGGTTTTGCCGGCACCGTTGGAGCCGAGCACGACCCACCGCTCGTCCAGCTCGACGCGCCAGGTCAGGTCCTCTAGGAGGGCGGTGCCAGAGCGGCGTACGCCGACGCCGTCGAGGCTGACCACCAGATCCGGGTCCACGAGAGCGGCGGCAGGCGCGGCGTCGGGGATCAGGTCACCAGTCACCACACCATCCAACCACGCAGCGCCGAGGTGCCCCCCATGGGCGGCACCTCAGCCATAGGGTGAAGCGCCGTGTCATTGATCACCAAGCCCGAAGGACGGCCCATGCCCCGTCGACGTACGGAGCCGCGCCGATGAGCGCGGTCATCGAGATCGAGGGTCTGCGCAAGACCTTCCACAGCCTGCGCAGCGGCCGACGGGTGGCGGTGGACGGCTTCGACCTGTTGGTCGAGGCGGGCCAGGTCCACGGTTTCCTGGGCCCCAACGGCTCGGGCAAGACCACCACGCTGCGGGCCCTGCTCGGGCTGGTCCGCGCCGACAGCGGCCGGATGACGGTGCTCGGTGAACCGTCGCCGGAGCTGCTGACCCGGGTGGCCGGCCAGGTCGGCGCCATCGTGGAGAGCCCGCAGTTCTTCGGCAACTTCACCGGCTACCGGACGCTGCGGTTGTTGGCCCGCGCCGGTGGTGTGCCGGTCTCGCGGGTGGACGAGGTGCTGGATCTGGTGGGCCTGCACGACCGGGGCGATGAGCGGGTGAAGGGCTACTCGCTGGGCATGAAGCAGCGTCTGGCGGTGGCGTCCGCGCTGTTGAAGGACCCGCGGCTGCTCATCCTGGACGAGCCGGCGAACGGGCTGGACCCGGCGGGCATCCGGGAGATGCGGGACCTGATGCGGTCGCTGGCGGCCAACGGGGTGACGGTGCTGGTGTCCAGTCACATCCTGGGCGAGATCCAGCTGATCTGCGACCACGTCACGATCATCTCTCGGGGGCGGCGGGTCGCGACCGGTCGGGTGGACGAGGTACTGGCGGGCCACGACCGGCACGAGTTGCTGGTCCGGGTGGCCGAGCCGGAGCGGGCCGTCGAGCTGCTGCACGCGGCCGAGCTGACGGCGGTCGTGGACGGCGGAGCGTTGGTGGTGAGCGGAGTGAGCGACCCGACGGTGGTCAGCCGGGTGCTTGGTGAGCAGGGTCTGTGGGTGGGCGAGCTGACGCCGCTGCGGCCGGATCTGGAGAGCGTCTTCCTGGAGCTGACCGGCGCGTACGAGCATTCGTCGGTGCCCCGGCAGGTCGGCGACTCGTCGCTGCCGCAGGGCGAAGCTGTGATCGACCTTGATCGGGGAGTGGACGCGTGAACCTGGTGCGTGCCGAGTTGGAGCGACTGTCCGCGCGTCGCTTCGTGCAGCTCATGGTGGTCCTGTTGGTGTTGGCGTTCGCCGTCACGGCGGCGACGACACTGGCCGGTTCCCACAAGCCGAACGCGGACGAGATGAGCTCGGCGCGGGCGCAGGCCGCCGAGGCACGGCGCGATCTGGAGGCCACCCACCAGGAGTGCCTGGCCCGTCAGAGCGGCACCTTGCCGGCCGACACGGACAGGTACTTCCCCAGCGACTGCTCGGAGATCGACCCGATCCGGCAGGACCGGCTGCCGATCCCCGCCGACTATCTGCCGGGTGTGTTCAACTTCGCCGAGCAGGCCCAGCCGCTGCTGTACTTCCTCATCGCGTTCCTGGTGCTCTTCGGGTTCCTGGTCGGCGCCTCCTACATCGGCGCGGACCTGACCTCGGGCGGCGTGGTGAACCTGTTGCTCTGGCGACCCCGTCGGTTGACGGTGCTCGCGGCCAAGTTGGGCACCCTGCTCGGCGCGGTGCTGGTGCTGGCCCTGCTGGCGTCGGTGGTCTACCTCGCCACGTTCTGGGTGATCGGGCAGGCCGCCGGGTTGCCGGGCCGGCTGGACGGTGACTTCTGGCGTTCACTCGGTGCGGTGCACGGCCGTGGCCTGGTGTTGGTGCTGCTGGCCTCCGCGCTGGGCTTCGCGATTGCCACGCTGGGTCGGCACACGTCGGCGGCGCTCGGCGCGCTCGCCGCGTACGCGGTGGTTTGGGAGTTGGGCGCCCGACTGGTCCTGGAGATCGTCGACGCGCGGAAGTCGGACCTGTTCATGCTGTCCAGCCACATCGGGGCGTGGCTCAACGGCGGGGCGCGGTTCTATGACGAACAGCTCTGCCGGGGCAGCACCGACTTCCCGTACTGCGAGGGGTTCTACACGGTGACCTGGCTGCCGGCACTGTTGGTGCTGCTGGCGATCACGGGCGGGCTGACCGCGGCGGCGTTCGCCGTGTTCCGTCGCCGCGACCTGATCTGAATCGAGGCCGTCCCGTCGGGTCGCCCCGGTCCGGGCGGCCCGACGGAACGGCCAAGCCGGCGTCCGGCAAGAGCTTGCACCCTGCGGACGTGCGGTGAAATATTCCTTCACATGACCGCCGCAGCGGGCTCAGCCGACGGTGGAGCCGAACACCTCGTCGCGTACGGCGTCCAGAGCGGTGCGCAGCGCGCCCTGCAGGATCGGCTCCTCGGTCAGCCCGGTCGGCACCACTCGCGGCTGGACCAGGGTGATCGCCGCGACCTCCTGCTGCACCCGGTCGGCGAGCGCAGCGCCACCGGCCTGGCCGACCTCGCCGGCGAGCACGACCAGCGGTGGGTCCAGCACCACGCAGGTGCTGGCCACGCCGAGCGCGAGCCGACGGGCCAGTTCGTCGAGCATCGGGCCCCCGTCGGCGCCGGCCGCGACGGCCGCGCGGACCGCCTCGGCGGCGTCGGCGTCCGGGTAGCCGTGCTCGCGGGCCACCGCGCGTACCGAGTCCGCACCGATCAGTTGCTGGAAGGCCGGCTTGGCGCGACGGGAGACGTCGCGCGGGATGGGCGCGCCGGGCACCGGCAGGTAGCCGATCTCACCGGCGGCGCCGCTGCTGCCGTGGTGCAACCGCCCGCCCAGCATGATCGCCAGACCGACGCCGGCGCCCACCCAGACCAGCACGAAGTCCGACAGCCCCTGCGCTGCGCCGGACTGCGCCTCGGCCACCGCGGCCAGGTTGACGTCGTTCTCGAAGACCACCGGCGTATCCAGGTCGTCCCGCAACGCGGCGAGCAGACCGCTGTGCCAGCGCGGCAGGTTGAAGGCGAAGGTGATGTCGCCGGTGCCGGGGTCGACCAGGCCCGGCGTGCCGAGCACGATCCGTCGTACGCTGCTCAGCTGCGCCTGGGCGCTGCTCGCCGCCTGCACGACGGCGTTGTGCACCACGCCCACCGGGTCGTCGGTGTCCCGGGTCGACTGCTCCACCCGGCCGATGACCGCACCGGTGATGTCGGCGCAGGCGGCCACCACCCGGTCCGGTCCGACGTCCACGCCGACCACGTGCGCGCTGCCCGGGCGGACGGCGTAGAGCTGGGCGTTCGGCCCTCGCCCGCCGGCCTGCTCGCCGACCCGCGCGACGAGGCCGCGCTCCTCCAGCCGCTCGACAAGTTGCGAGGCGGTGACCTTCGACAGTCCGGTCAGCTCGCCGAGCCGAGCCCGGGTCAGCGGGCCGCGTTCGAGGAGCAGCTCCAGCGCGGCACGGTCGTTGAGCGCCCGCAACAGACGGGGGGTGCCGGGCAGCCGGGTCGCACTCATGACACGTCCTCTAGTTTTAGTAAACTTTGCTAACTGTAAACCGACCTGCGAACGGGTAGCCGTAGCGTAACGGCCACTCGACGGTGGGACGCTCCGCCGAGTCGGCAGGGCCAGGACCACCACCGGTACGACGTTTCGTACTCGCGGGGGCACCGAAGGGGGAAGCACGTGGGGTTGGATCCAGGACTGCGCCGGCTCGCGCTGGGCACGCTGCTGGCCGCGTACCCGGGACCGGTCCCGCCGGACTGGGCGGTCGACCTGCTGGCCGACGGGCTGGCCGGGCACACCCTGTTCGGCACCAACGTGCACGACCCCGCGCAGGTGGCGGCGAGCACCGCCGCGCTGCGCACCGGTCGGCCGGACGCGTTGATCGCGATCGACGAGGAGGGTGGCGACGTGACCCGGCTGGCGCACGCCACCGGCAGCCCGTACCCCGGCAACGCCGCCCTGGGCGCGATCGGCGACGTGGCCCTCACCCGACGGGTCTACCAGTCGATCGGCGCCGAACTGGCCGCGCTCGGCGTCACCGTCAACCTCGCCCCCACTGTCGACGTCAACACCGCCGACGACAACCCGGTGATCGGCACCCGGTCCTTCGGCGCGGATCCGGTGCGGGTGGCCGCCCACTCGGCCGCCGCCGTGGCCGGGTTGCAGGCCGCCGGCGTGGCCGCCTGCGCCAAGCACTTCCCCGGGCACGGCGCCACCGTCACCGACTCCCACCACGAACTGCCCACGGTGGACGCTCCACTGAGCCTGCTCCGCCAGCGGGACCTACCGCCCTTCGCGGCCATCGTCGCCGCCGGGGCGCGAGCCGTGATGACAGCGCACATCCGGGTGCCGGCGCTCACCGGCGCCGACCCGGCCACCTTCAGCCGAGCGGTCCTGGTCGACCTGCTGCGTGCCGAGTACGGCTTCACCGGCACCGTCATCACCGACGCGCTGGAGATGAAGGGTGCCGCGGTGGCCGCCGGCGGCGTCGGGCCGGCTGCGGTCCGGGCCCTGGGCGCGGGTGCCGACCTGCTCTGCATCGGCGCGAAGGTCGACGCCGAACTGGTCGAGCGGGTCGCCGCCGAGATCGTCGACGCGCTCGCCGACGGCCGGCTGGCGAGGGCGCGGGTCGAGGAGGCGGCCGGCCGCGCCGCCGATCTCGCCGCCTGGACCCGGGCCGCCAGCGGGTCGCCTGCCACCGGCGACCCCGAACTGGGGTACGCGGCAGCGCGTCGAGCGGTCCGGGTGGACGGTGTGCTCACCGGCCTGGACCAGCCACTGGTGGTGCAGCTACACACCGAGTCGACGATCGCCGAGGGTCGGGTGCCGTGGGGCCTCGGTCCGCACCTGCACGGGGTGCCGGAGATTCGGGTGATCGCCGCCGAGACCGACCCGGCCACGCTGCGCGGACTGGCGGGCGACCGTCCCATCGTGCTGGTCGGGCGACACCTGCACCGGCTGCCCGGCGGCCCGGAGCTGATCGCCGACCTGGCGGCCCAGCACCCGGTGACAGTTGTGGAGATGGGCTGGCCGGCACAGTGGCGGCCCGCGGGCGTGCGCGCCTTCGTCACCACCTACGGCGCGAGCCACGCCAACGGGCGCGCGGCGGCCGAGGTGCTCGGCCTGGCCGGCTGAGCCACGGCGTTCTCCGGCCGGGCTGAGACGCTCGGCCGGATGTCGTGCTTCCATCACCGCGCCAGAGTGTCCACAGTCACTGGTCGCCATTTCTTGAACATGTTCAACATCGGCCCTAGTCTGATGACGTCGGTAGTTGAACACGTTCAAGAAGGGCGTCCACATGGACATCAAGGTCTGGATGTACGTGATCTACCTCGCGGTCAGCGTCGGCCTGACCATCTGGGTGGCTCGAGCGCTGTCCCGCAACGGGCTGGTCTTCCTGGAGGAGGTGTTCGCCGAGAAGCGACTCGCCCAAGCGGTCAACAGCCTCCTGGTGGTCGGCTTCTACCTGCTCAACCTCGGCTACGTCACTGTGGCGATGAAGCACTCCGACCCGGTCGATTCGACCAGCCAGGCCATGGAGGAGCTGTCTCTCAAGATCGGCTTGGTGCTGCTGGTGCTCGGCGCACTGCACTTCTTCAACGTCTTCGCGCTCGGCCGCTACCGCCGAAACCGACTCCGCCAGCTCGCCACCCACCCCCCGCTCGCCCCGATCGGCCGACTCCCCATGCCGTCCACCCCACCCGGATCGCAGTTGGTCGGCGCGTACCCGGGCGGACCGCAGCCGACCGGCGCGAACCCGGCCGGACCCCAGCCCGCTGGTCCGCAACCGGGCGTCGGCCCGACGAACAACCCACCAACCCGATGACCGTGCCCCCGACCGACGGCGTCGGTCGGCTCCCGGATCCCACCGCTCACGCAGGCGGTGGGATCCGGGGGTTCACCGTCCTGTTCGACGCGGCCTGCCCACTCTGCCGCGCCGCCCGCCGCTGGTTGTCGTCCCGCGCCCAGCTCGTCCCCCTGGAGTTCGTGCCGGCCGGGTCCGCCGAGGCCCGGCGGCGCTTCCCCGGCCTGGACCACGACGCGACGCTGCGCGACCTCACAGTGATCGCCGACACCGGCGAGGTGTACGCGGGCGACGGCGCCTGGTTCGCCTGCCTCTGGGCGCTGACCGACCATCGGTCCACTGCCGAGCGGCTGGCCCGACCGCACCTGCTGCCCCTCGCCCGGCAGACGGTGGCCGCCGCGTCGGCGATCCGCGAGCGGATCCGCGACCCGTGGGCCGAGCCGACCGACGAACCGGCGGGATACGGTGACCCCGATGACCGAACAGCCTGCGCAGACGACCACTGCGGGTGATCCAGCCACCGCCCGAGGCGAGCAGACCCGGCAGCTGATCCGGGACACCGCGATGCGGCTGTTCCGCGAACGCGGATACGCCCAGACCACCATGCGGGCGATCGCGCAGGAGGCCGGCGTGGCGGTCGGCAACGCCTACTACTACTTCGGTTCCAAGGACCACCTGATTCAGGAGTTCTACGCCCAGTCCCAGGTCGAGCACCGGGCCGCCGCGCAGCCCGTGCTCGATCGGGAGGAGGCGTTCGGTCCCCGGCTCGCCGGGGTGCTGCACGCGGGGATCGACGTGTTGACGCCCTCACACGGATTCGCGGCGACCTTCTTCAAGACAGCGGCCGAGCCAACCTCCCCGCTGAGCCCCTTCTCCGCGGAGTCCTCCGGCCCCCGACAGGCGGCCATCGACCTCTTCGGCGAGGTGTTGACCGGCTCGACGGCCAAGGTCGACGCCGAGCTGCGCCCACAGTTGCCCGAGCTGCTCTGGCTCGCGTACATGGGCGTGATCCTCTACTGGGTGCACGACCGATCGCCGGGCCAGACCAAGACCCGCCAGCTCATCGACGGGGCCGTACCACTGATCGACCGGCTCGTGGCACTGTCCCGGCTCCGGGTCCTGCGGCCGGTGACCCGACAGGTGCTCGACCTGATTCGCACGCTCCGTCACTGATCCGGCTGACCTCCTTCGGCCGACGAAGCAGCAGGTCAAGTCCACTTTTCGACACTCCGAACCGACAGCTTCAACCTTGCCCCGAGCCTGTTCGATACGTAGCGTGATCGACACGTAGCGGCACGCCGTCCGCGGGGCCGCTACACCCGGAACCGGGGCCTGGGGGGAGGTTGCGGACCGTGGATCCGGCCCGGGATCCACGGTCCGCGCCCAATGCCCGCTCAGCGCGGATAGACCCCGTACGCGCGCCAGCCCCGGTCCGGGAACCCCGCCGCTTCGGCGACCCGAGCCGAGGCGTGATTGTCCCGCTCGTGCAGGTAGGTGGGGACCGCCCCCTCGTCGAGCACCCGCCGCGCCGCCTGAGCCACCAGTCGGCGGGCGAGGCCACGCCCCTGGGCGGTCGGCACGGTGCCGACGGCCAACTCGTGCCCGTACGCGTCGTGCCGCTTGATCCCGGCACCGGCCAGATAGGCGCCGCCCGGGTCACGGACCACCAGCACCGGTCGGTCGAAGAGTCGCAGCCACGGCGGCAGCCCGGTGGCGGTCGGCTCGGTCCACTCCCCCACGTCGGGCAGCGGGGCGGGTGCCAGGCTCCACCGGAAGGGGCCGTCGTGTACGCAGAATTCGGGCCGGCCGACGGCCTCCGGCAGCGCGGCGAGCAAGCGAGCCGGCGTATGGCGAACCAGCGCGCGAATCGCCGCCACACGGTCCGGCGCCACGGAGAGCACGGCGCTCTGCCCGGTGTCCACGGCGAGCGCGGGGCGTAGCCGGCCATCCCAGGCCGGTTCGGCCCGCCGCTGCGAGGCGACCACGTGCAACCCAGGCCCGGCCGGCCACTGGCCGAGCCAGGTGGCCAGGTGCAGGTGAAGCCGCCGGTCGAGCATGCGCACCTCCCCGTCACCCGACCCGTCGTCGATCACCGTACGCCGGACGGCAGGGCCGGGCGCAGGATACGTCAGGGCCGAGTGGGAAAGGGGTGCGGGAACCGGGCGTGCGGATCGACCGTCATATGTATTTCCATACCTGGACACCTTTGTTTGGGACGGTGAACGCATGCCGATTCAGCCGAGCGACCACTACCAGCAGGACCCCGAGCGACTCTGGCAGGCGGCGGAGGCCGTCGGAGGCAATCCGCCCCAGCCGCGCTACCGGAACCCGCGGACAATCGGCGGCGACTCCCTGTCGTGGGCCGGCCTGAACAAGCTGTCCGTCGGCAACTCCAGTCGGCACCGCCTGAACACCCACTGACCCACCACCGGTTGGGTGGCGCCGAAGGGCAGGCTCTGACGTTCGGGGCGACACACCGGAGGAGGTCCAGCGGCGGCTTTCGCACACCTGTCGGGTAATTTCTTGTGGTCCGCCATCCCGGCCTACGACAGGAGAAGCTCCGCGCATGGGCAAGAAGACGATCCACGTCTCCGACTTCACCGGCACGGTTCTGCAGCAGGACGACGAGGTGGTCCGCATCGTCGTGCTGGAGCACCCGGACCTGGTCGCCGGGCCCGTGCAGTTGGACGCCACCCCGGGCGAGGTGGAGAACATCGACGACGCCGCGCTGGACGTGGCGGTGGTGGAGATCCACGACCGGCACGGTGGCGGCGAGCCCCGCCGGGTGGTGTTGACCGCCAGCGAGTTCGACGCGATGGCCACTGACGTGCCGATGGCGCAGCTGTTGAAGACGGCCGAGCGGGTTCGCCCGCCCAAGGCCCGCAAGACCACCGAGAAAATCGACTACGGCACGCTGGAGCACGCCGGCAAGCCCCATCGGGGCCGGGTCACCGAGGAGGAGGCCCGCCTGGTGCGCGAGCAACTCGACGAGGTCAACAAGCGCCTCGCCGACGCGGGCGTACGCCAGATCGACCCGGCCGATCCGGAGCACGCCCTGCGTTACGGCTTTCCTGAGGCGCCCTGACCCCGGGTTCTCACTTCTTTCCGACCGCGGCGGCGAGGGCGGCGGCCAGGTCGGCCTCGACCGTCGCCTTGTCCAGGCCGAGGTTGGTGAGCACGCCGGCGCCGTCCTCCTGCTCCAGCAGGGCGAGCAGCATGTGCTCGGTGCCGATGTAGTTGTGCCCGAGGCGCAGCGCCTCCCGGAAGGTCAGCTCCAGCGCCTTCTTGCCGCGCGGGTCGTACGGGATGAGGTCCGGAACCTGCTCGGCCCGTGGTGGGAGGACGGCACCGACCGCCTCCCGTACCGCCTCGGGGGTGGCGCCGCGACCAGCCATCACCCTGGCGGCCAGCCCTTCCGGCTCGGCCAGCAGGCCCAGCACCAGGTGCTCGGGGCCGATCTCGGCGTTGCCGCTGGCCCGGGCCTCCTCCTGTGAAGCCATCACCACGTTGCGGGCGCGAGGGGTGAACCGGCCGAAGCCGGCGTTGGGGTCGAGCGCGGCCGCGTCGGTCGCCTTCGGCACGAAGCGCTTCTGGGCGGCCTGCTTGGTGACTCCCATGCTGCGGCCGATGTCGGTCCAGGAGGCGCCCGAGCGCCGGGCCTGGTCGACGAAGTGCCCGATCAGGTGATCGGCAACCTCGCCGAGGTGGTCGGCGGCGATGACCGCGTCGGTGAGTTGGTCGAGCGCGTCGGTGTGCGCCGTCTTGATCGCCTGGATCAGGTCGTCGAGCTTGACGGTGTTACCGATCTGGAGAGGATCTGTCATGCGTCAACCATAAGTTGACGGATCCGTCCCGTCAACCCTGGGTTGACGATGTTGCGTCCAGTCAGGCGGCGTACTCCGGCAGGAGTCGAGCGACGGCCGCTGGCGAGGGCATGGCGGCGATCTCGTCGGCGACAGCGCGGGCCGCGTCGCGCTGCTCGACGTTGCCGCGTTGCGGCAGCAGCCGGTGGGCCTGCTCGGCGATGGCGCTCGCGTCCACCTCGCCGGGAAGAAGCCGCAGGGCGACACCGGCGGCGGCGAGCGTGTCGGCGTTGGCGAACTGGTCGGCGCCCTGCGGCAGCAGCAACTGCGGTACGCCAGCCGCGAGCGCGCCGAGCGTGGTGCCGCTACCTCCGTGGTGCACCACCAGGTCGACGAGCGGCAGCAGCTCCGCCTGCGACACCCACTGGTGCACGCTGACGTGGTCAGGGATCTCGCCCAGTTGTTCCCGGGGCACCCGGCCCGCCGCGACCACCACCTCGGCGTTCAGCGCCGCCAGGCCGGCGATGGCGGTGCGCAGCAGCTCCGGCGTGCCGAACGCGGTGCCGAGGGTCAGATAGATCAACGGTCGGGACGTTCGACGGCTCACCCGTTCGGGCAGCGGGGCCGGTGAGGAGAAGGCCACCGGTCGCAGCTCGATCCGACGTTCGGTGGCGAGGAAGTCCTTGTCCTGCAGCGAGGGCGGCCAGATGTCCAGGTGCGGCCGGCCGACGACCTCAGCGTTCCTGGTGGGCAGTTCCAGACCGATGCCCTCGGGAAACATCCGGCCGAACCCGTGCCACAGGCCCGGGATCCCGGTCCGGTGAGCCGCCATGGCCGCCCCCGGCAGCCCCCACTCGTGCACCACCAGGTCGGGCCGCAGCCGCACCAGCTCCGGTGCGAGGTCCTCGGCGTACACCTCGTAGAAGGCGTCGCCGGGCCGGAACGGCCGCAGGCCGTGCGCGGCGAGCGGCGCGTGCACCTCCGGACCGGCGGCGAAGTGGACCTCGTGCCCGGCCTCCCGGGCGGCGATCGCCAGCGGGATCAGCGGATAGGTGTGACCGACGGACGCAAGACTGGCGAACAGCACGCGCATGGCGTCGGACCCTACCTGCCGCCACCGTGGGCCCGGCGCGTCCGGCGGCCCGTATACGGTGGGCTCCGGTCGAGCGCGGTCACCGGCGGGAAGGGCGGTCATGCGTCTGCACGTGGGATGCGCGATGTGGAGTCACCGGTCGTGGCCGGGCCACCGGCTGCCGCCCACCGAGCGCCTGCGGCACTACGCCAGTTGGTGTGACGCCGTGGAGGGCAACACCACGTTCTACGCGACACCGGCCCGGGACACAGTGGCTTCGTGGGCCGCCCAGACGGGTCCCGAGTTCCGGTTCGTCCTCAAACTTCCCAAGGTCATCACGCACGAACGCCGGCTCACCAACGTCGACGAACCGCTGCGCGTCTTTCTGGACGCCATCGAACCGCTCGGCCCGCGCGCCCACGCCCTCTGGATCCAGCTGCCCGGCTCGTTCGCGCCCGCCGACATCCCGGCCCTGGGCCGTTTCCTGGAACAGCTTCCGCAGTCCCACCGGTACGCGGTGGAGGTCCGCCATCCCGCGTTCTTCACCGACGCCCGCGCGGCCCGACTGCTCGGGGCGACCCTCGCCGCCGCCCGCGCCGAATGGATCCCCTTCGACACGACCGCCTTCTTCGCGAGCCCGCCGACCAGCGACGCGGAGCGGGACGCCTGGACCAGGAAGCCCCGCGTGCCGCTCCGGTCCGTCGCGCTGACCGACCGGCCGATCGTCCGCTACCTCGGTCGTGACGACTCGACGCGCACTGTCGAGGGGTGGCAGCGCTGGGTCGACGTGACAGTCACCTGGCTCCGCGAGGGACGCTCGCCGACGATGTTCATCCACACCCCTGACAACGCCGACGCTCCGGCGCTCGCCCGCCGGTTCCACGACGAGGTACGAGCACGCGTACCCGGGCTCGACGCGTTGCCCGAGCCGATCCCGGTCGAGCCGTTGACGCTGTTCTGACCCGACCGGTCAACCCTGGTGGTCGAGCAGGTCGTCGAGGTGGGCCGCCGTGCTGATCAGCGAGAGGTGGCTGAACGCCTGCGGGAAGTTGCCGATCTGCTCACCGGTCGGCGCGATCTCCTCGGAGTAGAGGCCGAGCGGGTTGCTGTACGTGAGCATCTTCTCGAAGGTCAACCGGGCGTCGTCGATCCGGCCGGCCAGGGCGAGCGCCTGCACGTACCAGAAGGTGCACATGTTGAAGGTGCCCTCGGTGCCGGCGAGACCGTCCGGCGATGCCTTCGGGTCGTAGCGGTAGACCAGGCTGTCGGAGACCAGGCCGGTGTCCATCGCGCGCAGCGTCGACTCCCACATCGGGTCGGTCGGCGAGATGAAGTTCAGCCCCGGCATCGCCAGCAGCGACGCGTCCAGGATGTCGGACCCGTAGTGCTGCACGAAGGCGCGACGCTCCTGGTTGAACCCACGAGTCATCACCTGCTCGTAGATGGCGTCACGTTCGGCGGACCAGCGGGCGATGTCGCCGGGGCGGCCCCGGCGTCGCGCGATGCGGATCGCCCGGTCCAGCGCGACCCAGGACAACACCCGACCGTAGGTGAAGTCCTGCCGGCCGGAACGGGTCTCCCAGATGCCGTCCTCGGGCTGGTCCCAGTGCGCACAGAGCCAGTCCATCAAGCCGGCCGTCTTGCGCCACCCCTCGTACGGCGCGATCAGCCCGTTGCGGTCGGCGAGCTCCAACGAGACGAGCGCCTCGCCGTAGATATCGAGCTGGAGTTGGCCCGCAGCGCCGTTGCCGATCCGCACCGGGGCGGAGCCGCGGTACCCCTCCAGGTGACCCAGCACCTCCTCGGGGAGGTCCGGTGAGCCGTCGATGCGGTACATGATCTGCAGAGGAAGGTTGTCGTCCCGTGCCTCACGGATGCGCGCGTCGAGCCAGAGCAGATACTTCTCGGCCTCTTCGGTGAAGCCCAGGCGCAGCAGCGCGTGCACGGAGAAGGACGCGTCCCGGATCCAGGTGTAGCGGTAGTCCCAGTTCCGCTGCCCGCCGATCTGCTCGGGCAGCCCCGCGGTGGGCGCGGCGACCAGGGCGCCGGTCGGTGCGTACGTCATCAGCTTGAGGGTCATCGCCGACCGCTCGACCACCTCGCGCCAGCGGCCCTTGTACCGGGAACCGCCCACCCACCGCCGCCAGTAGTCGCGGGTCTCGGCGAGCAGATCGCACGCCTCGTCGGTGGTGAGTGCGCGGGGCGCGTGCGGACAGGCGGTCTCCAGGACCACCCCGCCGATGTCGCCGGCGTGCAGGGTGAACGACGCGGCCACACCGTCGGTGTCCCGTTTGATGTCCCTCGTGTCGAACTCGCGGAGCGAGTTCTTGAAGGCGGCCAGGGTGAGGGTCATCGTCGGGCTCCGGAAGACGTCGCCCTCGGGGTGCACCTCCAGCTCGTACGCATCGCGCCCGTAGTTGAACCGGGGGTGGCAGTGGAAGCGGAACTGCATGCTCCCCCGGACCATCCGGACCAGCCGGATCAACCGGTGCCGGTCGGTG
Source organism: Micromonospora sp. CNZ322 (assembly GCF_007827755.1). Lineage (NCBI taxonomy): Bacteria > Bacillati > Actinomycetota > Actinomycetes > Micromonosporales > Micromonosporaceae > Micromonospora > Micromonospora sp. CNZ322. The sequence goes on from NZ_VITD01000001.1 coordinate 276,462, forward strand.
GCCTCCGCACCGGTGACCGGCATGAAGTCCAACAGCTCACCGACACCGTCGGCGCTGTGGAAGCGCGTGATCAGGATCGGCGTACCGGGCAGGTAGAGCTGTTTGCTCGTGTAGTCGACGCCGTCGGGCGAGAGCTGGAAGTGGCCGCCGTTGCGGCGGTCCAGCAGCGCGCCGAAGATGCTCGGCGAGTCGAAGCGGGGCGCGCAGAACCAGTCGACCGTACCGTCCGTGCTGATCAGCGCCGCGGTCTGGAGATCACCGATCAGACCGTGGTCCTCGACTGCCGGGTAGCTGTCCACGCTGTCCCCCGCCATCCGTACTGGCCAATGGCGGCGACTACCCGGGTACCGGCGAAAAATGCGGCCCGCGACTCGACCCGGTCGTGACCCGCCGGTCATTGCGGAAGCAAATCTTCCGCAATCGTCGATAGCGTCAACACCGACGACATCGACGAGAGGACACCTGATGAGCCTGCGAGGATTCGCCACCCTGAACATCTGGGCGGACGACGTGGCGGCAGCCACCGCGTGGTACGCGGACTTTCTTGGCGTCGAGGCGTACTTCATGCGCCCCGGCCCCGACGGACGCCCGGCCTACACCGAGTTCCGCATCGGGGACTATCAGGCCGAGCTGGGCATCATCGATCGCAGGTACGCACCGGCCGGTGCGGCGGCCGGGCCCGGCGGCGCGATCATGCACTGGTGCGTCGACGACCTCGACGCCACCGTCGAGCGGCTGCTGGCGTTGGGTGCCACGGAGTACCAGCCGATCACTCCGCACGGAGACGAGGGGTTCATCACCGCAGCGGTGGTCGACCCGTTCGGCAACGTGCTGGGGGTCATGAAGAACCCGCACTACCTCGACGTCCTTGCGTCGCTGAAGGCGACCTGAGGTTCCGGGGCGGCTCAGTCCGACTCGTCCCGGTCCGCCGTCCGCCGCACCAGCGCCACCGCCTCGTCGGTGTCCAACCCACTGGCGATGAGCAGGTCCTGGGCGGCCATGCGGAATTCGCCCGCGGCGGTCATCCCCGAGTAGCCCAACCGGTGGGCGTGCGGACGGGTGGGATCCGGGGCGGCGGGCCCCTGCGCCTCTCCGACCAGCTTGAGAGCGGTCAGGATCTGCTGGCGCGCCTCCTGCGGGTCCGCCCGCTCGGGGGTGGTGGTGCGTCTCAGCGTATGCATGCTGGTGGCCAGCAGTTCGATGGCTGCCGCGAACTCCTCCGGTATCGGCTCATCCTCCCGGAGAGCCTTGGTGAGTCTCCGCGCAACGGCCCGACAGCCGTAGAGGCTCCGCTCGAGATGTTTGACGGCCTGGGTGTAGCGGGCCAGGAACCTGCGTTGGTGCCACCGTAGCGGCGCCAGTCGCACCACCTCCTGGCAGCCCCGAGCCCCTCGTCCAGCGCGTTCATCCGCGACCCGAGAATCCGCAGGCCGGTCAGACTCTGCTCGGTGGCGTCAAGGTCCCGACGACGCAACGCCCCGCCCAGGCTGTGCAGGGCGGCGATAGCCGGGTCGAGAACCGGTTCGGCCAGCCGCTGCACCGTCCGCTGCGGGTGGATGGGCACCACCAGCAGACCGACCGCCAAGCCGACCAGTCCGCCGACCGCGGCATCGACGAAGCGAGGAACGGACAGGTCACGCACTGGCGGTTCCAGGGTGGCGATGAGCACCGCGGTGCCACCGGCCTGGGTGAGCAGGGAGCCACCGCCCTTGAGCAGGATGGCGACGATGATCGCCAGTACGACGACCAGGCCGGTCTGCCAGGGCCCGATGCCGAACAGCGGCATGACCGCGTCACCGACTGCGAGCCCGAGAACGACCCCGACCAGCAGCTCGATGGTGCGGCGCAGGCGTGTGCCCATCGAGGCGGCCACGATGCCGACCGCGGTGGTGGGCGCGAGGACCGGGGCGGGATTGTCCAGGAACTGGTACCCCACGAACCAGGCGATCGACGCCGCGACGCCGGCCTGCACGGCGAGCAGCCCGTAGAGGCGGAACCGCCACGCGCGGGTGCGCAACCCGTGCCGCACCCGCTCGGGCAGGCCGGCCCAGGTGCGGTCGACCCGGGACACCCCGTGCGGGGGCGGGTCGTTGTCAGCTGCCGGCTCCTGCTTGGCGGGCATCCGCGCCGCTTACCCAGCGAATACGGACCTATCCGGTGAGCCAGCCGAATCGTGCCGGTGTCCCGTCAGTGGGCGGGGTTCGGCGTGTGCGGGAGTTTGCCGAGTTGGCGCCAGTTCGTCTCGGCGACGTCGACACCGTAGTGCTTGGCGGCGGCGAGGATGTTCTGGAAGGCCAGGTCGCGGTCCTTGTCGGTGACGCCCTGCACCTGGTCGAACCGGGCGACGGCGTTGCGGACGTGGCTGGCATCGGTCATCGGTTCCTTGCGTTTCTCAGGGAACGCGAAGACGCTCTCCGGCAGCTCGCGCTTGTCCTTGTCCGACAGGCCGCCGTGCTTCTCGTGGGGCTTCCAGGTCGACTTCATCGCCCAGCATTACCCGCACGTTGTCCGACGGCACCTCCGAAGCCGACATTTCCCGGACGATCGCCCCCGGCAAGATCCATATCATGCCGGCCGGGACGTCCGAAGCCGAAGCCCTGCGCACGCTGTCCTTTGTGGAGTGCGAGCATGGCCGACATGGATATCTACGAGGACGCCCGTACGGTGTCGCGCTCGGACCTGGCCGCCTGGCTGCGCCAACTGGCGAACCAGCTGGAGTCTGACGGGCGGCTCTTCTACGGCGCGGCGGGTGCGGTGACGGTCGCGGACACGGTGCGGTGCGAGCTGGAGATCGAGCGGGAGAACGAGACGGAGGTGTCCGTCGAGATCGAGTTCTCCTGGACCGAGCCCGCGCGCGTCAAGGCGGCGGACGAGGAGGAACCCTCGAAGGACGACGAGGCCGCCGAGCCGACCGAGACGGCCGAGGCCACGCCGGAGGCGTGACCGCCTGACGAGTGCCCGGCAGCCCCTCGTCGCTGTCCACGGTGAATTCCCGTCAGTGCACCATGATCTGGTTCCGCTGAAGTTTCAGTTTTGGGCGAGTTGCGAGTTGCCCACCCCACAGATCGAAGGAGAACGAATGACTGTTGCCGCCGATTTCAGCAAGCTGGTCATCAAGGCCTACCAGGACAAGACTCTCGCCGAGCTGGTCGACTCACCGGTGGATGCGCTCACCGGCGTCAGCGCTGGCGATGCCAAGCTGCTCAAGGAGGCGTTCAACATCACCACTGTCGGCGACCTCGGTCGTAGCCCGTACTTCCGTACCGCCCAGGCACTGGTGGCCCTGAACGCCGCCAAGTAACGACGCCGGTCGAATCGACCCGGCAGCACGTGTCGGCATCGACCGTGGAGTCCGACGGTCGATGCCCACACCCACGCCGGCGGCCCGCGTACCAGAGGTAGCCGGGGCCAGGCCCGTGTCGGCCTGGCCCCGGGGTTTTCTGGTCGGTCAGCTACGCAGCGTCCACCGCTGGTTCGTGCCGCCGTTACAGGACCAGAGGATGAGCTTCGTGCCGTTGGCGGTGGCGGCGCCGTTGGCGTCGAGACAGAGCCCCGACTGGGCGTTCGTCACGGTGCCGTTGGTGTTGACGTTCCACTGCTGGTTTAGCCCGCCGTGGCAGTCCCAGATGATGACCGCGGTGCCGTTGGCCGTGCCCGCCCCGGAGGCGTCCAGACACTTGTTGCCGTACACGGTCAGCTGCTTGCTGGCGGTGTGGGTCCACCGCTGGTTGGTGCCGGTGGAGCAGTCCCAGAGCTGAGTCTGAGTGCCGTTGGTGGTCGAGGAGTTGGGCACCTCGACACAGCGGCCGGACTGGCCACCCACGAGTTGTCCGCTCCCCGTACCGCTGCCACCGCCCTGCTGCTGCCGGACGATCGCTGTCGACTCGGCCGACCGGTTGCCCTGTGCGTCGACGACGTAGAGCCGGTACTCGCCCTGAGTGGCCGGCACGGCGATGGACGTGGCGGTGCCGGTGGCCCTGGTCATCGTCGCCCCGGCGGTGAAGGTGGTCGTGCCGTACGGAGCCAACCAGACCGATCTGGTGGCGTCGCCGATGCTCCGGATCGGGATCGACGCGGTGGCACTGTTGACGAAAGTGCTGGCCGGCAGCACGTAGTTCGGCGCGGAGAAATTGCTCGCCGGAATGATGTCCCGGTACGCGTCCTCAAGACCGGAATTCGCGGCAATGCCGTACGCCGCCGCCGGCCAGACATAGTCGGAGGAGACGAGGATGTCGCCGACCGTGCTGTTCGGCAGATTCTTGTTCGAGACCTTGTTGATCGGGCCGTAGATCTGCGTGATGCTCAGATCGTGCTTCCGCCCGAAATCGTCCGAGTTGATCATCCAGGTGACGTTCTTGTCGATACTCAGGACGTTGTCGCGGAAGGTGATGAACGCCGAGCCCTCATCCGGGTGCAGTCCGTACTTGTGGCCCGACGGAACGCCCTGGAGATAGTTGTTCGTAATGGTGGTGCCGGGCTGGCTCCCAAGCGTGTAAATGGGAGCCGTGTCGCTGAGGCGTTGCACCGTGTCGATGATGTGGTTGTAGCTGATGGTGTTGTTTCTCGCCGTGGTGGTCGGTCGGTTCGGCACGATAGAGCCCGACGATCCGTCGAAGTTCCACCAGCCCCAGCCGAGCGTGATGCCCGACCACGGGGTCTTCTCGATCCGGTTGCGCTGGATGGTGAGTGTGTCGGCGAAGTACGCGGAGATGGGGCTGTGCCCGTTGAACAGGACCGCGCTGTCGTAGAGGTAGTTGTTCTTGATGTCGATGTTCTTCGGCAGCCCCTCGACCGACGCCGAGTACTTCTCCCGGTTGGTCGACGTGCCGTCCCCGATGTAGACGTGCTGCGGATGGCCCACGAGGATCGCGGACCCCGCGATGTCGTTGGTGTGGTTGCCGATCAACTGTGTGCCCTGCACGTCGTTGACCATGCTGATCCCGTCGGCACCGGTGTGTTGGATCCGGTTGCGCTGCAGGAGGATCCCGTCGGCGTTCTGCACCTGGACGATGCCGGGAACGACATCGACGTTGCGGTAGTGGTAGACGTGGAAGTTGCCCTTGGCGTACACGTTCGCGCTGAGATTGCCCTGCTGCGCCTGCTTGAAAAACGATCCGGCGACGTTGACCAGGTTCCAGTCGGAGTGCTGCACCGTGAGGCCGGAGAAGGTGATGTTGCGCGCGTGGCTGCTCGTCGAGGTGCCGGCCACCCGCAACACGGTGGTCACGTTGTTCGGCGCGTAGACCGTCGCGGTCGACATGTTCTCGGCACTGGCCTTGTAGTAGTAGAGCGTCCGGCTGGTCTTGTCGAAGTAGAACTCGCCGGGAGCGTCCAGGAACTCGTAGGCGTTCATCACCTTGTGGGTTCCACCAACCTGGGCGTTGCCGTTGAACGCGCCCTGCGCGATGGCCGCACCCGGTTGCTGGAAGAGGGCCACCCGGTTGACGCCGTCGGAACTCGTGGTCACCTGTCGGACGCCCACGATGGCCGTGGTCCAGGTCGTTCCGGTCTCGATCTCGATGTCGTCCTGATTGTTGGCGACGGCCGGGAAATCGTTCAGGCTGTATTTTGCGCCGTCGCACTGCGAGCCCGACTCCCAGGCCCACGAGGCCTGGTTGGCCGTGATGTTGTACGTCCCGTAACAGCCCGCCGAGCTGATCGTCTTCGACGCCATGTACGCACGCTTGTCATTGACATAGAGCGCCCGCAGCTTGTTGGCGCGGTCGAGCGGCGCCTTCCAGATGTTGCCGCTGTGCTGGCTCCACCCGGTCACCTGGACGCCGCCGTCAAGGACTGGCTTCTCATTGGCGTAGGCCGCGTAGCTGACCCGGAAGCCGTTGGTGCCGGAGTCGCTCGGCCCGAATTCGACAGTGCTGCTCACCGGATAGGTGCCACCACGGAGGTAGACGTTCACGTCGCCGGTCATGTTCGTGTTCACCGTACGAACGATGTCCCGGGCACGTTGCAGAGTCCGGAATGGCGACTGCAGGGTGCCCGGATTGGCGTCGTTACCGTCCGGGGCGACATAGTAGGTCGCCTGGACCGCGGCCGAGGCCGGTAGTTGGTTTGTCAGCACTGCCGGCAGTGTGGCGGCGACAAGCGCCGCCACCGCCAACACTGACATTCGAGCGGTGGATATGGCTGACTTCACGTCTGTTCCTCTCACTGGTCGTCGATGTGGTGCCCAAAGTGCGTATCGAGCGACGAGTACGGAACAGCGACGCCACTAAGGGCCGGCGGGGACTTCCGTCGCCCCGACCGCACTCTTTGTTAACCGCCCCGAAATTCTTACTGGGAGCGTAGGTCACACGTCTGACCAATGCAACCGGCAATTGGAGGGCGTCTATGCCGAAATGCCCTCGGATCGGGCAGATCCACCACGCCGGTCGCACACCCCTACTTACGTCGTCCGACGAATGCGCAGCGACGAGGCTCAGCAGCCACCCCCTGGCGGGATGGACGATCATCCCGCCCCCGGGACCCGATCAATCGAGACGCCGCGACGTCCGAAAGACTCCGAAAGTTTCGGCGACCTCCCGGGCCGAGGCGGCGCCCCGGGCCTGCCCACGTCAGGCGCACCGCACCCCCGCCAGCCGGCCCGGGGACCTGCGTGTGCGCGCGGATCACACATTGACTTGCATTGATGTTTTGCTTACAGTCACCCACGAAATACCGAAACTTTACCGAAAAGTAGCCCGGAGGTCCGGCCACCTTCCGCAGGTCGCCACGCGGCGACGGCGGCCTGGCGTCGGTCCGCTCCGGCGTGAACCAGGAGGAACCCCAGCGATGTCGCAGCTCGTCCTGTTCGCAATCGACATCTGCGCGGTGGCGCTGCTCGTCTTCGGGCTCTACTTCCCCCGGCACCGCCGGCGCGACCTGGTCGTCGCCTATCTGGGGGTCAACGTCGGCGTCCTGGCGGTGGCGAGCGCTCTGAGCGCCAGCGACGTCGGGGCCGGGCTCGGGCTGGGGCTGGCGCTGTTCGGAGTGCTCTCCATCATCCGACTCCGGTCGACAGAGCTCGACCAGCACGAGGTCGCGTACTACTTCTCCGCTCTCGCACTGGGCATTCTCGGCGCACTCAGCACCACCTCGGTGTGGCTCAGCGGAGGCCTGATGGCACTCATCGTCGCGGTGATGTTCGTCGGCGACCATCGACGGCTGCTCCGGCACTACCGGCACCAGATCATGGTGCTCGACTCCGCCGTCACCGATCACGTCGCTCTCGTCGCCCAGCTGGAGCAACTGCTCAACGCCCGGGTGCACAACGCCATCGTCCAGCGGCTCGACATGGTCAACGAGACCACAGTGGTCGACGTCCGATACTCCGTCGCCCGGCGCAGCGCGGCGACCGGCACCAGCAAGTCGGTACGGGCCGGAGCGCTCCGATGAACGCGCCACCGCTGGCGACGCTGGCGCCGATCGCACTCGCCGAGGTGATCGACCGGGCGGCGCTGCAGTGCAGGGTGGACCGCAAGTACGTCATCGCGGTGGACGAGTTGCCGCATCTGCTGGACCAGCTCACCTCGTACGCCCGCGTGCTCGACATCGATGGTGAACGCAGCTTCCGGTACGAGTCCGTGTACTTCGACACGCCCTGCCTGGCCAGCTACCACTGCGCCGCGTACCGGCGGCGCAGGCGCTTCAAGGTACGGACCCGGACCTACCTCGACTCCACCCAGTGCTGGCTGGAGGTGAAGATCAGCGGAGCGCGCGGACGGGTCACCAAACACCGACTGCCGTATCTCGCCGAGGACCGCCGCACCGTCCGGTCCGGGCGCGGGTTCGTCAACGAGGTGCTTGACCGGGAGTTGATCCTGTCCAATCTCAGCGGCAGCCCGCTCGAGCCGGTGCTGGTCACCAGCTACCGTCGCTCCACCCTGCTGCTGCCCGCGACCGCGAGCCGGGTCACCATCGACACCGGGCTCACCTGGCAGGACGGTGACCAAACCCTGCGACTGCCCGGCATCGCCGTGGTCGAGACCAAGACCAGCTCGGCCCCTTCGCTGGTCGACCGCGCGCTGTGGCAGCGCGGGATCCGGCCCGTACGTATCTCGAAGTACGCCACCGGTCTCGCGGCTCTCCGCCTGGACCTTCCCGATGTGCCGTGGCGTCGGACGCTACGCCGCCATTTCCGCGCCGACCCGTCCTCGACGCTCCTGGAGTTGTCCGTTCCCACCCGATCAGAACAGGAGGCATCGTGCGCATGACCACCCGCAACACCGGTCTTCCGGTGGCGGCCCTTCGTGCCGCCGGGATCGCCGCCACCGCCGTGTTCGTCGCAGGCCTCCTCGTGGTGTCTTCGCCACCGGCCGGCGCCGAACCCGTCGCCGCGGCCCAGGTCGCCCAACCGGTGACCGAACTCCCCGCCGGCACCCCGGCCGCCGATACCGCGGCAGACGACCTGGCCGGCGACATCACCTTCTCGGTGCCCAGCGGCACCTTCCAGGGGGAGGTGGCGGTGACGCTGAGCAGTACGGTCAGCGGCGCCCAGATCCGCTACACCACAAACGGGCAGCCGCCCACCGCCCAGTCGTCGCTCTATTCGGGCTCGGCGCTGCGCTTCACCCGCACCACCCAGTTGCGGGCACAGGCGTTCGTCGGCCAGACACCGACGGGTGCGCCCGGCACCGCCATGTACGCCGCCCAGAACGTCACCACCGCCCACGACCTGCCGGTGGTACTGATCGACTCGTACGGTGCCGGCCGGCCCGACCGTGAGTACTTCGACGCCACCACCATGATCTTCGAACCGACGGGTGGGGGCACCACATCGTTGGCGGCCGCGCCGACGCTCAGCACCCGAGCCGGATTCCGGCTGCGGGGCAACTCGTCGGCGACGTTCGAGAAGACGCCGTTCCGCGTCGAGTTCTGGGACAACGAGAACGACGACGCCGACCACCCGGTGCTGGGCATGCCCGCCGACTCCGACTGGGTGTTGCGCGGCCCGTTCCCCGACAAGGCGCTGATCCGCGAGGCGCTCGTCTACGACCTGGGGCGCGAGATGGGGCTGCCCGCCCCGCGCTACGCGTTCGCCGAGTTCTACCTCAACACGGACGCCGCACCGGTGGGTGCCAACGACTACATGGGCGTCTACATGTTCATGGAGACGATCAAGAACTCCAAGGACCGCCTCGACCTCAAGCAGTTGGACTCCGACGACGTGACTCTGCCGAAGATCCAGGGCGGGTACATCTGGAAGTTCGAGTGGATGGCGGCCGAGGAGCCGATGTTGCCGTGCACCGGGCCGGCGGCCACCTGCTGGAACTACCTTGAGGTCGCCGACCCGTCGCCCCTGCAACCGCAGCAACGGGACTGGCTGCGCGGTCACCTCCAGGAGTTCAACGACGTGCTGCACTCGTCGACCTTCGCCGACCCGACCACCGGGTATCGCAAGTACATCGACGTCGACTCCTTCATCAGCCTGATGATCGTCAACGAGCTGAGCCGGGAGATGGACGCCTACGTCCGCAGCTCGCACTTCTACAAGGACCGGGACACCAAGATCTTCGCGGGTCCGCTGTGGGACTTCGACCTCAGCTTCGGCGTCGGTGGATTCTTCGCCAACGACCAGGTGTCGGGCTGGCAGCACCAGCAGACCCGGCAGCCGTCGGCCAACGACTGGTTCGCCCAGTTGCTGCGCGACCCCGCGTTCGTCAACCAGGCACGATCGCGCTGGCAGACGCTGCGACGGGGCCTGCTCTCCGACGCCGCGCTCCAGACCCGGATCAATGCTCTCGCGGCCCCGCTGACCAACGCGGCCCAGCGCAACTTCCAACGCTGGCCCATCCTGACGGCACCGACGGTCAGCTTCTTCCGCACCCCGACCTCGCCCACCTGGCAGGGGCAGGTCCAGGTCATGCGGGACTGGATGCTGCGACGCGCCGCCTGGCTGGACTCCACCGCCGGCTGGGGTGGTTCCGTCACCACGCCACCGCCCACCACGCCACCGCCCACCACCCCACCGCCCACCACGCCACCGCCGGCGGCCGGCTGCACCGCGACGTACGCGGTGACCAGCCAGTGGACCGGCGGCTTCCAGGGCGAGGTACGGGTCACCGCGGGAACCTCGGCGATCAGCAACTGGACCGTGACGTGGACCTTCGCCGGTGGCCAGAGCATCAGCCAGGCCTGGAACGCGACAGTCACGAGCCAGGGGTCGGCGGTCACCGCCCGCAACGTCGCCTACAACGGGGCACTGGGCGCCGGCGCGAGCACAGCGTTCGGGTTCCTCGGCTCGTCGAGCGGCACGCCCAGTACACCGGCGCTGACCTGCACGGCGAGCTGACCAGCCGATGGGCCCGGGCCGGGTCGACGATCGACCCGGCCCGGGCTCCGGTCACCTGATGGAGAATTCCGCCAGCCGCAGCGGGGAGTCGAACACCAGGTACACATCGTGGGTGCCGACGGCCCGGGCCAACTCGGTGCTGGTGCTGACGTACCGGTAGTCGTCGCCGGTGCTGGGCACGGTGGCCGTGCCGAGCAGCCGGCCGGTGGGCGACCCCAACCGGATCTGGACCGTGCCGGCGCCCGCACCGGCCTTGGCGACCTTCGCGGTGAAGGTGCGCGCGCCGGCTCGCTGCGCGGAACCGTCGAAGGAGATCCACTGACCGGCGGCGGTGGCACCGACCGCCGTACCGCTGGGCTTCGTCTCGTCGACGAGCCGGACGCCCGCGTACTTGTCGAAGTTCTCCGCCCTGGTGGTCCGGGACAGGTCGCGGGCCGGGATGGTCTCACCGCGGACCCGGACCGCGGCGCGGGCCCGGATGTCCTCGACGGACGCCCCGACCATCAGGTCGTGGACGGACGACTCGACGACCCACCGACTGCGGGTGACGTCCCAGTGCGCCAGGTCGGCCGCGGGCAGGCGCAAGGTCACGGTACGGGTCTGCCCGGGCGCGAGTTTCACCTGCTGGAACGCCTTGAGCTGGCGGATCGGGGTGGTGTCCCGCGAGGTGCGCTGGTGGGTGTAGAGCTGAACGACCTCGGTCCCCGCCCGACTGCCGACGTTTGTCACGTCCACAGTGGCCGTGATGGTGCCGTCGGCCGCTACCGACTGGGCGCCGGCACGCAGCTGGCCGTACCGGAAGCGGGTGTACGACAGCCCGTGGCCGAACGGGTAGAGCGGCTTCGCGCGGCTGTACAGGTAGGTCTGCCCGGACGAGATGATGTCGTACTCCAGCAGGTCCGGCGGTAGTTGCGAGTCCGAGCGGTACCAGGTCTGGGTGAGCCGGCCGGACGGGTTGCGGTCGCCGAAGAGCACGTCGGCGACGGCGTGACCGGTCTCCGCGCCGGCGTGGGTGGTCCAGACGATTGCCGGTACGTGCTCCTGCTCCCATCGGATGGTGACCGGGTAGCTGGTCTGGAGCACGAGCACGGTCCGCGGGTTGGCCCTGGCCACGGCCTTGACCAGCGCCTCCTGGCCAGCGCTCAGCGCCGTTGAGGTCCGGTCGTGCGCCTCGCGGCCGTTGATGAACGGGTTACTGCCGACCACCAGCACGGCGGTGTCGGCCGCCTTGGCTGCCGCCACGGCCCGGTCGATTCCGCTGCTGATCACCTCGCGACTAAAGTGGGTCGCGGCGGCCGGGGTCGATGCGCCGAGCTTGAGGGCGCCGTCGTCACCGATGGTCACGTACGTGTCGGCACCGAACCAGCTCTCCTTCGTCTCGTAGCCGACGTAGCGCAGCACCACCGTTCCGTCGGCCTGCGGCTCCAGCTTGAACTGCTGCTGGACGTACCAACCGTTCGGCTGCTCGTCGCGGGTGAGGAACGGCCCCCAGTTGTAGCCGAGGTAGCGGCCGTTGGCGGCGTTGCGCAGCGTCACCACATCCTGCCCCCAGTCGACCACGTCGAACTGGGCGACGAGCGCCGGGGTGGCGCCGGTCCCGAGGACGCGGTCGGCGTCGGTGGTGCCGGTGGCCGAGACGTACCGGCCGGTCGACACGTCCTTCAGCGCGATCCGGTCCGCCCCGTCGAGCCCGCTCACACTGGCCGAGCTGCCCAGCCGTTCGCGGATGCCGCCGAGCGCCGTCACCTGGTACGGCAGGTCGCCGCCGTACCAGTCCGAGTAGAGGGTGTCGGCCAGCGGGCCGAGCACCGCGACCTTGCGGGTCCGGGCCGGGTCCAGCGGTAGCGCCTGCCGCTCGTTCTTCAGCAGCACCATCGCCTCGCCGGCGGCCTGCCGGGCCAGTCGCTGGTGTTCCGGGCTGTTGATGACGTCCGGGGTGATGCCGCCGTACCGGCCGCCGCCCGGGTCGAACTCACCCAACCGGAACCGGACGTTCAGGATTTCGCGGATCCGGGCGTCGATGTCCGCCTCGGTGAGCAGGCCGGTCGCCAGGGCCTGCTTGATGGCGGTGATGGTGGGCTGCGCGTTGGTGTCGTCGGTGATGAAGCTGTTGAGGCCGGCCTTGATGATCGCGGCGTTGCCCTCGGCCTGGGTGGCGTAGTACCCCTGCGAGGCGACGAGGTTGTTCGGCGCCCAGGCGTCGGTGACGTTCATCAGCGGCTGGTCGGTCCAGTCGCGTACCACGGTGGCCAGGTCCGGGTCCACGGTGGCCGGACGGCCGTTGACCAGGTTGTACGCGGCCATCATCCCGGTCGCCGCGTCGGCGGCGATGGCCGGTTTGAAGGCAGCCCGGTCGTACTCGTTGAGCACCCGAGGCGGCACGTTCGAGGAGGTCACATCGCGTCGGACCTCGTTGTTGTAGGCCAGGTAGTGCTTGAGGGTCGGCGCGCTCTTCAGGTGGTTGGGGTCACCGCCGGTCATCCCCGACCCGTACGCGGTGGAGATCTCGGCGGTGAGCAGCGGGTCCTCGGAGTAGCCCTCCTCGTTGCGGCCCCACCGGGGGTCGCGCAGCAGGTTGACCACCGGCGCCCAGAGGTTGAGCCCCCAGACCCGGGGGTTCTGCGCGTGGTAGCCGCGCGCCTCGTCGCCGACAGCCGATCCGACCTGCCGGATCAGGTCGGTGTTCCAGGTGCTCGCCATGCCCACCGGCTGTGGGAAGACGGTGCCGCGAGCCTTGACCACCGCGCCGTTGTTGTCGATGTCGGTGGACCAGGCCACCCCGTGCAGCGCCTCGGTGCCGGTCTTGAACAGGCCGATGCCCAGCCGGGGAATGGCCGGCTGGTACTGGTGCAGCCAGGAGATCTTCTCGTCCTGGGTGAGCCGGCCGAGCAGGTCGTCGACCCGGACGTTCACGGGCAGGTGGGGATCTCGGAACGGATAGGTGGGTTCGGCGAGCGCGGTGCCGGGAACGGCCGGTAGGGCTAGCAGGGCAAGCGCGAGCGCGGTGATTCCGCGCCGAAGGCGCCAGTTCCGCATGCGGTTCTCCTCATGTCGTACGACAGACGCCCAGCGGGGCGCCGAGACCGGCGTGACCAGGCTCGACACCCGGCTGACGGGCCTGAACGACGAATCGTCGAAGCGCTTCGACGACCCGGCCGCGTCACCACGGCCATGATTGTTGTGATCCGCGCAACTATAGATGCACGCCAATGACTGGGCAATACCTGCCCGCCCTGCCTGGCGTTCGGCCTCAGGCGGGCTATGGCACGACGGGGAGTACGTCGTCGTGGCGTCCGGCCTGAGGTAGTCCGGCGGTCGCGGCGATGGCCTCGGTGCCGCCCCTCACGTCGGAGCTGACGATTCACCAGTGATAGAGCACGTTCACGGTCAGTGCGGCCACCACGGTGACGAAGAAGACGGCCCAGCCGACCAGCTGACGGGAGCCGACGCGCAGGTGCGCGATGAGCGCGCCGATGAAATACAGCACCAGCCCAGCGGCGGCGAGGGTGCCCAGCAGCGGTACGGCGAAGCCGGCCAGCAACCCCAACGCGCCTGCCGCCAGCGCCATGCCCAACCGCGGTACCCATGACCGTGGTACGCGCTTCATGTCCGCCTGGGCCTTTGGATAGTCGTGGCCGATCAGGTAGGTGACGGCGGCGATGCCGGTGAAGATCGACGCGAGAATGGTGACCGTGACATAGGCAGCGAACATCTGTCCTCCGTTGTGTTTGCTCGCCCCCTGGACGATCTGGCGCGGTTGAATGTGACGGCCGCCTGCGCCGAGCTGATGGACCAGGCGTTCGCCCTGGTGGCGCCGGCCCTCGACGCTGCCGCGTCACCCGCCGCCGGCTGAGCGCGAGTCAGCGCGGTTTCCGCGCCCTTTCAGGCCGCTCAATACGTTCGCGGCATGACATTCAAACGTTCCACGCGCACCAGGCGCGGGACTGCCGTGCTGGCGATGATCGCTGTCACCGCGGCAAGCGTGCTCTTCGGTGAGCCCGCGTCGGCCGATCCCGTCCCCGTCCCCGTCCCTCAGGCAGCGCTCACCGACCGGGCCTTCGGCCAGGTCGCCGAGATCCATCTCCAGGGCGCCGCTCGGATCACCACCGTCGTGCTGTCGGCCGAGTTCGTCGAGTGGCACCGGCTGCACCCGAACGCCACGGCCGAACAGGCACAGACCCAGCTCACCGCACGCCAGCAGCTGCTCGACGAATCGCTGACCACGTTCGACCTCCTGCTGCCGGAACAGGACCTGCTGCTCAAGTCCGTCGACATCCTGGTCGGCGCGCCCGGCGGCGACACCCGAACCTCGCCGGAGATCACCGGCCTGGTCGGGGCCGTGATCGGCAAGACTGTCGAGCCGTGGGACACCCGCGAGGAACTCGCCTCCGGCGCGCTGCGGACCGCCCAGTGGCTGCGCGGCCGTGACGACGCTCTCGCCGCGGTGTGGTCCGCGGTCCGACAGACAGCGACAGCCAGCGCGCCCGTCGCCACCGCCTGGAACGCCGTCCTCGGCGAGTCGATCGGGGTGGACATCACCAACACCTACGAGGAGCTCCGGCAGGATCCCGGACTTTCGCATGTCGACCTCGACGCGATCCTGGCCCTGCGGGACGACTCGGTGGCGTACGTCGCGGCGGCCAAGCAGCAGCTGGCCTCCCTGCATGCCGAGCTGCTCGGCCTGAGCCTGGAGATCCGTCTCGAGATCGGCGAGAACAACCAGAAGTGTCCGCCGGAAGGGCCGCCGAGCGCCGCGTGCACCTCGGCGGCCAAGAAGGCCGCCGAGGACCGGGACAAGGACCGCCAGCAGACGATCTCCGACATCAAAGCCGGGGTGGGCATGATCTCCACCATCATCGGGTTCGCCGACCCCGCCGCCGGCAAGAAGTCAAGGTGATCGGCGAGGCGGTCCTCACCACGATCAGTGCGATCTCCAAGTACGCGGCGGCGATCACCGGCCGCGGCCTCGCGGGCTCGATCTTCAGCACCGCGACGTTGGCGATGACCGGCAACATCTTCGGTGCGGTGATGTCGGTCGTCGGGCTCTTCGGCAGCAGCGGACCGTCGCTGGACGCACAGATCCTGACCCAGGTCAAAGCGTTGCGCGACGAGGTGCGGGCCCTCGGCGACGAGATGCGCGCCAGCTTCGCGCGGGTCGAGGCCCAGATCAACACGGTGTACGCGAACATGATGGCCCAGTTCGACAAGTTGAACGCCGCGATCGCCGGCAACACCGCGCAGATCACCCTCGTCCAGCAGCAGGTCGCCCAGCTCGGCCTGCGCCTGGAGGACATCGCCGCCACAGTGCTGGCCGCGATCGGCGACGCCACCCTGCACGACGCCCGCGCCGACATCAACAAGTACATCGGCTACCTGGAGAACTTCGGTCAACCGATCCCGACGTACGGCGAGTTCGTCGGCCCGGAGAACGAATTCCACCTGACCTCGACACAGCTGGCCAGCGGCACCGCCTTCGTGGTGCCCCGGACCGACGCCGACAACCCGGCGGTCGACCCGACCACAGTGCTCAACAGCTTCGGCGAGGCCCGGTCGATCAACTACCTGGCTCGGGTCGCCAGCGGACGTGACCCCTCGATGGTCGAACCGTCGACGCCGGTCGGCAACCCGACGGTGTGGAACCTCGGCGCGCAGTCGTACGCCATGTTGATGCTGCAGAACCCGACGTACGCCGCCCAGGTCAGCGCCGGCCGCGCCGCGCAGATCGAGGCGGAGGGCACCCGCATCGCCGACCTCGCGGCCAGCTTCGGTCGACCCGCCAACGGCAACGCCAACGGCCTGATCACCGGGCTGGTCAACGAGTACGTCGCCGCCACCAATGAGCTGTCGACCGCACTGGCCAACTTCCGGGCCAACGAGGTCCAGGTCCGCTATGAGCCGGACGCCAACGGCGTACAGGTGAAAACGCCCAAGAACTACGACCTGTTCTGGGACACCGACAAGCCACTCGCCCCGGCGCCGGCGAAGGCCGACGAGGCGACGGTGCCCTCGTGCAGCGGCACCAGGCAGATCGACCGGCCCAGCAACGTTCGCTACGACCTGATGTCGAACATGGTGCGGGCACTCCAGTACGCGTACACGCCGCGCCTCGACGAGCCGCCGGCCGGTGTACGGGAGTTGCCCGAGGTCGGCCACTGCTACACGCCGAGCTGGGTCTACACACGTACGACGGGCTACGGCACCGGAGTGATCCGCCACTACGGCAAGCTGCGGTTGCAGATCCACAGCCGGTTCCGGCTGAACTCGTCCACGGCCTGGCAGAACTCGCGGACCGCCGACTACACCTGGCCCGACGAGCAGGTCTACCAGGTCGACTGCGAGCTGTTCAACTGTGACAGCGAGACCACGCCCGAGCAGGGCCTGACACCGAAGTGGCCGTCCGGCCGGTACGCCTTCGCGAGCGGCGCGACGGTCGTGAACAACACGGCGCTGGACACCACGCTGGCCCCGACCCTGCGCGGTTTCCTCCAGGGCCGGCAGAAGTCCATGTACGACCGGGTACGGGACCAGAGCACGCAGGTCAGCGGGCCGGTGCCCACTGCCCTGAAGAAGGTGAACACGGCGGCGCGGCTGCTCCAGGCGTACACCCGGTTGGGTCTGCCCAACGCCCTCGACTCGGACGACGTGTTGTCCGCGAACCTGTTCGGGCAGTACCAGATTCCGGTGAACATGCCGACGGACGCCAAGATCGGTAACGCCTACGCCAAGGCGAGCGGGAGCTACACCCTCTGCGGGCCCACGCCGTGCTCGCTCGACCCCAGCCGCCCACTGCGCGACCAGGTCAGCCTCAAGGTGCCCTGCGAGCCCGCTGTCGACTCGTCCAACCTTCCCGGTGACCCACTGGGTGACTGTCTGATCACCAGCGCGCGGTCCCGCGCCAACACGCTCATGCAGCGGTACGAGGTGTGGGCGGACCAGATGACCGCCGGTCTGCACCGCGAGCGGGTGCCGTGGATGAACGACACCCTCACGGGCCTGCGCGTCGCCACGCGCCTGACCCACGTCAACTGACCCAGGGGCGTTGCCGGCGTCTGCGGGCGCCGGCAACGCCTTGTGTCAGGTTCGGTGATGATCACCACGTTCGATGAACTCTCCCCTGACGGAAGGGTAGGTTCGCTGTCGGCTCTCAGAGCGAGGCCGCATGGCTCGCCCGGCGACTGTGACGCGTCCGGGCAATGACGGCCTGAAGCCGCTCAAACGGCTGACGCTGATCGGCGGGTAGCTGCCCGAGCTGTGTGCGTCCACGGGACGTCCGAGTGGAAATGGCTGTATGTCTTCTGTGCTGTCCGCGGTCAACCGGCCGCGTCTGTCCCGTCCGTCCTGGTTGTCGCCGAAGGTGTTCCGCACCGAGGTCCTCGCCGGTCTGGTCGTCGCCCTGGCGTTGATCCCGGAGGCGATCTCGTTCTCGATCCTCGCCGGTGTCGACCCCCGCGTGGGGCTGTTCGCCTCGTTCACGATGGCGGTCACCATCGCGATCTGCGGAGGGCGTCCGGCGATGATCTCCGCCGCGACCGGAGCCATCGCCCTCGTCGTCGGGCCGCTGGCCAAGGAACACGGGCTGGACTACCTGATCGCGGCGGTGATCCTCGGCGGCGCGATCCAGATCCTGCTCGCCGTGCTCGGCGTGGCGAAGCTGATGCGGTTCATTCCGCGCAGCGTCATGGTGGGTTTCGTCAACGCCCTGGCCATCCTCATCTTCGCCGCCCAGGTCCCGCACCTGCTCGGCGTGCCGTGGCTGGTCTATCCGCTCGTCGCCGTCGCCCTGGCGATCATGGTGGGGCTCCCCCGGCTCACCCGCGCCATCCCGGCGCCACTGGTCGCCATCGTGGTCCTGACCCTGGTCACCGTCTTCGCCAGCGTGGCGGTGCCGACCGTCGGCGACGAGGGAGCCCTGCCGGACAGCCTGCCCACCCTCGGCCTGCCGCAGATCCCCTGGACCATGAACACCCTCACCCTCGTCGCCCCCTACGCCCTGGGGATCGCGCTGGTCGGGCTGATGGAGTCGCTGATGACCGCCAAGCTCGTCGACGACATCACCGACACCCCCTCCAGCAAGACGCGCGAGTCCTGGGGTCAGGGCTTGGCCAACATCGTCACCGGTTTCTTCGGCGGCATGGGTGGCTGCGCCATGATCGGCCAGACGATGATCAACGTGAAGGCGTCCGGCGCCCGTACCCGGCTGTCGACGTTCCTGGCCGGCGTGTTCCTGCTGGTCCTGGTCGTCGCGCTCGGCGACGTCGTGGCGGTGATTCCGATGGCTGCCCTGGTCGCCGTGATGATCATCGTGGCGGTGTCGACGTTCGACTGGCACTCCGTCGCCCCGGCCACGCTCAAGCGGATGCCGTACGGCGAGACGATCGTCATGGTCGCGACCGTCGTCACCACCCTGGCCACCCACAACCTCGCCATCGGCGTCGTGGTCGGCGTCCTCACCGCCATGGTGATCTTCGCGCGGCGGGTGGCCCACCTGGTCGAGGTCACCAGCGTCCTGGACCCGGACGGCACCACACGGATCTACTCGGTGCGCGGCGAGCTGTTCTTCGCCTCCAGCAACGACCTGGTGGGCCAGTTCGACTACGCGAACGACCCCGAGACAGTGGTCATCGACATGACCCACGCCCACGTCTGGGACGCCTCATCCGTCGCCGCCCTCGACGCCATCACGCAGAAGTACGCCACCCGCGGCAAGACCGTCGAGATCATCGAACTGAACAAGCCCAGCGCCCGCATCCACGACACCCTCGCCGGTCAGCTCGGCGTCGGCCACTGATGGCCACCACCAGCCGGGAAACCGAGCCGGAGCAGCACGTCTCCGGCTCGGCCACCGGCCGTCTCATGCAGATCGGCGAGGCCGCCGAACGGGTCGGGCTGAGCATCCGCACCATCCGCCACTACGAGGAAGCCGGCCTGATCGTCCCCTCCGCCCGCAGCGAGGGCGGCTTCCGCCTCTACACCGAACCCGACCTCGACCGCCTCGCCGTCGTCAAACGCATGAAACCCCTCGGCTTCACCCTCGACGAGATGCGGGACCTCCTCACCGTCCTGGACGCCCTCGACACCACCACCGGCGCCGACCGCGCCGCCCTGCTCGACCGGCTCGCCATGTTCCACACCGCCGCCACCACCCGCGTCACCGCCCTGCGCGACCAACTCGCCACGGCCGAAGGTTTCGCCGACACGCTCCGCGCCGAAATCGACCACCACGAACGCCCACCTGTCTGAACCTTGGGCCGTGGCGACCGGTTGGCAAGCTTGCTGAGCGTCGGGCTTGCATCCGGTACTCAGGTACACGCTTACCGTCGTCGGTATGACCACTGACTCCCAGGCGTGGGTGCCCGAGTCGTGCACCTTGCCAAGCGGACAACTGCCGCTGCGGCTGGCCGAATTCGACGACCTGTTCGCCACCGCCCTGCTGGCGCAGCAGCGGCTGTCTCCCACCGAACTGCTGTGGCGTCTCGACCCGACCGCCGAGGCGACCGCCCGTGACCTCATCGGCCGGGAAAGCTCCTGCTGCTCGTTCTTCTCGTTCACTCTCGCCGCCGACACCGGCACGCTGCGCCTCGACGTGCAGGTGCCGGCCGCGCACGTCGACGTCCTCGACACGCTCGCGCTGCGAGCCGCCGCCGGGATGACGGCATGAGCGGATTACGCAGCGGCCAGGTCGCCGCCGCAGCCGGGGTGAACGCGCAGACGCTGCGCTACTACGAACGCCGCGGACTGCTCGCCGAACCAGACCGAAGTCTGGGCGGGCACCGCCTCTACCCAGCCGAAGCGGTCACAGTGCTGAGGGTGATCAAAGCGGCCCAGCGGCTCGGGTTCACCCTCGACGAGGTCGCCGAACTCCTCGACGGGGGCCAGCACCGGCACGGTCGCCACCCCGACGCCGGCCTACGGGTCCGCGCCCAGGCAAAGCTCGCCGAGGTCGAGGCGAAGATTGCTGACTTGCAGGTCATCGCCGGCACACTGCGCGCCGCGGTGGAGGCCGGCTGCGACGACCTCGTCGAGTGCGCCGGCCAGCCGTGCTGCCCCATTCCCTTCGCCACCATCGCTCCAGGACGTGCCTGTTCAACCGGGTCACCGGCATGATCGAGGGCTGCGGGCACATCGGTACGGTCCACGGATGACCATCGTCCGCTCGATCCTGCTGTTCGTCGTCGCCGCCCTGTTCGAGATCGGCGGGGCGTGGCTGATCTGGCAGGGCTGGCGCGAGCACCGCGGCCTGTGGTGGATCGCCGCCGGAGTCATCGCCCTCGGCGCGTACGGATTCGTCGCCACCTTCCAGCCCGACCCGAACTTCGGGCGCATCCTCGCCGCCTACGGCGGCGTGTTCGTAGCCGGATCCCTCGCCTGGGGCGTGATCGTCGACAAGTTCCGGCCCGACCGGTGGGACGTCATCGGCGCCGGCATCTGCCTGATCGGCGTCGCCCTGATCATGTACGCGCCGCGTTCGGCAGGCGGCTCCTGATCCCCACGAAGACCAGCGGCACCGAAGTCCCCTGGCAATTCGATCCCGGGAACCTGGGCATCGGACCGGTCCTGCACGCTCAGCCCTCGCCAAGGCACACGCTTTGCCCCAGGTCGTAGCGTGGCAGGGTGGCAGCACCCCGCATGGCACCGCCGTCAGGGATGAGCCGCCGGCTGACGTTCCTTTTCGCGTTGGCGGCGGGAGTGGCCGTAGGCAACCTGTACTGGGCCCAGCCACTGCTCGGCTTCATCGCAGGCGATCTACACGTCACGACCGCGACGGCCGGCTGGCTGGTCACCGCGACGCAGCTCGGGTACGCCGTTGGCGTGCTGCTGCTCGTACCGCTCGGCGACGTCCTGGACCGCCGCCGGTTCGTCCCGATCATGCTGCTGACCTCGGCCGCCGCACTGCTGCTGTGCGCGCTGGCGCCGTCGATCGGCGTACTCCTGCTCGCACTCGGCGTGCTCGGCGTGACGACGATTTCCGGGCAGATCCTCACTCCGCTCGCCGGAGACCTTGCCGGCGACGCCCAGCGCGGTCGGATCGTCGGCGTCGTCGGATCCGGGACCCTCACCGGCATCCTGGCCTCCCGCACGATCAGCGGCCTCGTCGCCGACGCCGCCGGGTGGCGGACGATCTTCGCCCTCGCCGCGGTCCTCGCCGTCCTGCTCGCGATCGTGCTCCACCGCGCGATTCCACCGCTGGCACGTGTCGGCGCCGACACAGCGTCTCCTTTGCAGCACGCCGGTCGTCTATTACGTCTTCGACCTGCTGCGCTTGGACGGCAGCCCGATTGCCGGGATTGCCCTACGTGAACGTCGCGATGGGTTGCGGCGATCTAGTTGTGCCAGCTGTAGGTGAGAGTGAGTCAGTCAGCCGGGGATCCGTCGGATTCACGTCGCGCGGCGTAGCGGTCGAGCAGGATCGGCACTCCCGTGTGCACCCACCATGGAACGTGGACGGCGCCGGCAGACATGCCGTGGCCCGGGTCGAACTCGGGGACGTATATCGCTCCGGCGTGGTCGTGCCACGGTGCCGATTCGCGGCTGGTGAGATGTTCGCCGACAACCTGCTCGATGGTGTCCATGATGAGCGTCCGTAAATCGAACCAGTCGTCTGGCAGCAGCGTGTCGGCGAACCGTGCCCGAAGTTCTCGCCACAGGTAGAAATCGCCGCGCAGCGAGTACTGGATCGGCTCGCGCTCGAACAAGGAGCCGACGCTGTCTGTCTCGACGGCTGGCGGACACCGAACCCAGACGGCCGCGCGGGTTCGCTTGTGCATGGCTTCGTCGAGTGCGACGAGCCGCACCTCGTCGACGCCCGTCTCAGCGGCCGCAATGGTCTCGATCGCCGCCTCGATGGCATCGGCGTGTGGCCAGCCGCGGACGCCGGTGCTAATCAGCGGGAACGCGACACTGCGAGCACCCAGCTCGTCGGCGACCCCCAGCGCGCGGCGGTAACACGACTCCAGCAGAGAGCGGTCGCGCTGCCCGGCGTGGTAGTTGGGGCCGACGGTGTGGATGACCCACCGGGCGGGCAGGTAACCTGCCGTGGTCCATCCGGCGTCGCCGATGGCGAGGCCGTCAGGAAACCGGCCGATGCAGTCACGCAGGATCGCCGGGCCCCCGCCGCGATGGATCGCGCCATCCACACCACCACCTCCGCGCATCGCCTTGTTCGCCGCGTTGACGATGGCGTCCACATCCTGCGTCGTGATGTCCCCGAGAACGGCGGTGATGACTGGCATGGCAACAGTCTGTCCCGGGGGCGCCGGGCAGCACGATCTACCGTCCACACTGATTGCCAAGCAAAGGGTCAACGTCGTACACCGCAGCCCCCGTTTCGCCGGCCCGAGGCGATTACCGCTCGACTCGTTGAGCTGCGAGGTAACTGGTGGCTGAGGACGTACGGCGGCTCCGCTCCCGCCAGGTCTGAGGGCCCTACTGCCGCAGGAGATCCGGTCTCTCCTGGGAGACGCTGCCATCCGCGTCAAAGGCGCCGATGTCGCGGACTCTTCACAATCTCGTTGAGACTGGATAGCGTCGGCGCACGACAAAAGAGAGGAAGAGGCAGTGGCGAGTCCCCGAGTTCTAACGATCACGTTCCAGCTGCGGGTACCGAAGGGGCTGCGAGCCAACATTCGAGGCAAGCGCCTGGACGCCGCGGTCTCCCGGATCGTCGGCGCAGTGCAGGGCGTCGTCCCGGCGGTCTTCCCCTGGGCTGACCGGATCACCGTTCGGTCCAGTTGGGACTACCAGTGGTGGGAGGACCAAGAAGAAATCACGCTGCCGTCCACCGAGGACAACACGGTGACTACCCCGATCACCCCCGCGGAGGAAGCGGCTCTCACCGACGGCGTCGACGCTCAGGAATAGCGCCCGCTGCCGCGAACCCGCGCCAATGCGGCTCGCGGCAGCGCCTTGCGCGTCGAACAACCTCGCCATTGCGAGTCGAAAGGACTGCAGCAGGCCACCCGCAAGCAGTTCCGACCCCCGTGGCCACGCTCTCACAAATCACCCACGTCGCCCTCGGGGCGGTCACGCTGGAAGCGCCACGTGCTCGCACCCTGCTCGGGCTACCGCCCCTGCCCGTCGTCGACTGGCCCGACTCCGACGAGGTCGGCGTCCTGCACTGGAAGACCCGTGGTCGAGTGGCGCAGCGGCGCCCCATCGTCTGAGTCGGCGACGAGATCTCCCACGCCGATCAGCAGTAGGTGTCGACTCACCACCCAAGTCCGGCCCTGCTACATCGGGTTGATCCCCGTCGCGGGTTGACCGAGCACGACTTCACAGTCATCGAAAGCTGGCTCAGGCGGGCGCGGTAGGGCGAGCTCCATGCCATTGCAGTCGACGGGCTGTCAGGCCACTCGGGGCTGATGTTGGTGAACGGTGCGCCGGAACGGCGACATCGGTAGCCGGCAGAGCTGCTCTACCGGGACGGAACGTTCGGTAGCAGGTCGTCGTCGCGTCCGGTCTGGGGTAGGCCAGCCACAGCGGCGATGGCCTTGACGGCTTCGTCCAGTCCGGTGGTCTCGGGTAGGACGAGTTCGTCGGGCCAGTCCAGGAAGTCATGGGCGGCGTACCAGCCGCTCATGTGCTCGGCGGTGAACTCACTGGCCTGCGGGCGGGTGAGGTGCCGGCGCAGGGTCTCGGCCAGGGACACGTTGAGATAGCAGAACAGCGACCGGCCGCGGTGGTCGTCCCGCAGGGAGGTCAGCATGTTTCGGTAGCGGCTGCTGTGCATGATGCCTTCCAGCACGACGTGATAGCCGTGGTCCAGCGCAAGCCGGACGGTCTGCCCGATCAACGCCGGTGCCGCGCCGCCGGGCTTGTCCCGTTCGCGCAGCAGGATGCGGCGCAGGTAGTCCTGCTCGACCAGGGCGCAGCCCCGGCCGTGCCGGCGTCGTAGCTCACGGGCGATGCTGCTCTTGCCGGAGCCGGAGTTGCCCCGGATGCAGACGAGGATCGTGTCCGGGCCGCCAGTGGGTTCAGCTAGCACGATGCCTCCTCGGCTTCAGTCGTTGCGCACGGTGAGATTGAAGGCGGCGACGGTCAGCCTGGTGAGGTCAGGAAGTTGGTCCTCGCTGAGGGTGACGCCGCGCAGGCTGTCCAGCGGCGTCTTGAGTCCCTGGAGCCGGCTGCCGCGCAGGTCGGTGCCGTCGAGCTGGCAGGAGTCCAATTCCAGTCCGGTGAGGTCACATGACCGCAGCGCGATGCGAGGTAGTCGGCAGGAGGACCACGCGCCGTTGGTGAGAGTGCAGTCGGTGAAGGCGACCGAGCCGGCGGCGGTGACGCGTTGGAAGGTGGCGTAGTCGAAGCGGCAGCCGTCGAACAGAACGTCCTTGAGGCGTACGTCGGTGAGTCTGGTGCCGGTGAACCGGGAGCCGGTGATGGCGCAGCGTTCGATGGTGATGCCGATCAGGGCCGCGCCGGAGAGGTCGGTGCGGGTGATCTCGCAGCCGTAGAAGCTGCCTGCTTCCCAGGCGCTCTCGCTCAGGTCCACGCCGGTGATCAGGCTGCTGCGGATGCGGACGTCCTCCAGGTGCAAGCCGTGCCACGCTGCGCCCTCAACGAGGGCCTCGGTGAGGCCGCCGGCCAGGTCCCTCGTGGTGTCGAGGTCGTCCGGTTCGAGGTCCGGCAGAAGAACCTTCACGTCGCCGATCGTGGTGGTGCGCATGTGTCCTCAACCTGTGTGGGCGCGGGGTAGGCACGCCCCCCGCGCGTCCCGTGGTGGGGCTACCTTCTCTTGTTCCAGTTGTCCCAGCCGGGTCGACTGTCGAACTTACCCTTGTTATCCCAGGCGGGGCGGTTGTCGAACTTCGCCGCGTCGATCGACGCTACCGACCGCTCCGGGTCGACGCCGAGGCGAGCGAGCTGCTCGGGTGCGGCGTTGACGAGGACCGCGAGAGAGCGGGCCGTAATGAACTCGGCGACGTAGCCCAGGCCGACGCATCGTCACGCGGTGACTTCAGGATCCGACCTTGATGAGGCCCCGACGTCCGATCGGAGTTCCTTGGAAGGGCGCGCCTGCCATGGCGACGTATCGAGGAACCAACTATCCGGTGGCGCGACACCCCGTCCCACCGACGCCAGCCCGGTCCAACGGCTCCCGACCACCAATCGAGCGACCGGCCGCAACCGGCGTACGCGAAAAAGCCCCGACCCAGTGTGAACCACCAGTTCAGGGCCTTGATCGTTGGTGCGCCGCCAGGGACTCGAACCCCGAACCCGCGGATTAAGAGTCCGCTGCTCTGCCAGTTGAGCTAGCGGCGCTCGTCGGCAACGGGACGAGACGTTAGCACGGTCCCGGGACGCGCCGTCGCGGTACGGGTCGACGGAGGTCGGCGTGATCCGCACCCGGCGAGACCTCTTGTCCGGCAGCCGCGGCAGCAGGCCGGACGGGCCTGGGGACCGTCCCGGCCGCGACGGTGACGTACCGGTAGTCGTCGCCGGTGCTGGCCGGGTCCAGCAGCCGGCCAGGTCCGGTTGATCAACCGGGTACGCTCGTTACTGCTGCCTGCTGCGCTGACCGGCGCCGAACGGCCGGCTCGGCCGCGAGCCCGCAGTGGATCCAAAGAACCTCGCGCCGCTCCAGAGGGAAGTAGCCAGGTGAGCACCCATTCGATGTTGTTGTTCGTGCTCGCCGCTGTCGCGGTCATCGTCGTCGTGCGGTGGGTGGCGGCCCGCACCGGTCTGCCGGCCGCGGCGCTTCTGCCGCTCATCGGCATCGTGTACGCGCTGCTCCCCGGCCCCAACATCGGCCTTGATCCCGACCTTGTGCTGATGATCGTGCTGCCGCCGTTGCTCTACAGCGCCGCACTGGACTCCTCACTGTTGGACATCCGCCGGAACCTCCGCATCGTGGTCAGCTTGTCCGTGCTACTGGTGCTCCTCACCGGGGTGCTGGTCGGCATCGGGTTCCACCTGTTCGTCGCCGGGGCGACGCTCGCTGCCGGGATCGCGGTCGGCGCCGCCATCGCGCCGCCCGACCCGGTGGCCGCCCTGGCGGTGGGCCGCCGAGTGAACCTGCCACCGAAGATGGTCACGATCATTCAGGGCGAAGGGCTGCTCAACGACGCCACCGCGCTGACGATGCTCAGCGTCGCGGTGGCCGCCGCGGTGGGTGGTGAGTTCTCGTTTCCGTCCGCTGTTGCCCAGTTCGTGCTGGCGGCGGTCGGCGGGGTCGCCGTGGGAGCGGCCGTGGCCTGGCTGGTACGTCTGGCCCGACCGTTCACCGCGGACCCACTGTTGTCGAATGCCATCTCGCTCGCGACACCGTTCGTGGCCTACCTGTTGGGCGAGGAACTGCACGTCTCCGGGGTGCTCGCCGTGGTTATCGCCGGGCTGATCGTTGGTCACAAGACGCCGCAGCTCACCTCGGGTGCCGCCCGGCTGCAGACCAGCGCGGTGTGGCGGTTGGTCGACTTCCTCCTCGAAGGCTTCGTCTTCCTGCTCATCGGCCAGCAGCTTCCCGAAGTCGTCAAGGGCCTGCGTCAGTACGACACGTCGACCATCGTCATCGCTGTCGCGGTATCGGTCGGCGTGGTGCTCCTGCTGCGCCCCGCGTGGCTGGTGATGACCCAGTCCCTCCCCCGGTCGCTGCACACCCGGCTGGGCGGCATTTCCGAGCAGGACGACCCCGACGAACCCGGGAGTGCCCGGCGGATCGAGCGCGCTGACCGCAACGCCCGCCGGCTCACCTCCCGTGAAGTGGTGGCACTGAGTTGGTCCGGCACCCGTGGCGTGATCAGCCTGGCCGCGATCTTCACCCTGCCGTTGACCACCAACAGCGGCGCACCCTTTCCCGACCGTGACCTCCTGCTGTTCTGCACCTTCGTGGTCGTCCTGGTGACACTCGTCGGGCAGGGCCTGACGTTCGCGCCGCTCGTGCGGATGCTGGGCCTGCGCGCCAACGAAACCGACCAGGCCCGCGTACGCAACGAGGCCCGCTCGGCGGCGGTCGAGGCCGCCCTGGCCCGCCTCGACGAGGTTGCCGCCGTGGAGCCGGACAGCACGGTGGCCGTCAACACCACCCGTACGCAACTGCTGGCCCGACTGGCGCGCTACCGCGGGCGGCTGGACCTTCTGGAGCAGAGCGGCTCATCCGAGCTGCCCACCTCACCGGAGTACGAGACGGCTCTTCGTGTCCGGCGGACAGCCATCGACGCGCAGCGCGAGGAGCTCGTGCGCTGGCGCGACTCCGGCCGACTGCCGGACGAGGAACTCCGCGTCCTGGAACGTGAACTCGATCATGAGGAGCTGCTGCTCCCGAGGCGGGCTTCCAGCTGACCTGCCACGACGGTGTCGAGCCTGCGTGACCGTCGGCACGTCGTCACGGTGCCAACTGGTGCAGGATCACCGGATCCTTGATCTTCTTGTCGGCGGCCAGCAACAACGCCTTGCTGATGATTTCGCCGAGCCGGCTGTCGCCCTCGAAGGGCAGGAACATCTCCGGCTCCTTCGCCTTCGCCGAGTCGGGGATGATGCACAGGTACCGGTCCTCCGGGGCGATCAGGATGTTGCCCGAGCCGCAGTGGATGCGGTATGTGTGCAGGTCACCCCGTACTTCGAGGAACCGGTCGGTGAACGTGCACCGGTTGGCGATCGCCAGCCGGGGAATCAGCTCGGCCAGCACCTCCCGGCGCGTCTGAGCGGTCGGGGTGAGGTCGCCGAAGCTGTTCTGCGACCAGTAGTGGCGGTACCGGCCCTGGGGACCACCGTCGTACCAGTTCGGGTCGTTGCCCACCCCGGCCGCGGCAACGAACAGGTCCACGTCGCGCATCACCTCGCTCAGCACGACCGCCGGAACCTCCTCCAGCGGCACCGGCGCGCGTTCCCCCCGGAGGAACACCAGTTGGTCGGTCCCCATCGTGTCGAACATCAGATCTTCGACCCGATCCTCGATCCCGGCGATGTGCAGCACTGCGCGCAGCTCCCAGTCCGGAAGGGCGAGCCAGGGGTCCTGGGGGCTGGTGCCGTCGTTGCGGTGTCGAACGTGCGACCAGCCGCGCCGGGAGAGCAGCGCGTTGAGACGGTGCTGGCGCACGATGTGCGCGGCGAAGCGGTTGGAGTACGTGCCGGTGGCCCGCTCCGCGTCGGTCAGGAGGTACTGCTCGCGGTGTGCCTGCTTGAACGGCTGGGTGATCGTGTGCCGGGCCAGGAAGTCCCGCCAGGCCAGGACCGTGGTCGGATCGTCGACCGGGTGCCACAGCCTCACCGTGGCGTCGCCGGCCGGGTCGAACACCGTGTCGTCCACGGTCCGCAGGGCGTCTCCGCCCCAGCAGCAGGCGACGCCGTCGATGGTCCAGATCAGCCGTCGGGCCAGTGTCCGGGCCAGCGGGTGGTCCAGGAACCGCTCCCGCCACTGCTCGACGGTCCACGCGCGGTCGCGCCGCAGCAGCCCTTCCAGGCGGTCGCGGGTCCCGGTCAGCGTCGCGCCGATGTCCGCGACGGTCGCCTTCAGCTCCTTCAAATCCTCGCCGTGGTCCTTGCGCACCTGCGCCGGAGGAGCCTTGACCACCTTGCCGTCGGAGTTGCGCCACACCACTGCGGCGTCGACGCCGCGTACCTCGACCTCGTACGAGCTGTCACCCAGCTTGTCCGCGAGCGGCAGCCCGAAGCCGGGCAGCGCCATCTCCTCGACGTCCTCACGGCCGACGCCGAGCGTCTCGGCGTGCTTGGTCAGGCCCTTCTCGACGATGCGGAGCGTGCTCTTGTAGGTCAGCCGCGACGCCAGCCGGGCCAGTTGCGCGAGGGCGGCGGGGTGATCGGTGTCGACGAGCACCGCGACCGCGACGTTCGCCAGCTTCGGGCTCGACGGACCGTGCCCGGGAACCTTGCGGGCGGCCCGTTCCGCGATGTGGCTGAGGCTGCGCAGGGTCTCCTCCGACGGCGGGCACATCGCTCGCGCCCAGAGCAGGCCCCACAGCACCCCGACGTTGTGCCGGTCGGCCAACCGCGGCGGGAAATCGTCGACGTGGCCGGGGCAGCACGTGGTCATCCGCAGCGGCAGACTGCGCGGCAGACCCACCAGCGGAAGCCAGTCGTCGAGCCGCTCGGTGAACTCGTCGACGCCGACCGCGTCGAGCAGAACCCGGGCGCTCTTCTGCCAGGCGGCCGTCGGCCGCGCCTTGTCCGCGCCGAGCAGGCAATGGGCCAGCAACGCCTGCCACCCGGATCGACGCTCCTCCGGCATCGCCTCGATGTCCGCGACGGCCCGGTCAGCCCACTGCTCACCGACGTTGACGACGGGCCACATCGCCAGGTCCTCCTCGCCCATGCTGGAGTATGCGCGCTCGATCCGCGTCCGACGCCACGTCGCCAGCCCCGCCGGGTGCGAACGCCCGGCGAGGTGCTCGGCCTGTAGCGACTCGCGGGTGAATCGCACGAGCGACGTGCTCCACCCGCCGAATCCCAGCCACGCCTGACCGCCCAGCCGGTCCAGCCAGGCGGCGCCGTCCAGCCCACCGCCCGAGAGCAGAACACGGATGAACGTGGACAGCCCGTCCCTGTCCTGCCCGGGCACGGCCAACGCGTCGAACACCCTCTGCCGGACCTGCACCGGTTGCGCGGCCAGGATCTGCTCAACCCGCTCCCACATCTCGCGGCAGGCGACCCCCCATGAGGATTCCCTGATGATGTTGTGGTGGCGCGGCAGGCTTCCGATCACCGTCATCACCGCGTCGACACGACGCTCGTGATCCGCCTCGGCGCCGTCCAGCGCCGCGATGGCGGAGCTGAGCAACTCCGCCTGGCGCGTCGCCTCCGGCAACAACTCGATCTGCGGCGGAGCAAGATCGTACGGGCCGTTCGGATCGTTGAGCGCGGCGAGCAGCGTCGGGCTCGTGCTGGCCGGCGCCCAGCCGCACACCACGGCTACCTGATCGACGAAGTCCCGCTGATCAGTCTCGTTGAGAGCGTTTTCCCAGCGCTTGGACCGCCCCCTGAAGGCAGTGACCACTTCGCGCAGCGCCTGTTCCGGGTCGTACGTGTCCATCAGCCACCCACCAGCGGGACGAGCTTGAGGAACGTGATCCGAGACCCAGCGTGCAGGTGGACCTTGTCGTCCAGGGCCGTCACCTGCCGGTCGTCGACCAGCACGACGAAGCCGTTGCGGCCGAACGCCTCGAGCGTCGCCCGGGTCCGCTCCTCCGGATCGACGTGCCCGCCGGACTCCGCGACCTCCAGAAAGACCCGCCGCCGAATCAACTCGCCGAGGCGTACCTCTTCCTCGAAGATGTCCATGGTCCACTCAGGACCGCTCGGCGCTCCGGTCACTTCATCGGCGATTGTGATCATCGGCATGGCGCAGAGGCTAACCGAGCACTCCGACAGCGTTCCGCTCTCGTTGCACCGCCCGCCGGCCGGTGAACGGGGCGCGATTGATCCGTCGCAGGCCGGGTAGCTGAACCGCATGCGACTACCAACCCTGGCCAGGACCGCGGCAGCGGTCACCGTGACAGCCGCCGCCGGGGCGACGGTCACCGACGCCTCCTCACGCTGGTACCAACGGCTACGCAAGCCGACCTGGCAACCCCCGCCCGTGGCGTTCCCGCTGGCATGGACGCCGCTGTACGCCCTGATCGCGGTGGCCGGCGCCCGCGTGCTGGACCGCACCAGCGGAACCGACCGCGCCGCGTTCACCCGCGCCTACGGGCTCAACCTGGCCCTGAACTTCGGTTGGAGCGCGCTGTTCTTCAAGGCCCACCGACCCACCATCGCGCTGGCCGAAATCGCCGCGCTCAACGCCTCCAACCTCGTGCTGCTCCGCCGAGCCGCACGGGCCGACCGCGTCGCGGCCGTCGCACTGGCCCCGTACGCCGCGTGGACGCTCTTCGCGACCGCCCTCAACGGCACCATCGTCCGCCTCAACACCAACCGTTGATCCGGTAGATCATCCTCGTACCGCGTGTGTCCGCCAGTTACCGGACGTACTGAAGACACAAAAAAGG
The DNA here is from genome assembly GCF_007827755.1 of Micromonospora sp. CNZ322. NCBI lineage: Bacteria > Bacillati > Actinomycetota > Actinomycetes > Micromonosporales > Micromonosporaceae > Micromonospora > Micromonospora sp. CNZ322. The sequence continues at coordinate 307,680 of NZ_VITD01000001.1, forward strand.
CCCCGACCCGGTGTGAATCACCAGGTCAGGACCTTGATCGTTGGTGCGCCGCCAGGGACTCGAACCCCGAACCCGCGGATTAAGAGTCCGCTGCTCTGCCAGTTGAGCTAGCGGCGCTCGTCGGCAACGGAGAGAACATTAGCACCCCCGGAAGGCGCGCTCCAATTCGGTTACCCGGGTCCCCCCTTCGGTCGAGCTTTGCCGGCAAAAAGCCCCAAACCGGCCACCGTCGCCAAGATCGGGGCGTGGGTTGGGGCGGTGATGCGGCACGATGTCCGCCAGGTACGCGAGAACAGAGGTGGGCATGGCACGGTTCACGCGAGCCGGGGCGGTGGTGGGCGCCCTGACTCTGGCGGCGTCGCTGGCACTGACCGGATGCGGCGGCGACAAGAAGAAGCCGGAATTCGTTGGCGGGGCATCGTCGGACGTGAGCGCCACCCCTGGCTCAGCCGCACCTTCGACGCCGAGCACACCGAGCGGGCCGCCGCTCACGCTGAGCCCGGCCAACGGCACGAAGAACCGGCCGGTGAGCACGGAGATCAGCGCGAAACTCGCAGATGGCGGGAAGGTGTCCGCGGTCACCCTGACGGCGGACGGCGGTGGCTCGGTCGAGGGCAAGCTGCGTACCGACGGCTCGGCCTGGGTGCCGTCCGCTCCGCTGAAGTGGGGCACCCGCTACACGGCCACGGTGACGGCGAGCGCGTCGGACGGCACGAGCAGCCAGGGCACCAGCAGCTTCACCACGATGGCCAAGCCGAAGTCGACAATCGGTTCGGGCCTGTACCTCTTCGACGACAAGAGTTACGGGGTGGCCATGCCGGTGGTCACCGAGTTCCACCCGGGTATCCCGAAGAAGGACCGGGCGGCGGTGCAGAAGCGGATGTTCGTCCGGACCGACCCGCCGCAGCCGGGCGCGTGGCACTGGGTCAGCAATGGCACGCAGGCCTACTACCGGGCCCCGGAGTACTGGAAGCCGGGCACCACCATCACCGTGCGGATCGCCCTGGCGGGGGTGCCGCTGAGCAACGGCAGGTACGGCGACGTCGACCGCAAGGCCACCGCAAAGATCGGCCGGTCGTTCGAGATGAAGGTCGACAACGCCAACAAGAAGATGACGGTGTACGAGAACGGCGCGCCGGTGCGCACCATCCCGGTGAGCCTGGGCAAGAAGAGCACACCGTCGTCGAGCGGCACGATGGTGGTGATGGAGAAGAAGGAAGCCACGGTCTTCGACACCCGCGACGACCCGGATCCGGCCAACCGCTACGTGACCGACATCCAGTTCGCCCAGCGGCTCACCTGGGGTGGCGAGTACATCCACGCCGCGCCCTGGTCGGAGCACGTGCAGGGACGGCAGAACGTCTCGCACGGCTGCGTGAACGTGTCGATGGCGAACGCCAGGTGGTTGTTCGAGAAGACCCGGATCGGTGACCCGATCACGATCAAGGGCACCGAGCGCAGGATCGCCGCCGGTAACGGTTGGACGGCGTGGAGCGTGAGCTGGTCGGAGTTCATCAAGGGCAGCGCGTTGCCGGTGCCCAGCGGTGGGGCCGGCCCGGCGGTCTGAGCCGTCGGCCCTCGTTGCGCCGGCTCGGCCGTTGGCCGGGCCGGCGTACCCTTGCACTCCCGCCGCTCGATGACAGCGCGGCGACCCCCGCACTCCGGGCACGGAGACGAACCAGGCTCACGAAACGCCGAATAGTAGCAGGATTCGGGCACTATTGATGGCGTGTTTCGGTTCACCCTCGGCAACCGGGACCGGCTCTGGCGCGTCAGTAAGAGACGATGGGGCAGCGACCACAACTGTGAGGGAATTCATGCGAGCTAGCCAGGACCAGCTGATCAGGCCCGGTGGGCGACGCCGCGTGTTCGCGGCGGGCCTTCTCGCCGTGGCGCTGGCCTTCACCTCGGCCTGCACCGACGGCGACGGCGGCAAGCCGTCCTCGTGGCACGGCGGCGGCGAGAACCCGGCGCCGAAGGCCGCGGCGACGATCAGTGAGCCGGCAGCCGACGCCAAGGACGTGCCGGCGTCCACCGGCATCACCTTCACCACGAAGGACGCCGTGGAGACCGCTGTCGAGCTGAAGGACGCCGCCGGCAAGGCGGTCGAGGGCACCCTCGCCAAGGACGGCAAGTCGTGGCTGCCGACCGGCGCGTTGGCCTACGGCACGAGCTACACGGCCACCGTGACCGCCAAGGGCGACGACGGACGTCCGGCCACCGCGACGAGCACCTTCACCACCATGGCCAAGCCCGGCAATCAGGTACGGGTGAGCAGCTTCCTCGGTGACGACCAGGTGGTCGGGGTGGGCATGCCGCTGATCGTGAAGTTCAGCCGGGCCATCCCGGAGGACTACCGCGACGACGTGCAGCGCCGGATGACCGTCACCTCGACCCCGGCGCAGGAGGGGATCTGGCACTGGGTCAGCCCCACCGAGATCCGGTACCGGCCGAAGGAGTTCTGGAAGCCCGACAGCAAGGTCTCCTACCGGGTGCAGGCCGGCGGCCTGCCGATGGGTGCGGGTTGGTACGGCCGCGCCGACCTCGCGGTGGACGTCAAGATCGGCGCGGCGGTGGTCATGACGGTGGACAACAAGACCAAGCGGATGACGGTGACCCGCAACGGCTCTGTGATCAAGACCATCCCGGTCAGCCTGGGCAAGAAGAGCACGCCCTCGTCCAGCGGCACCATGGTCGTGATCGAGAAGCTGCGCAAGACGGTCTTCGACACGTTCGAGGAGCTGGGCCCGGAGGAGGGCTACCGCACCAAGATCGACTTTGCCCAGCGCCTCACCTGGGGCGGGGAGTTCATCCACGCGGCACCCTGGTCCGAGGGTCAGCAGGGCACCACGAACGTGTCGCACGGCTGCGTGAACGTGTCGATGGCCAACGGCGACTGGCTCTTCAAGAACACCCAGATCGGCGACCCGATCACTGTCAAGGGCACCGAGCGCAAGCTGCAGAACGGCAACGGCTGGACCGACTGGAACATGAGCTGGGACGAGTACGTCAAGGGCAGCGCCCTTCCGTACGAGCCTCCGGCCGACCCGGACGCCGCCACCCCGGCTCCGGACGGGACGGTCACCCCGTCCCCCACGCCGACCGCCTGAGCCAGCCGACGAAAGCCCCCTCCGAGGAGGGGGCTTTCGCGTGGTCCCCTATTTCGCCCCTACAACGACTCAGGCCCCCTCCGAGGAGGGGGCCTGAGCAGTGAAACCAGTGGGGTGACTGATGGGAATTGAACCCACGACAACCGGGACCACAACCCGGTGCTCTGCCAACTGAGCTACAGCCACCATGCCGCCGTCGCCCGGTCAATCGCTCCGGGCGGGGTGCGGACCAATAATAGCCACACCGCGACGCACCTCGTCCAGCGGGTTCCCTGCTCCCCGGGACGAGCCGGCGCGGTCAGAGTTCGGCGGCGATGGCCTTGGCGGTCTCGACATCCGGGCCGGGCAGCGGAACGAAGACTGTGCGCCGGTAGTACTCCAACTCCCGGATGCTCTCCCGGATGTCGGCCAGCGCCCGGTGCGCGAGACCCTTCTGCGGCTGACCGAAGTACACCCGGGGGTACCAGCGGCGGCAGAGTTCCTTGATCGACGACACGTCGATCATCCGGTAGTGCAGGTGCGCGTCGAGGCGGGGCATGTCCCGGGCGATGAAGCCCCGGTCGGTGGCGATCGAGTTGCCGCAGAGCGGAGCCGTACGCGGGTCCTTGACGAAGGTGCGGACGTAGTCCAGGACCAGGTCCTCGGCCTCGGCGAGGGTGACCGCCGAACGACGGACCTCCTCGGTGAGGCCGGACTTGGCGTGCATGGTCTGAACGATCTCCGGCATCCCCTCCAGTGCCGCCTCATCGGCGTGGATGACCACGTCGACACCGTCACCCAGCACGTTGAGGTCGGGATCGGTGACCAGTGCCGCAACCTCGATCAGTTTGTCCCTGCCGAGGTCCAACCCAGTCATCTCACAGTCGATCCAGACGAGGAGATCAGCCACCGGGACAGCCTACGCGCAGCCCACGCCCCGCGGCTGCGCGCTCTCGGCGGACCGGCCCGCTAGGGTTTCGGGGTGCCAGCAGAACCCGTCGCACCGCCCGCCGTCACCGAAGACGATCCCGGCGGCCGTACGGTCCGTCGCCTGGTCGCGGTCGTGGCCCTCGGCGCTGTGCTGCCAGCCCTGTACCTGCCCGGCCTCGTGCACAACTTCTTCGATCTCAAGATCTACATGTCCGCGATGGACTGGTGGCGCGTCGGCCACCCGCTCTACGACTACGTCCAGCCCGACCGGGTGCAGGGCGAGTTGTACTTCACCTACCCACCATTCAGCGCGCTGCTGCTGTGGCCGTTCGGTCTGCTGCGGCTCGGCGCCACCGTGGCGATCTTCACGGCGCTCACCGTGCTGGCCGTGGTGCTGACCACCCGGTGGCTGGTGACGCCGGTGATCGCCCGACACGACCTGCCCCGAAGGTTCACCCTGGTCGCCGCCGTACTGCTGGTGCTGGCGGTGGAGAGCATCCGCGAGACGATCACCTTCGGCCAGATCAACATGCTGCTGGTCGTGCTGATCCTGGCCGACCTGCTGTTCGCGGTACCGCAGGCGCGACGCTGGGCCGGGGTGGGCGTGGGGCTGGCGACGGCGCTCAAGCTCTTTCCCGGCATCTTCATCGTGTACCTGCTGGCCACCCGGCGGTGGCGGGCCGCGGCGGTGGCGAGCGCGACCGCGGCGGCGGCGACCCTGCTCGCGGCGGCGATCGCCCCTCGTGACTCGTGGCGGTTCTGGACGCACGAGCTGTGGACCACCGAGCGGGTGGGACGCACCGACATCGTCGGCAACCAGTCGCTGTTCGGCCTGCTCAGCCGGTTCACCGAGCCGGAGAAGCCGGACCGGCTGCTCTGGCTGCTGCTGGTCGCCACGGTCGCCGGCTACGGGCTGTGGCGGGCCGCCCGCGCGGCGCGGGCCGGTGACCCGTTGACGGGCCTGACGTTGACCGGGTTGGTCGGTTCCCTGGCGAGCCCGATCACCTGGACCCACCACATCTACTGGTTCGTGCCGGCGGTGGTGCTGCTCGCCGACGCGGCGTTGAGCGCGGACCGCCCGGACGAGGCACGCCGGCGTCGGTGGCTGGCCGGGCTCGCGCTGGGCATCACCGCCGTGACCATCTACGGCGTGGTGACGTTCCAGGCCTGGGGCGCGGGACCGGTCCGCACTCACGACCCGGTGGACTTCGTCGTGCAGAACACCTACGTGCTGCTCAGCCTGCTGCTGCTGGTGGTGTTGCCGGTGCGCTCGGGGCTCAGTGCGGAAAATCGCACCAATTGGACAGACCTCCCGAGTAACCATGTTCGGCGCTAACCTGTCCTCATCTACCTCAAGCGTCGCTCGGGTAGCACCGATCCCCCGGTGAGAGTGGCCCTCCGCGTCGGCAGCGCGGAGGGCCACTCGCCGTCTCACCCACCGCCACCGGCCGGGCCGTCACCCGCCAGGGCCGCCACGGGCCGGCTCGTCGCCCGGCGCGGCCGCCACCGGGCGGGCCGTTGGCTCGTCCACGTCGGCCGGGGGCCAGGCGAGACTCAGCGTCACCTCCGGCGGGCGGGGCGGCCGGACCGGTTCGTCCAGGTCGGCGAGGGTGGCCGCGCGGGCCGCGCCGATCGCCGGCCGGGCGGATTCCGGGGCCCCGGAGCCGACCGGGGCGAGTTGTCGCGCCGGCAACGGTGGGGTCGGATCGGGTTGCCGGAGGCCCAGGCCACTCAGCGAGGTGACCCCGAGCCGGCCGGCGAGCACCGGCACCTGATCCGGCTCGACCACGAAGATCACCTCGCGTGGCCGTAGCGGCCGCAGCAGGAGCAGCGCCGCGCACACCACCAGCAGCACGCCGACGGTCAACAGACCCCAGGTGGCCGGGCCGGTCCACCCGACCCGCAACTCGGCGCGCAGGTCCAGGGCCAGGTCGGCCTCGCCGTCGGGGCGCATCACCACCAGGCTCATGGGTTCGCCGGCGAGGTCGTCCGCGCTCCACTCCAGCGAGCCGATCCCGTCGCGTACCCAGAAGGGCCGGCCCAGCGGTGTGACCGGCCCGTCGGCCGTCGCGACGCCCGGGGTGTCGGCGGCCGGTCCGGCCGGATCAAGCCGGACCGGCAGCGGACCCCGGGCCAGCGCCACCCGGCGGACCGTGGCGTGCGGCACCGCCTCCAGCCAGCCACGCACCTCGGCGGTGGGCGCCAAACCGACGAAGGCCGGCCCGCCGGTGGTGCGGGCGTCCAGGCGCAGTCGGGTCTGCGCGGTACGCGCGAAGGGCGCCTCCTGCCGCAGCAACCGGTCGAGGTCGGTGACGACGATCGCGTGACCGGGCGTGCGGACCGTTTCGAAACGGGCGGCGAAGGACCCACCGGGGTCGGCGTGTCGGCTCACCAGCCACAGCCCGCCGCCGGCGAACAGCGCCGGAATTCCCACGACCAACAGCAGCACTCCGGCGATCATCCGCACGAACCGCATCCGCACCGTCCCCCTCCGTAGCCAAATACCCGGCCGACCTTACCGACGTACGCCGTCTGATCAGGGGATATCCACGGCACGGTCGGCATCGGCTCCGGAAAGCGCGCTGGCCCGCCGGAAGATCCGGCGGGCCAGCGGGTGGAACAGGGTCAGGCCTTGGCGACCGGCTCCCGGCGGGTACGCGCGAACGCCAGCCCGCCCAGCACCAGGCCGGCCAGGCCGGCGACGAGACCGGCCACACCGAGGCCGACCGCGAGCCCGTTGCCGTCGTCGTCGTCATCGTCGTCGGGCGAGGCGACGGCTGCGGTCGGCGAGGCCGAACCCGACGGCGCCGCGGCGGCGGCCAGGGTGAGCACCGGAGCGGGGTGCTCCGGCTCCTCGGCACCCGGCGCCGGCTCGTCGATCCACCGCGAGATGTTGCCGTCCGAGTAGGTCTGCAGGGTCTTGAAGACCATCGAGTCGACCTGCGGCAGCGGCCCCATCGAGACGGGGAACTCCTGGAACTGACCCGGCTTCACCCCCGCGTCACCGGAGGCCGTCCAGGTGATCTTGGAGACCGCTTCGGTGAGCTGACTGCCGTGCACCTCGATCGGCGGGTCCACCTTGCGCTTCTCCGTGGTGACCGTCCAGCCGGGCACCGGCATCGTCGACACCGAGCCGACCGGGGCGTTCTCCGGCAGTACCACCTCCAGCTTGGTGGTCGACGCGGTGTCGCTCTCGTTGGGCACCCGGAACGCCACCCGGGCGTAGCCACCCTGGGACGCCTCCTTCGGGTTCACCGTGACGTGTGCGGACGCCGGTCCGGCGAAGCCGAGCACAGCGGTGGCGGCGGCGGTGAACGCCAGGGCGGCAGCGGCGGTTGCGGTACGCCGGAGTCGGGTCATGGGTTTCGCGAACCTCTCTAACGGATGGGCACGGTGGCGGTCACCGTGGCCTGGTCGATGTCGGTCGTTCGGGCGGTGATCTTCAGTTGCCACTCGCCGGGGGTCGGCAGGCTGATGTCGCCGTAGGCGTGACTGTCCGTCAACCGCAGCAACGGCACCTCGATCGGCTCGATCCCGGCCGAGGGCAGCGCGACGGTCGCCTTCCACTCCGCGACCAGCAGCGGCTGGTTGGCCTTGTCGTACGCGTACAGGTGCACCGAGTTGTTGCCCCGCTCGGCCGGGCTCACCTCGACCTCGACGGTCAGGAGCGGGCTGGAGAGCCTGGTGCTGAAGAGGCCGGCCTCGGCCCCGGCGGATGGGGCGGCTCCGGCGGTGCGCGCCGGCGTGGTCTGCACGAGCGTGGCGGACACGGCCAGCACCACCACGGTGACTGCCAACTCCACCAGGACCGCCCGGCGCACCGGCGCCGGGCGTTGCGCCGCGACGCGGCTACGCACCAACTTCCGGGAGTACGCGGCCACGGCGATGACCAGCGCGAACAGGCCGATCTTGGCGAGCAGCAAGCGCCCGTACGTGGTGTCGAAGAGCGCCTGCGGGGTGGCCACCTCGATCAGCGCCTGGACGGTGCCGGCCAGCAGCAGCGCCGAGACGGCGAGCGCCGCCCAGCGAGACCAGATCGGCAGGATCGCGCCCAGCTCCCGCTCGTCGGCCTGGCGCAGCAGGAACACCGCGAGCATGAGCAGACCGCCCAGCCAGACCGCCATGCTGCCCAGGTGGACCGCGTCGACCACCACGGAGACCGCCGGCGCCGGGGACGCCGCCGGGTGCCCGGCCAGCGGCCAGGTCAGCAGGGCGGCGCCGCCGAGCACGGCCAGGATGATCGCGTCCGCCCGGCCGGCGGGCCGGGCCAGCAGCGGGCGGAGCAGGAAGACGGACGCCGCCAGCAGGCCGAGTCGGACCAGATGGGCGGCGCCGAAGGCGCTGCCGAACACACTGCCGAACCCCTCGCCGGTGACGTCGAAGAGACCACCACCGGCCGTGTAGGGCACCTGCAACCACAGGTCGGCGAGGGTGGCGAAGGCAACCAGACCGAGGCCGGTCCAGGCCAGCCGGGTCGGCCCCCGCCGGGAGAGCCGTCGCGGCCAGAGCGCGGCGAGCACCAGCGCCGGCCCGACCAGCAGCACCAGGCCGGCGTACCCGAGGAAGCGAGCCACCTTCACCGCCGTGCCCACCACCGGGTTGGCGCGGCTGTCCGTGCCGGAGTCGACGGGTGGGGTCGAGGGTGCGCCGACCGAGTAGGTGTACGCCCCGGAGACCGGATGGCTGTCGGCGGAGATCACCCGGAAGCTGACCAGGTAGGTGCCGCGGGCGCCGGCCGGGTCCACCGGGATGGTCACCACACCGCCGCTGAACGACGGTTCGCCCCGGTCGGCCCGGGAACCGTCCGGCGCGATGACCCGGATCTTGCCGGGCACCTTGCGGACCGACTCGCTGAACGTGAGGACCACCTCGGACGGCCCGCTCGGCACGATGGAGGCGGCGGCCGGACTGCTGCTCTGCAGCACCGCGTGGGCGCTCGCGGAGGTGGCTGGCGCGATCAACAGGGCGACGACGGTGACCAGGAGGCCGGCGGCTGCGGCCAGCCTGGCGGCCCAGCGGCGGGGGGCGACAGTCATGCCGGCCATGGTCGCCGATGGGTGTCCCCGTCGGCGACCCGAGGGGGGTGGTCGCTTCTGTGGTCGCACGTCATGAACTGGTAGTCGGCCCGGGTCGGGGAAAAGTTCCCGACGTGGCGCAGACCATCCAGGGGCCGAACGACCCTGACGCGCCGCCGACTGCCGCGTAACCTGGTGTGTCGTGATCCCTGTCCCGCGTGACTCCGGTGCCGCCGGTCCGGCAGAGCCGGTCGACGAGGTCGCCCGGGACCCGGCAACCGAGTGGGCTCTGACCGCCCGCGACGGTGACCCCACCGCCCAGGCGGCGTTCGTCCGGCTGACCCAGGCCGAGGTCTGGCGCTTCGCCGCCGCCCTGGTCGACCCGGACAGCGCCGACGACCTGGCTCAGGAGACCTACCTGCGGGCGTTCCGGGCACTGCCCGCCTTCGAGGGTCGCTCCAGCGCCCGCACCTGGCTGCTCGGCATCGCCCGGCGGGCCTGCGCCGACCACCTGCGCACCGTCGTCAGGCGGCGGCGGCTCGACGAGCGCCTGGCGGCGAACGCGTACACCGACCGACCGCACCCGGACCCGGCCGGCCAGTTCGGCGCCGCCGACCTGGTCCGTCGCCTCGGCCCGGAGCGGCGCTCCGCGTTCGTGCTCACCCAACTGCTCGGCCTGTCGTACGCCGAGGCCGCCGCCGTCGAAGGGGTGCCGGTGGGCACCATCCGGTCCCGGGTCGCCCGGGCCCGAGACGACCTGGTCGAGGCGGTCGGCGACGCCCTGGCCGGCTGAACGCGGAACTTCCGGCGCGGACGGGACGACAAATGAGCGTGACAGCACCTTCCACCCGGGGCCACCGTTGGCCAGTGGTCCGCCCGTGGCTCGGCATCGCGGCCCGACTCGGCCTCGCCGCCGTCTGGCTGGTCGCCGGCGCGTCGAAGGTCAGCGACCTCGCCGCCTCCGGGCGGGCGGTCAACGCGTACCAGGTGATGCCGTACGACGTGGCGACAGTGATCGGCGCGGCGCTGCCCTTCGTCGAGCTGGCGTTGGGCGTGCTGCTGCTGCTCGGGCTGGCCACCCGGCTCGTCGCCGGGGTGTCCGCCGCGCTGCTGGTGGTCTTCATCGCGGGGATCGCCTCGGCCTGGGCGCGTGGACTGGCCATCGACTGCGGCTGCTTCGGCAGCGGCGGGCAGCTGGCCGCGGGGCAGGCACCCAGTTACCTCCCGGAGATCCTCCGGGACCTGGGATTCTTGGTTCTGGCCGGATTTCTGCTGATCTGGCCACGTACGCCGGTATCGGTGGACGGGTGGGTGTCCGGCGAACCCGTTGTGGAGGACGAGGATGAGTAGTCGCAAGGGGCAGCGGGACGCCGCCCGGGTGGTCCGCGAGCAGTTGGCCCGCGAGCGGCGCCGCCGCCGCACGATCTGGGTCTCCGCCGCCGCGGTCGTCGTCCTGGTCATCGCCGGCGTCATCGGGTGGGCCGTCTGGTCCAACCAGCGCTCCGACAGCTTCACCACCCCACCCGGCGCCAACGCGGAGGGCACCGGCATCGTCACCGGCGGCGGCCCGGTCACCGTCGACGTCTACGAAGACTTCCTCTGCCCGGCCTGCAAGCAGTTCGAGCAGGCCAGCGGGTCCACGCTCGAACAGTTGGCGGCCGAGAACAAGGCGAAGGTGGTCTACCACCCCGTCGCGTACCTCAACCGTTTCTCCACCACCGACTACTCCACCCGCTCCTCGGCCGCCTCCGGCTGCGCTGCGGCGGGCGGCAAGTACCACGAGTACGCCAAGGCGCTCTTCGCCCAGCAGCCGCCGGAGGGCAGTGCCGGGCTCACCGACGACAAGCTCATCGACATCGGCACCAGCGTGGGCCTCGACCGGGGCTCCTTCGGCAGCTGCGTCAAGGACGGCACGTACAAGAGTTGGACCGAACACGTCACCGAAGACGCCAGCCAGAGCAACGTCACCGGCACGCCGACCGTCAAGGTCAACGGTCAACCCGTCGAGAACCCCACCCCGGACGCTCTCACCGCAGCCGTGGCGGCGGCCGGCAAGTGATCCGTACCCTGCTGGGCCGCGCCAGCCTGATCGCCGCCGCAGCCGGCCTGGTGACAGTGATCAGCGCGGCCCCCGCCGCCGCGCACGGCGCTGACGCACCGGACGGCACCGACTACCGCACCCGGACCACCGGGGTCGCACCGGCGCGGCCAGGGCTTGAGGTACGCGTCATCGAGGCGGGCGCCCGACTGGAGCTGACCAACCGCACCGGCCGCGCCATCGAGGTCATCGGCTACTCCGGCGAGCCGTACCTGCGCGTCGGCCCGGACGGGGTCTTCGAGAACAGCCACTCCCCCGCCACGTACCTGAACCGCACCATCGCCGGGGACACGGCGCTCCCGCCCGAGGCGGACCCGGCCGCCGCACCCTCCTGGCAACGGATCGACGACGGCACCACCGCGCGCTGGCACGACCAGCGCGCGCTGTGGCAGGAGTCGGCACCACCGGCCGCGGTACGCGCCGCACCGGATCGCGAGCAACGGGTCCGGGACTGGACGATTCCGCTGCGCGACGGCACCGACCCGATGACGATCGGTGGCACGCTGGACTGGGTGCCGCCGCCGGACGCGTACACCTGGTGGGCCGCGACCATCGTGCTCCTGCTCGCGGTGGGCGGGCTCGGCCTGTTCGCCGCCACCGCCCCGGCCGGCGGTCGCGCGCTGTCCGCGCTCGGCGTGTTGCTGATCGTCGGCGGCGTGCTGGCCGTCGGATACCCGGTGGGACGGGAGTTGGACGCGGGCGCCCAGGGCGTGGGCGGGGTGCTGGTCGGGCTGCTCTCCGGGCAGATCTGGTCCCTGTTCACCGGCCTCGGCGCGATCGCCGCCGGTTGGTACGCGCTGAGCCGCCGCCCGGCCGCCGACTTCGTGGTCGCGCTGGCCGGGGCCTGCCTGGCGCTCTTCGCCGGAGCGTCGAACGCCGCCGTGTTCGCCCGTGCCATCGCTCCGGTGCCCTGGTCGTCCGCGGCCGCCCGGGTGATGGTGGCGCTCTTCCTGATCACCGGCGCCGGCGCGACAGCCGCCGGCATCCTGCGCCTGCACGCCACCTCCCGCGCCACCGCCGCGGCACCGCGGGTCGAGGCCGCCGAGAGTGGGTCTACGGCTGCGGGGTGAACCCGTAGGGAAGCTCCAGGCGGTGTCTTGCCAGCAGGGGGGCGTCGTTGAGCAGCGTGTTGGTGGGGGCGTCGGCGACGATCCGGCCGTTGTCCAGGATCACCGAGCGCTCGCACAGCTCCGCCGCGTACGGCAGGTCGTGCGTGACCATCAGCAGGGTCACCGGCAGGCCGCGCAGGATCTCGGCGAGCTCCCGTCGGGCCGCCGGGTCCAGGTTCGACGACGGCTCGTCGAGCACCAGGATCTCCGGGTGCATGGCGAGCACGGTGGCCACCGCCACCCGGCGGCGCTGCCCGAACGACAGGTGCTGCGGGGCCCGGTCCCGGTGCTCACTCATCCCCACCGCGGCGAGCGCTTCGTCCACCCGGGCGGCCAACTCGGCCCCCCGCAGACCAAGGTTCGCCGGCCCGAACGCCACGTCCTCCGCCACTGTGGGCAGGAACAACTGGTCGTCCGGGTCCTGGAAGACGATGCCCACCCGACGGCGTACCTCGGCCAGGGTGGCCCGATCCGGGGTGACCGTCAGCCCGCCGACGCTCACGCTGCCCTCGGTCGGGGTCAGGATGCCGTTGAGGTGCAGCACCAGCGTGGTCTTGCCGGCACCGTTGGGCCCGAGCAGCGCCACCCGGTCGCCCCGCGGCACGTTCAGGTCGACCCCCTGAAGGGCGACGTGCCCGTCCGGGTACGCGTAACGAACGCCCCGAACGTCCAGCGAGACAGCGGTCTGCACGACACCGATCATGACAGCACGACGGCGGTGGCGGCGATGGAGGCCGCCAACACCGGCACGGTCGCCGCGACCAGCCACTGACCGGCGCTCGCCGCACCCTCGCCCTGCCACACGGCGGGCATCCGACCGGTGTAGCCCCGGGACAGCATCGCCAGATAGACCCGCTCGCCACGCTCGAAGGCGCGCAGGAACAACGCCCCGATCCCGGCGGCGAAGCCACGCAGCTGCCACAGGAAGCGCGGGTCGTCGCCCCGGGAGATCCGGGCCACCCGCATCCGCCGCGCCTCGCCGACCAGCACGTCGAGGTAGCGCAGCATGAACGTGGCGATCTGGGTGAGCACCTGCGGGCAGTGCAACCGGTCCAGCCCCACGATCAGGTCCCGGGTGGTGGTGGTCGCGGCCAGCAGCAGCGAGGCGAGCACCCCCAGCGTGCCCTTGGCCAGGATGTTCCACGCGCCGTGCAGCCCGTCCTCGGACAGCCGCAGGCCCAGCACCTCGACCCGGTCGCCGCTGCCGAGGAACGGCAGGGCGACAGCGAACAGCACGAACGGCAGCTCGATCAACGCTCGGCTGAGCAACCACCGTGGGCCCACCCGGGCCAGCGCCGCCACCGCCGCCACCAGCACGGCGTACGCGCCGAAGGCCCAGAACGCCTCGCGTGGAGTGGCCACCACGGCGAGGGTGAAGACCACCATCGCCACGATCTTGACCTCGGGCGGGAGCCGGTGCACCGGCGAGTCCGACTCGCGGTACAGCACGTGCGCGTGACCGGCCCCCATCCGCGTATCCCTACTCAGCTGGCCGCGTCGGCGCGTCGCCGGACGTCGCCGGACGTCGCGGGGTCACCCTCGGTGGGCGTCGCCGCGTCACCGTCGGTCGGCGTGGCGCCTCGACGGCGCAGCAGCCAGAACCCGCCGGCCCCGATCGCGAAGGTGACCAGCACCCCGAGCACCCCGGAGAGGCCGGTGGAGACGAAGCTGTTGCGCACACCCCGTACGCCGTAGTCGGCGAGCGGGCTGTCGGCCAACTCGTGGTCACGGGCCTGCTGGGCCGGGCAGCTGCCCCCGACGATGTTGTCGTCGGCGTCGACGGTGCAGCCCTTGAGCAGGGACGAGTCCAGCCCATCCGGGTGGGAGGAGGCGTAGTTGCTCACCACGCCGGCGAGCAGCAGGGCGACCAGCAGGCCGCCGGCCAGGAAGGCCCAGGAACGGTTCTTCATCGGACACCTCCGGCGACCGGGACGGCGGGGGCGGCGGGCGCGCGCAGGGATCGCAGCGCGTACACCAGGTCGGGGCGCACCTTCGCGACGGTCAGCACGGTGGTCGCGGTGATAAGACCCTCACCGATGCCGATCAGCAGGTGGACGCCGGCCATCGTGCCGGCCAGGCCACCCAGGTTGTTGCCCAGGTCGGTGGTGCCACCCAGCCAGTACTCCAGGACGAAGCCCTGCGACGCCACCACCACGCTGAGCGTCGCGGCGACGAACGCGGTAACGGCCAGACCGGCCCGCGTGCGGGGCAGCACCCGCAACAGCAGCGCGATCAGCGCGTACGCCGCGGCGGTGCCGAGCAACGCCATGTTGGTGATGTTGAGGCCGAGCATCGCCACGCCGCCGTCGCCGAAGATCAGTGCCTGTACGACCAGCACCACGGCGACGCAGAGCGCACCGACCCACGGGCCGACCAGCATGGCGGCGAGCGCGCCACCGAGCAGGTGACCACTGACACCGGCCGTGAAGATCGGGAAGTTGAGCATCTGGACGGCGAAGATGAACGCCGCCACCAGGCCGGCCATCGGGGCCAGCCGGTCGTCCAGGTCGCGCCGGCCGCGCAGAACGCAGGCGGTGAGCGCGGCAAGAGCGAGCGCAGCGAAGATCGCCGCCACGGGACCGTCGATGATCCCGTTCGAGATGTGCATCGCCAGTGTCTCCACGCGACCTCCCACGCGTCAGCGGGCCCGACCGGGCCGGCGTGGGTCAGCCTATTTCCCAACCATCGTTGTTGCCAGACTCTGGCAACAACGCATGGGCTTGATCACTCCAGGTCGAGCCCCGCCGGCCCGCGCCGTACCCCACACGCCGACGCGTCGCGCCGGCGGCGGCGCTCGCCGGCACGGCGGTAGGGTCGGGGCCATGACCTCGCCCGACCGCCTCTCCCCCGGTGACCCCGCGCCCGAGTTCACCCTCGCCACCGACACCGGCGACCAGCTCTCCCTCGCCGACCTGCGAGGTCGCAAGGTCGTCCTGTACGCCTACCCGGCCGCGATGACCCCCGGCTGCACCAAGCAGGCCTGCGACTTCCGCGACTCGCTCGCCTCACTCCAGGCCGCCGGCTACGAGGTCGTCGGCATCTCCCCGGACAAGCCGGAGAAGCTGGCGAAGTTCCGCGAGCGCGACGCCATCACCTTCCCGCTGGTGTCGGACCCGGACAGGTCGGTGCTGACCGCCTACGGCGCGTACGGCGAGAAGCAGCTCTACGGCAAGACCGTCACCGGCGTGATCCGCTCGACGTTCGTGATCGACGCCGACGGCAAGGTCGAGCGGGCGCTCTACAACGTCAAGGCCACCGGACACGTCGCCAAGCTCCGCCGCGACCTCGGCCTGGACTGACCTGTCGTACCGGATCGCTACGGTCCGTCAGTGGTTCGATACAAATACACGCCCGAAGCGCTGGCCGCCGCTGCCGCCGTCGCCCGCAACATCACCGAGGTGATGCGGCTGCTCGGCGTACGCGTCAGCGGTGGCTCACAACAAGGGGCGGCGCGGCGAACGGCGCACCACATCCGCGCAGCTTCTGGTTGTGCTGCCCGACGGGTCCCGCCGGACGCCCGGCGTGCGGTTGAAGTGGGCGCTGGGCACACTCGGCGTGCCGGAGGAGTGCGAGGGCTGTGGGATAGGGCCGGTGTGGCGAGGCGTGTCCCTCATCCTGCACGTCGACCACATCAACGGGGACTTCCTCGACAACCGGCCTCCGAACCTGCGGCTCCTCTGCCCGAACTGCCACAGCCAGACCGCTACCTACGCCGGGCGAGGAAAACGGGCTTCCGACCTCCCCATCCTCGCGACGCCAACCGATGGGGAGGAACGCGACGGCGGGACGACCGGCTCCGATCGCCGACCGGCCACCCGGACGGAACTCGTCGACCTGTTCGGTCGGGTCGATGCACAGCAGGTGACGGCCCTGGAGGCGGCACGGCAGTTGGGCTGGACTCCGGCCTTCCTGCACAAGGCTCGGCGAAGGCTCGAGCAGGACGGCGTGTTGAAGCCGCGTCCGAGCGGGCAGTTGGCGTTCGATGGCTCATCGCGACGCGGTGATAGAACAGGCACTGGCACACCCGGATGCCGGACCGAAGCGGCTGTCCAGCGTTCTCCGCAATCTGCCTGGTGGGGGATGCAGAGTTGGTCACGGCACGATCTCGACCATCCTCAAGGAGGCCGGGCTCAACACCGCCGAAGCCAGACACTCTAAACTCAGGGAGTTGGCGGGAGTGGCGTAACGGCAGCCGCGCAGGTCTTAGGAACCTGTATCCGGAAGGATGTGGGGGTTCGAATCCCCTCTCCCGCACAGGACAACGGAAAACACGTGCTGAACGCCGGTTGTCGGGCGCGTCACTGTCGCGGGTCGTGGCCCTGGTCGTTGGGTCAGGATGGCGGGCGTGAGTCTGCGCTTCGTCCTTGATCCTGACCTGACCCCGCAGCTACGTGCCGAGATCGTCGATCTCTGGGTGGACGTCAGCAACGCCGGCGGGGCGGTCGGTTTCGTGCCACCGGTCACCGCCACCGACGTGCACGTCACCGCCGATCCGACCTTCGCCGGCATCGCGGACGGACCGGACCGGCTGCTGATCGGCTACTCCGGGGACCGGCTGACGGCGATGCTGATCTTCAGTGACAACCGTTTTCCGCTCACGGCGCACTGGTGTGTGCTGAAGCGGGTGATGGTCCACCCGGACACCCAGGGCGCCGGCTACGGCTCGGCGCTGATGATGGAGGCCGCCCGGCTGGGCAGGGCGTTGGGCCACGAGGCGCTGCACATCACGGTGCGCGACGGGCTGGGGTTGGACAAGTTCTACGGTCGCCTCGGCTACCGGGAGATCGGCCGGCTGCCGGGCGCGTTGCGGGTGGCACCCGATGACGACCGGGACGAGATTCTGATGTGGCTCGATCTGACGGTGGCCGACTGAGCGGTCAGCCCTCGCACCACCGGGCGTTGGCCCGGGCCGAGCTGGTGGTCGGCGCGTCGGTGGCCGGAGCGCTCGTCCTCGCCACCTCGACCGAGCGACGAGTCGGCGTCGGCGTGACGGCGGGTCGGCTGCTCGGCGGTCGGGTCGACGCGGGCGCGCGGCGTGTGGCGGCCCCGGCACCGGGTGCGTACATCCGGACCGTGCTGTTCTGCACCTGGCCCGGTGCCATCCGGATGCCGCCGACGGTGGCCCGGTTGCCGTACACGTCGGTGACCCGGACGTTGAACGGGCCCGGCCCGGCGCCGGAGGCGATCAGCCAGTAGTTGTAGTCCTGCCGGGCGGCCGACTGCCAGGGGTCACTGTCACGCTGCCGGACCTCGACGGACCGCAGCGGGTTGCCGTGGTTGCCGACGCGGACGGCGAACCACCACTGCGACGCGCCCTCCTTGATCCGGAAAGTGAGTGGTCCGGGCAGCGGCGGGTTGACCACCGCGCGGTAGGTGACCGGAACGAGGCCCTGGACCGGGTCGGCGATCCGGGCGAACGCCTCGCGGGACAGGTCGAGGTGGCCGGGCTCGCACTCCGGGCACTGGTCCATGATGAGCACCCGGACGGTCCCCTTGGGGCCGACGACGTCGAGGAATCCGCCGCAGGCGGCACCGGCGGAGTATTCGGCCGGACCGAGCGCGACGTAGAGCCGGTTGGCCGGGGCGGCCGGGTTCGAGCAGTTGCCGCCGGCGCCCTTGGAGTCGTAGAAGGTGGCCTTGCCGGTGTGCGTGGCGTTGCCGGTGGGTGGCGCGGCGGCCAGCGTCCGGCCGGCGGCGCAGGCCGGGGTGGAGCCGGAGCGCAGGGTGAGGGTGAGCCCGAGCGTCGCCGCGAGGACGGTGACGCCGGTGGCGACCAGCCAGGGCTTCGCGCCGGACGACGGCGCGGGCCGGTCCTCTGGAGGGTGGTCCAGGTCGATGTTGATGTCGACAGCGCTTCCGTCCGTCACGACGGCGATGCTGCCGGACCCGGTCGGGTACCGACAAGCGGGCTAAGCCAAAGCTAAGACAGCATCGACGGACGGTGACTGTGGGGTGCCGATTGCTGGCCGGCGGCCCGGTCAGGGCGCGACGACGATCGGGGCGTCCACCGCCAGGGGTCCGCTGTCGAGCGGCACCAGGTTCAGTCCGAAGAGGAGTTTCTGCTTGATGTTCCGGTGCCGCCCGAGGGTGCGCAGCGGCTCCTTGGTGCGTACCCCGGTCTCCTGGTCGGTGGTGGTCACCACGCAGCGGTCGCACGGCCCGGCGGCCTGGAACATCCGGTCGCCGATGCGCACGCGCCGACCGACCCAGTCGTCCTCGGCCCAGGCCGGCGCACCGTCGACGACCAGGTTGGGTCGGAACCGGGTCATCGGCACCGGTTCCTCGCCCACCTCGGCCAGCCAGTCGTTGAGGGCGTCGAGGGAGGCGGCGTTCGCCAGCAGCACCGGGTAGGCGTCGGCGAAACTGACCTGGTCACCGGTGTCGTGTTCGCGGGTCCCGGCGGCCAGGTGGCGGGTCGGCTGGGCCAGCCAGACCAGTCGGACCGGTCGGCCGAGCAGGGCGCCGAGCCAGTCGTCGGCTGCTTGGCCGGCCGGCAGCGCGGGGACCGGGAAGGTGCGGCTGCGGAAGGTACGGACCGCTACCGGTTCGCCGCCGGCCGGCTCGGGCACGTCGAGGTCGGGTTGCCCGTCGGCGCGCAGCGACAGACCCCCGGGGCGCACGGAGGCGCGCAGGTCGACAAGCCGGGTCGTTTCCCGCTGGGTGACGCCGACCCCGTCGGCGTCCACGACCATCCAGCGCCGGTCGCCGGCCAGGCCCCACTGGTGCACGAACGCGCCGTCGTGGTCGAGCCGGTGACAACCCTTGATGGGGTACGTGTGAATCGAGGTCAGCCGCACCCGGCTACCATGCCACGCCGATCCCGTCGCCCGGGTACCAGTGGTTGGCCGGGCTCTCCCGGTAGGCGAGGAACCGCCGGCCGGTGCGTTCGGCGTGTTCGGCGAGCACGTTGGTGCTGGTGACGTTGTCGGTGAGCAGGATCGCGCCGGGGGCGAGCTTGGGCTCCACGGCGTCGAACTCACGCTTCTCGTGGGCGCGGCTGTGGTCGCTGTCGTGCAGGAACAGGTCGACCGGGCGGTCCAGCGCGCCGATCGAGGCGATCGAGTCGCCGATCACCAGGTCGACGACCTCCGACCACGGCGCGACCCGGGCGAGGTAGCCCGCCTCGGGGTTGATGTCCAGGGAGGTGACCCGGCCCGGGTGCCCCTCCTGGGCGTTTCGCAGCAGGGCGGACGCCAGGACGACGCTGCCGAGTCCCTTGTCGACACCGGTCTCGACGACGTGGGTGGGGCGGGTGGCACGGACGATGGCGTACCAGCCGATCCGCCGGGCGTAGCGGATCTCCTTGTCGGCGAGGCCGCGCCGGTCGGAGGCGGCGATCGCTGCCAGGAGGTGCTGGCGCAGTCCGTCGTCCGACTCGATCTCGCCGAGGTACGCCCGTACCTGTTTGACCGGGATGTCGCAGACCACGCTGACGAACCAGGCGAGGTGGTTGCGGCTCAACGAGGTGAGGTCGTACGTGTAGTTGTGGTGCTCGCGGGAGGTCAGCAGCCAGCGCGCCGAGCGGCGCAGCACCTTCGCGTCGTGCCGCGCGATAGTGCGAAGCCTCTTGGGAAAGGCGGCAATCGGGGCGAGTGGAGTACGCGCGACGGCCCGTCGGAGCTTGATTCGATCCACGGGTGCCGTTGTAGCAGGGTTCGGGCGGCAGCGGGAGGGTCATCGCGAAAGCCGATGGCTACGTTGATCCCGCCCACCGTCGGGGCAGCAGAATAGGGCCTGGGAAGCGCTCCCGGGCCGGCGTTACCGGCAGTCCGTCCGGACGCAGGGCCGGGTTCGCCGCACCGGTCGGCAGGCATACGATGCCCGAAAGGACGAGGGTGCACGACAGGCACCCGCAATCAGTAGCATCGCTGGCATGTCTGGTGCTCAGCGGTACACCGATGCCGACACCGAATTCTTCGATCCACACGCAGCCGATCCGCACGAGGATGTCCCGGCCGGAGGCAAGCGGCGACGTCGTGGCCCTCGCTGGCGTCGTGTCCTCGTCATCTGCCTGGTAGTCGCGGCGATCCTGGGCGGCGGCAGCATGATCGGTGGCGCCCTCTATCTCCGCTCTGTCGAGAAGGACATCGACCGGGTGGATGCCTTCGCCGACGTTCCTGAGGAGGGGCGTCCGCAGGCGGTGGCCAACGGCGCTATGAACATCCTGATCCTGGGAAGCGATTCCCGCGACCCGGAGAGCACGGGCGGCTCGCGCACGGACACCATCATCGTCGCGCACATCCCGAAGGACCGGTCCAGCGCGCAACTCGTCTCGATCCCTCGGGACACCTGGGTGAACGTGCCGAAGGCGAAGAACGGGGGGCACGGCGGCCGCGACGCGAAGATCAACGCAGCGTACGCCTGGGGTGGCATTCCGCTGATGGTGCAAACAGTCGAATCGTTCACCACGGTGCGAATCGACCACGTCATGATCGTCGACTTCGCCGGCTTCAAGGAAATCATCGACGCCCTGGACGGCGTCGACATCAACGCGGAGAAGTCGTTCACGTCGATCCACCCGCCGTTCCGCAAGTTCGAGCAAGGAGTGCAGCGGATGGACGGTGAGACGGCCCTGGACTACTCCCGCCAGCGCAAACAGTTCGCCGACGGCGACTTCGCCCGCATCCGTCACCAGCAGCAGGTCATTAAGGCCATCCTCGACAAGGCCGTGTCCGGCGGCATCGTCACCAATCCCGGGCGGCTCAACTCCTTCGTCAAGGCGACCTCGAGCGCCGTGGCGGTGGACGAGAAGATGTCCCTCGTCAGCATGGCGACAGACCTGCGGAGCCTCCGCGGCCGTAATCTCACCTTCGTCACCAGCCCGACGAAGGGCACCGGCCGAGTGGGCAGCGAGAGCGTCGTCTTCGCGAACACCGAGAAGGCAAAGACCTTCTACGATGCCGTGCGCCGGGACTCCGTCGACGAGATTCTCGCCAGCGCCAAGTAACACCCCGGGCCGGCGGTCGTTGCCGGCCGCCGCCTTGTCTCGAATTACGGACCGGTCAGGTCAGCCGGCCCTCACGGGGAGGTCCACAATGTCCAATCAGCCCGCTATGTGGCATCGACCGGTACCGGCCGATGACCGCGACGGCAACGCCACCGATGCCCAGGGCGACGGTGAGGGGGACGACGAGGGGAGCCGCGGCGGGAGTCGCCCTCCCGCCTACCAGTTCCCCGGCTACCAACCTGCCGGTTACCAGACTTCCGGCCACCAGACCCCGGCCTTCCCATCGCCCGCCGACCGGCGCTCGGCCCCACCAGCACCGGCACCCGCGCCTGCGCCCGCGCCTGAAAAGCACGAGCCTCGCGCCGGCCTGGACACGACAGCTGTCCTGCCCTACGCCGGCTCGCGCGCCTCGACCCGGACCCGGTGGCTCCGGGCCTGGATGATGACCGCGCCGATCGACGTCCTGGCACTGCTGACGCCGTTGCTTGTCACTCAGCAGTACTGGCGCGGCACCCTGGCCATGACGGTCCTGACCGTGATCGTCTTCGCCAGCGGCGGCCTCTACCGGGCACGACGGCACGTGAGCTTCCTCGACGAGGTGCCGAGCCTCTGCGGGCGTCTGTTGGCCGCGGCGTCCGCGGTCGCCATCGTCGCGGCGATGCGCCACGAATCCGCCGAGTACGTCTTCGGTTTCACCCGCGGTGTCGCCGCGTCGGCAGGGCTGGTCATCCTCGGGCGGGCTGTCACCCGCGAATTCGCCATCGTCGCCCGCAAGCGCCGGTGGGTCGAGCACAACACCATCATCGTCGGCAGTGGCCCCACCGCCCTGGAACTCGCCCGGCTCCTGCGCCGCTACCCCCAGTACGGCCTGCGCTTCGTGGGTTGTGTCGACACCCCGGACGGCCCGTCGGCGCTGCCGCTGATCGGATCCCTCGACGACCTCGACAGCCTCGTACGGCTGCGCGAGTGCGACGTGGTGATCGTCGCGGACGCGAACTGCTCCGAGACCTCTCTCATGGAGATCCTGGCCCGGCCACGGACGGCGGAGTGCGACCTGTGGGCGGCCACCCCCCTCTGGGGGTCCCGTTCGCACGGCGACCACATCGGCGCGGTCCCGGTCGTCAGCATCGGCGACATCACCCTCTCCGGCCCGCAGTCCGCGCTCAAGCGCGCGTCGGACATCGCCTTCGCCTCGGTGGCGCTGCTCCTGCTGAGCCCGGTGCTCCTCATCTGCGCGGTCGCCACGCTCATCGACGGCGGCCCCGGCATCTTCTTCTACCAGGAGCGCATCGGTCGGCACGGTCGACCTTTCAACATCATCAAGTTCCGGTCCATGCGCCCCGTCGACGAGCACGAGTCGCAGACCAACTGGTCCATCGCCAACGACCGGCGGGTCGGGCCGATCGGTCGGATCATGCGAAGGACCTCCCTCGACGAGCTCCCGCAGCTCTGGAACATCCTCCGTGGCGACATGAGCGTGGTCGGCCCCCGGCCCGAGCGCCCCTACTTCGTCGAGAAGTTCTCGGCCGAATACCCCCAGTACGCGATGCGCCACCGCGTCCCGGTCGGGCTCACCGGCTTGGCGCAGGTCAGCGGGTTGCGCGGCGACACCCCGATCTCCGACCGGGCCCGCTTCGACAACTTCTACATCGAGAACTGGTCCCTCTGGCTCGACGTCAAGGTGGTGCTCCGTACGGTGACCGAGGTGTTCCGCGCCGGCGGCCGCTGATCCGCCAACGCACCGGCACACCGCCGGGTACGGCTACGGCCGTACCCGGCGGCGGTGTGCGGTCGTACCCCCAACGCATGGAGAACGCAATGCCGAACGTATCCGTCGTGATCCCCACCACGGGCCGCCCCAGCATCGCCGACGCGGTGCTCTCCGCCCGATCCCAGCAGGGCACATCCGTACACATCGTGGTCGTCTGTGACACCCCGGAGGTGCCGCAGACGGTGCGGAACCTGGGGCAGCACATCGACCGGGTGGTCTGCACCGGCGGCGGCCGACGCGGGTCGTACGCCCGCAACCTCGGAGTCACCCACGCCATCCCGGGCAGCCACGTCGCGTTCCTCGACGACGACGACACCTGGCTGCCGACCAAGCTGGCGGCACAGGTGCCCGCGCTCGAGCGGGTCGCGGCGGCCGGGTTCCGCCCCGTCGTGTCATCCCGGATCCTGCAACGCAAGGACGGCGCCGAGCCGCTGCCGACACCGGCCCCCGCCGAGGTGATCCCCGACGGCATGCTGCCGGAGGACTACCTGTTCCGCCGCCGTCACCTCGGCATCGGCCGGCAGTCACTGCCCACGTCGACGCTCCTGACCACGTACGAGTTGGCGACCGAGTGCCGCTGGGACGAGACGCTCCCCCGACACCAGGACTGGGACTGGCTGGTCCGGGTCGCCCGGCTGCCCCGGGTGAAGATCGTCCAGGTGGAGGAGGCGACGGCGATCTACACGGTGGGCAGCCCCGGGTCGATCTCGGCCGGCGCCGACTGGCGTACCTCGTGGCACTGGGCCCAGCGTTGGGAGGGAGTGTGGGCGCCGGGGACCTTCTCGGACTTCATCGCGGCCCAGACCCTCCGCTACGCTCTCCAGGCCCGAGACCGGGAGGGCGTGCGGGAGATGGTGCGGGCGATCCGCCGCAACTCACCTCCGTCGGCCCGGAACGCGGTGCTGGCGGCGCTCGGGCTGGTGCCCCGATCGACCCTGGAACGGGTCGCCATGCGCAAGTCGAAGGCCACCAGCAGCCCCACTCGACCGCTTGAGACCGAACGGCCACACTGATGCGTCTGCACTTCGTACTGCCGCAGCTCGAGCCGTACTACGGCATGGAGCGCGCCGCAGTCCTGGTGATGCGTGGGCTCGCCCGTCACGGCGTGGAGGTGTCCGCGACCGTTCTGTCCCGGGGAGTTCCGCACGGGCTCGACGATCTCAACGTCGACACCCTGGACCTCGGGTCGCGGCTCACCCGGCTGGTGGAAGCTGTACCCCCGCTGCGCCGCCGGCTGCGGAGCCTCCCCCCGGACGTGGAGGTCGTCGCCAGCGGGTTGTGGGGCAGCGTGCCCGTCGGGGCGGCTCTGGCTGGCTCATCTCGGACCTTCATCGCCTGGGAGCACTCGCTGCTGCCCGAGCGAATGCGGGCCGACCGTCGGGTGCGGATGCTCGCCCGCGCGTCCGGGTTCGGTGCCCTCCGGCCACGGCTGGTCGTGGCGGTGTCCGACGGCGTCGCCCGGACGGTGCGCAATCTGCACTCGGGGTCGCGCGTCGTCACGATCCCCAACCCGGTGCCGACCGCGCCGTTCGTCCCGCCCCGGCCGGTCGCCGACCCGGCACGGGTCCGGCTGGTCACCACGGGCGCGCTCCGCCCGCTGAAGAACCACCTGTGCGCGATCGACGCACTCGCGGAACTGCCCACCGCCTACCACCTGACGCTTGCCGGAGACGGCGAGGAGCGGACACTGCTGGAGACCCGGGCGCGCGAGCGCGGCCTGGCGGATCGGGTGACCTTCCTCGGCCGGATCCCCGACGTCCGCGGGCTGCTGACCGACGCCGACCTGCTCGTCCACCCGTCGCTGGCGGAGACCTTCGGTTTCAGCCTCGTGGAGGCCGCCGAAGTGGGACTCCCCGTCGCCGCGATGCCCGTGTCGGCCGTCGACGAGATGGTGCCGGACCTGGTGCCCGGCGTGCTGACGACGGCCCCGACCTCGACCGCCCTCGCCGAGGCGATCAGGCACCTGACGGGTTTCGGCCGGCCCGGGCCCGTCGAGTTCGAGAAGGCCTGGCACGCCCGCTCTGTCGCCTTCGATCCGGCCCGGATCAGCCGACAGTGGGTGGAGGCGGTACGACGATGACCCTCGCCCAAGGAGCAGTCGACCTCGTGGGCGAGCCGGACCGCAGCGCGTCACCACGTCATCGGGCGCCCCGCCGAGGTGACGCCTTCCTGCGCAAGTCCGGCAGATTCTTCGTGGGAACCCTGCTGCGGACCCTCGCCCAGGGAGCACTCTTCGTGCTGCTGGCGCGGGAGATGCCCATCGACACGTACGGCCTCTTCGTCGGCATCACGGCCTTGGTGGCGGTCATCTCGCCGTTCGCGTCGGCCGGAGCACCGAGCCTGATCTTCCAGAGCCATGCCGACGCGCCCGCCGAGTGGGCCCGGCACCTGGCCCGAGGGCTGCTGCTGTCGGTGGTTTTCGGTGCTGGTGCGACAGTGCTGGTCGCTGCGGCGGGCGCGCTGATCTGGGGTGCCCAGGCGAGCCTGATCGACCTCTTCTGTCTGGCCTTCGCCGATCTGGTGGCCTGGCGCCTCATCGAGGCGGTGGCCGCCTCCGTTCAGGCCCGGGGCCGGATCCTGCTCGCCTCCGTCATTCCCGCATTGCTGCAGGTCTCCCGGTTGGTCGGGGTCATCGTGCTGGCCGCGGCAGCCGGCCCGGTCACCCTGCACGCCTGGGCCGTGACCTCGGTGCTGCTGTCGACGGTGGTGTGCGTGGCAGTGGTTCTGGGTGGTCTACGCGGGTCAGGTCGGACTCCGCTGGAAGTCCGGGGATCGTTGGCGCAGGCGCGGACCGGCATGCTGTTCGCTGTGGGTCTGTCCGCTCAGACCGTGTACAACGATCTCGACAAGGTGATGCTCTCCAAGCTGGGGACCACGGAGAGCGCGGCCATCTACGCCGCGGCGTACCGCGTCGTCGACTTCGCGTACACGCCCGCCCGGTCGATGGCGGCTGTCGCGTATCCCAACTTCTTCGAGGCCGGGCGTAACGGCCCTCGAGCCGCACTGCGGCTCACACGCAAGCTGCTGCCGCGCTACCTGGCGTTCAGCGTGCCGGCATCCCTTCTTCTCGTCGCGTTCGCCTGGATGATGCCAGTGGTCTTCGGCCCCGAATACGAGGCCGCCACCCTTGCCCTGCAGGGCCTGAGCGCACTGCTGGTACTGAAGGCGATCCACTACCTCGCCGCCGACACCCTGTCGGGCGCCCGAATGCAAGGACGCCGGACGGTGGCCCAGATTGCCGTCGGAGTGGTGAACGCCGGCCTGAACGTCTGGCTGATCCCGGCGTACGGGTGGCAGGGTGCTGTGGTGTCGAGTCTGGTGTGCGACGCTCTGCTCGCCGTCCTGCTGTGGGGGTGCCTCGTCGCCGCCCTGCGACGCGATCCGCCCCGCGACGCCGAAGCTGAGGCGGCATCGGCAGCTGACCGAGAAAGGGTCTGACGTGACCACCATCTTCGGTGTCCTACTGACCGTCGGTGGCATCGCGGTAGCCCTGTGGTTGGTACGGATCCGGCGGAACGTCGCCGCTGCCTTCGGCGACCGTGCGAGCGCGGCCGCTCTGGTCGGATTCGCCGTGCTCACCAACGCGGCGCCCGCGCTCGTCGGCAGCCACAGCTCGGTGCTCATCGGCGTGCTGCTGGTCGCTCTACTGGCCTGGCTGGTGTTCTCCGGCCGGGCGGTGCTGCGCGGACCTTCCGACGTGTGGCTGCGGATCTCCATCGCGATGGCCGGGGCGCTGCTGGTCTGGTCCGCCGGCGTCGACGCCCTCACCGGAAACGGGTTCTACGGTTCGCGGCTTCCGGCGTACGGGGCTGCGGCGCTCCTGCTGCTCGCCATCTGGTTGATGGCTGCCCGCACCGCGGTGAGCGTCCGGGCGATGGCCTACACCGGGCTGGCGGTCCTGGCGCTGCTGACCATCCCGACCGCCGTGTACGAGCAGTCGTGGCGGATCTGTACCGGCGGGAAGCTGGAAAAGTGCTCGATGGCCGGGGCACTGTTCAAGAGCTTCTACAACTCCGAGAACTATGTGGCGATGCTCGCCTCCTTCACGCTGGTTGCCGCGTTCTGCGCGATGCGCCGCCGTGAGCTGGTGGTGACGACGTCGTTCTGCCTGCTGGTGATCGTCGCCACCGGCTCCCGCACCAGCTACCTGGCCGTCGGGGCGGTCTGCGCCTGGGTGCTGGCGGCACTTCTCGTACAGCGTCTGCGACCGAGCCTGCGGATCCCCTTCGCGATCTGCGTCGCGCTCGTCGTGGGCGCACTGACGGCTGCCACGTACCTGACCTGGAGCGCGTCGAAGACCACGCTGAGCAACCGGGGCAACATCTGGGTCGCCGCCCGCGACTACCTCAGCGGTCGGGAGGCCGTCGGCGTCGGCGTCTCGAAGTGGTTCCACCTCCAGGACATCGGAGCGGCACCCACCCACTTCTTCCACTCCGGGTACGTCCTGGTCGTCTTCTCCGGCGGGCTGGTCGCACTGACCCTGTTCGGCCTCTGGATGGCCACCCTGATGCACCGGAGCGTCGAGGACGGGCAGGCGTTCACCGCCAAGGCGCCGCTCGTACTTCTGATCGTCTACTCGTTCACCGAGGTCGTCTGGAACCCACTGTCGGTGGACGGGCTGACCTGGATCGTCGTGCTGCTGACCCTCACCGCGTCGGTGTCCGCGCCACCCGCGCGCACTCCGGCACCGGGGCCGGTGGACCTGGTGGACCGACCGGCACCCCTGGCCGGGCTCCGGCGACTCATCGGCCGGCAGGACAGCCGGGCCGCCGCTTTCAACTGAATCCGCGAAGCGCAAGCCAGGCCCCGCGACCCCCGGCACCCGACCGGGCCGTTGCGGGGCCTGACCACTACCCGCCGGCTATCGGAAGCCCCTGGAAGGCCAGCAGACCGGCCCCGGTGGCGTTCACACACCAGGGCCCGGCATCGCCCCGGTAACTCAGCCGGGCTGCGCCGTCGGCCGGGCCGGACAGGCTCAGCACGAGCCGCCCTCCCTCGCGGTATTCGACGCCGGTGACGGTGGCGGTGCTGCCGTCGATGGTGAAGTCGGTGCCCGCGCCGGCCTGCACGGTCAGCGGGTCCGGGTTGCGGAGCAGGACGATCACCTCGGTACGCCGGGCATCGGTGAAGGCGGCCGACCGGGGGTTCGGGGCCGCCACGCCCTCGCCGGGGCCGCGGTGGATGTCCCGGGCCGCCACGGCGAACGCCTGGTCGCCCAACTCGCGGTAGCCCCGTTCCCAGGCGAAGTGGCAACCCTCCCGGCCCGACAGGGCCGTTGTCGACAGCACGGTCACCTTCAGGGTGTCGGCCATCCGTCGCTGGGCCTCCCGCAGCGGGCCGCCGGAGGTGTTGCCGCACGGTGAGCTGCCGACCTGGACGACGTAGTACCGGGTGCCACCGTCGACCCGGAAGCCCACCTCCCGACGCCAGTCGGTCAACAGCGCGGTGAACCCGGCGACGTGCCCGGCGGCGTCGTTGTTGTCGGCCTCGCCCTGGTACCAGAACACCGCCCGGACCTCGCCGATGACGTTGGCGGCGGTGAGTCTCTGCCGCAGGCGGCCGTAGTTGGTGCGCAGGTCGCCGGGACTGCGGTCGTTGCGTTGGAAGAACGACACGACCTTGCTGCTCTCCGCGCCGTTGATCACGGCTACCGGCACCTGGTAGGTGTCCATGAGTCGGTGGGCCGCGCGAATCCCCCACTGGCCGACCGAGCCGGGCTGCCGGACGGTACCCGAGACGGCGTAGTTCCAGGTACGGTCCGCGCCGGAGAGGACCCGGTCCCCGGTCGTCGAGCCGAAACTGCGGACGTACGGGGACTCCTCGCCGATCGACGAGCCCAGGTGACTGGCCGCCACCGCGTTGGACTGGCCCTGGATGACGTACACGTCGCCGGACACCACGCCCTCCCACAGGGCGGCCCGCCGGGCGACGCCATCGCCGAGCACGTGCAACTCGAATCGGTACTCCCGAAGCGCTGCGGCGATCCGCTGCCGGAACGCGAACTCACCGCCGGCCCCGACCGGCACCGTCTCGTCCCAGCCGTCAGCCCCGCTGACGACCTTGAGGCGTACGGCGCGGACCCGCGGATCGGTCGCCTTGCCGGCCACCGGCACGACCGCACCGCCGGCGGCGTCCCGGGGGTACAGCTGCCGATCCCGAGGGTGCTGGCCGACGGTGAGCACCGACGCGCGGGCGTAGACCGTCAGGCGACGTTGGATGTACGTGCCGGCGTTACCGGCGGCCGTCCAGTCGGGCTGACCGGCGGGGGCGGTCCCGATGCCCACCGACAGCGGCTGGTCGTCCGAGGTGAAGCCGTTGACAGCGAGAACCGTCTGCGGGGCCGCCGGCGCCGGGCGGGTGGCCGCGACCGCGTGCACCTGGAAGGAGCCATACCCGATCGGGGAGTACACGTCGTCGTCGGCGTCGTATCGGTCGGTGGCGGCACCGGGGATCTGGCCGGAGCTGGCTGGCCCGTACTTGTTCGGCCACATCTCCAGATAGCCCGTGAGACCGGTGCCGGTGGCCAGGCCCGGCGCGTTGGTGGCGACCTCCAGATCGGCGATCCGTTGCCGGACGATCTGACCGGCCCGGGTCGGCAGGCCGAGGCGCCGAGCATCGGTGGTGAACGGCGACATCGCGGTCCACACCCACTGCGTACCGGTCGGGCCGGTCAACTCCAGGCAGTAGCCGATCCGGTCGAACCCGCCGGCAACCACGCCGGCCCGGTCGAACGAGAGAGCCATGGGCCGCTTGGGGTCGTTCCGCTCGGGCAGGTCGAGGGCGCTGACGGGGGTGAAGCCGGCCATACCGTGCGCGTTCGCGGCGCAGGCGGTGCCGTCTATGGGCGCGGTGGGGGGCGGGGTGTCCGCGTCGGCCGCCGACCAGGCCGCGTCCGGCGCACCGGACTTCGACGGCGACAAGCCGAACACGGGGACGGCCGCCAGGAGCAGGACGACCACCCCGAAGCCGATCCAGGCCGGCCGGGGCACCGACTGGAGGCGGGCCCACGGAGGGTGGGGACGGAACACCCGGGAACCTCCACAGTGTGGGCAGCGTGTCGTGCCCAGATTAGGCGATGCGCCGTACCCCTCGACGCCGGCACGACCTCCGGCCGAACCGGAGCCGATCCGGGGCGTAGGTCGGTCCCACTGTCTGAAATGATGCCCGCCATGGCCGCAACGAGCACGACACCGGTGGCGGGTAACCGCTCCGCCGGTGTCGACCTCCTCCGGATCGTCGGAATCGCCGCGGTTGTCGTGGGCCACGTCTGGAGCGACACAGTGACCCGGGCGTCCATCTACACCTGGCATGTTCCCGTGTTCTTCGTCCTGACCGGCTACTTCTGGTCGCCCGGCCGACCCCTCGGTGGGGAGCTGCGCAAGCGGTGGACGAGCCTGGGCGTGCCCTACGTGGTGTGGTTCCTCATCCTGGTAGCGGCACTGCTCGCCGCGGACGCCGCGACGGGCCAGGTCGCGCCGGGGACTCTCGGTGACGCGCTCTACGGCGGCACGGCTGCCGTACGACCGTTCTCGGCCTTCTGGTTCGTCTCGGTGCTCTTCATCGCGGCGGTCGCGTTCCGGTGGTTGGAGCGGTTTCCCGCCGCTGTCGCCTGGGCGGTCGCGGTGGTCGGCCTGGTCACCGCGTACCTCGCGCCCAGCGTCGTCACGGCCGGCCCACTCGGGCTCTTCCTGGTCCCGGCGTGCCTGGTCTTCGTGCTGGCCGGGCGGCTGCTGCGCCGGATGCGGCCACGCCTCCCGGCCCGTGCCGGTGCGGCGTCACTCTCGATCGGCGTGGGGTTCGTGCTCCTCGGCCTCAACCGGGACCTGGACCTCAAGGCCGGCGACTTCGGCTCCCCGGTGCTGGGGGTGCTGACCGCGATCCTGATCAGCGTCGGCCTCATCCGGCTCGCCGAGGAGCTCGACCTGCGCATCGGCGTACGGGCGTCGCGGGTGATCGGTCGACTGGCCGGCTGCGGCATCGCCGTCGTGCTCAGTCACGCGGGCATTCTGTGGGTCCTGCAAACGCCGAGGGCCGGCCGGGTGGTCGACCTGGTCGCCGCTCTCGTGGTCCCGTGGGTGTTCGCGTGGATCGTCATCAGCACGCCGCTGGGCCCGTGGTTGACCGGCACCCGGATCGGCGGTTCCGCGCGGGCCGCCAGCCGCGTGGCGCCTCGGCCGGGCGCCCCCCAGACGCACTAGAAACGGCTGTTGCGCCGCCGCGCCAGGAGCATCGCCACCGCCACCACGATGGCCACCGCGAGCGCGCCTCCGGCCGCGGCGATCACCGGCACGGCCCAGCTCGACCCGCCTGAGTCGTCGCCGGACCCCCGGCTGTCGACGGCCGCCTGTCGATACGACTGGGCCAGCAGGTTGGTCGGGGAGTTCCGCGCGGCCTCGTCGAACCGGGCGATGGCTGTCGACTCGTCTCCGGCGAAGTACGCGTCGAGGCCGCTGCGGTACTGGTTGTCGGCCTTGCCGAGCGTGTTGGCGACGCCGCCGGCTTGAAGGAGGGCGGTCATGGTGGAGACCGGCACGACGAGGCGGTTCGCCTTGTCGGGCCGCAGCACGTCGTTGTCGAGCATCCCGACGACCCGGCCGCTCGGGTCGATGGCGATCCCGCCCCGCGAATAGAGCCCGAGATCCTCGTTGATCCGGTACGGGTTCAGTGGTGTCGAGGTGTCGACCCCGGTCACGGTCACCGACTTGGACAGCACGGTGTAGGTGGCGGCGCGGAAACTGGTGTCGGTGGTGCCGTAGCCCAGGACGAGCAGTGACGTCTCCGGGCTGATGCTGGCCGACGTGTTCAGCTCCGCAGTGGGTAGGTTCTTCTGCTCCAGCTTGACCAGGGCGACGTTTCCCGCCTCGATCGGGAGGGCCCGGACGACGGTGCCGGGAATCGCCGGGCTGTCCGTCACCTCGCCCTTGGCGATGTTGAGTTGCCCGTAGAGCCGGGACTCCGGCTGATCGGCGGCATTCGCGCCGGTGAGGATCGAGGTGTTCAGCCGGCTGCGGGTGTAGGTGCTGGTGTCCTTGGCTTGCAGGCTGCCCTCGGCGACGAGCCGATTGGCCACGGCGTTCAGGGCGCTACCGACCAGGACGTCCGGGGTGGGCTGCACGCATTGGCTGTTGGTGAGGACGTGCCCCTCGTGTTGGACGACCACACCGCTACAGCGTCGGCTGAAGGTCACCGGCGCCTTGTTCAGCAGGGCGCCATCGGCCTTGTTGCGGACGTACCCGGTGAACATGACCTCCACGAAGACCATGGACGGCCCGGCGACGGCCAGTGCCCGCTCCTCGGGGCTGCGCAGGGCGGCCTGTGCCCAGGGCTTGAGGCCGGGGGCGAGCGGGGTCGCGGCGGGGAAGCCGCTGGAGGTGGCGGTCGGCGGGGTCTCCGGCTCGCCGGGCTCCTCCGAGCTGAGGGCGTAGATGCCGGCGCCGCCACCGACCACGGCCACCAGGGCCAGCGCGGCCACACCGGCCCAGAGGCCGGTACGCCGCTTGGGCGGGGCCGAGGGCTTGATCCGTCGTACCGGGGCGGCGTACGGGTCGAACGGGGGCACGTCGGCCGGTGGGCCCGACACGGTGGCCGGTACCGGGGCGACGTCGTGGCCGGCCGGCCCGGCGGGCGAGGCGGGTGCGCTCGACGCCGGCGCGGCCGAGACGGGATGGGCTGGCGGCTGGTTCGGGATCGCGGCCGACTGCACCGCCCACGGGGCGTGCGGCATGTCGACGACCGGCTGCGGCACGCCCGACACGGGTTGCGGCACACCGGAGACGGGCTGCGGCACGCCAGAGACGGGCTGCGGCACGCCGGACACCGGCTGGGGAGGGGCGGAGACGGGTCGGGGTGCGGCGGGCACCGGTTGGTACTCCACGCCGAGCGCGCGGAACAGCTTCTCCGGGGCGGGTCCGGCCTCGGCGGCGTACGCCACCCAGGGCGCGGCTGCCGAGAAGTCGGCGTACGTGATCGGGGGGCCGTCGGGCGACTGGGCGAGCGTGTTCGCGACCTCGGCGAACGCCTTCCGCCAACCGGGGGCGGCGGCAACCGTCGCGTCCAGCACGGCCACGCTCACGAACCGGCCCTGCTCGTCGATGGCGGCCCAGGCCTTGCCCACTGGTGAACCGCCCAGCAAGTGGGTGAACCTGTAGGGGCCTTCCGGCTGCATGCCAACTCCTCCGCTCGACCGCCAGGCGCATGGTACCGACCGGTGCCACAGTCAGTCGCCCGGCGGTCACCCGTCAGCTCGATACCGCCGTCACCTCTTGCTGATCACGACCACTGGCTCCGGTCCGGACGTGACGCGTTGCACGCGATAGTCGGCGAGCGCCGCCTGCCACACCGGCTCACTCGGGTGGGTGTACGCGCGGACCAGCCAGACCCGGGTGCCGGGCGGCTGTTTCGCGGCCTGGGCCAGAATCTCGTCGAGGGCGTCCTTGATGGACGGCGTATCGGCGGCTTTCGGGAGGATCACATCGCCGCGGGTGGGCATGGTGACTGTCCAACCGACGGTGCCGGTGACCGGCGCGACCAGCTCCAGCGGGTCCTGGTCGGAGTAGAGCGTGAACCCGAACCAGGCTGGCCCGCTGACCACGACGAGGTCGTGTGGCCCCTTGTGCGCCGCGACGTACCGGGTCGACGATCCGATGTCGGTGATGGCCTGGTGTGCCCGCCAGACACCGGGTTCGTCGCCGTCCAGGCGGTACCAGCGGTGGTTGACGGCGGTGAAGCTGGCGAGCAGGACGGCGCAGGTCACGGCGGCCACCACGCCCTGTGGTGGCCGGGGCAGCCCGCGGCGGACCAGGACGACGGTCAGGTCGGCCAGACCGACGATGCCGACGCCGACCACCAGGCCCGCCACCACGATCAGGAAGTGGGACGTGCGCGGGTCGAGCAGGGGGTAGATCCCCGCGACGCCCAGCCCGATGGCCGCCACCGGCAGCAGGAGGACGGCGATTGCCGGGGCCGCGTGTCCGCGTCGGAACAGTGTGAGGACACCGAGCACGAGGAGGACGGCAAGGATCGGCACGGGTGCGCCGAGCATCGGCGACAGTGCCTTGATCTGCCGCACGAGGTGTGCGGGCAGTTCGGAGACGCTCGGCAGGAAGGCGTCCCAGTAGTCCCGCATGGCGTCGCTGTTGCCCCGGGCGGACACTCCGAAATAGACGGCAGCGACGAGCGCGCCGGCGACCAAGCCGGCGACGGTCGCCTCGACAGTCCTCGCCCACTCCCGGCGCACGGCGACGGAGACCAGCAGCCCGCCGAGGACGCAGACCGCGACGATGGCGGTGGTGTGACTCAGCAGCATGCCCAGGCCCACCGCGGCCACCATCACCGCGAGTCGCCGCCGAGACCAGGAGCGTTCCGTCCAGGTGGCCAGGGCGAGCAGGCAGACCGCCACGGCGGCGTCCGCCGTGTACTGCTTCAGGTCGTGGCGGGTCTGCTGGACCGGCAGGAGCAGGACGGTGAGCCCGGCGACGACGCCGACGAGGATGCCCTGAGCGCGCTCGGACGCCAAGGATCGGCCCAGAAGGTAGGCCGCGACAACTGTCAGCAGTTGGAAGCCCAGGGGTACGACCCGGAGGTGGTCGACGTCCGGGACCAGTCGGAGCAGGAAACTCCAACCGATCGGGCTCGACGAGGTCGTCACCGGCAGGTCGGCAAGGGGGAAACGGACCGAGAGCGCGACCCACGCCTCGTCACCCCAGTACTGGGCTGTCAGCCATGACCGGATGTCGTTGACGACGAGGAAGGCCCCGATCAGAGCGATGATCGGCGCGGCCTCACCGACCGTCGCCCGGACGCGCCGGGCGGGTGCCGGCGGAGTGACGCGAATGGGCGGGGCGTCCTCGACTGCGACCACGACGCTCCTTCTCGCTGGCGCGATCCTGCTCGCGCTGGACGCCCGCATGTTACGAGTCGTGACGGCTGAGCGGGGGGCGGGGGTGACCCGAGGTGGTTGTCTATGAAAGTTTCTATGCATAGAGTCAGCTCATGAATGAAGGAGCTGTCGCGGCACCCGCTGACCGGGTGCTCGACCTGTTCCAAGGGGTGCGGCTCACCCCCACCCAGCGGCGAATCGCGCACTGTCTGGTGCAGCACGCCCCCGGCGTGGCGTACCTGTCCGCCGCCGAGGTCGCCGAACTGGCCGGCGTGAGTCAGCCGTCGGTCACCCGGTTCGCCGTCGCGCTCGGCCACGACGGTTACCCGGCGCTGCGCCGCCGGCTGCGGGACCTCACCGGCTCGACTCCGGGCGGATCGACGGACGGCGGAAACGAACTCCAGCAGGCGGTACGTGCGGAGATGGGCAACCTGGACCGACTGGCCGGTCAGCTCGCCGACCGGGACCGGATCGCCGAGACCGGGCGGTTGCTCGCCGGGAGTCGCCCACTGCCGGTGCTCGGCCTACGCGCCGCCGCGCCGCTGGCCGCGTACTTCGCCTACTTCGCTGCGAAGGTGCACCCGGACGTACGGGTCCTCGACGACGGCGGCAGCCTGCTCACCGACCGCCTGGAGCAGGCGGCCGAGGCCGGGGCGTCCGCCGTTCTGGCCTTCGTGCTGCCCCGCTACCCCCGGGAAACCCTGGACGCGCTGCGCGACGCCCGCCACGCCGGGTTGACAGTGGTGGCGATCACCGACTCGCCGGTCAGCCCGGCCACCGAGCACGCCGACGTGGTGCTCGCCGCCGCGGTCGGCGCGCAGCTCGTCTTCGACCTGCACACCGCCCCGATGACCCTGGCCATGGTGCTGTTGCAGGCGATCTGCGACGCCGCGCCGGCCGACACCCAGCGCCGACTGGAGGCGTTCGAAGCCTCCGCGGCCCGCCGACAGTTGTTCCTCGGTTGACCGGAGGAGAACCAGAGATGACCCAACCCATTCGTGCCGCACGGGGCAGCCAGCTCACCACCCGCGGGTGGCAGCAGGAGGGCGCCCTGCGGATGTTGATGAACAACCTCGACCCCGAGGTGGCCGAACGCCCCGACGACCTGGTGGTCTACGGCGGCACCGGCAAGGCTGCGCGGGACTGGCCGTCGTACCACGCGTTGGTCCGCACGCTGACCGACCTGCGCGAGGACGAGACGATGCTGGTGCAGTCGGGCCGCCCGGTCGGGGTGATGCGCACCCACGAGTGGGCGCCCCGGGTGCTGCTGGCCAACTCGAACCTGGTCGGGGACTGGGCGACCTGGCCGGAGTTCCGCCGCCTCGAACAGCTCGGCCTGACCATGTACGGGCAGATGACGGCCGGCTCGTGGATCTACATCGGCACCCAGGGCATCCTCCAGGGCACCTACGAGACGTTCGCGGCGGTGGCCGCCAAGAGGTTCGACAGCACCCTCGCCGGCACGCTGACGCTGACCGCCGGCTGCGGCGGAATGGGCGGCGCGCAGCCACTCGCGGTCACCATGAACGGCGGCGTCTGCCTGATCGTGGACGTGGACCGCACCCGGCTCGACCGTCGGGTGCACGACCGCTACCTGGATGAGGTCGCCGACTCCCTGGACGACGCGATCGCTCGGGTCCGCGCCGCGAAGCGGGAGCGCCGGGCCCTGAGCGTGGGAGTGGTCGGCAACGCTGCCGAGGTCTTCCCGGAGCTGCTGAACCGGGGCGTCGAGATCGACATCGTGACCGACCAGACCAGCGCGCACGACCCACTGGCGTACCTGCCGGTGGGGGTGGAGCTGGCTGAGGCCCGGGACTACGCCGCCGCGAAGCCGGCCGAGTTCACCGACCGGGCCCGCGCGTCGATGGCGAAGCAC
The DNA here is from genome assembly GCF_007827755.1 of Micromonospora sp. CNZ322. Lineage (NCBI taxonomy): Bacteria > Bacillati > Actinomycetota > Actinomycetes > Micromonosporales > Micromonosporaceae > Micromonospora > Micromonospora sp. CNZ322. The sequence goes on from NZ_VITD01000001.1 coordinate 344,393, forward strand.
GTCGAGGCGATGGTCGGCTTCCTCGACGCCGGCGCAGAGGTGTTCGACTACGGCAACTCGATCCGGGGTGAGGCGCAGCTCGGCGGCTACCAACGCGCCTTCGACTTCCCGGGCTTCGTTCCCGCGTACATCCGGCCGTTGTTCTGTGAGGGCAGGGGCCCGTTCCGGTGGGCGGCGCTCTCCGGTGACCCGGCCGACATCGCGGCCACCGACCGGGCCATCCTCGACCTGTTCCCGGAGAACGAGTCGCTGGCCCGCTGGATCAAGCTGGCCGGTGAGCGGGTCGCCTTCCAGGGCCTGCCGGCCCGGATCTGCTGGCTCGGTCAGGGCGAACGGGACAGGGCGGGCGTGCGGTTCAACGACATGGTCGCCTCCGGCGAACTCTCCGCCCCGGTGGTGATCGGCCGGGACCACCTGGACACCGGCAGCGTCGCGAGCCCGTACCGGGAGACCGAGGGGATGGCCGACGGCTCCGACGCCATCGCCGACTGGCCGCTGCTCAACGCCCTGGTCAACACGGCCAGCGGGGCTTCCTGGGTGTCCATTCACCACGGCGGCGGGGTGGGCATCGGCCGGTCGATCCACGCCGGGCAGGTGTGCGTGGCCGACGGCACCGCCCTCGCCGGTCAGAAGATCGAGCGGGTGCTCACCAACGACCCGGCGATGGGCGTCATCCGGCACGTCGACGCCGGCTACGAGAGCGCCCGCGAGGTCGCCGACCACACCGGGGTCCGGGTCCCGATGACCGAGGGCGAACCCGCGTGACCGACGACCTTTCCGCCCGGTTCCGGGCCCTGTGGGACGAGATCGCGCCGGTCGGGCGGGACGCCGACAGCGGCGGCTATCTGCGGTACGCGTTGACCGAGCCGGAGCGGGAGCTGCGCGCCTGGTTCCGGGCGCAGGCCGAGCGCCGTGCCATGCCGGTCACCGAGGACGGCAACGGCAACCTCTTCGCTCACTGGGGTGACCCGGGAGCGTCCGACGCGGTGCTCACCGGCAGCCACTTCGACTCGGTGCCGCACGGCGGAGCGTACGACGGGCCGCTCGGCATCGTGAGCGCGTTCCTCGCCGTGGACGAGCTGCGCGCCGCGGGCGTCACCCCCGGCCGGCCGCTGGTGCTGGGCGCCTTCGTCGAGGAGGAGGGAGCGCGCTTCGGCGTACCGTGTCTGGGGTCGCGGCTGCTCACCGGGGCGCTGTCGGCCGAACGCGCTGCCGGCCTGCGCGATGCTGGCGGGGTGAGCTTCGCCGAGGCGCTCGGCGACCGGCCGGCGGGCGCCCGCCCGGAGTTGCTGGGCCGGTTCGGCGCCTTCGTGGAGTTGCACGTCGAACAGGGCCGCGCGCTCGTCGACACGGACGCGCCGGTCGCGGTGGCCAGCGCGATCTGGCCGCACGGCCGGTGGCGCTTCGACGTCGTCGGCGAGGGCAACCACGCGGGCACCACCCGGATGGCTGACCGCCGCGACCCGATGCTGACCTACGCGTTCACGGTGCTGGCGGCCAACAAGGAGGCCCGGCTGCGCGGCGCGCACGCCACGGTGGGCCGGGTCGCCGTCGAACCCAACGCCACAAACGCGATCCCCTCGAAGGTGACCGGCTGGCTGGACGCCCGGGCGGCCGACCCGGAGACGCTGACCGGGCTGGTCGACGCGGTACGCGGCAAGCTCGCCGAGCGGGCCCGCCGCGACGGTACGACGGTGACCGTCACCGAGGAGTCGGCCACCCCGGTGGTCGCCTTCGACGGCGGGCTGGCCAAACGGCTGGCCACCCTGCTCGACGCACCGGTGCTGCCCACCGGGGCGGGGCACGACGCCGGGGTGCTCGCCGCGCACCTGCCCACCGCGATGCTCTTCGTGCGCAACCCGACCGGTGTCTCGCACTCCCCCGCCGAGGCCGCCACGGACGACGACTGCGCGGCCGGGGTCCGGGCGCTGGCCCGGGTGCTGGAGGAGCTGACATGCCGGTGACACCGACCCGCTGGCTCGCCGAGTACGCCTGGCTGCCCGAGCACGCCGAACCCACGCCCGACGTGCTGATCGAGGTCGAAGGCGGCCGGATCACGGCGCTGACACCGCTGACCCCCGGCAGCAGGCCACCGGCCGGGGTCGAGGTGTACGCCGACGCGGTGCCGCTGCCCGGCCTCACCCTGCCGGGCCTGTCCAATGTGCACTCGCACGCCTTCCATCGGGCGCTGCGCGGGCGCACCCACGGTGGGCGGGGTGACTTCTGGACCTGGCGGGACCAGATGTACGCCGTCGCGGACCGGCTGGACCCGGACACCTACCTCGCCCTGGCCCGGGCCGTCTACGCCGAGATGGCGCTCGCCGGGATCACCTGCGTGGGCGAGTTCCACTACCTGCACCACCGACCGGACGGCGGCGCCTACGACGACCCGAACGCGATGGGCGCGGCGCTGGTCGAGGCCGCCGCGCACGCCGGGATCCGGCTCACATTGCTGGACGCCTGCTACCTGACCTCCGGCGTGGACGGTCGGCCCCTCGCCGGGCCGCAACGCCGGTTCGGCGACGGCGACGCGGCCCGCTGGGCCGAGCGGGCCGCCGCGTTCCAGCCGTCGGACCCGCACGCCCGGGTCGGCGCGGCCGTGCACTCGGTACGGGCCGTCCCGGCCGATCAGTTGCGCACTGTCGCCGACTGGGCCCGGGAGCGGCAGGCGCCGCTGCACGTGCACCTCTCCGAGCAGCCCGCCGAGAACGACGAGTGCCGAGCCGTGCACGGGCGCACGCCCACCGCGCTGCTAGCCGAGCACGGCGTACTCGGGCCGCACACCACCGCCGTCCACGCCACGCACCCCACCAGCGCGGACCTGTCACTGCTCGCCGACAGCCGGACCGCTGTGTGTCTCTGCCCGACCACCGAGCGGGACCTCGCCGACGGCATCGGCCCGGCCCGCCGGATGGCCGACGCGGGCATCCGATTGAGCCTCGGCAGCGACAGCCACGCCGTGATCGACCTGTTCGAGGAGGCCCGGGCGGTCGAGCTGGACGAGCGGCTGCGTACCCGCCGGCGTGGTCACTTCGCGCCGCTCGACCTGCTGAACGCGGCCAGCGTCGCCGGGCACGCCGCGCTGGGCTGGGCCGACGCCGGGAGGATCGCGGTGGGCTCCCGAGCCGACCTGGTGACGGTACGCCTGGACAGCGCCCGCACCGCCGGGGTGCCACCGGTGGGCGCGTTCTTCGCCGCCAGCGCGGCGGACGTCGAGCAGGTAGTGGTGGACGGCCGGGTGGCGGTGGCCGAGGGCCGACACCTGACCGTGGACGTGCCGGCCGAACTGTCGTCCGCGATCGAGGCGGTGACGCCCGCATGAGCGGCAGCCTGCTGGTCGACAACATCGGGGAGCTGGTCACCAACGGTGCCGGCGAGGGCCCTCTCGGCATCCGCCGCAACGCCGCAGTGCTGGTCGAGGAGGGCCGGGTGGTCTGGGTCGGGCCATCCGCGTACGCGCCGGCCGCCGACCATCACGTCGACGCCGGCGGTGCCGCCGTGCTGCCCGGTTTCGTGGACAGCCACGCCCACCTGGTCTTCGCCGGAGATCGAGCCGCCGAGTTCGCCGCCCGGATGGCCGGTCAGCCCTACACCGGCGGCGGCATCCGGACCACTGTCGGCGCGACCCGCACCGCCACCGACGACGAGCTGCGTGCCACAGTGCGCCGGCTGCGCGGGGAGGCTCTGCGCCAGGGCACCACGACCATGGAGATCAAGAGTGGGTACGGCCTGACCGTCGCCGACGAGGCCCGCTCGCTGCGGATCGCCGCCGAGACCAGCACCGAGACCACCTTCCTGGGCGCGCACGTGGTGCCCGCCGAGTACGCGGACCGCCCCGACGACTACGTGGGGTTGGTCTGCGGGCCGATGCTGGCCGCCGCCGCTCCGTACGCGAAGTGGATCGACGTGTTCTGCGAGCGGGGCGCCTTCGACGTGGACCACGCCCGCGCCATCCTGGCCTGCGGTCGGGCGGCCGGGCTGGGCGTACGGCTGCACGCCAACCAACTGGGCCCCGGCCCGGGGGTACAGCTGGGCGTGGAGCTGGACGCGGCCAGCGTCGACCACTGCACCCACCTGAGCGACGCCGACGTGGCCGCGCTGGCCGACACGGCCCACAGCGACGGGTCGGGCACCCGCACGGTGGCGACCCTGCTGCCCGGCGCTGAGTTCTCCACCCGCTCGCCGTACCCGGACGCCCGCCGGCTGCTCGACGCCGGTGTCACAGTGGCGCTGGCGACGGACTGCAACCCCGGCTCGTCGTACACCTCGTCGATGCCGTTCTGCGTGGCCCTCGCGGTCCGCGAGATGCGGATGACCCCGGCGGAGGCGGTCTGGGCCGCCACCGCCGGTGGCGCGCGGGCGCTGCGCCGCGACGACATCGGTGTCCTCACCCCCGGCGCGCGGGCCGACCTCGTCGTCCTCGACGCGCCGTCGTACCTGCACCTGGCCTACCGGCCCGGTGTCCCCCTGATCCGCCAGGTAATACGCAACGGAGCACCGCAATGACGCACGTGACCATCCAGCCCACCGGGATCACCGCCGACGACGTGCTCGCGGTGGCCCGCGGCGCCGCCACTGTCGTCCTCGCCCCGGCCACCATCGACGCGATGGCGACCAGCCGGGCCATCGTGGACGGCATCGAGTCGTCGGGCCGTCCCGTCTACGGGGTCTCCACCGGGTTCGGCGCGTTGGCCAACACCTTCATCGCCCCGGAACGGCGGGCCGAGCTGCAACACGCGCTGATCCGTTCGCACGCCGCCGGGGTGGGCGCCCCGATGCCGCGCGAGGTGGTCCGGGCCATGATGCTGCTGCGGGTCCGGTCCCTCGCCCTGGGCCGTTCCGGGGTCCGGCCGCTGGTCGCGGAGGCCCTGGTCGACCTGCTCAACCACGACATCACCCCCTGGGTGCCGGAGCACGGCTCGCTGGGCGCCTCCGGTGACCTGGCGCCGCTGGCGCACTGCGCGCTGGTGCTGCTCGGCGAGGGCTGGGTGCTCGGCCCGGCCGGTGAGCGGCAGGACGCGGCCGACGCGTTGACCGCCGCCGGGCTCAAGCCGATCGAGCTGGCCGCCAAGGAGGGGCTGGCGCTGATCAACGGCACCGACGGCATGCTCGGCATGCTGCTGCTGGCCATCCACGACGCGGCGCACCTGTTCGCCATGGCCGACGTGACGGCAGCGCTGGCCATCGAGGCGATGCTCGGCTCGGAGCGGCCGTTCCTGCCCGAGCTGCACGCGATCCGGCCACACCCCGGTCAGGCGGCGTCGGCGGCGAACATCCACCGCCTGTTGCAGGACTCCCGGGTGATGGACTCGCACCGCGACGACCTGGCGCACGCCGTGCAGGACGCGTACTCGATGCGCTGCGCGCCGCAGGTGGCCGGCGCGGCCCGCGACACACTGGACTTCGTCCGCACCGTCGCCGGCCGGGAGCTGGTGTCAGTGGTGGACAACCCGGTGGTGCTGCCGGACGGCCGGGTCGAGTCGACAGGTAACTTCCACGGCGCACCGCTCGGCTTCGCCGCGGACTTCCTCGCCATCGCCGCCGCCGAGGTGGGCGCGATCGCCGAGCGGCGGGTCGACCGGCTGCTCGACGTCACCCGCTCCCGGGAGCTGCCGGCATTCCTCTCCCCCGACGCCGGGGTCAACTCCGGGCTGATGATCGCCCAGTACACGGCGGCCGGGATCGTCGCCGAGAACCGTCGACTGGCCGCCCCCGCCTCGGTGGACTCGCTGCCCACCAGCGGAATGCAGGAGGACCACGTCTCGATGGGCTGGGCGGCGGCCAAGAAGCTGCGTACCGTGCTGGACAACCTGACCAGCCTGCTCGCCGTGGAGCTGCTGGCCGGCGTGCGCGGCCTCCAGTTGCGCGCCCCGCTGGAGCCGTCCCCGGCCGGCCGGGCGGCCGTCGCCGCGCTCGGTGCGGCAGCCGGCGAGCCCGGCCCGGACGTGTTCCTCGCCCCGGTGATGGAGGCGGCCCGTGCCGTCGTCGCCGGGCCGGACTTGCGCGCCGCCATCGAACGGGAGGTTGGCCCGCTGGGCTAGTCTCCGGCGGGTCGCTGTCGTCCGCCGCGGGTCAGGCGGCGGGCGGCAGCACCTCGCGTCCGTCAGGCGGCGGGCGGCAGCACCTTGGCGATCAGTTTGGCCAGCTCGCGCAGCGCCTTGCCCCGGTGACTGATGGCGTCCTTCTCCGCCGGGGTCAGCTCGGCGTTGGTCCGGTCCTGTCCGTCGCCCAGGAAGATCGGGTCGTAGCCGAACCCGCCGTCGCCGCGCGGCGCACGCAGCACCCGCCCGGACTGCCGGCCGTCGACGAGGTGCTCCTTGCCGCCGGGCAGCACCAACGCGACGGTGCAGACGAACGAGGCGGCCCGCTGCTCGTCCGGGACGTCGGCGATCTGGTCCAGCACCAGCTGAAGGTTGGCCCGGTCGTCGCCGTGCTGGCCGGACCAGCGGGCGCTGAACACTCCCGGCATGCCGTTGAGCGCGTCGACAGCGAGCCCGGAGTCGTCGGCGATGGTCGGCAGCCCACTCTGCCGGCAGCCCTCCCGCGCCTTGATCAGCGCGTTCTCGCCGAAGGTCAGGCCGGTCTCCGGCAGCTCCGCGTACTGCTCGACGTCGTCCAGCCCGAGCAGGGCGATTCGGTGCGCGCCGAGCGCGCCGTCCAGGATCCGCTGCAGCTCGACCAGCTTCTTGCGGTTACGGGTGGCGAGCAGGACCTTGTTCATGCTGAGACACCTTTGTTCGCGACTGCGGGGCTCGCAAGCTTCCTCGCGCTCACGCGAGGGCCTTCCGCTGGGCTTCGGCCAACTCGGCGCAGCCGGCGACGGCCAGGTCGAGCAGGGCGTCGAGCTGGTCGCGGGCGAACACGCCCGCCTCACCGGTGCCCTGCACCTCGACGAAGTCGCCAGCACCGGTGCACACCACGTTCATGTCCACCTCGGCGGCGACATCCTCCTCGTAACAGAGGTCGAGCCGGGCCTCCCCGGCGATGACCCCCACGCTGACCGCGGCCACCGAGCGGTGCATCACCTTCTCCGGCTTGCCGGCCAACGACTTGCGGGCGGCAAGCCAGCCCACCGCGTCGTGCAGGGCGACGTACGCGCCGGTGATCGCGGCGGTGCGGGTGCCTCCGTCGGCCTGGAGCACGTCGCAGTCGAGCACTATCGAGTTCTCGCCGAGCGCCTTGAGGTCGATGCTGGCCCGCAGACTACGGCCGATCAACCGGGAGATCTCGTGGGTACGGCCACCGACCCGGCCCTTGACGCTCTCCCGGTCTGAGCGGGTGTTGGTGGCCCGGGGCAGCATCGCGTACTCGGCGGTCACCCAGCCGAGCCCGGAGCCCTTGCGCCAGCGGGGCACCCCCTCGGTGACGCTCGCCGTGCAGAGCACCCGGGTGCCGCCGAACTCGACGAGCACCGAGCCCTCCGGATGGGTGCTCCAGCCTCGGGTCAGGGTCACCGGTCGAAGTTGAGAGGGCCCTCGCCCGTCAGGTCGCGCCATCCCTGCACCCTATGCGGTGCGGCGATCCACCTCGCTCGGGGTGCCCCGGAGAACGTCCGCGCCGTGCACACCGACGAACCCGGCGACCGCCGCCGGGCCTCGCGAACCGCGCGTGCCGCGTCAGACGTCGTAGCTGGCGCCGGGCCGGACCACCTCGAGCGGCCCGGTGTACGCGGAAGCGGCCGACTCCAACGTGTGCGCCTCGCTGCCCCAGGCGGGCACCAGGTGGGTGAGCAGCAGCCGACCCACCGCGGCCTTGGTCGCCGCCTCGCCGGCCTCCCGACCGGTCAGGTGCAGATCCGGCGGATTGTCCATGCCGTCGAGGTAACTGGCCTCGCAGAGGAACACGTCGGCGTTCTGGGCCAGCCGCAGCAGCGCCTCACAGGGCGCGGTGTCCGACGAGTAGCACAGCGAACGGCCGTCGTGCTCCAGCCGCACACCGTACGTCTCGACGGGGTGGTTGACCCGGTCGACGGTGACGGCGAACGGGCCGATCGGGAAGGTGCCCGGCTGGAGCGCGTAGAACTGGTACACGTCCTCCACCGAACCGTCGTCGCCGTACGCGGCGCTGAGCCGGTCCGGTGCGCCGGCTGGTGCGTACACCGGCAGCGCCGGGTAGGGGCCGTCCGGGGCGTACCGGCGCACCACCACGTACAGCACGGCGTCGAACATGTGGTCACAGTGCAGGTGGGTCAGCAGGATGGCGTCCGGGGCGTGCAACCCGGCGTACCGCTGGAGGCTGGACAGCGACCCCGAGCCGAAGTCGACCAGGAGCCGGAAGCCGTCGGCCTCGACGAGGTAGGCCGAGCAGGGCGACTCGGGGCCAGGGAAGCTGCCGGCGCTTCCCAGAACGGTCAGTCGCATCGAGTGGTCTCGCTGTCACTATCAGTAGCAACCGCGCCGGCGATGGTTCCGGCCATGATCTCTACCGACGCGTACGCCACGCTGCGCAGCCTACGCTGGCGCACCCGGCAGCAAGAATCATCCAACGGAAGTTGTCACGAACGTGACACCCGCTCGCGGTACGTCGGGAAGCGCACGGGCCGTCGACGAATGTCGACGGCCCGTAGTCGGCAGACCAGATCGGTCAGGCCCAGAGCTGCCCGTCCAGGGCGTCCTCGGCATCGGCGAGGGTGCCGCCGTACGCGCCGGTGGACAGGTACTTCCACCCGCCGTCGCAGACCACGAAGGCCACATCGGCCCGCCGGCCGTCGCGCACCGCCTCGTGCGCCACCGCCAGCGCGGCGTGCAGAATCGCACCGGTGGAGAACCCGGCGAAGATGCCCTCCACGTCCACGAGCTGGCGGGTGCGCAACACCGCGTCCCGGGTGCCGACCGAGAACCGCCGGGAGAGCACCGAGGCGTCGTAGAGCTCCGGAACGTACCCCTCGTCGATGTTGCGCAGGCCGTAGACCAACTCGCCGTAGCGCGGCTCGGCGGCCACGATCTGAATGCCCTCGACCTTTTCCCGCAGGTAACGCCCGGTGCCCATCAGGGTGCCGGTGGTGCCCAGCCCGGCCACGAAGTGCGTGATGCTGGGCAGGTCGTGCAGCAGCTCCGGCCCGGTCGTCTCGTAGTGCGCCCGCGCGTTCGCCTCGTTGCCGTACTGGTAGAGCATCACCCAGTCGGGGTGCTCGACGGCGATCTGCTTCGCCGTGGCGACCGCCTGGTTGGAACCACCCGCCGCCGGCGAGAAGATGATCTCAGCCCCGTACATCCGGAGCAGCTGCACCCGCTCGGTGGAGACGTTCTCCGGCATCACGCAGACAAGCCGGTAGCCGCGCAGCTTCGCCACCATCGCCAACGAGATGCCGGTGTTGCCACTCGTCGGCTCGAGGATGGTGTCACCCGTGCGGAGCCGGCCAGCCTCCTCCGCCGCCCGGACCATGAACAGCGCCGCGCGGTCCTTGATGCTGCCGGTGGGGTTGCGGTCCTCCAGCTTGGCCCAGAGCCGCACCGGAGGGGCACCGTCGGGCACCGTCGGGGAGAGTCGGGGCAGGCCGACCAGCGGCGTACCCCCGCAGGCGTCGAGCAGGCTGTCGTACCGCGCCATGGCGGCCGACCTCAGCGAGCCGCGACGGCGTCGCGGGCCACCGCGGCGGCGGCACCCTGCGAGCTGATGCTGTGCGAGCTGATCGCCGCTGCGGCGGCGAAGCCGAACGCGCCGCCGGCCACCGCAGGCAGGATGGTGACGCTGTCGCCGTCGGAGAGCTTCGCGTCGAGCGCGCCGAGGAAGCGGACGTCCTCGTCGTTCACGTAGACGTTGACGAAGCGGTGCAGCGTGCCCGCGTCGGTGATCAGCCGGCCACGCAGACCGCCGTGCCGGGAATCCAGGTCGGTGAGGAGATCGGCGAGCGTGTCGCCGGTGCCGTCGACGACCTTGGCGCCGCCGGTGTAGCTGCGCAGGATGGTGGGGATGCGAACCTCAATAGCCATGATGTGGAACTCCTCGATCGGGTGTGCCTACGGTGACGGGACGAGACGGCTGCGGCGCTGACAGGTCAGCGGCCGGAACACTCGTAATCGACCGTCGCCGGGCTCTGCCCGAACATGTAGGACTGGACGGCGTGCGGGTCGACACCGGCCTCCACGACACGGACCGGCTCCTCGGTGACCACGCCGTCGACGATCCGGAACGACCGGATCTCCTCCGAGTCGGGCTCACGAGTCGACACGAGCAGGTAGTGCGCCCCCGGCTCACCGGCGAAGGAGACATCCGTCCGCGACGGGTACGCCTCGGTGGCGGTGTGCGAGTGGTAGATGACGACGGGCTCCTCGTCCCGGTCGTCCATCTCCCGCCACACGCGCAGGTGCTCCATCGAGTCGAACTCGTAGAAGGTCATCGACCGCGCGGCATTGTCCATCGGGATGTGCCGGGTCGGGGTGTCGCTGCCGACGGGACCGGCGACCACGCCGCACGCCTCGTCAGGGTGATCCCGGCGCGCGTGGGCGACGATCGCGTCAATGATCGACCGGTCGATGCTCAGCACGTGCACCAGCCTAACGCCTGCCGGGCACGGGCCGAAGTGGTGCCGGTCACCCCTAGTCGATCAAGGCGTTGAGCAGCGATTCCTGTAGATACCCGAGATAGGCGTAGACCGAAAGCTGGAACACCCGGCTGGAACCCGGGTCCTCAGCGACCGCGTCGTCCAACTCCTCGCCCAGATCCGTGCCGTCCTTGATCTCCAGGCGGACGCCCATCGCGAGCCGGGCGTCGTTCAGTGCCCGCAACCACGCCTCGGCGGCCTCGGCGTCCAGCCGCACCTCGCCACCGGCGTCGTCCGGCAACGCGGCCAGGATCGCCCCCGCCTGATCGATCTTCGCGGTCTTCAGGTCGCCCTCGGTGTAGCGGCGGAACTCGGCGGTGCCCGGAGCGTCCTGTGGGTAGACCGCCGGAAAGAGCCGACCGACCACCGGGTCGGTGTGGTCGAAACCATCGGTGAGCAGACCCACCACCTCGGAGGCGACCTTGCGCAGCACCCGCACCTCGTCGACGGCGAAGACTGCGACGTAGTGACCGGCCTGGCGATGGAACATGCTCATGATCTGTCCACCGTCGCCCACAGCCCGTACGCGTGCAGCTGCGACGCGTCGTGCTCCATCCGTTCGCGGGCACCGGTGGAAACCACGGCACGACCCTTGTGGTGCACGTCCAGCATCAGCTGTTCGGCCCTCTCCCGGCTGTAGCCGAAAAGCTTCTGGAAGACCCAGGTCACGTACGTCATCAGATTGACCGGGTCGTCCCACACGATCGTCACCCACTGCCGGTCGGACGCCGGCACCTCGTCAGTGTCCGGCGTCTCGACCGGTGCAACCTGCGGAGCCGCCATGCCCCCCATCGTGCCACCGGTTTCCCGGAACCGAGGAACCGGAACGCCGGCCCGGCGCGGATCACCCACCCCAGGCCCTCCCGACCCGCCCCGGCCGCCATCGGAGGTGGGGTCCGGCCCGGACCCGGACCAACCGGTGGGCGCGCCGTCAGGCGAGCAGAATGCCGTGATCGACTGCATCGGAGAGCACCACGCCCAGCGAGAGGCGGATCACCTCGAACCGTCGGGAGATCTCCCTGGACAACCCCAACTCGACCTCGCGCACCGCCCGTTGGGACCAGGCCCGCGCCGCGCTGTGGTCGCCGGTGCCGGGCGTACGCCACTGCTGCCAGCACCCGCCGGAGAGCGCCACCGCGATGGGCGGGAGCACCTCGTCCCGGGACGCCACCGGATAGCTGGCGGCGGCGTCGATCGCCTCCAGGCCGGTCAACTCGGCCACGCCAGCCGTGCTGGTGATCAACAGCACCTTGTCCAGTTCGTGGCCGGGCCGGTGATCGGCCAGGCCGTACTGCACCGCGGCGGCGATCCGGCGGCGCACACCTTCGGCCGGCGGCGCGCCGAGCACCTGGGACGCGACGTCGGTCATGATGCCGCGCACCGCCTGATCGCACTGCGCGGTGGCCAACAACGACAACGCCGCCATCTCCCGGTCGAGGAGATCCGGTAGGCCGGCACAGCCGACTCCGAACACGATCTCCTGAACGGCCCGAAGGTGGATGTTCGCCAACTCCAGGGCGAGGTGCTGGCGGATCCTCTGAGCACACGAGCGGGCGTGGCGGTCGAGCCGCTCGGACCAGTCACCCGGATCGGCGGCCACGGCGACGCGGCCCTGCTGGCCCGGTAGAACCGGTGGGTCGACGCTGGCCCGCTGCAACCCCTCACGCGACGCCCAACCCACCAGCGCCCGCCGCAGGTCGGCGGCGGTGTCGGCCCCGTCGACCGGGAACCACCGCGCGCCGGCCAGCGCCGGCACCGCGGCCAGGAGTGCCGCCCGATGTGCCTCCACCGTCACCGCGACCGCGTCCACCTCGGTCTCCGCACCCCCGACCGGCGGGACGGACGCCCCCGCGCCCTCCGTAGTCGCCGTGCCGTCGGTCAGCGGAGCCCACCCCGCCGCGCCGGGAGTGACCGCGAAGACGACCTCCACCGAGGTCGGGGCGACTTCGGCGAGCAGGTTCAACTCGGCGGCTGTGAAGGCCTGGTCGGCGGCGATCACGAAGAGCAGCGCGCCGGCTCGGCCCGCCGCTTCGAGCAGCACCCGGGTGCCGGACACGCCGAGGGTGGCGGTGTCCGGAACGTCGACCAGGGTGAAGTGCCGCAGCAGCGGCTGGGGCACGCTCAGCTCGACCCGCCGGGGTGGGCGGGCCAACGCCGGACCGGCGGCGTCCCGGTCCGCGCCGTACGAGTGCGGCTGGCGGTAACCGGGCACGAACGCCGCGCGGGTGGCCACCTTGGCGTCGCGCACCACCAACCAGCTGCCCGCCGGCACGGTGAGCATGACCGGGTCGAGCTCGAGCAGGGTGGCGAGCACGGCACGCCGCTCGGCACCGGCCGGGCCGACGGCGACTACACCGAGCGGCTCGTCCGGGGCGGCGCCGGACACGCCGACCCGGGTGGGGAGGGGGCCGCAGATGGGTAGGTCGGTTGGGCCGGTCATGTCGTCCGGCGAATCGACCGAGGGGAGAGGGCCCTGCTTCATCAGGTGCCTCCCGTTGCAGGTGACCGTGGGTGCGGTCGCGAAAATTCCGGTGCGTCAACCCGGATGTTCCGAAGACTACGGGCGGGCTGGCGACCGGGCGGAACACCTCGAATACTCACGGGTAATTGTGCGAATACTCAACTTCGCACCGTGACGGTGCGGGCGCGGACGGATTCCGGTCGATATGCTGCGCGAATGAGTCGATGGGAGTTCGTCGGCCGCACGGGTGAGCTCAACCGCCTGCTGGAGGCGGTGACCGGTGAGGCCGGCCGCGGGCTCTTCTTCAGCGGCAGCGCTGGCATCGGCAAGAGTCGGCTGCTGCGCGAGGGCGTGGGCGCGTTGCCCACCGACCGGTTCGCGATCTGGTCCATCGCCGCCAGCGCCACCACCGCGGCGCTGCCGTTCGGCGGGCTGGTCCAGGTCCTCCCCGCCGAGCAGCCCCAGGGCCTCTCCCCCGCCGGCATCCTGCGCTGGGCGCTCAACGTGCTGCAACAGCAGGCGGCCGGCCGTCGGATCGTGCTCGCCATCGACGATGCCCACCTGCTCGATCCACCCTCGGCCGCACTTGTGCATCTGGTCGCCCGCGCCGAGAACGCCACAGTGGTCGGCACCCTGCGCGACGGCGAGCAGATTCCGCTGCCGATCCGCGCACTCTGGACCGACGACCTGGTCGAGCACGTCGAGCTGACCCCGATGCCGCAGGAGGAGACAACCGACCTCCTGGCGGCGATCCTGGGCGGCCCGGTCGACGCCGGCTCCGCCGACCGGCTCGGCCGGCTGTCGGCCGGCAACCCGCTGCTGCTGCGCGAGCTGGTGCACGCCGCCAACGGCAGCGCCGAGTTGAAGCGCACGTACGGGATCTGGAAGTGGACCGGGCGACTGGAACTGGCACCCAACCTGACCGACCTCATCGACACCCGCGTCGGCAAGCTCACCGACGGCGTCCGCGCGGTCGTCGAGCTGGTCGCGTTCGGCGAACCACTGGGCCTGCACCTCCTGAGGCAGGCCGCCGAACAGTCGGACGTGGAGACCGCCGAGGAACGCGGGCTGATCACCGTCATCCAGCACGACCGGCGCACCAACGTCCGGCTGGCGCACCCGCTCTACGGCGAGGTGATGCGCCGTCGCTGCCCGGTCAGCCGCACCCGCCGACTCCAGGCACACCTCGCCGAGCTGCTTGAGCAGGTCGGCAAACGCCGACGCGACGACCTGTTGCGGGTGGCCGTCTGGCGACTCGACTCGGGCACCGCACAGGATCCGGCTCTGCTGCTGGACGCAGCGGTGCAGGCGTTCACCCGCTACGACGTGCCGCTGGCGACCCGCCTGGCGCGGGCCGCGCTGAACGCCGACGGCGGCTACGACGCGGCGGAGCTGCTGGCCACCATTCTGATGTTCGCCGACCGGCCCGACGAGGCGATCGACGTCCTCGACGCGGTCACCCCCGAACCCGGCGACGAGCGGCGGCTCTGCCGCTGGCTGACCGTACGCGGCATGGTCAGCTACTGGGGGCTGACCCAGCAGTCCACGGTGGAGGAGATCGCAAGCCGGGTCGAGCAGCTCAGCGACTCCGCCGACCGGTCCCGGGTGCACGCCTTCGAGGCGATCATGCGTCTGCACCGACTGGACACGACCACAGCTGTGCAGCTCAGCCGACGGGTACTGGACCGGCCGGCGGCCGGCGTCGCCGCCCGCGAGCTGGCCCGTTCCACCATCGCGTACGTCCAGGCCGCGCAGGGCGAGCTGACCCGCAGCGGTACGGCGATCGCTCAGGTGCACTCGGCCGCGGCGAACTGGCGCACCGACATGCCGTACCTCCAGTTGGCCTTGGAACTGGCCCGAGGCACCCGGCTCATGCTCACCGGCGACCTGGCCGGGATCGACGCGATCGTGGCCGACGAGTTCGCCGACCTCGCCGGAGCCGGCGACTTCCGCCTCGGCACCGGCTACCTGGCCATCCTCCAGGCGTACGCGGCCCG
Source organism: Micromonospora sp. CNZ322 (assembly GCF_007827755.1). Classification (NCBI taxonomy): domain Bacteria; kingdom Bacillati; phylum Actinomycetota; class Actinomycetes; order Micromonosporales; family Micromonosporaceae; genus Micromonospora; species Micromonospora sp. CNZ322. The sequence goes on from NZ_VITD01000001.1 coordinate 359,394, forward strand.
GCTGCGCGGGCAGAGCGACGCGGCCCTGCGGACCTCCCTGGGTGCCTGCGCGGTGCTGGCCACGAGTCGGGTCTACGCCGGTCTGGCTCAGGCCGAACGCGCCCAGGCGGCGGCGCTGCGCGGTGACGCCGCGCAGGCGGTTTCGGCGATGGCCGAAGCCGACCGCACCCACTCGCCGGGCATGGCTGTGCTCTACCCGTGGCTGGAGCAGGCCCGGGGCGCGTCGCTCGCCGCCTCGGGCGACCTGCCGGGCGCTGTCAAACACCTCGGTGACCTGGTGGATCGGCTGCGCTCGGACGGCTTCGCCGGGCACGAGGTGCATGTGCTGCACGACCTCGTCCGACTCGACCAGGCGGGCATGGCGGTCGGCCCCACCTGCTCCGACGGAGGTCGGCGCACCGTCGCGCAGCGCCTCGCCGAGCTCTCCGAGCGGGTCGACGGGGTGCTGCCGCCGCTGCTGGCCAGGCACGCCCGCGCCGCGGTGACCGACTCCCCCACCGATCTGCTCGCGGTCGCCGACGACTATGCCGCCCTGGAGTTGACCGTGTACGCCGCCGAGGCCACCTCCCAGGCCGTCCAGCGGCTGCGCCGGCAGCACTCGGCTGCCGCCAACGACGCCCGGGAGCGCCTCGCCGGGTTGCTCGGACGCTGTGACCTGATCCGGACGCCGGCGCTCCAGGCGGGCGCGCCCGTGCTCACCGAGCGGGAGTGGCAGGTGGCGCGCCTCGCCGCGCACGGCGCTCCCAGCCGGGCCATCGCCGAACGGCTCTACCTCTCGGCGCGCACCGTGGAGAACCACCTCCAGCGGATCTACGCCAAGCTCGGCGTCACCGGCCGGGCCGAGCTGTGGGCGGCGTTGCGCTCGATCCCGGGCCACGACGGCGGCGACCCGAGCTGAACCTTAGGCTGGGGCGGTGAGCATCCACCGCCCCGCGCTCCTGACCGACCACTACGAGCTGACCATGGTCAGCGCGGCACTGAAGGACGGCACCGCCGACCGCCGGTGTGTCTTCGAGGTGTTCAGCCGCCGGCTGCCCAGCGGCCGCCGGTACGGCGTGGTCGCCGGGACGGCCCGGCTGATCGAGCTGATCCGCGACTTCCGGTTCGACCCCGCCGAGGTCGAGTTCCTGCTGCGGACCGGGGTGGTCGACGAGACGGCGGCGGCGTGGCTCACCGACTACCGCTTCACCGGCGACATCGACGGGTACGCCGAGGGTGAGCTGTTCTTCCCCGGTTCACCGATCCTCACCGTCTCCGGCGGCTTCGCCGAATGTGTGGTGCTGGAGACGCTGGCGCTGTCCGTGCTCAACCACGATTGCGCGGTGGCCGCCGCAGCGGCCCGGATGGTGACCGCGGCGCGGGGCCGGACGCTGATCGAGATGGGGTCGCGTCGGGCACACGAGGAGGCGGCGGTGGCCGCAGCGCGGGCCGCGTACCTGGCCGGGTTCCGGTTCACGTCCAACCTCGCCGCCGGCGCGCGCTACGGCATCCCGACGGCGGGCACGGCGGCGCACGCGTTCACCCTGCTGCACGACGACGAGCGGGCGGCGTTCGCCTCGCAGGTCGCCACGCTGGGCAAGGACACCACCCTGCTGGTCGACACGTACGACATCAGCCAGGGCATCCGCAACGCCATCTCGGTGGCCGGGCCGGACCTGCGGGCGGTACGGATCGACTCGGGCGACCTCGCGGTGATCGCTCAGCAGTCCCGGGAGTTGCTCGACTCGCTGGGCGCCACCGAGACCAAGATCATCGTTTCCGGTGACCTGGACGAGTACGCGATCGCCGCGCTGGCCGCCGAACCGGTGGACATGTACGGCGCCGGCACGGCCGTGGTCACCGGCTCCGGGGCACCGACCGCCGGGCTGGTCTACAAACTGGTCGAGGTCGAGGGACGGCCGGTGGTGAAGCGCTCCGAGCACAAGGCCACCATCGGCGGCCGGAAGGTCGCGGTCCGCCGGCACAAGCCGACCGGCACCGCCACCGAGGAGGTCATCGTCCCGCAGGGCGTTCCCGACCGGCAGCCCAACGACCGCCTGCTCCAGCAGTCGTACGTGGTCGCCGGTGAGTCGGTGCCGCTGCCCACCCTCGACGAGTCACGGGAGCACCTGCGGGAGTGCCTGATCTCCATCCCGTGGGAGGGACTGAAGCTGTCTGTGGGCGATCCGGCAGTGCCGGTCACCGTCGTACCCGCTGCCTGAGTCATCCCCGAGCGCCACCGACCGACCGTGTGGAGAGAGGAAACCCCCCGATGGCCAACGCGCTGATCATCGTGGACGTGCAGAACGACTTCTGTGAGGGCGGCTCGCTGGCCGTCGCCGGCGGCGCAGGGGTGGCCGCCGGCATCTCCCGGTTACTCGCCGCCGAGCCGGACCGGTGGGCGCACGTTGTCGCCACCAAGGACTACCACGTCGACCCGGGTGCCCACTTCGGCGATCCGCCGGATTTCGTGGAGTCCTGGCCCCGGCACTGTGTGGTAGGCACCACCGGTTCGGAGTTCCACCCGGAACTGGACATCGCCCGGGTCGAGGCGATCTTCCACAAGGGCGAGCACGCGGCGGCGTACTCCGGTTTCGAGGGGCATGCCGACGACGGCGAGTGCCTGGCCGACTGGCTGCGCCGGCGCGACGTGGACCGGGTCGACGTGGTCGGCATCGCCACGGACCACTGCGTCCGGGCGACCGCGCTGGACGCCGCCCGGGAGGGTTTCGCCACCACCGTGCTGCTGGAGTTGACCGCCGCCGTCGCCCCGGCGACCACCGACGTGGCCCTGCGCGCGATGGAGGGCGCCGGGGTGATCATGCACGGCCAGCCTGTGATCAGGGCCGCATGAGGCGCTAATTGGTTGGCCAACGGGCCGCCGCCGGTCGAGGATGTCGCCGGAGGTACGGACCCACGTGAACATGAAGCCTTACCGGCGGGCGCTCGCCCTGCCCGGCCTGCGGTCGCTGCTGGTGGTCGCCGTCCTCGCCCGCATCCCGCTCACCGCGACCGGGGTGACGCTGACCTTCCACGTGGTGCTCGACCTTGATCGGGGTTACGGGGCGGCCGGCCTGGTGGGTGCGGCGGTCACAGTGGGCGCGGCGATCGGCGGGCCGCTGCTCGGCCGACTCGTGGACCGGCGTGGACTGCGCCCGGTCCTGGTGCTCACCGCCATCGCTGAGGCGATCTTCTGGTCCACCGCGCCGACGTTGGCGTACCCCGTGCTCCTGCCGGCCGCCTTCGTGGCCGGCTCCCTGGCCCTGCCCATCTTCTCCGTGGTCCGTCAGTCGATCGCCGCGCTGGTCCCGGAGGACCAACGCCGCCCGGCCTACGCACTGGACTCGATGTCGGTGGAGCTGTCCTTCATGATCGGCCCGGCGTTGGCGGTGGCCCTGGTCACCGCGATCTCCGCGCAGACCACCATGTATCTGGTCGGTGGCGGCATCGTCGCCGCCGGGATCGCCCTGTGGGTGGTCAACCCACCGATCCGGGAGGCCACCGAGCCCACCGGCCCCCAACGCCGGGTGCCGCGCCGGGAGTGGCTGACCCCCCGACTGCTCGCCGTCCTGGCACTCAGCGCCGCGGCGACCCTGGTGCTCGGGGGCACCGACGTGGCGGTGGTCGCCGTCCTTCGGGCCAGCGGCGAGGTCGGCTGGACGGGCGCGGTCCTGGCCATCTGGGCGGTCGCCTCGCTGGCCGGCGGTTTCGCGTACGGGGCCGTGCACCGCTCGTTCTCCCCGCTGGTACTGACCGCCGCGCTGGCCCTGTGCACCATTCCGGTGGGGCTGGGCGGTGCGCACTGGTGGCTGCTGTGCCTGGCGCTGATCCCCGCCGGCGCGCTCTGCGCGCCGACCATCGCGGCCGGCTCGGACGCGGTCAGCCGCCTGGTTCCGGCCGAGGTACGCGGTGAGGCGATGGGTCTGCACGGTTCCGCGGTCACCGTCGGCATCGCGGTCGGCGCCCCGCTCGCCGGCGCGGTGATCGACGCCAGCGCGCCACTCTGGGGCTTCGTGGTAACCGGTGCGCTCGGCGCGCTGGTCACAGTGGTGGTGCTCCCGATCGAGCTGCGCCGCCGCCGCATCGCCGAAGCGGCCACCCCGCCGCCCGCCGAGGCCGATCTCACCTCCGCCGCCCACTGACGACCCCGCCGGCGTCAGCGAAGCTGAAGGTCGGCGTCCCCAACCGGTCCCTCGCTGCGCTGTCCAACGCGGCCGTGGAGCCGCGTCGAAACGGCCTGCGTGCTGCTCTGGCGGAACGACGCATTGCCACACCGGTAGGCGATCCACCTCGACCGCCCGACAGACGGCACACATGCTCACGGCAGATATACCTGTGAGGCATATTCATGACTCACAGGTATATCGCTCGTCAGCACTACCGTCACCTGGAGATCCGGCCACGCAGGTGCGACGCGGGCCCGCCGGACCAGACGGAGCCAAGCGGACCCAGATGGCGACGGGCGCCGCTCCCGGTGTCCCGGGGGCGGCGCCCGTCGTACTGCTGAGCTTGAGCGTCAGTGCCGGTCGGCGTCGCTCGCGGTGTCCTCGCGGTAGCTGGCTCCGCCGTCCGACTCGCTGGTGAGCGGCTTGGCGCCACCCTCCGGCGGGCCGGCCAGGCTCTGGCCACCGGCGGCCAACTCCGGGAACTTCGCGTCGAACGCCGGCCGCTCGGAGCGGATCCGGGGCATCTTGTCGAAGTTGCGCAGCGGCGGGGGGCTGCTGGTCGCCCACTCCAGCGAGTTGCCGTGACCCCAGGGGTCGTTCACCTCGACCACTGGGCCGGTCTTGTACGACTTCCAGCAGTTGTAGATGAACGGCAGCGTCGAGATGCCGGTGATGAACGCGCCCACCGTGGAGATCGTGTTCAGAGTGGTGAAGCCATCACCCGCCTGATAGTCGACGTAGCGCCGTGGGAACCCTTCGGCTCCAAGCCAGTGCTGCACCAGGAACGTGGTGTGGAAACCGATCATGGTGAGCCAGAAGTGCACCTTGCCCAGGCGCTCGTCGAGCATCCGGCCGAACATCTTCGGGAACCAGAAGTAGATGCCCGCGAAGACCGCGAACACGATGGTGCCGAAGAGCACGTAGTGGAAGTGCGCCACCACGAAGTACGAGTCCGACACGTGGAAGTCGATCGGCGGGCTGGCCAGCAGCACACCGGTGAGACCACCGAAGAGGAAGGTGACCAGGAAGCCGACCGACCAGAGCATCGGCGTCTCGAAGCTGATCTGGCCCCGCCACATGGTGCCGATCCAGTTGAAGAACTTCATGCCGGTCGGCACGGCGATCAGGTAGCTCAGGAAGCTGAAGAACGGCAGCAGCACCTGACCGGTCGCGAACATGTGGTGCGCCCAGACGCTCATCGACAGCGCCGCGATGGAGATGGTGGCGGCCACCAGACCCTTGTAGCCGAAGATCGGCTTGCGGGAGAAGACCGGGATGATCTCGCTGATGATGCCGAAGAACGGCAGCGCCACGATATAGACCTCGGGGTGCCCGAAGAACCAGAACAGGTGCTGCCAGAGCATCGGCCCACCGGTCGCCGGGTCGTACACGTGGGCACCGAGCATGCGGTCCGCGGCCAGCGCGAAGAGCGCGGCGGCCAGCAGCGGGAAGACCAGGATCACCAGGAGGCTGGTGACCAGGATGTTCCACGTGAAGATCGGCATCCGGAACATGGTCATGCCGGGCGCGCGCAGGGTCAGCACCGTGGTGATCATGTTCACGGCGCCGAGGATGGTGCCCAGGCCGGAGATGGCCAGACCCATGATCCACATGTTGGCGCCGACGCCCGGCGAGTGCTCGACGCTGCTCAGCGGCGCGTACGCGAACCAGCCGAAGTCAGCGGCGCCACCCGGAGTGATGAATCCCGCGGTCGCCATCGTCCCGCCGAACAGGTACAGCCAGTAGGCGAAGCTGTTCAGTCGGGGGAAGGAGACGTCAGGCGCGCCGATCTGGATCGGCACGATGTAGTTCGCGAACGCGAACACGATCGGCGTCGCGAAGAACAGCAACATGATCGTGCCGTGCATCGTGAAGAGCTGGTTGTACTGCTCAGGCGACAGGAACTGCAGCCCGGGTCGGGCCAGCTCAGCACGCATGACCAGGGCCATCAGGCCACCGATCATGAAGAACACGAACGCGGTGACCATGTACATGATCCCGATTTGCTTCGCGTCCGTGGTTCGCAGCAGCCGCGCGATGGCCGACCCCTTGACCGGCTCCCGGACCGGCCAGGGCCGGGTCACGACCGGCTTGGGTGCGACGGTGGTCACGAGTGGCCTCCGGTTCTCGGTTGTCCCGCTCGGCACACGCTGGTTATCGGCGGGCCGTCATCCGCAAGGAGGATAGTCCCCGGCAGGTCGCAGCGCCGCGTGGGGTGGCGTGACACGATCTACAACGGGCCTACAGCGGGCCGAGCAGGAGCCGGTAGTGCTCCCCGAAGATCCGGTCGCCGCGTCCGCGCAGCAGCGGGTCGCGCAGCGCCGGCGGGACGTCCCTGGTGCGGTTGCGGTCCCGGGTCCGGTCCCGCACCCATCGGGTACGCGGACGGCGACGACTTTCGTACGCCACGAGCGCCGCCTCCACGCTGTTGGCGGCGCGCAGCGACTCGGCCAGCACCACGGCGTCCTCCAAGGCCATGGCCGCACCCTGCGACAGTGTCGGCGCGGTGGCGTGCGCCGCGTCGCCGACCAGCAGGACGCGCCCCCGGTACCAGCGGCCCAACTCCACCTCGTCGGTGATCCCGACGTGCACCTCGTCGAGGGCTGCCAGCACCTCGGGTACCGGGCCGCGGTAGTCGGCGAAGAGGTCCCGCAGCCGGGCCAGCGGGTCGGCGGGTTCCTCGGTGCCGGCCTCGTCGGCGTAGAGGTGCAGCCGCCCGGCGCCGATCGGCACCATCAGGAACCCGGAGCGCTGGCCGAGCAGTGCGGTCCACTCGGTGACCGGTGGACCGTCGCGCAGGACGGCCCGGTAGACCACCTGCCCGACCGGGCGTGGTGGCCCACCGAGCGCGGCCAGCGCGCGGACCGAGGAGCGTGGCCCGTCGGCGCCGATGACCAGGTCGTACTCCGTGGTGGTGCCGTCGGTGAAGGTGACGCCGACCGCGCCCGGGAGGAGGTCCAGGGTGCGGACCTCGGCGCCGTGCCGGACGGCGCCTCCGGCACCGCTGAGCAGCACCCGGTGCAGGTCGGCCCGGGGCAGCGCCCGGCACTCGCCGACGCCGGTCCAGAGTGCGTCGAGGTCGACCTCGCAGAGTTGCGCGCCCGCGGCGTCGAAGAACCGCTGCCGGCGGATCACCTGCCCGATCGGCCGGACCGGGTCGTGCAGGTCGAGCCGGTGTAGCGCGCGGGCGGCGTTGCCAGGCAGGTAGAGACCGGTCTCGGTGGACTCCCCCGGCGGCAGCTTGTCGGTGACGTCGGGCCGGAAGCCTGCCAGGCGCAGCGCCCGGGCCACGGCCAGGCCGGCGATGCCCGCGCCGACGACGAGGATGCGCAGGGGGGAGCCACCCATGGTGGTGTACGCCTCCGGAGGGGGAGCGGCACGCGTTGGAGGCAACACGCTACTCGGAGCGATCGACGCACACCAGGCCCAATCGGTCCGCACCCCGCCGCTCGTCGGTGACCCGCGCCGCTTGGCTGGCCGTCCGCTGCCAGCCGTCCGGCGGGACATGGCAATCCTCACAATTCACCAGTTCGACCCGTACAGTTGCGCACCAGTTTCAGACATGTAAATGTGTCGTTGAGCGTGGGAGCGCTCCCGCACTGCCCCACCACATCCGGCGCCCGGCACGCGCCGAGTCAAGGAGTGTCATGAAACGTCAACTTCGGGCCCTGGCCGCCGCCGGGTTGCTGGTCGCCAGTTCCCTGGTGGCAGTAGCCCTCGGCGGCAGCGCCTCCGCCGACACCCAGATCTGCGAACAGTACGGCTCGACCGTCATCGGGGGCCGCTACGTGGTGCAGAACAACCGCTGGGGCACCACCGCCCAGCAGTGCATCAACGCCACCAACAACGGCTTCGAGATCATCACTCAGAACGGCAGCAGCCCCACCAACGGGGCGCCCACGGCGTACCCGTCGGTGTTCTTCGGTTGTCACTACACCAACTGCTCCCCCGGCACGAACCTGCCGATCCAGGTGAGCCAGATCAGCAGCGCCACCAGCAGCATCTCCTACCGCTACGTGAGCGGCGCCACCTACAACGCGTCGTACGACATCTGGCTGGACCCGTCGCCCAAGCGGGACGGGGTGAACCAGATGGAGATCATGATCTGGCTCAACCGGCAGGGCCCGATCCAGCCCATCGGCTCGGTCGTCGGCACCACGAACCTGGCCGGCCGCACCTGGGAGGTCTGGCGGGGCAGCAACGGCTCCAACAACGTCATCTCCTACGTCGCGTCGTCGGCGATCTCCAGCCTGAACTTCAGCGTGCTGGACTTCATCAACGACACCCGCAACCGGGGTGCGATCACCAACTCCTGGTACCTGACCAGCATCCAGGCCGGCTTCGAGCCGTGGCAGGGCGGCGTCGGCCTCGCGGTGACCTCGTTCTCGGCCAACGTCAACGGTGGCGGCAACCCCACCAACCCGCCTCCGACGACCCCGCCGCCGGGCGGTGGCGCGGGCTGCGCGGTGAAGTACACGGCGAACTCGTGGAACAACGGCTTCACGGCCGACGTGCAGATCACCAACACCGGGTCCAGCGCGATCAACGGTTGGACGCTCACCTACAGCCTGCCCGGCGGGCAGCAGGTGACCAACGCCTGGAATGCCACTGTGAGCCAGAGCGGCTCCACGGTGACCGCCCGCAACACCGGCCACAACGGGTCGGTCGCACCCGGGGGCACTGCCAGCTTCGGCTACCAGGGCACGCTGAGCGGGTCGTACTCGTCGCCGACCAGCTTCTCGCTCAACGGGGCAACCTGCTCCCGCTCGTGAACTGACGGTGGGGGCGCGACCGTGCGGTCGCGCCCCCACCACTCAGGGGATCAGGGTCAGACGCGGGTGAGGCGTACGGCGTCGGCGACGACCAGGCCGGTGGCGTTGCTCCACCGGCTCACCCCCACCCGGTTGGCATCACCGGCCGGGAGTGTGAACGTGCCGAGGATTCGCCACTGCCCGCCGGTGGCCCGTTGGTCGACCCGGACGGTCTGGTTGCCGGCGCTGGTGGCGACGATGTACGGGGCGGCGCTGTTGTAGCCCGAGTTCGCCGGCCACCAGGCCTCGACCCGGTAGTTGGCGGTGGCCGGGACGTTGAACCGGTACCACGCGACATCGCTGGCGGCGACCGGGTCCGCGTAGCGGTAGTCGGCGCCGTAGCGCTGACTGGAGTACGACGACACACCCCAGTTGGCGCTGGCGGTGAACCGACCGCTGGTGGTGTTGTCCACAGTGGAAGACCATGTCGCTCCACCGCCGGCCATTCTCGCCGCCACGTCGGCGCGCATGACGTTCAGGTCGATGAAGGAGGGGTCGATCTTGCCGGTGGTGCTGGTCTCCCGGTGGCCCCGGGCGTAGCTGCTGTCCCGGCCGAGTCGGGTGAGCACGGCGGCGGTGGCGGCGAGCGAGGCGTTGTACTGCGCGGCCGTCATCTCCTGGTTGACGCCGTTGTAGTCGATCTCCCACCCGATCATCAGGGTGTTGCCGTCCCCGGCCGGGATCGGCCCGCTGCCGCCGCTGACCCCGGCGTGGTTGCACCGGCCGGCGGAGATGACGTGGAAGACGCCGTTGTAGTCGACGAGCGCCTGGCACAGCGGCCCCGGCAGGTCGGACCGGCCGTTGATGCAGATGCCCAGCGCCGGGTGCGGGTTGCTGGCGCTGGAGGTCGAGGCGGTGTGGTGCCAGAGCACCCCGATCGGGTCGAACGAGCCGGGCCGCATCCGGTTGAGCCAGTCCCCCTCGACCACGACCTGGACCCCGGCGGCGCGCAGCACGTCCACCAGCCAGGGAATCGTCGCCATCAGGCGTCCTGAAGCAGGTCGGCGAGGCACTCGGCCTTCGGCGCGGCGTTCGCGGCGGCGGGTCGGGCGACGACGGTCAGCGCGGCGACCACCAGGGCGGGGATGCCGAGCACCCCACGGCGGCGCAGACGGATGGACGGGGTTCGGGCCATGGCGATCCTCCAGCGACGGCGGGTACGAACGGATCGACGAACGTGATGACGGGCACGCTATACCGTCGCGTACGTCGATGTCGATACCCTTCATTGCCGGGTCGCTGGCTGAAGGAAACCGCCGATTCAGACCTCGCCGAGCGCGTCGATGTCGCGCATCTCCTCCGCCGTGAGCGAGAAGTGGAAGACGTCGAAGTTGGCGGTGATCCGCTCCGGGGTCACCGACTTCGGGATCACCACGATCTCGTGGTCGATGTGCCACCGCAGCACCACCTGTGCCGGGGAGACGCCGTGCGCGGCGGCGACCCTGGTCAGCACCGGGTCACTGAGGTCGCTGGTCTTGAACGGGCTGTACCCCTCCAGCACCACGCCCCGGTCCCGGTGCTCGGCGTGCCGCTGCCGGTCGTACAGCGACGGGCTCCACCGGATCTGGTCGACCGCCGGGTTCTCCTCGGTGGACTGGATCAGCTCGTCGATCTCCGCGGTGCTGTAGTTGCTCACCCCGACCGCCCGGGCCAGGTTCTCGTCGCGGGCGGCGAGCAGCTCACGCCAGAGCGGGATGCTGTCCCCCGGCGACGACGGCGGCCAGTGGATCAGCCACAGGTCGACGTGCTCGACCCCGAGCGCCTCCAGGCTGGCCTCCAGCGTCGCGCGCTCCCGGCCCACCCGGTCCGGCGGGAGCTTGGTGGTGATGAAGAGGTCCTCCCGGCGCAGCCCGCTCTCCCGCACCGCCCGGCCGACCTCCCGCTCGTTGCCGTACACGGTGGCGGTGTCGAGGTGCCGGTAACCGGTGTCGAGCGCGGCCAGCACGGCGTCGTAACCGGCCTGGCCGGTGGCCTGCCAGGTGCCGAAGCCGAGCAGGGGCATCCGCACGTCACCGGGGAGCAGGGCGGTGGGCTGGTCGGTGTGGTCCATGAGGTCCGTTCTACCCCGCCGCGCCCCCGACCGCCGAGCGAACCGGACACTCCGGCGTCCAGCGCACCGGTCCGGTTTGCCGGAGAATGCCTGTGTGACCGACCGGCTGGAGGAGTACCGGCGACGGCGGGACGCGGCCCGCACGCCCGAGCCGGTTCCGCCGGAGAGCCCTCCGTCGCCCGGCCCCGACGCCGACGCCGCCCGCTTCGTCATCCAGCAGCACCACGCCCGCAGCCTGCACTGGGACCTGCGCCTGGAGCGCGACGGGGTGCTCGCGTCCTGGGCGGTGCCACGCGGTCTCCCCCGCGATCCGGGTCGCAACCACCTCGCCGTGCACACCGAGGACCACCCGATGGAGTACCTCGACTTCGCTGGCGAGATCCCCGCCGGCGAGTACGGCGGCGGCCGGATGCTGATCCACGACCGGGGCACCTACCGCTGCGAGAAGTGGCGCGACGACGAGGTGATCGTGACGCTCTCCGGTGAGCGGACCGCCGGCCGCTACGTCCTCTTCGCCACCGGCGGGCGCGACTGGATGGTCCGCCGCACCGACCCCGCGCCGCCTGGCTGGACAGCGATGCCGGATCTGGTCCGACCGATGCACAGCACGCCCGCCGCCGGGCTCCCCCGCGACCGCGCCGCCTGGGGGTACGAGCTGCGCTGGGACGGCGTCCGGGCGATGGCGTACGTCTCCGGCGGGCGGCTGCGGCTGCTCTCCGAGACCGACGAGGAGATCACCGGCGGGTATCCGTGGCTGCGAGCGACGGCCGAGGCGCTCGCGCCCACCGAGGCGGTGCTCGACGGTGTGCTGGTCCGCATCGACGGTGCCGGGCGGGTCCGCCCGGTCCGGCCGGCCACCGGCAGCCGGGTCCCCGCCGGCGCCCAGTACCTGATCGTCGACCTGCTCTGGTTGGAGGGCGTGAGCAGCGTCGACGTGCCGTACGCGCAACGCCGGGAGCTGCTCGATGGGCTGGTCTTGTCCGGTACGCACTGGCAGACTCCGCCGTGGTTCCCGGGCGCGGGCGACGAGGCCCTGCGTGCCGGGCGGGAACAGGGCCTGCCGGGCGTGGTCGCCAAGCGACTGGACTCGGTCTACCAGCCGGGGCGGCGCAGCCGGCACTGGCTGAGCATCGACGCGGCGTGACGGCGAGGAGCGACGTGTACCTGACTCACCTGGACTGCCCGCGCTGCGGCAAGGAGCACGCCGCCGACCGGTTACAGAATCTCTGCGAGTGCGGGTCACCGCTGCTGGCCCGCTACGACCTGCCGGCCGTGGCGAAGGCGGTCACCCCTGAACGCTTTCCGCTGCGCCCGGCCGACCTGTGGCGCTACCGCGAGGTGCTGCCGGTCGCCGACCCTCGGCACGTCACCACGCTGGGTGAGGGCTGGACGCCGCTGTTGCGGACTCCGGCGTACGGCACCGAGATCGGCATCGCGGACCTGATGGTCAAGGACGAGGGGCTGATCCCGACCGGGTCGTTCAAGGCCCGGGGCGCGGCGGTCGGGGTGAGCCGGGCCCGCGAGCTGGGCGTCGAGCGGATCGCGATGCCCACCAACGGCAACGCCGGGTCGGCCTGGGCCACGTACGCCGCGCGGGCCGGAATGGGCGCGACCATCGTCATGCCGCTGGGGGCGCCGAGCATCTGCCGGCGCGAGTGCGTCGCCGCCGGTGCCGACCTGCGCCTGATCGACGGGCTGATCGGCGACGCCGGTCGGCGGGTGGCGGAGCTGATCGCGGAGTCGAACGGGGCGATCTTCGACGCTGGCACGCTGCGCGAGCCCTACCGGCTGGAGGGCAAGAAGACGATGGGGTACGAGATCGTCGAGCAGCTCGGCTGGCAGACGCCGGACGTGATCATCTATCCGACCGGCGGCGGGGTCGGCCTGATCGGCATCCACAAGGCGCTGCACGAGCTGCGCGAGCTGGGCTGGATCGGCGACAAGCTGCCCCGCCTGGTGGCGGTGCAGTCCACCGGCTGCGCGCCGATCGTGCGGGCCTTCGCCGCCGGCGAGAACCGGGCGCAGCCGTGGGAGGACGCGCACACTGTGGCGTTCGGCATCACCGTGCCGGCTCCGCTGGGCGACGAGCTTATCCTGGCGGCGCTGCGGGAGTCCTCCGGCACGGCGGTCGCCGTCGACGACGCGGACATCCTGGCCGATCTGCGGGACTTCGCCGCCCGGGAGGGGCTGCTGCTCTGCCCGGAGGGGGCGGCCTGCCTCACGGCGGCCCGGCAACTGCGAGCGGGCGGGTGGATCCGGGCCGGCGAACGGGTGGTGGTGCTCAACACCGGTGCGGGGCTGAAGTATCCGGACACTGTCGACGTCTCCGGCGTACCCCTGATGGGGTGACATGGCGGCACCCCGCGGACCGGGCGGTCCGCGGGGTGCCGTCGTGCCGGTCTACTGGTAGGTGATGTCCGAGGGCGAGTAGAGGCAGTTGACGCCGTCGGCGCCCTCGCCGATCTCGGTCGGCTCGCTGCCCTTCGGCACGCCCTTGTACTTCACGCAGATCGAGGTCTCCCGATCCGGGTCGCCGACGATGGTGATCCGGCTGAACCGGGCGGTGTCTCCCCAGTTGGTGTTGATGCCGGCGATCGCGTCGGTGTTCCGGACGATCACGTTGTCGATCACCACGTGCCGTTGGTACGACGTGGAGCAGTTACCGCAGGCCCGGTAGAGCTTCCCGGCGTTCTCCACCCGGAAGTTCTTGATGTAGACGGTGCCCGAGCCGTTGTGCTGGAAGACCTTGTCGCTGGCGGAGCGGGCGCCGCCGCCGTCGACGGTGTACGTGGTGCCGCCGCGGAAGGTCGCCGCGTCCTCGCCGACGTCCTCCCACCAGACGTTGATCAGGGTGCAGTTGCCCTCGCAGTGCACCCCGTCGCCGGCCGGAGCACCGATGATCACGTTGCGCAGGGTGGCTCCCGCGGCCAACTCGAACATCGGGTCCTGGCTCTCGCTCTGCCCGCCGTCACCGATGCCGTAGTAGCGCTTGAGCCCACCGTCGAAGGAGCCGGAGACCGGGATCGTGGCGTCCACCTTCTGGCTGCCGGTGGGAGTCGGCCAGCCGGCCGGCGGAGGTGTGGTGGTCGGCGGCGGCGTGGTGGGCGGCGGAGTGGTCGTCGGCGGCGGTGTGGTCGGGGTGCCGCCGCCGGACGAGTCGACAAACACGTCGTCGAAGCCGCCACTGGCGTACGCGGTGACCAGGCCGATCCGGCCCGCACCGGCCAGGCTGTTGCTGCCGGACGCGATCTGGGTGCCGTTGACAAAGCCGCGGATGGTGCTGCCGCTGGTCTCGATGCGCACTGTGTACCAGGTGCCGGCGCCGACCCCGATCGAGGCGGAACCGATCGCCGTGACGGAGCTTCCGTTGACCGCCTGGAGCTCGGCCCGACCGGAGCCGAGCAGGGCCAGTCGGTACATCTTGGTGCTGCTGGTGGAGCGGGCGGCGAGCCCGACCAGGGCGCTGGACGAGCTGAAGCTCGTCGGCCTGACCCGGGCCTGCACGGAGTAGTTGGTCCAGCTGGTCTGACCGGCGAACTGGCGGGCCAACTCGCTGCCGGCGTTGGACTGGTTGAGCACGCCAGAGCCGTCGACGGTCCAGGTGCCGCCGGACTTGGACCAGCCGGAGGTGTTGCCGTCGTTGAAGTCGTCGCTGAAGACGGTGGCCGCGAAGGCCGAGGTCATGCCGGCCGCGAGGGCCGCGGCGGTCACCCCGGCGCCCACCGCCAGCAGGAGTGGTCGGCGGCCGGAGATTCGTCTTTTCTGCACAGGTGTCCTCCTTGACGCATGTGGTGGTGATCCCTCGGCCGCCGTACCGAGACGTGTTCGCACGGCGTGCTGCGCTGAACGGGATCGGTGTGCGCCCCGCCGGACGCCCGGATCCGAAGCGGAGTGAAGCGGGACTGAAGCCCTGGGGAAAGGGCTTTCCCACTCCTTCGAGGCTAGGACCGCCCAACCATCAACGTCAATGCCTTGCGCTTGCAGGTCTGTTGCAGGATTCCGGCCGGGACGTAACGCCGACCGTTCAGTAGCTCTCCGGCTCGGTGATCCGCCACGCCGCGTTGATCAGCCCGATGTGCGAGAGCGCCTGCGGGGTGTTGCCGAGCTGTGCGCCGGTGGTGAGGTCGATCTGCTCGCTGAACAACCCCACGTCGTTGGCGTGACCGACGACCCGCTCGAAGAGCGCCTCGGCGCGCTGCTGCTCACCCGTCATCACCAGGCACTCCACCAGCCAGAACGAGCACAGCAGGAATCCGGCCCCGTCGGTCGTCCAACGCCGCAGCAGGCCGTCCTCGGTGCCCAGCTCGCGCTCGACCATCGCGATGGTCGAGCGCATCCGTGGGTCGGTGGCCGGCAGGAAGTGCGTGACCGGCAGGGCGAGCACCGAGGCGTCCAGCTCCGCCGAGCCGAACGCGCCGGTGAACGCCCCGATCCGGTCGTTCCACCCCTCGCGCAGCACGGTGTCGCGGATCTCGTCGCGCACCCGCGCCCAGCGACGGGGGTCGGCCCGATCACCGAGCCGGTCGGCGAGCCCCACCGCCCGGTCCATTGTCAACCAGCAGGACACCTTGGACGAGACGTAGTGGCGCTCCTCGTCGCGGGTCTCCCAGATCCCCCGGTCCGGCAGGTGCCACGTCGCCGCCACCTGCTCGGTCAGCCCGAGCACCATCTCCCGCAGCTCGTCCTCGAACCGCGCGCCCAGGTAGTCGCGCAGCCGCCACACCGCCGACATCACCTCACCCGGCACGTCGAGCTGCCGCTGCCGCCAGGCGTCGTTGCCGACCCGCACGGGTCGACTGTCACGGTAGCCGCGCAGGTGGGTGCAGTGGTGCTCGGAGAGGTCGCGCTCACCCTCCAGCCCGAAGAGCACCGGCACGGGCTCGTCGCCGAACCGGCCGATCGAGCGGGTCGCCCAGGCGAACAGCCGGGACGTCTCGTCGGGGCAGGCCGCCACCCAGAGAGCCCGCATGGTCAACGAGAAGTCCCGCAGCCACGAGTAGCGGTAGTCGTAGTTCCGGTCGCCGCCGATCTGCTCCGGCAACGAGGAGGTCAACGCGGCGGCGACCGCGCCACTGCGGGCGTACGTGAGGCCGGTCAGGACCGTCGAGCTGTGTTTGACGAGTTCGGGGTAGCGGCCGGAGTACCCGTGCGTCTCCCGGAACGCCTGCCACGCCTCTGTCGTCTCGGCGAGGGTGGTCAGCGGGTCCATCCGCGCGGGCGGGTCGCCGTACGCCTCGCCGAACGCGAGGTCCATCCCGATCACCTGACCGGCGGAGACCTCGAACTCGTGGGTCACCCGGTCGGTGCCCGCCCGCAGGTGCAGACCCCCGGCGCGCAACATCAGCACCACCGGGCCGGCACCGGCCAGCACCCCGCCGTCCGGCTGCTCGTGCAGGTACGGCGTGAGCAGGCCGTACTCCGGGCGGGGCGCGAAGTCCAACGCCATCCGTACCCGCCCGGAGAGCCCTTCGACCACCCGGATCAGCACGGCGGGTGAGTTCTTGCCCAGCTCGTGGGCGCGTGCGCCGACCTCGGCGGCCAGCGCGTCGGTGACCGCCACGCTGCCGTGCGGGGTGTGGTGCACGGTCCGCAGCACCAACGTGTCCGGCAGGTACGCGCGCTCCACCCGGTAACCCGGGCTACCGACCCCCACCGGTGCCAGCCGGAAGTGGCCGGCTCCCGGGTCGAGCAGCCGCGCGAACACGGACGCCCCGTCGAACCGGTGCGGACACCACCAGTCGATCGAGCCGTCCTTGCCGACCAGGGCGCCCGAACGAGAGTCCGAGAGGAACCCGTAGTCGGAGATCGGCGGCTGCTGCTCCACCCGCCGGGGGTACCCGCATCGGCCCGGATCAGGCTGGATGGATCACTCGGTGGGTGGCTCGTCCTCGCCCGCCGCCTCGGCCGCGTCGGCCTCTTCCTTGGTCTTGTGCACGGCCTTGTCGGCGTGCTCCGGCGGCCCGTAGACCGTGTACAGCACCAGCGGGTTGGGACCGGTGTTGACGAAGTTGTGCTTGGTGCCCGCTGGCACCACGACCAGGTCGCCCGCGACGACCTTCCGCTTGGCGCCAGCGACCCGCGCCTCACCGACGCCGCTGACGAAGGTCAGGATCTGGTCGATGTCCTCGTGCACCTCCTCGCCGATCTCCCCCTCGGCGGGGATGGTCATGATGACCAGCTGGGTGTGCTCACCGGTCCACAGCACGCGCCGGAAATCCGGGCTCTTCTCGGCGACAGTCGCGATAGTGAAATGCTCCATGCCCACGCTCATACCCCGTCCGGCGGCGCGCCACGCCGGGACTGGCGGATGGTGCAATTCCCCACGGCTGGCGGGTTTGGATCCACGCGGACCGGGGATCGACAACGCTGACCGGCGCGAACGGCCGGTCGAGCCAGGTCCCCGCCGGCGTACCGCCGAACGGCTGCGGTGGTGGGAGACGGCCAGAGCACGGCGACGTTCCGACCACTGTCGAAACGGCGCCGTGCGCTCTTGTCCGGCTGGGGGTCTAGCGGTGCAGCCAGCTGAGCAGGTCGGGCGGCGCCAGCGCCACGACCCGCTGCTGGTAGCGGGCGAGACCGGCCTCGTCCAGCAGGTCACGTCCCTGACCCGAGCCTCCCCGGCGAAAGAACGCCTGCCGGTCACGCAGCACGCCGAGCGTGTCCGGTGCGAGCCGGTCGGCACGCTCCCGCATACGACCGAAGGTGGCGGCCTCCACCAACTCCGACCCCGGGCTCGGGAGTTTCCACCGGTCGGCCAGCCGGCGCATCTCACCGCCCAGGTCGACCAGCAGGTCGTCGTAGTGCACCAGCTCGACGTTCGGCTCGTGCCGGCGGGCCCACGCGTCGTTCAGGTGCATCAGCACCCCGGGCAGCGAATCCAACTCGACGCGGGGGTCCGCCTCGCGGTCGACCCAGCTCAGCAACCACTCCCGCACCGGAGGCCGCTCCCCGGGTGGCCCGGCCGGGGCGGGTCGGCCGGTCAACTCGGCGATGCGCGCCCGGTCCAGGTTGGCGCTCTGGTGGTAGAGGGAGACCGCCATGTCCAGCGGGTGCCGGGCCACCACCACGTAGTGCGCCCGAGGGTCGAGCGGCACCCCGTCCAGCGGGGTGTGCGTCTTGATGAACCGCCGGTGTGGCTGGGCGGCCAGCCGGTCGTACACCGCGGCCTGCGGCTCGCCCAACCAGTCCAGCCACGGCGACAGCACGGTCAGCGGCGCCGGCAACTCCGGGGTGCCCAACACCAGGAGCGCACAGATCATCTGCATCCAGGTGGTGCCGCTCTTCGACCGGGTGCTGATCACGATGTCGCCGTCGCGGAACGGGAAACCGGTCCACCGCGCGCTGTCCTCTTCGTCGGATTGGTAACGGTGGATTGGCGTGGGCATCGGTGGATGGTAGTCGCCGAACCGACAGTCGAGCAGCCGAATTCCGGCTTACATTCCTGGGGGATGTGCGTATGCCTGGCTAGATTGAACTATGGTGCCCGCGCACGGGGGCCGGGCGGCGGCACCGGTCTACCGCCCCATCCTCGCCAGCCGACGAGGCGAGCTTGAGGCCCTGAGCCACCTCGATCCCGCGAACGCCGCACTGGTCGCCCCGATCCTGGAGATCGGCGCGATCGGTCGGTCCACGATGGACGCCATTCGCCGGTTGCCATCCGGGCTGCTGCCCGCAATCGACGTCAGCGCACTGCCCGACATCCCCGAGGCGGAGCTGACCCGTTGGGGCGTACCGGTGGTGCCGGTGATCGGGCTCTCCGAGAGCGACCACCGGCTGGTCGCGCACGGCGCTGCGGCGCGGGTGTACGGCCGGCGCGCGCTCATCCGGCTGCGGGCCGGCCAGGACCGGGCCGGGCCGGATGCGAGCACCACCGCTGTGGAACGGATCTGGCGGTTCACCGGCCTCGCCCCGGAGGAGTGCGACCTGCTGGTGGACGCGGGGGACGTCTGCTGCCCGGCGGACGTGCGGACCGCCGAGCCCCGGGTACGCCACCTGCTGGACTGGGCGCGCCGGCACGCCTGGCGGTCGGTGACGGTGGCGGCGGGCGGTATGCCGCCGACGCTGTCCCGGTTGCCCATCGACGAGCCGGTCCAGCTGGAGCGTTGGGACTGGCAACTGTGGCGACGTCTGGCCGACGCCGGGGTCGACTACGGCGACTACGGCGTCCACCCGGCCGGGCCGGGCACCGGTGATCCTGGCGACCGGTTGCCGACCGTGCGCTACACCGACGACGGCAGCTGGTGGGTCTACCGCTGGGCGCGACGCGGCGGCCGGGGCGACGACCGGTTCGCCGACCTGTGTCGCACCCTGGTGTCGGCACCGCACTGGCTGACCACGGGTGCGGCCTTCTCATGGGGTGACCATGAGCTGCTGCGCCGGGCCCGCCGGGGTGCCGGGGCCGGCTCGACCGCCAACTGGGCGGCGTGGAGCACCTCGCACCACCTGGCCCACGTGCTCGCCACGCTGTTGCATCCGGCCGGCGACGGCGCGCCGCGGTGGCACCCCGGGCAGGGGCCACCACCGCAGCGGGGACGATCGCTGCGGTGAAGCCGGATCTACTGCTTCTCGGTGAAGCCGAACTGGATGATGCCCTCGTCGTCGACGGTGGCGTCCACCGACGCGTCGCCGAGCAGCTCGGCGGCGTCCTCGTCCAGGAAGATCCGGGCGCCCTGGTTGTCGACCACCCGATCGCCCTGTACCGGTTCGGGCACCAGCTCGACGGTGAGCGAGCCCGCCTCGGTGTCGGCGGCGATACGTACACCGCCGTCCTGGGCGACGTCCTGTTGGTTGGCGAGGTCACGGATGACGAGCACGGCGTTATCGGTCATGGTGAGCATTGATGGAACTCCTCGTGGATTCTCGGCTCGCGGTCGGATACCGCGCGGACCGGACAGTCGGCCCGCGTACGAGCACACGTGGGAGGCGACAGAGGGGCGAACGGTCATCGCCGTCGCATCGAATCGGGGCAGCTGACGGCCCCGTCACTCCCACCGTGCCCGCTGGCGGGCCATCCGTCAAATAGAGCCAGGTCAGTGGAGAGCGGGGGCCGGCGCCAGCCAGGCGCGAATCTCGTTGACCGCCGCGCGACCGGCCCGGTTGGCCCCGATCGTGCTGGCCGAGGGGCCATACCCGACCAGGTGAACCCGCGCGTCGGCGACCACCCGGGTGCCGTCCATCGTGATACCGCCGCCGGGCGCGCGCAGCCCCAGCGGGGCGAGGTGGTCGATGGCCGCCCGGAAGCCGGTGCACCACAGGATCACGTCCGCCGGCACGGACCTCCCGTCCGTCCAGGCCACCCCGTCGGGCGTGATCCGGTCGAACATGGGTAGCCGGTCGAGGACGCCGCGCTCGCGCAGTCGGCGTACCTCCGGGGTGACCGGAAGACCGGTCACCCCCACCACACTGCCCGGCGGTCGGCCGGCCCGGACCGCCTGGTCCACCCGGGCCACAGCGGCCCGACCCAGTTCGGGGCCGAACTCCTCGTCGTTGAACGTCGGCGGTCGGCGGGTCACCCAGGTGGTGGTCGCCGCGACGGTGGAGACCTCGCCGAGCAGTTGCACGGCCGAGGTGCCGCCCCCGACCACCACCACGCGAAGGCCGCTGAACTCGGCCGGCCCTCGGTAGTCGGCGGTGTGCAACTGGCGTCCCCGGAACGTCGACCGGCCCGGGTAGTGCGGCCAGAACGGTCGGGTCCAGGTGCCGGTGGCGTTGATCAAGGCGCGGGCGGTCCAGGTGCCCCGGTCGGTGTGCACATCCAGCCGGCCGTCGGGGCGGGAGCGCACCGCCCGGACCCGCACCGGCCGCCGCACCGGCAGGTCGAAGGCACTCTCGTACGCGGCGAAGTAGGCGCGGACCTGCTCGGAAGCCGGGCGCTGCGGGTCGGTGGGCGGGAGCGGCAGCCCGGGCAGGTCGTGGAAGCCGTGCACCCGGTCGAAGACCAGCGTCGGCCAGCGGTGCTGCCAGGCGCCGCCGGGAGCCTTGTCGGCGTCGAGGATGACGAAGCCGCTGCCGGGCGCGAAGCCGGTGCGGTGCAGGTGATAGCCGGCGCTCAGGCCGGCCTGCCCGGCGCCGATCACCACGACGTCCGCGGAGTGGGTGTCCACGTGTGCTGCAACGCCCCGGATGTCACCGCTGTGCCCGCCCTCGACCGTCGCGCCGATCACAGCCGGCGATTCCGACGTCGACCACCTGACCTGCACCTACGCTGAGTGAATGAGCGACTTCCGTCGGTACGCGGGCGAGTTCCTCGGCACCCTGCTGCTGGTGTTCTTCGGGGTGGGCAGCGCGGTCGCGGCACGGGTCCAGGGCGGCGTGGTGGTGGTGGCGCTGGCCTTCGGGTTCGTGATGGTGGCCCTCGTCTACACGATCGGCCCGCTCTCCGGCAGCCACGTCAACCCAGCGGTGACGCTCGGTGTGCTGCTCTCCGGCAAGATCTCGGTGCTCGGGGCGGTGGCGTACTGGATCGCGCAGTTCGTCGGCGCGACCGTCGCGGGCTTCGTGCTCTGGGCGCTCACCCGATGGGGTGACGTAGCGGACCAGACCGGGGCCCTGGGCACGAACGGTTACGGCGCGCACATCAACCGGGGCGGCGCGGCCGTGCTGGAAGTCGTGCTGACCTTCCTCTTCGTGCTGGTCGTGCTGGTGGTGACCAGTCGGAGCGAAAATCCGGGTACCGCCGGGCTAGCCATCGGGTTGGCCCTGGCCGTGACCCAACTGGTGGGCGTGACGCTGACCGGCGCGGCGGTCAATCCGGCCCGCGCGTTCGGTCCGGCGGTCTTCGAGGGCGGCGTGGCGCTCCGGCAGCTCTGGGTGTTCATCGTCTTCCCGCTGCTCGGCGGGGCGCTCGCCGCGTTGGTCGCACCACTGGTGATGGGGGCGCAGCGGCACTACTGGGGTGGCCACGAGAAGACGGTCGGCGGGCCGAAGTAGCCCAGACGGCAATATCTTTCGCCTGAGGGCCTTCTCCGGCGAATATCTCCGTGACAGCATCAGCAGATGCATCGCCGTCACTTTCCCCGGGCCCTCGCACTGCTCGCGCTGGTCGCCACCGCGGCCACCGCCGCCGCGCCCGGTGCCACGGCCGAGTCGCCCACCCCCGCGACGACCCAGCTGCGTGCCACCATCGACACGATCCTCGCCGACACCCGGTTGGCCGGCGCGCAGGCGTCGGTGGTCGTGGTCGACACCAGCACGGGACAGACGCTCTACGACCGCAACGGTGACCGGCGGCTGGTTCCGGCGTCCAACACCAAGCTGCTGACCTCGACGGCCGCCCTTGAGCTGCTCGGCCCGGGTCACCGTTTCAGCACCGACGTACGGGCCAGCGGCAAGCGCCGTGCGGGCCTGCTCTCCGGCAACCTCTACCTGCGCGGCGGGGGCGACCCGACCATGCTCGCCACCGACTACGACGCGCTCGCCGCGCAGGTCGCCGCCGACGGCGTGCGAGTGGTCACCGGAAACCTGGTCGCCGACGACACCCGTTACGACCGCACCCGACTCGGCCCCGACTGGACCTGGGACGACGAGCCCTACTACTACGCCGCGCAGGTCTCCGCACTGACCGTCGCCCCGGACACCGACTACGACGCGGGCACCGTGATCGTGCACGCCGCACCGGCCGACCGGGCCGGCGCCCCGCCGGTGGTCACCACCACCCCCGCCACCGGGTACGTCCACGTCGACAACCGCGCCCAGACGGTCAGCGACGGCGAGACCTCGATCTCGATCGAGCGCGAGCACGGCGGCAACACCGTCGTGGTGACCGGTCAGATCGCCGTCGGCGGCGAGCCCGCCAGCGACTGGGTCACCGTCTGGGAACCCACCGGCTACGCGGCCGACGTGTTCCGGGCGGCGCTGCACCGACACGGCATCCGGGTGCTCGGCCGGACCGTGCTCGGCCAGCCCACCCCGGAGACGGCCCAGCCGGTGGCGCGCCACGACTCGATGAGCCTGGGCGAGCTGATGACGCCGTTCTTGAAGCTGTCCAACAACGGGCACGCCGAGGTGTTGACCAAGGAGATCGGTCGGGTGCTCTCCGGCTCGGGCACCTGGACGGCCGGTCTCACCGCGATCAGCGAGTATGTCGCCGACACCGGAATGGACACCGGGAGACTCCGCCAGCGTGACGGCTCAGGGCTGTCCCGGCGCAACCTGATCCCGGCGACGGAATTCGTCGACCTGTTGAGCGCCGTCCGCGCCGAACCCTGGTTCGCGACCTGGTACGCGGCGCTGCCGATCGCCGGTCAGCCCGAGCGGTTCGTCGGCGGCACCCTGCGCAGCCGGATGGCCGGCACGCCGGCTGCGGGCAACGTGCACGCCAAGACCGGCAGCCTGACCGGTGTCTCCGGGCTCTCCGGCTACGTCACCAGCGCCGATGGTCGACTGCTGGCGTTCTCCATCCTGCTGAACAACTACCTCACGGCGTCGGTGAAGTCGCTCGAGGACCAGATCGCTGTGGCGTTGGCCGGCTTCCGCGAGGGTGGTGCGTCGACGGCACGGGTGGCCCGGCCGGCGGTGCCGGAGACGCCGCGCACGCCGGAGGGCGTCGAGTGCTCCTGGGTCAAACCGATCACCTGCTGAGCGACGGCCGGGAGGCGCGAACGCGCCTCCCGGCCCAGCGAGCGCTCAGGCCGGACGGTCCGGTGGGGGGACCACCGCCGTCGGGTCACCACGTTCGATGAGCGCGGCGATCTCAGCGGCCCGCAGCCCGCGCAGCGCCAGCACCCGGGTGCCCCAGCGGTGCAGGCGGCACGGGTGCGGGCTGGCATCGTTACGGCAGACCACACCCCCGGACCACCGTCGGGGGGCGTGCACCACCACCGCCCGTACGGCAAACTGGGTGTCCTCGCCCGTCACGTACGGCGGCAGGGGGATGTCGCGAAGAACCTCCCCGGACGCTTCACCGGTGCCGGACGAAGCGGCACGACGGACGCGGTGGGCGGTGCTGCTACTCATCTCCGCTGCCTCCACACTGGATGGTCGGATGGGGACAGCAAAAAGTTACGACGCAATCGACGGTCCGCGACGGACAAACTGTCCCGCTGGCCGAACGCGCAGCGATCAGTCAGTCAGTCAACGCACCGTCACGGCCTGGAGGCCGACGTTGCCGCAGTGCGACGTGAAGACCTTCTCGACGGTCCAGCTCAGCAGCAGCCGGGCGCCCTTCGGCACTGTGAAGCGGATGGTGAACTGGGCACTCTGACTGGTGTAGGGGTCTTCCAGTCGGGCGGTCCTGGCGGGCCCGCCGGTGGACAGCCGCGCTTCCAGTCGCCCCCGAGCCATCCAGATGCCACCGTAGAGCTCGACGGTGCGCGGCTCACCACTGCCGGCGACGGCGAGGCTGAACCCGTTCCCGGCACCGCAGGCGTAGACGCCGTTGGAGCTGCCGCTTGTCGACCGCTCCGGCGTGCCGTCGGTCCAGCGCACGTACTCCTGGTTGCCGTCCCAACCGACCCGCCGGCCTGGGCCACCCCCGTCGATGATCTCGCCGGAGCCGGAGCGCTTGCGGTTCATCGACCCGCCGCCGCGCTCCCCCCAGTGCACCCAGTCCCGGGCGCCAACGGCGGTGAGGTTGACGATCGCGGGCATCTCGCCCCGGCTCACCGTCAGCGCCGGCGGACCGGGCTTAGCCGGTGGCGGGGCAGGCGTGCTGGCCGACGGCGTCGGGTCCGGCGAGGGTGGGCGCTGGCGCGGACGCAAGCCGGGCGTCGCCGGCCCCGCCTCGCCGGTGCGCCCGTCGGCGGCCGGGAAACCGGGGGAACGGGCGGCACCGGCGGGCACGCCGCCCGGACCCGCCTGGTCGTCGTCCGGCGCCGGACCGGGCCGGGTGGCGAGGTACGAGATCAGCACCACCAGGCAGACGAGTACGGCGGCTCCCTCCACCGCCCAGCGCCGCCGCTGTCGGGCGCGGCGCAACACCCTGCGGGTCACCCCGGCGGTAATGGCGCGCGGACGGTGCTTCGGCGGTCCGTCGCCAGCCCTCGAACCAGCCCGCGTGCGGTCTTCGTCCGCCACCGACCCCTCCAACTCCGCCGCCCGGCCGTTTTGCACCGCCGAGGACCACACCATCCACTGTGGGCAGTTTCACGTTTACCCGGGCGTGGACGACACGCTAGATCCGGACTACCGGACGTGTCCAGCCCACAATGGGACGCTGTCGGACAACCCGGCCCGCCCGGACGGGCACTTCGGCAGACCAGGAGCGCCTTCGGGTCAGCCGATCCGGAAGCCGAGCAGTTGCGCGACGACCACGGCCTGCTCGACGTCGATCACGGCGCCGGCCCGTTCGACGACCGTCGGATCCAGCGCGGTGAGATCGCTGCCCCGCAGGTCGGCGCCGCCGAGCCGGACATTGGTCAACTGTGCCCCGGAAAGATCGACACCGGTGACCGTAGCACCGGTGAGGTTGGCCCTGGTGAGGTCCACCTCGCGCATGCGCACCCCGGTCAGCCGGACGCCACGCAGGTCGGCACCGGGCAACGCGACGAAGGACCAGTCACCGCCGTCCACCGTCAACGGGCGCAGATCGCACTCGCTGAAGGTGCTGCCGACCAGCTTGCAGCCGGTGAACTCGGCCTCGAAGAAGTTGCACCGCCGAAAGACGCAACGGGTGAAGGCGGAGTCGACATGTCGGGAGGCGTTGAACGCTACGTTGCCGAACGTGCACCCGGTGAAGACCGCGCCCCTGCTCACCGCCTCGGTCAGGTCCACCCCGAAGAACTCGCAACCCACGAAGTGCCGATCGGTCAGCTCCTCGCCGTACCAGTCCTCGTTGCGGAAGGTCACGTCCTCGGTCAACTCCGGCATCCGGCCAGGCTAGTGGGCGCCGCCGGCAGCCGACGGCCGGCAGGCCGGCGGCGGCCCACTTCCGGTGGCGGTGTACCGGCGAGTACGTTCGGCGTCGTGAGTGTGGCTCGGAGCAAGGACCCGGATCAGATCGGTTTCGACACTGCGCGGCTGGCGCGGATCGACGAGCACTTCGGCCGGTACGTCGACGACGGCCGGCTGGCCGGCTGGCAGGTGGTGGTCACCCGTCGTGGAGAGGTGGCGCACTCCTCGACGTACGGGCTGCGCGACCGGGAGTCGGGCGCACCGGTCGAGGCCGACACCCTGTGGCGGATCTACTCGATGACCAAGCCGGTCACCTCGGTCGCGGCGATGATGCTGTGGGAGGAGGGCCGGTTCGAGCTGACCGACGAGATCAGCCGCTGGCTGCCCGAGTTCGCCGACCTGCGGGTCTACTCCAAGGGGTCGGCGCTCAAGCCGTACACCGTGCCGGCGGTCGAGCCGATCCGGGTCTGGCACCTGCTCACCCACACGGCCGGCCTGACGTACGGCTTCATGCA
Source organism: Micromonospora sp. CNZ322 (assembly GCF_007827755.1). Lineage (NCBI taxonomy): Bacteria > Bacillati > Actinomycetota > Actinomycetes > Micromonosporales > Micromonosporaceae > Micromonospora > Micromonospora sp. CNZ322. The sequence continues at coordinate 385,744 of NZ_VITD01000001.1, forward strand.
GACCTCGGTGGTCGACGGCCTCTACCGGGCCGCCGGCTACGACCTGTACCCGCCGGCGGACGTCGACCTGGCCGGCGCCTGCGCGGCCTTCGGCGAGCTGCCGCTGCTGTTTCAGCCCGGCTCGGCGTGGGGCTACTCCGTCGCCACCGACGTGCTGGGCCGACTCGTCGAGGTGATCTCCGGGCAGAGCCTCGACGCGTTCTTCGCCGACCGGATCTTCGGCCCACTCGGCATGACCGACACCCGCTGGTGGGTGGAGGGCGACGAGGCCGAGCGGCTGGCCGCGCTCTACGTACCGGAACCGCGCAGCGGCCGAGCCGTCCGCTACGACAGCCTGGGGTCGCTCGCCTTCAGCAAGCCGACGCTGCTCTCCGGCGGTGGTGGTCTCATCTCCAGCGCCGCCGACTACCACCGATTCACGCAGGTGCTGCTGCGCGGCGGCGAGCTGGACGGCGTCCGGCTACTCGGGCCGCGCACGGTGCGGTTCATGACCCGCAACCACCTGCCCGGCGGTCAGGACCTGGGCACCCTGTCCACCGGCGGCTTCGCCGAGACCACCCTGGAAGGGATCGGCTTCGGCCTCGGCTTCGCGGTGGTCGACAACCCGATCCCCAGCCGGGTGCCGAGCAGCGTCGGGGAGTACTACTGGGGTGGGGTGGCCAGCACCGCGTTCTGGGTCGACCCGGCCGAGGAGATCACCGCGCTGCTGTTCACGCAGCTGATGCCGTCGAGCACCTACCCGCTCCGCTCCCAGCTGCGCCAGCTCGTCTACGCCGCCCTGATCGACTGACGGGATCGTCGTTCCACCAACCGGGAGCTGGCCCAGTCCCTAGCCTGAGCTGGTGAGCACCATCGTCGTGTTTGGCGCGGGCGGCACCGCCGGTTCGCGGGTCGTTTCCGAGGCGGTCGACCGGGGGCACCGGGTGATCGCCGCCGTCCGCCGCCCGGAGGCCACCTCGTACCTACCGGCCGGGGTGCGGACGGTCACCGGCGACGCGACCAGCGAGCGGAGTGTCCGGGAGCTGGCGCCGGACGCCGACGCGCTGGTCGTGGCAATCGGCGGCGGCGAGCGCGAGCTGTGGCGGAACGCGGCGGAGAACCTGGTGACCACGCTGCGCGGGATGCCGGCCGCACCGCGGATCATCCACCTGGGCGGCGGGTCCACCCTGCTCACCCCGGGCGGCACCCGCATTCTCGACGAACCGGACTTCCCGGCGGAGTACCGGGAATCGGCGCTGGGCCAGGCGGACGCGCTGGACTACTACCGCACGGCGGCCGACGGGGTGAGCTGGACGTATGTCTCGCCACCCCCGCTGGAGTTCCACCCCGGCGCTCGCACCGGGCACTACCGCACCGGCACCGACCAGCCGGTCACCGATGCTCAGGGCCGCTCGGTGCTCACCTATGAGGACCTGGCGGTGGCGATCATCGACGAGATCGAGCAGCCGCGACACCCGAACGCCCGCTTCACCGCCGCGTACTGACCCGGCTGCGGGGCCAGCCGCGGTCAGTCGGCGAGGCGGGCCGGGAAACCACCGGTGGCAATCGGACCCCAGGCGTCGATGGTGACCCGGATCAGCGACTTGCCCTGACGCACCATGGCCGCCCGGTAGTCGTCCCAGTCCGGGTGCTCACCCGAGATGCTGCGGAAGTATTCGACCAGCGGCTCCAGTGCCTCGGGCAGGTCGAGCACCTCGGCGGTGCCGTCGATCTGCACCCAGGGGCCGTTCCAGTCGTCGCTGAGCACGCAGGCCGAGACCCGGGGGTCGCGGCGGAGGTTGCTCACCTTGGCCCGCTCGGGGTAGGTGGAGACGACCAGCCGCCCCTGCCCGTCGACCCCGGCGGAGACCGGGGAGGACTGCGGTCGCCCGTCGGGGCGGGTGGTCATCAGCACGACGCGGTGTCGCGGCCGGAGGAAGTCGAGCAGGCCGTCCCGGTCGACCCGGGTGTTCCTTGCGATGCTGCGTGCCATTCCCCGTTCCTACCAGGGTGCGGGCGCAGCGGCGGCGGCGGGTCAGCGGGGTCGGGCCGCGGCGCGGTGCACCGCCTGGGTGGGCACCCGGGGACGGCCGGACGGACGCCAGGCCCGACCGTTGGCGTAGATCACCCGAAAGCCGAGGTACGACGCGAGCGGAGCCCAGTGGGCGGAGCCCATCCGCAGCTCGGCGGCATTGTGTCGCTGGCCGTTGGCAAGCACGTCGAGGAGCACTGTTTCGAAGGCCGCCGATTCGACCCAGTCGACTTCCCGGGTGAAACCGCAGATCAGAGCGGCTCCGGTGACCTCCAGGAACTCGCGCAGCACCGCGTCCGAGGCGCGCAGCACCGAGCAGCTGCCGAAATAGAGTCGCCGCCCCTCCGCGCGGCCAGCCATCAGCTCGGCCACCTCGTTCAACTCCACCGACTGCCAGTCGGTCAGGCAGAGCCGGCTCGGCTCACCGTGCATGGCGAAGAAGCCGACCCGGTGGTCGGCGTACTGCTTGAGCAGCCAACGGTCCAGGAAGTAGAACAACTCGTCGCGGGTGGCCGCGTCCTTGTGGATGAAGCGGATCTTGCCCAGCCGCTCCAGCAGCTCCAGCGTGGGCAGCACCGAGCCCCGCTCGTTGAGGTCACGGTGCCACTGACCCTCGACACAGAAGACGCCACCACGTGCCACGCGCACCTCCGCCAGTCCGCCGCCCCGCAGCTGACGTTACCGGCCGCCATCGCCCCGGGAACATCACCCTCCGTGTGGCAGATTGCGACGTTCGGTGCCCTTGACCGCAGCCGGGGTGATCGGTCGGAAATGGCTGTTTCGCAAATCAGCCGAATTCCCAGCCAATACCCAGGGACAGCAGATTGTGAGCACGATTCTCGTTAACCACCTCCAACGGCACTGATCAGTGCGAGGGTGGAAATCACGGGACTTCTCGGTCGATGTCCTGGTGCCACCCCATTCGCTCTCCTATCGGGAGGACTTCTGTGCGCGTAAACACCTTGAAGCGGGTCGCTGTCGCATTCGCCCTGGCACTGCCCGGGGCCGCAATCGCCACGGTGATCGCCGCACCGGCGGCGTACGCGGACGGCTGTTACACCTGGAACCGCACCCTGAGCCAGGGGCGCTCCGGCGACGACGTCCGCCAGTTGCAGATCCGGGTCGCCGGGTGGGCCGGTTACCGGGACATCGTGGAGAACGACGGCCGCTACGGGCCGAAGACCGCCGCCGCGGTCAAGCGGTTCCAGCAGGCGTACGGGCTGCGCGCCGACGGCATCGCCGGCCCACAGACCTTCGCCAAGCTGTACCAACTCCAGGACAACGACTGCACGCCCGCACACTTCACCTACGGCGAGCTGGACAACGGTTGTGGCGGGAGCGGGTGGAGCGGCGGCCCGCTGTCGGCGAACCAGACCAAGCAGAACGCGTTGCGCACCATGTGGAAGCTGGAGGCGCTGCGCAAGGGCCTCGGTGACAAGCCGCTCTACGTGTCGAGTGGGTTCCGCAGTCGCGCCTGCAACAACCAGGTCGGCGGCGCCTCCGACAGCCAACACCTGTACGGCAACGCGGCCGACGTGACCTCACGGACGTCCTCGCTGTGCCAGGTCGCCCGCGGCGCCCGTAACAACGGCTTCAGTGGGATCTACGGGCCGGGCTACCCCGACCACGACGACCACGTGCACGTCGACTCGCGTCGGGAGAACAACAGCGACGACAGCTCGAACACGACGAGCTGGTCCGCCCCGGACTGCGGGGTTGGCAACTGAGCCCACCCGCTCAGAGCGACGTCGGCCCGACGCGGAGGGGGAATCTTCGCGCCGGGCCGACGTCGTGTCGCCCCGGGTCGGATGGGCGGAGGGGTAGCGCGCTCAGCTCGCCCGGGGCCAGCGCGGCGCGGTGACGGGGGGAGTCACCGGCCGGCCAGCAGCGGTGGGCCGTACCCCCTGGGGGACGACTCGCGCGGCCTGTTGCCGCGACGGCCCGGTCGCCGTGAACGGGAACGGCACGTGCACAAACGGATTGCCATGCCGGATCAACGCCTCGATCTGCCGCTCGTTGAGCCCGTGTGTCTCCAACACCCGACGCCCCCAGCGGTGCAGCCGGCACGGGTAGGAGGCGCCGTCGTTGCGGCACAGCGGCCCGGTGGGCCACTCCTCGGCGGTGTGCACGACCACCGCCCGGACCGCGAGCCGGACATCCTCCGGGGTCAGTGGTGCCGGCATTGGCACCTCACCCAGTACCTGATCGATGGGATCCGTCGACTGCTCACCAACTCGCACGGCAGGCCTCCCGCAGTTCGGCAGCGGTACGGCGGACCTACCGCACCGACATCCTCGGCCATGGGTACGGCGGACACCGGACGAAAGTTCAATTCCGGTACGCGGTAAGCAGATCCTCCGCCGACAGCACCCGGATGCCGTCGACGGCAGTGCCGCTGCGCGACACGGCGACGACCGGCACCGATTCGTCGGCGCCGGGAAGCTGGGACCGGTGCAGGAGCAGTCGGCCCAGGTCATGCGCGTCAAAGGGTCGGTTCTCCTGCCACTTGACCGATCCGACGAAGCTGATGCTCCGAGCGACGGGCGCACGGTCGGCGCCGACTATGTCGATCTCCGGGTCGTTGGTCCGGGTCCAGTAGCCGCCGATCGTCGCCGCCTCCGCCGGTAGATGGTCACTGGGCAGCCGGCGCAGCGCCTCCCGGACGACAGGTTCGATGGCTCGCCCTCGCCAGGACGTCCACGACCGGTCGATCCGGTCCAGGGTCAGGTCGCCCCGCCCCCGCTCGATCTCGGAGAGGTGCGGCCCCAGGAACGACAACCAGAAACGCAGGTACGGATCGGCCACCGAGTACCGGGTCTCCCGCGACGGCTTGGTCGACAGCGGAACGGTGACCTCCACGGCCCGTTTCTGGGTCAGCAGGCGCAGGGCGCGGTTGAGGGACGCCTGCGGAAGATCCCCTGCCGCGCGGGAGATCAGCGAGAAGGTCCGCTCACCGGAGCCGATGGCCCGCAGCACCAGCCCCGCCTGGGACTGGGGCGGGAACTCCGCCGCCAGTGCCCGCTCGCCGCTGACCAGCAGGGCAGAGGTCGGATCCCGTACCGCGTCGGTCAGATACTCGTGGACCGACGCACCGGTCGGCCACTCGTCGAGGATCAGCGGCAAACCGCCGGACACCAGGTAGGCGTCGAACGCGTCGGCGGCGGACAGGCCGAGCATGTCGCTGACGTCGGCCGGGCTCAGCGGCGGAATGACCATCTCCGTGGCTCGCTGGTGGAACGGCCGGCCGTAGTCGTTGAGGGCTTCCATCATGGCCAGGTCCGATCCGACGCAGATCAGGAGAACCGGTCGACGGGACAACTCGCGATCGAAGACCTTCTGCAACGTTCCCTCGAAACCCGGGTCGCCCGCGATGAGGTACGGCATCTCGTCCAGGACGACGACGCTCGGCCGGTCGGACGGCAGCGCGGCGGCGAGCAGGGTCAGCGCGGCGTCCCAGGTCTGTGGTTGCTGCTCCCGAAGGATCTGCGCACCCGGCAGTGTCGAGGCGGCCGCCTCCTCCACGAAGAGGGCGAGCTCGGCTGCGACGGTCGGCTGCGCCGAGGCGGTGAAGAAGAGGTACGGCACCTCGGCCCGCTCCACGAACTCCTCGACCAGTCGGGACTTGCCCACCCGCCGCCGACCGCGCATGAGAAGGGCCCGCCCAGGCCGACCAGCACGGCCACCCCGTCGCACCCGAGAAAGCATGCCGCCCAGGAGGTCGAGTTCACGGTCCCGTCCGACAAAGCCGTCCACGATCACTCCTGACACAACCAACGATGGAACAACCAAAAATGAGTGTAACCTCATCCGCGTTGGTGTGTCCGGCCCTTGACCCCGGCGAACGCCTCGTCAGACGAGGCCGGCGTCGTGCACGAGCAGCGCCACCTGGACCCGGTTGTTCAGTTCCAGTCGGGTCAGCAGCCGGGAGACGTACGCCTTCACCGTCGCCACGCTCATGAACAACTCCCCCGCGATCTCCGCGTTGGTGTGGCCCCGCCCCAGCGCGACAGCCACCTGCCGCTCCCGCTCGCTGAGCCCGGTGAGCAGCCGCAGCGCCCGTTCGCGGCGCGGGTCCAGGCCGACCGGGCCGGGGGCGGCCGCGGTCACGTGGGCGATCAACGTCCGGGTCACCGTCGGCGAGAGCGTCGCCTCGCCCGCCGCGACCCGGCGTACGGCGCGCACGATCTCCGCCGGTGGGGTGTCCTTGAGCAGGAAACCGGCCGCCCCGGCGCGGAGCGCCCGCAGCACCTGTTCGTCGGCGTCGAAGGTGGTCAGCACCAGCACCTCCGGCGGGTGCGGTTGGGCACGCAGCGCCTCGGTGGCGGTCAGCCCGTCGACCCGGGGCATCCGGATGTCCATCAGCACCACGTCCGGGGCGTACGCGGCGACGGCAGCCGGCACCTCGCCACCGTCGGCCGCCTCGCCGACCACGGCCAAGTCCGGCAGACCGCCGAGGATCATCGAGAGCCCGGCCCGGACCAACGCGTCGTCGTCCACGATCAGCACGCGTACCGGGGGCGCGGCCGCGTCCGGCGGGCCGGCTGCGCCGGCAGGGCTGGTCACGCCGGCCACGGCAGCCAGGCGGCCAGCCGGAAGTCACCGCTGTCGTCCCGGCCGTAGGCGAGTCGCCCGCCGGCCAGGGTCACCCGTTCGCTGATGCCGACCAGGCCGGTGCCGGCACCCGGCAAGGTGCCGCCGGCCGGTGCGCCGACCGGCCACCGGTTGCCGATCGCCACGGTCAGCCCGGCGCCCGGCCCGCCGGCCACGTCCACGGTGACTGCCGCGCCGGCAGCGTGCTTGCGGGCGTTGGTCAGCCCCTCCTGCACGATCCGGTACGCGGCCCGGCCCAACGCCGCCGGCACCTCCCCCGGGCTGGCGACGCTGTCGCTGACGTTCACCCGCACCCCGGCCGACCGCGACTCGGCGATCAGGGCCGGCAGGTCGGCGAGGGTGGGCTGCGGCGGCTCGGGGGCGTCGCCGGCACCGTCGTCCTCGGCCCGGAGCACCCCGATCACCTCGCGCAGGTCCTGGAGGGCGGCGTGCGCGCTGCCCCGGATCACCCCGGCGGCCCGGGCCACCTCGTCGGCCGGCGCGTCCGGGCGGAACTCCAGCGCACCCGCGTGCAGGCTGAGCAGCGAGATCCGGTGGGCCAGCACGTCATGCATCTCCCGGGCGATCCGGGTGCGTTCGAGGTGGCGGGCCTGGGTGACCCGCAGCTGCTGCTCCGCCTCGGCCCGCTCGGCCCGCTCCCGCAAGGACACGATCAACTGCCGGCGGGCCCGGACGAACATCCCCCAAGCCAGCACCGCGAAACTGAGCACCACTCCCCAGGACACGGTGGCCCAGTAGGGCATGCTCGGGTCCGGGCGTGTCCAACTGAAGACCAGGTTGGTGACGAGACCGGCACCGGTGACCGCGATCGCGATGGCGGTCCGCCGGTGCACCACCACAGTGAAGTAGAAGATCAGCAGCGGGATGGCGGCGGCCATCGAGAACAGCGTCAGCGGTGTCGTCGCCACTATCAGCCCGAGCGGCCATCGGCGGCGCATCCAGAGCAGCCCACAGCAGACCAACCCGATCACGGCGTCGGCACCGGTCATCCAGTCGTGCGGGAGCGGAGTGGCCATCGCCGGGTCGGGCGACAGGGCGTCGGCGGTGGCGAAGAGCACCCAGAGCAGGGAGACCAGGAACGCGACGCTGTCCACGATCCAGTCGCGGGTGGTGCGACGCGGACGCGTACGCCCGCGGTCAGCCGGCACCACCAGCTCCCCTGGCAGCAGCCAGGGGTGCTCCGGGACGGCGAGGCTGGTCACGCGCCCATGCTAGGCAGCATCGGGGCCCGACAACCAGCTACCAAAGTCGAGATCCGATGATCGACCAAGGTCGACGGGGCACCGACCGGTGGCCGCAGCGGATAGCCGGGCGGCGCGGGCAGGCTCAACCGCATGATCACCGTGGAGAACCTCACCAAGCGATACGGGCCACACCCGGCCGTGGACGACGTGTCGTTCCAGTGCGAGCCGGGCAGCGTCACCGGCTTCCTCGGCCCCAACGGCGCCGGCAAGTCGACGACCATGCGCATGATCTGCGGGCTGACCACGCCGACCGCCGGCCGCGCCACGGTCTCCGGGCACCCGTACCAGGAGCTGCCCAACCCGGGGCGGGAGGTCGGGGTGCTGCTGGACGCCTCCGCCCAGCACGCCGGGCGCACCGGCCGCGAGGCGTTGACGCTGTCCGCGTACACCATGGGTCTGGACCGGCGCGAGGTCGCCGCGAAGCTCGACCTGGTCGGGTTGAACGCGGTGGCCGCGAAGCGTCGGGTACGGGCGTACTCGTTGGGTATGCGCCAACGGCTCGGGCTGGCGCACGCGCTGCTCGGCGACCCCCGGGTGTTGATCCTCGACGAGCCGGCCAACGGTCTGGACCCGGAGGGGATCTTCTGGATGCGCGGCCTGCTGCGCGACTTCGCCGACCGGGGCGGCACCGTGCTGCTCTCCTCCCACCTGCTGCGCGAGGTGGAGGCGGTCGCGGACCGGCTGGTGGTTATCGGGGGCGGCCGGATCGTGGCCCAGGGCGACAAGAACGAGCTGCTGGCCGGCGGCGGCACTGTGGTCCGGGCCCGCGACGGTGCGGCGCTGCGGCGGGCGCTGGAGGTGGCCAACCTGAGCGCCGCCGACAGCTCGGAGGGGCTGCTCGTGCAGGCCGACGCCGAGGCGGTCGGCCAGGCCGCCGCCGATGCCGGCGTCGCGTTGGCCGAGCTGCGCCCCGCCAGCGGCGGCGGCCTCGAACAGCTCTTCCTCACCCTGACCGCCGGCGAATCGACCAAGGAGGCCGTCCGATGACCACCACCACCGCGCCCGCCGCCGGCGCCGTCGCGCCCCGGCACCACACCCCGGTACGCCGACCGTCGCTGCTCCGGCTCACCGGCGTGGAGCTGCGCAAGCTCGTCGACACCCGGGCCGGTCGCTGGCTGCTGATCACCATCGGCCTGACCACCGCCGCGATCGTCACCCTGCAACTGATCTACGCCGGGGAGGCCGACCAGACCTTCCTCAACTTCTTCGTCCCCTCACTGCTGCCGGTGTCGGTGCTGCTGCCGGTGCTGGGCATCCTGTCGATCACCAGTGAGTGGTCGCAGCGCACCGCGCTCACCACGTACGCCCTGGTACCCCGCCGGGAGCGGGTGGTCGCCGCGAAGTTGTTCGCCGTGATGCTCACCGCGCTCGCCTCGGTGCTGGCCAGCCTCGCGGTCGCCGCCGTCGGCACGCTGGTGGCGTCCGCCACCGGCGGGGCGGGCACCTGGCAATTCGACTGGTCGCTGGTCCTGAACGCGGGGATCCTCCAGGTCACCAGCGTGTTGATGGGTGCCGCCTTCGGTCTGCTGCTGCTCAACCCGCCGCTGGCGATCGTCGGCTACCTGCTGCTGCCCACCCTGTGGGGGGTGCTCGGCGAGATGGTCAAACCGCTGCGCGGTCCCTCCGAATGGTTGGACACCAGCAAGACCATGGAACCGTTGTTCAGCAGCGACGCCCTGACCGGGGGCCAGTGGGGACGGATTGTGGTGTCCCTGCTGGTCTGGATGATCCTCCCGCTGGCCGCCGGGCTGTTCCGGACGCTGCGCCGCGAGGTGTCCTGACCATGGACATGGCCAGCTACCGTCCGCGCACCGTGGTCAGCGGCGGCCCGCTGGAGCTGGCGGTCCTGTGGGGTGGCTTCCCGCTGCTCGGCGCGGGCGCCGGATGGCTCCTCGCGGCGGCGACGGGCTGGCTCGCCCGGCTGCCCTGGGTGCCGTTCAGCGACCTGATCGAGTGGTTGGACCGGCTGCCCGAGCCGCAGGCCACCGCCGGCACCATCGGGGTGGGCGTCCTGGCCGGCCTGGTCATCGCCGGGATCGGCACCGCCGAACGGTTGATCGTCACCGTCGACGGGGCGCAGGTCCAGCTGCGCCGCTCCGATGAGAACCGGACCATCGCCCGGGTCGACACCCGGGTGGTCTTCCTCGCCGACAAGCACCTGGTGCTGCTGGACGCCGACGGCGCGGAACTGGTCCGGGAGTCGACGGACCTGCCGGCCGCCCAACTGGCGGCGGCGTTCCGGGCGCACGGCTGGGGCTGGGCGGACGACGACCCGCACCGGTCGGCGTACCGGCTGTGGGTTCCGGACCTGCCCGGGTTGCCGGCCGGCGCGGACGCGCTGCTGCGCGCCCGGGACCGGGCGATCGAGCGGGACCGCCGCGACGACGCCCGGGAGTTGCGCCGCGAGCTGGGCCAGATCGGGGTGGTGCTGCGCGACGAGGGCAAGCGGCAGTACTGGCGGTTGACCACCCGGGCCATCGCCCCAGGGCCGGAGCAGCCGACTTCGGCCGAGCGGGAGCCGGACGGGCGGTAGCGTCTGTCCCAGCAGACCCTGGGAGCCGCGCCATGACCGAACAGCAGCCGTACCGGGTGGTGTCCCGACACCCCGGCTTCGAGCTGCGTCGGTACCCCGCCCACCTGGTGGCCGAGATGCAGATCCAGGCGTCCTTCACCCGGGCGCCGATCGAGGCGTTCCGGCCGCTGGCCGCGTACATCGGTGGCGCCAATCGGGCCCGGCACCCGATCGGCTCCGCCGCGCCGGCGACGGCGGCGGCCAGCGGCTCGGAGAAGATCGCCATGACGGTGCCGGTGGTGCAGATCGAGGGTGAGTGGCCGGGCGCGTACCTGATCCAGTTCGTCATGCCGGCCAGCTTCACCACCGCCACCCTGCCCGAGCCGGTCGACGCCCGGGTGCGGATCCGCGCGGTTCCGGCGCGGCTGGCGGCGGCGATGCGGTTCTCCGGGCGGTGGACGGAGCAGGCGTTCAGCCAGCGGGCCACGATGCTCGGCCGGTCGGTGACCGCCGCCGGGCTGCAACCGACCGGCGCCATCCGGTACGCGCGCTTCGACCCGCCGTGGAAGCCGTGGTTCCTGCGCCGCAACGAGGTAGTGCTGCCGGTCGTCGAGTGAGCTAGCTGAGCCGCCGACGGTCTTCGACGCTCGGCCGCGCCAGCAGCACTGCCATACCCAGCCCGGCGAGCAGCCCGACCACGGAGACCAGCAGATCGGAGTCGGCCGCGTTGATCGGGCTGTTGCCGGCCAGCGCTGTGAAAGTCGCCCCGATCGGCAGCAGGAGCATCATCGGGACGGCCGTGGCCACCAGGAACACCAACGGGCCCACCAGCGCGATGAGCGCGGCCAGGGCGTGGTGCCACCAGATCGGCCGACCACCCGGCCAGTCCCAGGCCAGCACTGTGACCCCGGTGAGCAGCACCGCCCCGAGAGCGGCCTCCGGCAGGAGTCGTTCACCGGGCGCGGCGGCACGGACCAGCCCGACGCCGAGCAGGGCCGCCACGACGAGGCCGGACGCCAGCCCGACGCGAGCCCGGGTCCGCGCCGGAGCCGCCCCCAGCGCGGCGCCGACGGCCACTGCCACCAGCAGCGCCGCCGTGGCCAGGGCACCCTGGTTCAGCTCCGGCTCCCGGTCTGTCGGTGACTCCATCGCGGCCGCCACCAGCGTCAGGACCCCGGCCACGCAGGCGGCCCCGGTCAGCACCCGCCGGTCGGCGGCCGGAGTCGTGCCAGGCTCCCACGTCTGCGGCGTGCGGCGCTCCCACCAGAGCAGGAGCGCCGCGACCACGCCGAGCACGGCGTAGCCAGCGACGGCGAGCAGCACCGTCGCGTCGAGGCCGATCGGGTCGGCCCGGTCGACAGCCACGTCGGCGGCGATCCAGCAGCCGCCCAGCACCACCGCCGGGCCGCTCCACCGCACCTGCCCGCGCCCGGCCAGCACCAGCCCGAGCGGCACTGCCATGATCGCCATGAACCGCAGGTCGCGCGCCCAGTAGGCGTTGTTGCCCGGCAGGCTCTCCGACCACGGGCCGAGCGGCTCGGTCAGCGGTTGCCACGTGGTCATGCCGTACGCCCAGAGCGCGACGGCGGCGGCGGAGAGGAGCAGCCCGACCGGGCGCGCGGATCGCATCCGTGGACGGTAACGGGCCAACCGCCCGTGCGGGGGGGGGGGGCGCGGTCATCCGCCGACCGGTGACCGGGCGGGGCGGTGGCGCAGCAGCCGCCACGTCGGCAACACGCTGGACAGCACCGCGAGCAGCAGGCACAGCCCCACCACCCCGGCGACCACCGACCACGGCATCACCAGATCGACGGGGGCACCGACCTGCTCGGCGAGGCCGGCGCTGATGCTGAGCAGACCAACGAACGCGACAGCCCCACCCAGCAGCGCGCCGATCAGGACCACCAGGGCGGACTCCGCCGTGACCAGCCAGATGACCTGCCGTCGGGTCGCCCCGGCCATCCGGATCAGCCGCAGGTCCGCGGCGCGGCCGGCTGCGGCCAGCAGCAGCGTGTTGGCCACCGCGATGGCCCCGTAGCCGGCGGACACCCCGATCAGCAGCACTGTGAAGAGCCAGACGAGGCGGTCCTCGGCGGCGTCCGCCTCGGCCGCCCAGCCCGGGACGTCGAGGATCCGCGCGCCGACCGGTGGATCGATGCGGTCCCGGACGTACACCGTGGACGTCAGCGCCGACGGGTCGTGCGTCCGCACCACGGCCCGCGGCACGAGCAGGTCGCCGGGGATCGAGGTGTCGTCGACCACGGCGACGACGCGCAACGACACCGTCGTCCCGTCGGCGAAGACCACCGGGTACGGCTCGGACGGCAGCCGGTTCGCCGAGGCGCTGACCACCACCGTGTCGTCGCCCCTCAGGTCGTTCAACGAACCGGCGACGACGGTGAGCACCCGGTTCGCGGCGGCGAAGCCCTCCGGATCCACGCCGAGCGCGGTCATCGGCCGGTCCGGTGGCGACGTTCCGGGGTCGGTGCGGTAGACGGTGGTCGGCAGCAGCGCGGTGCCACCGGTCGCGGCGACGGCCCGGTCGGACAGGCCGGGCGCGCGGTCCGGCACGACGATCCAGCCGGCGTTCACGTTGTCCGCCCGACCGGCCGCGTACGCGGCGGTGCTGGTGCGCACCATCCCGGACACCAGCACCGCGAACGCGACAGTGAGCAGCACCGGCGCGGCGATGGCGGCGGTCCGCCGGGTCGCTGTCAACGCCCCGCCCCGGACCAGCATCCCGATCGCGCCACCGGGCCGACGCACCGGAGAACGCAGCAGCCACACCAGCGGTCCGACCACCACCGGGGCGAGCACGGTCGTGCCGGCCACCAGCGCCATCACCGCGTAGAGCGCGTACTGCGCCCCCACCCGCGCCTCGTCGGCGGTCGCTGTGCCCAGACTGAGAGCGGCCCCCGTCGCGAGGAGCAGCACCCCGGTGACGGCACGCAGCCGGCCGATCGGTCGCTGTTCCACAGCGGCATCGCGTAACGCCTCCAGCGGGCGGACCCGCGCCGCTCGGCGGGACGCCGACCAGACGGCCAGCAACGCGATCACCGGCCCGGCGGCGAGCGAGACCGCGACCGGCCAGAGTTCGTAGCGGACCCGGAAGGTCGACGGTTCGTAGCCGACGTCGACCAGCAGCCGACCCAGCAACGGGGCGAGCGCCGCGCCCACCAGCAGGCCGACGAGTCCCGCCGAGACGCCGACGGCGAGCGCCTCGGCGTGGACCATGCGGCGGACCTGGCGCCCGGTGGCGCCGACGGCGCGCAGCAGGCCCAGCTCACGGCGGCGCTGCGCGATGGTGAACGCGAAGGTGGAGGCGACCACGAACACCGTGACGAAGCCGGCGAGGGCCGCCGTGGCGGTGAGCACCTGCATGCCGATCCACCGGGTACGGGCGTCGCCGCGCGGCTCCAACGCACCGCGGGCGTCACCGGTGAGCACCCGTCCGTCAACGCCGACGAATCCGCGAGCCGCCGTGGCGACCCGCTCGGCGTCGGCGTCCGGCGCGAGCACCAGCCCGATGGCCCGCACGCCGGGCGCGAGCGTGGCGGCGACAGCGTCCGCGACATGGACGCCCGGTCCGTCGACCAGGCCGCTGACGGTGTACGACTCCGGGCCCACAGCGGTCAGCAGGGTGACCGGTGCGCCGGCGCGCAGTCCGAGCGCGCGGTCGACGACCACCTCGCCGGGCCGGCGGGGTGGCTCGCCGGCCGTGAGTCGCAGCCCACCCAGCTGGGCGCTGGACCAGCCGTGCCCCTGGTAGGCGTCCTCGCGCCGGGTTTCGGCGGCCGAGGGTCGGCCGTCGACGAGCGGCTGCGCGTAGAAGGTGCGGTCCGGCACCGCCGCCACCACGTCCGGCAGACCGGCCAGCCTGCCGACCAACTCCGCCGCCGTGGTGGCGGACCAGGGCCGGGTCGGCACGAACTCGTCGGCGGACGCACCCGCCTCGGGGCTCTGCACCACGACCGCCGCCCGCGCCAGCCGGTCCGGCACCTGCGGGCGGCCGGAAGCGAGCAGCAGGGTTGCCGCCGCGACCAGCGTGACCCCGATAGCGACGGCCACGAATGCGCTTGCCGACCGCCGGACGCTCAGCACGACGACTCCGCTACGGTTTCCCGCTCGGCGATCCGGGCGGCGACGGTGGCGGCGGTGATCCCGCCGGTCAGCTCGTCGACGACGCGCCCGTCGGCCAGCAGGAGGACCCGATCGGCGTACGCGGCGGCGGCGGGATCGTGGGTCACCATCACGACGGTCTGCCCGTGGTCGTCGACGAGCGCCCGCAGCAGCCGGAGCACCTGCCGGGAGGAGGCGCTGTCCAACGCCCCGGTCGGCTCGTCGGCGAAGACCACCGCCGGACGGGTGATCAACGCTCGGGCCACGGCGACGCGCTGCTGCTCCCCGCCGGACAGCTCACTCGGCCGGTGCCCGGCCCGGTCGGCGAGGCCGACGGCGTCGAGGGCGGCGGCGGCGTCCCCGGCCGGCGGGCGGCGACGGGCCAGGCGCGACGGCAACTCGACGTTCTGCGCCGCGGTCAGCGTGGACACGAGGTTGAACGCCTGGAAGACGAAGCCGATCCGGTCCCGCCGCAGTCGGGTCAGCTCGTCCTCACCGAGGTCGCTGAGGTTGGTGCCGTCGATCGTGACGGTCCCCTCGGTCGGACGGTCCAGCCCCGCCGCGCAGTGCAGCAGGGTGGACTTCCCCGAGCCGGAGGGGCCCATCACCGCCGTGAACGTGCCGCTCGCGAAGCCGGTGGTCACGCCGTCGAGCGCCGTCACCCGCCGGGTCCCGGTGCCGTACACCGCGCGCAGCCCCGTCAGGGTCACCGTGTCTGTGGTCATGACCGTTACGGTGCCGAATGCCGGGGGTGCGGCGCGTCGGGCCGGGGCGGGCACTTTCCGGCCCTCCCCCGGGTGGAGTCCGGGGCCCACAAACGCCGGCGCGTCGTCCTGCGGGATGACCACCCGTAGGCGGACGCGGCCGACCCGGCCGGCCGTTACCGTTCGACGGGTGACCGCTCTCCTGCTGACCCGACGGATGCGGCCGGTGGATCTCTACACCGTGGACGCCCTGCTGGCGGTGGCCGTCGGTGGGCTGCTCTGCCCGTACGCGGCGCTGGAGTCGCCGCTGCACGGCGGCGTACGCGAGCCGCTCTGGGTGTCGGTGCTGGTCGGGATGGCCCTCGGGCTGCCGTTGGCCGTCCGGCGACGGTGGCCGATGACGGTGGCCGTCGTGATCAGCTCGATCGCCACCGTCGCTCTGATCACCGGGGTGATACCCAACTTCGCGGCCGCCGCCCCGGCGTTCGCCATCGGCCTGTCCTTCTACACGGTGGCCGTGGCGACGCCCACCCGCCGGTCGATGCTCTGCGCCGCCGGTTGTCTCGCGCTGGTGAGCGTCGGCCTGGTGCTGACCTCGGGCGACCTCTGGTCGCGGACCGGCGCTGTCGTCTACGCCGCCGTCATGGTCGCGCCCGCCTGGATGATCGGTTGGCTGATCCGGGAGCGACGCGCCCTCGCCACCCGGCAGAGTGATCAGCTGGTCCGTCAGGCTGCCACCGAGGAGCGGTTGCGGGTGGCGCGTGAGCTGCACGACGTGGTCGCGCACACGCTGAGTCTCATCGTGGTGAAGGCGGCCGTCGCCAATCACGTCGCCGAGGCCGACCCGCGCGAGGCGGGCGCCGCGCTCCGGGTCATCGAGGAGACCGGCCGCACCGCGCTGACCGACGTACGTCGGGTGCTCGGCGTGTTGCGCGAGGACAGCCCGTACGCGCCGACGCCCGGGCTGGACGAGTTGCCCCTCCTCGCCCGGCAGGCGGCGATCGGCGGCGTCGACGTGCAGCTCGACGTGCGGCGGGACGAGCCGGCCGGCGCGGTGCCGGAGTCGGTGGGCCTCGCGGTGTACCGCATCGTGCAGGAGGCGGTGACGAACGTGGTGAAGCACGCGGCGCCGGCCGCCTGCCGGGCTACGGTGACCGTCCTGCACGACGAGGTGCGGGTGGAGGTGACCGACGACGGCCGGCGGCCGGTCCTGCTCGGCGGGGAGGGGCACGGGTTGATCGGCATGCGGGAACGGGTGGCGTTGCACGGCGGGGAGTTCCGTGCCGGCCCCCGCTCCGACGGTGGCTTCGCGGTGACGGCCAGCCTCCCCTACCGGGTGGCCGCGTGATCCGCGTGCTGATCGCCGACGACCAGGCGTTGCTGCGCGGCAGTTTCCGGCTGCTGGTCGATCTCAGCCCGGACTGCACCACTGTCGGTGAGGCGGGCACCGGAGTGGAGGCTGTCGCGTTGACCGAGCAGCACCGGCCGGATGTGGTGCTGATGGACGTGCGGATGCCGGAGATGGACGGCATCGAGGCGACCCGGCGGATCTGCGCCGACCCGGCGACGGCCGCCACCCGGGTCATCATCCTGACCACGTTCGACCTCGACGAGTACGTCTACGGGGCGCTGCGCGCCGGAGCCAGCGGGTTCCTGCTCAAGGACACCCCACCGGCGGACCTGCTGACCGGGATCCGGGTGGTCGCGGCCGGGGAGGGGCTGCTCGCGCCGACGGTGACCCGCCGGCTGATCGACGAGTTCGCCCGGCAGCCGGAGCCGACCCGGCCGCTGCCCCGGCAGCTCGACGGGGTGACCGAACGGGAACGGGAGGTCCTCGCGCTGATCGCCCGGGGCCTGTCCAACGCGGAGTTGGCCGCGCACCTCAACCTGAGCCAGGCCACCGTCAAGACGCACGTCGGGCGGCTGCTGACCAAGCTGGCGGTACGCGACCGGGCGCAACTGGTCATCGTCGCGTACGAGACGGGCCTGGTGGGGCCGGGCGGCCTACGCTGAGCGGGTTGTCCGCACCCGAGGAGGAGCCATGACCCGGTACGTCGCCCTGCTGCGCGGGGTCAACGTCGGCACCACCCGGCTGGCGATGGCCGACCTGCGCCGGATCGTCACCGACCTCGGGCACCAGGACGTCAAAACGTACCTGCAGAGCGGCAACGTGACCTTCGGCAGCACCGTGCGCGACGCGGAGAAGCTGGCCGCCGGCATCGCGCGGGCGCTCACTGACGAGCTGGCGTTGACAGTGCCGGTGCTGGTGCGCAGCGGCCGGGAGTTGGCGGCGATCGCCGGCGGCAACCCGTACGCCGACCGGGAGGACGACCCGACGCGACTGCTGGTGGCCTTCCTCGCCACCGCACCGAAGAAGTCCACTGTGGACTCGCTGGCCGTGCCCGGTGGCGAGAACGTGTCGTTCACGGTGACCGGCCGGGAGGTGTTCCTGCACTACGTCGACGGCGGTTACGGGCGGTCGAAGTTCACAAACGCGTATCTGGAGAAGAAGCTCGGCGTGGTGGCCACCTCCCGCAACTGGAAGTCGGTGCGGGCCCTGGCTGAGCTGACCGCCTCCTGACCGGGGTGGGGGCCGCGGCTCGGCGACCCCCACCGGAGGTGCTCAGAAGTGGTAGGCGGTCTCGTACTCGGGCACCAGCACCCGGCTGCGCGGCGAGATCCGGCGCACCGCCGCGATCATCTCGTTCAGGCGGGTGCGGTCGGTCGGGGCGACCGGCGGCGGGTTCTGCAACGCCGTCTCGAAGTTGTCGTAGTGCACCGGCACCACGACCTTCGGGTAGTCGAGGCCGGCCAGCAGCCGGGGCAGGTAGTCGCCGGTGGTGGTGGCGTTCTGCATGGCCACCATCGCCACGTCCGGCGCGAGGCCGGTGAGGTTCCGCTCGGCGACGTCGCTGGCCCCGGTGAAGTAGACCGACGGTCCGCCCTCGACCCGCAGCAGGTAGCCCAGCGTGTCACCCTCCGGCAGGTCGGCGATGGTGGCCGGCTGCGGCGGCGGGCTCACCCGCACCCCGGGAAAGGCCACCGAGTACGACGGGTTGCGGCTGTGCAGCGAGCCGACCACCTCGACGCTGTGGTCGCCGAAGTCCAGCACCTCCCCACCCTTCACGGCGCTGAGCTGCGTCGACGGCAACCCGTAGGCCAATCCCAGGTGGTATGCGGTCAGCGTGCCGAACACCCGCGCGCCGGTGCGCTTGGCGATGTACGGCACGTCCATGAAGTGGTCCCAGTGGGTGTGCGTGACCAGCACCGTCGTGGCCCGGTCGACCCGCGGGTCGATCACGTCGGTGCGCACTGTCAACGCGGTATCGGTCTTGAACGCTCCGGTGAACAGCCCGGTGTCGATCCGGCTGAGGAACGGGTCGACGAGAACGGTGCGGTCGCCGATGTCGACGCGCCAGCCGGCCGTGCCCCACCAGCGGAAGCTGACCGCGCCCTTACGGCGAGCGGTGGGCGTCGGCGCGGCGGTCGAGGGCGCGGCCTGGGCCGGGGTGGCGACGCCGGCGGCGAGGCCACCGGCGGAGACCAGGGCGGTGGTGGCGGCGGCGTCGCGCAGGAAGCGTCGGCGGTCGAGACTGGGCATGCGGATCTACTCCCCGTGGTCGGGTGATGTGTCGACCACGAGCCAACCAGCGGCACCGGGCCGCGGTCCAAGATCAAGGGCCGTCGGCTTCGATACGCCGGCGGATATCGGTCCTGCTCGGCCGGGGTGCGGCGGCGCTCGGAGGGGCGCGAAATCAGTCGCCGCGCAGCGCCTCGACGGCCGTCCGGGCAGCCTCCCCCATGGCCAGGTCCACGTCGATGCGGCGCGGGGTCAACTGTTCGGCGCGGGCGAAGACGGCGATCGCGTACCGGCCGCCGTCGGGGTATTCGGCGACCCCGGCCTCCAGGTGGAACCCGGGCAGGGTGCCGGTCTTTCCGGAGACCCGCACGCCGGGCGGGAAACCAGCGGCCAGCCGGGTCCAGAAGATCTGCCGGGCCATCCAGGTGCGGACCATCGCACAGGCCGCCGCCGGCCCGGCCTCGTCCCGCCAGATCAGCGTGAGCAGCCGGGTGATCTCCCGGGCGGTGCTGGACGTGGTGTGCGCGGGGTCGAACACCCGCATGGCCCGGACCCGGTCCGCAGGCAGCGTGGGGAAGATCCGGGCGAACTCCGCCTCGGTCCGGGCGCCCACGTCGGCGAGCATCATCTCGACCAGTTCCCGAGGGCCACCGAGGACGCGGGTACGGGTCAACCCCAGCTCGACGGCGAGCATCGGCAGCAGGTCCGGGCCGACCCGGCGCAGCAGCAGGTCGGCGGCCGTGTTGTCGGTGACCGACATGGCGAAGTACGCGAGGTCGCGCAGCGACACCTCGGCGTCGTCGTCGCAGCCGGCCAGACCCCACCCACCGAGCCGGTCGGCGGCGGTGACCAGGACCCGCTCGGTCGGGTCCAGCTGACCGGCCTCGACCTGCCGGGCGAACTCCAGCACCAGAAGGATCTTGAAGATCGAGGCGATCACCACCTGCTCGTCGGCCCGCACCCCGACCTCGCGACCGCCGCCGGCCGGGCCGCCGCCCTCGACGGCGCTCAGGTCGACGGCGTCCAGGTCCACGACGTGCAGGCTGGCCGTCACCCCGACGGCAGCGAAGATGGCCTCGATACGTTCCTCCACGTCCACGCCAGCACGGTATCCAGCGTCGCCGTGGTGGCGCTGGCGTAGGGTCCCGGCCGTGGATCTGCTCCGGCACCTGCGGCACTTCGTGGTGGTCGCACACGAACTGCACTTCGGGCGGGCCGCGGAGCTGCTCGGGATGGCCCAGCCGCCGCTGAGCCAGTCGATCCAGCGGCTGGAACGGGAGCTGACGGTCGAACTGTTCGACAGGTCCCGCCGCCAGGTACGCCTCACCACCGCCGGTGAGCTGCTGCTCGGCGAGGCGGAGGAACTGCTCGCCGGTGAGGGTCGACTCCGCAGCCTGATGGGGCAGATCCGCGCCGGTGAGCTGGGCGTACTCCGAGCCGGGGTGCCACCGGAGACGCCCGCCGTGACGCTGCGCTCGCTGCTGGACGGGCTCACCACCCGGGCGCCCGGCCTGGACGTGGAGTTGCACGAGCTGACCACTGCCGAGCAGGTGCGGATGCTCACCGAGCGGACCCTGGACGTGGGGCTCGTGCATCACCCGGTGGCGGCGGACGGGCTGCGCTTCGGCGCCCCGGTCGACGTACCCCTGGGGGTGCTGCTGCCGCGCACCTCGCCGCTGGCCCGCGGCCGCGAGGTGACGCTCGCGTCGCTGGCCGGTCTGGATCTGGTGGCCGCGCCCCGCGCCACCGCCCCCGGCTGGCACGACCACCTGCTGGCGGTGTGCCGGCAGCATGGTTGGCGCCCGGGGCGGGTGCGCCCCGCCCGCAACCCGGAGTTCCTTTGCGGGCTGGTGCTGGCCGGCGGCGGGGTGGCCGTGGAGCCGGCGGCGGTGGCCCGCCGGGAACCTCGGATGGCCTGGCGGCCGATCACCGACGCACCGCTGGCCAAGCGCACCTCGGCGGCCTGGCCGGATCGGTCGGCGCACCCGGCGGCGGCGATGTTCGGCCAACTCGCCGCGGAGGTGCTGGCCGACGCCGAGCCCACCGCACCCGCGCAGCCCTCGACGTCGGTGCCGGCGGCACGGCCGTGGCCGGTGCTGTTCGACACGACCGGGTGAACCGATCCGCCGTTGCGTTCGTCACCACCGATTGGGCGGTGGATCGTCCACCCATCCGGGTATGGATGACAGGAAACGAAGACGAGAAGGAGCCGCAGTGGCAATCACGATTCCCGACATCAGCCTGAACGACGGCACCACCATTCCGCAGCTCGGCTTCGGGGTGTTCCAGATCGAGCCGAAGGACACCGTCGCGGCGGTGACCACCGCCCTGGAGGTGGGCTACCGGCACATCGACACCGCTGAGATGTACGGCAACGAGGCCGAGGTCGGCGAGGCGGTACGCGTGTCCGGCCTCGACCGGGCTTCGGTCTACGTGACCAGCAAGCTGAACAACGGCTTCCACCGCCCCGACGACGCCCGCAGGGCGTTCGACTCGACGCTGGCGGCGCTGAAGATGGACTACATCGACCTGTTCCTGATCCACTGGCCGCTGCCGACCCTGTACGACGGCGACTACGTCTCGACCTGGAAGGTGCTGGAGGAGTTCCAGCGCGACGGCCGGGCCCGCTCGATCGGCGTGTCGAACTTCCAGGTGTCGCACCTGCAGCGGCTGGCCGACGAGGCGACCGTCGTGCCGGCGGTCAACCAGATCGAGGCGCACCCGTACTTCACCAACGACGAGGTCCGCGCCTACGGCCGTGAGCACAACATTCTCACCGAGGCGTGGTCGCCGATCGCCCAGGGCAAGGTGCTCGACGACCCGACGGTCGTCGACATCGCCGGGCAGCTCGACCGGACCCCGGCGCAGGTGGTGCTCCGCTGGCACGTGCAGCGCGGCGACATCATCTTCCCGAAGTCAACCACCCCGAAGCGGATCGAGGAGAACACCCGGATCTTCGACTTCGAGTTGGACGACGCGGCGATGGAGCGGATCACCGCGCTGAACAAGGGCGAGGCCGGCCGGCAGGGCCCGAACCCGGACACCTTCGCCTACCTGCCCGCGTAACGCCTGAGCCGGTGGCGGCGCTCAGCGAAAGGGGGTCCGGACGGGCCCCCTTTCGCCGTGAAAGGACCGTCCCCGGCAATGTCGTTCCGCCGCACCACCCCGGCTCTGCTGTCGTTGCTTCTACTCGGGCCAGTGGCCTGCGCGCCGAGCCAGGCCGCCGAGGCTCCCCGCTGGTCCGAGCCTTCGGTATCGGCCTCGCCGACCCCGCCAAAGCCACGTCCGGCGCCGACCTCCACAGCCGAGGTCCGCAGCCGGGTCACCGCAGCGATGCTGAACCTGGACGCAAAGTTCCATCCGGAGACGGCGCAGTACACCGACGAGAACACCGAGGCGTGGAAGCTGATCTCCCTTTGCAAGGCGAGTCTGCCGTCGGACATCAAACGCACCGCGTACCGGGAGCGGATCTGGGACGGCGAGTCCGTGTGGGTCCGGCAGTACGTGGTCGGCTACCTGAAGGTGCCGGGGCGCAAGCTCGCCGACGAATTGCGGTCGGTCCTGTCGACGTGCAAGGAGTACGAGGTGCCCGACGACGGGCGCACGTCGACGATCCTGCGGCCGTCGCCCCCGCCGCTGCCTGACGGCCCGGACGTGATCACCTTCTGCGAGCGGCTGAGCGGGAAGGCGATCCGACACCAGTGCACTCTCGTCCTGGTGCGCGGCAACTTCGTCATGCAGGTGGACGCCGCGGCGAGCAACGGTGACCTGGCGGCCGGCAGCGCGCTGATCGCGAAGATTGCGCCGCTGGCGGTGGCCGCCTTCGAGAAGGCTGCCTGAACGCCGCCGTGGGGCGGGCGCCGCTGCTGGCGCGCCCGCCCCTGCCCCCGGCTGGCGACCCCTTGCCAGCCTCCGTGGTCAGATCCGGCCCACGGAGTCCTGGTTCTGCAGCACCAGCCACCGGCCGTGCTGGTAGGTGTAGCTGACCCCGATCAACAGCGGCACCCTGGTGCCGGTGGCCGGCACCGCGTAGACGGAGTCGAACAGCACGAAGCCCGTCCGGCAGCCCACCACAGTCTGCTTCGCCACGCTGAAGGACTGGGTCCACGAGTCGTCGGCGAAGAACCCGCGCAGCCAGTCCACTGTGGCTCGCTTGCCGTCGAGCACCTCCCCGTCGGAGGCGAAGACGGAGGTGACATCGGGGTGCAGCAGCGCGGCGAAGCCGTCCAGGTCGCGCCGGGCGGTGGTCTCCACGTACGCCCGGACGGCGCGGTCGAAGGCGCGCTCGCAGCCGCGGGCCGCCGCGTCCCCGGTTGTGGCGTCGCCCGCGCCTGGGGTGGCGGCCGACACCGCGGCCGGAGCGGCGGCGAGCAGGCCGGCGGTGAGCCCGAGCAGGGCGATCGTGCGGCCGAGCCGGCCGGCGGGACGGGCGGAGGCGGGTGGACGCATCGGGTTCTCCTTCGGACGAGTGGTTGTGCCGTCGCAGCCAACCCGGCCCGTCACGCGGTCGGCCAGTGATTCGAACCAGCTCGAATGCGGACCACACATCGATGTCGCCGCTTGTACGATCCGCCGTGTGATGGTCGCTCACCTGGACGGTTCGAGCCTCGCGCGGCTCCGGTTGGCGATCTCGCCAGCGTCGGAGGTGACGTCCTGGCTGCGGGCCGCGCTGTCGCGCTTCGGTCACCCGGTGCACGGCGATCCCGGTCCGGCCGCCCGCGCCGCGCTGCGGCACCCCGACGTGGCCCTGGTCGCGGAGTTGGTGACGCCGCCCGGCCGGCTCGGCTACACGCCGGACCTGCTCACGCCGAAGCCGCCGCTGGGTCCGCTCGACGCGGCCTTCGAGCAGCAGTTGGCGGCCACGGCCGCGACGCCCGCCGACGAGGTGACGGCGCAGGTGAACGAGCGGTTTCCGGCGGGCGGGATCCCGGCGCGGATCCGCACGGCGGTCGAGGACGGCACCCTGGCCCGGCGGGTCACCAACGGGCTGCGCCACTTTTGGGGGGCCGCACTCGCCGAGCAGTGGCCAACTGTGCGGACCACGCTGGAGGCCGAGCTGGCCCTGCGAGCCACCACGATGGCCACCGCCGGAGTGGGCAGCATGCTCAACAGCCTGCACCCGAAGATCGGCTGGACCGGCAGGTCGCTGACCATCGACAGCTCGTACCGGATCACCACCGCGCTGACCGGAGCGGAGCTGGTGCTCGCGCCGTCGGCGCTGGCCTGGCCTCAGCTCTCCACCCAGCTGTGCGACGAGGGCAACGCCGTGCTGGTCTACCCGGTCGGCGTCGGGCCGACAGTCCAGCGCCGGGCGGATCGGCTCGGTGACCTGGTCGGTGCGAGCCGGGCGGCGATCCTGGCGGACCTGGACGTTCCCCGGTCCACCGGGCAGCTCAGCGAGCGACACCGACTGGCCCCGGCCACCGTCTCCTACCACCTGGGGGTGCTGCTGCGCTCCGGCCTGGTGGTGCGCACTCGGGAGCGGCACAGCGTGCTCTACCGGCGGTCCGACCACGGGGACGGGCTGGTCGGGTGCCGGGCAGGTCAGGTTGCGACGCGCTCGGCGAGCTGGCGGAACACCGCCTGAGTGGGCGAGCCCGGCTCGGGGACGTAAACGATCATCCGCTGCTCGGTCTCCGGAACCTGCAGCACCCGGCACTCGAACTCCAACGATCCCAGCTCGGGGTGCGGCACCCGCTTGACGATGGGGCGGCGCTCCTCGACATCGTGCTCCGCCCAGAGCCGCGCGAACCGGGGCGAGGTACCGAGCAGCTCGGTGACCAGCTCGCGGATCGCCGGGTCGGCCGGGTAACGGCCGTAGGCGGCCCGCAGGTCCGCCACCGTGCTGCGGACGAAGCAGATGGTCTCGGGGTCGGTCCAGTGGCTGTCGGTCGCCGGACGCCGGAAGGTCCAGCGGATCATGTTGCGGTCCTCGTCCGGCACGGCCGAGAGGTCGCCCATGAAGTACGTGGCCAGCCGGTTCCAGGCCAGCACGTGGTACGCGGCGTCGACGAGGTACGCCGGGGTTTCGGTCATGGCGTCGAGCAGGTGCCGCAGCCCTGGGGTGACCTCCCGGCTCGGGCCGACGGTGCGCGGCGGGTTCTCCCCGGCGATCCGGAACAGGTACTCGCGCTCGTCCCGACTCAACATCAGCGCCCGGGCCATCGCGGCGAGCACCTGCCGGGACGGGTGCGGCCCGCGACCCTGCTCCAGCCGGATGTAGTAGTCGATCGACATCCCGGCGAGCTGGGCGACCTCCTGTCGGCGCAGCCCGGGGGTCCGTCGGCGTTCGCCCTCGGGGAGCCCGACCGCGGCGGGACTCAGGCGGGCGCGGCGGGTGCGCAGGAACGCCGCCAGTTCGTCACGCTGCAGGCCGCTGCTCGTCATGCCCCCAGCATGCCCCGGGCCGGGCCGGCGAGGGTGGTACCACCGGTCCCAGCCTCGGCCCGGCTCTCCCCGGGCGCGGCCAGCCCGGCGAGGCTCGACGGTATGACGAACATGACCGCCCTGATCACCGGGGCCAACAAGGGCATCGGCTTCGCCACCGCCCGCCAGCTCGGCGCCCTCGGGATGACAGTGCTGGTGGGGGCGCGGGACGCCGAGCGGGGGCAAGCGGCGGAGCGGGAGCTGCGCGACGGCGGTGCGGACGCCGTGTTCCTGCCACTCGACATCACCGACGCCGAGTCGGTGACGGCCGCCGCGAAGCGGGTGGAGGCGGAGTACGGCCGGCTGGACGTGCTGGTCAACAACGCCGGCATCCTCCTCGCCGACGGCGCACGGGGGCTGCCCAGCGAGACGACAGTGGCGACGCTGCGCCGGCTGTACGAGACGAACGTCTTCGGGGTGGTGACGGTGACCAACGCGCTGCTGCCGCTGCTGCGCCGGGCACCGGCCGCCCGGATCGTCAACGTCTCCAGCGAGGTCGGCTCGATCGCGGTGATGACCGACCCGAACGGTGCGCTGTTCGAGCTGACCTCCGTGCCGTACCCGTCGTCGAAGGCGGCGCTGAACATGCTCACCGCCATGTACGCCAAGGAGCTGCGGGACACGCCGATCACTGTGAACGCGGCGAACCCGGGCTACTGCGCCACCGACCTCAACGGCAACAGCGGCTTCCGCACGGCCGAGCAGGGCGCCGAGGTGAGCGTGCACCTGGCGACCCTGCCCGCCGACGGCCCGAGCGGGCTGCTGTGGGGCTTCCAGATGGACGCCGGCGGTGGGTACGGCGTGCTGCAGTGGTGACTGAGCGCTTGACCTGGAGTGCGCTCCAGCCGGCAGTGTGACTCGTGCGCCCACCGGTAGGGCGCACGAGAGGAGACCCCATGCGGTACCGCACGATCGGCGCCGACCCGGCGACCCGGCGCGAGGTCAGCGTGCTCAGCCTCGGCGCGATGCTCTTCGGCAGCGCCACCGACGAGGCCACCTCGTACGCGATCCTGGACCGGTACGTCGAGGCTGGCGGCACGTTCATCGACACGTCGGACAACTACGCGTTCTGGGTGGACGGCGGCCAGGGCGGGCAGAGTGAGGAGTTGCTCGGCCGGTGGCGGCGCAGCCGGGGCGTCGGCGCCGAGATCGTCATCGCCACCAAGCTGGGTGCCCGACCGCTGGCCCCGGGGACCAGCTACCTGGACAACGCCGAGGGCCTCTCCGCCAAGGTGATCCGCGAGTCCGCGGAACGCAGCCGGGAACGGCTCGGGGTGGAGCGGCTGGACCTGCTCTACGCGCACATCGAGGACCGGACTGTGCCGCTCCAGGAGACCGTGGAGGGCTTCGCCGAGCTGGTCGCCGAGGGCACTGTGGGTCTGCTGGGCGCCAGCAACCACCGGGCCTGGCGGGTGGAGCGGGCCCGCGCGTTGGCCGCCGCCGCCGGCCTGCCGGGGTACGAGGTGCTCCAGTACCACCGCAGTTACCTGCCGAACCGCACCGACCTGATCAGCGAACTGGACCCGGACGGCGAGCCGGGTGGCGTCAGCGGTGACCTGCTCAGTTACCTGCGTGCCGAGCCCGAGCTGACCCTGGTGGCGTACTCGCCGCTGCTCAAGGGGGCGTTCACCCGGGCGGACAAGCCGCTCAGCTCGGCGTACGACCTGCCGAGCGCGCCCCGGCGTCTGGCCGCGCTGCGGGAGGTCGCCGGGCAGAGCGGCGCGACTGTCAACCAGGTGGTGCTCGCCTGGCTGCTGGGCGGCGAGCTGCCGTCCATCCCGCTGGTGGGCGCCTCGTCGGTGGCGCAACTGGAGGAGAGCCTGGCAGCGGTCGACCTGGAGCTGACCGCCGAGCAACGGCACCGCCTCGACACCACCTGGTGACCTGTCACCGACCGCCCCGCCGACCTCAGCTTGCGGTCGGTGGGGCGGTCAGGTCGAGCTGCCAGTCGTTGGCCCGCATCATCCGCCCCGGCGGGTATTCGAAACCGGTCTCGCCGAGCAACGTGAAGCCGGCCTTGCGGCACACCGCGTTCGAAGCCGGATTGTCGACCGAGGGGTAGGCGTGGGCGTAGTGCCGGTCCCGTCGAGCGCGGGCCACGTCCACCACCGCGCGCACCGCCGCGGTCGCCAGCCCCTGCCCCCGGTACGCGGGCAGCACCGCCCAGCCCAGCTCGTACACCGGCTGCTCGCGCCACTCGCGGGCCCAGTAGCCGACGCTGCCCGCCCGTGCCCCGTCCGGCAGCACCAGCGTGAACATGCAGCCCTGCTCGGTGCCGGAGAAGTGCACGTACCGGTCGTGCCGGGCGAGCACCTGCTCGTCGGTCTCCGGGCCGCCGGTGTGCTTGCGGGTGTCCGGTGAGTTGAGCTGCCGCAGCAGGTCGAGGTCGTCCTCGTGCCACTGCTCGATGCGTACCTGTGCCATTCCGCCCCCGTTCGTCGACCCCCAGTCAAGCCGATCCCACCGACACTTCGCCCCCGAACCGGGCCCGCTAGATCGGATCTAGCGGGCGCGTGTCGTCACCTCGCGCCTTCAGTGTGGAAGGGGGGTGGCCATGGCACCGTTGCGGATCGCCGTGATCGTCGGCAGCACCCGGGAGGGGCGGGTCGGCGACCGGCTGGCCCACTGGTTCGTCGAGCAGGCCGCGCGGCACGACGACCTGGCGGTGACGGTCGTTGACCTGACCGAGTACGACTTCCCGGCCACCTACCCCGCCGAGCCGACAGCGTCCATCCGGGCGTTCGTCCGCGAGGTGGGCCGGGCGGACGCGTTCGTCGTGGTCACCCCCGAGTACAACCACAGCTTCCCGGCACCCTTGAAACAAGCCATCGACTACGCGTACGACGAGTGGCAGGCCAAAGCGGTCGGCTTCGTGTCGTACGGCTGTCGGTCCACCGGCCTGCACGCGGTCGACCAGCTCCGTACCGTCTTCACCGCACTGCACGCGATGACCGTGCGCGACGTCGTCGGGATCGACCTGCTCGCCGGCGAGCCGACCGCCCAGTGCACCGACGAGCTGCAACGCGACGTCGGCGTCCTGCTCGACCAGCTGCGCTGGTGGGGTCTGGCACTGCGCGACGGCCGGGCGGCCCGACCCTACGTCTCCTGAACACGTCCAACACGAAAGGTAAGGATCATGAGTAGACGCACCACCGGCCTGGCCATCGAGGCCGAGGGGCTCACCCGCTCGTTCGGGGACACCCGGGCGCTGGCCGGCATCGACCTCCAGGTGCCCGCCGGCACCGTCTACGGTCTGCTCGGCCCGAACGGCGCGGGCAAGACCACAGCGGTCCGGGTGCTCGCCACGTTGCTGCGACCCGACGGCGGTTCCGCCAGGGTATTCGGGCACGACGTGGTCACCGAGGCCGACAAGGTGCGTTCCCGGGTCAGCCTCACCGGCCAGTACGCCTCCGTCGACGAGGACCTGACCGGCACGGAGAACCTGGTGCTCCTCGCCCGCCTGCTCGGCCTGCGCAAGCCGGCCGCTCGGGAGCGCGCCGCGGCCCTGCTCGCCGCGTTCGGTCTGACCGACGCGAGCGACCGCCAGGTGAAGAAGTACTCGGGCGGGATGCGGCGACGCATCGACATCGCCGCCAGCATCCTGAACACCCCGGATCTGCTCTTCCTCGACGAACCGACGACCGGCCTCGACCCGCGCAGCCGCAACCAGGTGTGGGAAATCGTCCGGGCGGTGGTGTCGCACGGCACGACGGTGCTGCTGACCACCCAGTACCTCGACGAGGCCGACCAGCTCGCCGGGCGGATCGCGGTCGTCGACCACGGCCGGGTGATCGCGGAGGGCACCCCTGGTGAATTGAAGTCGTCGATCGGCTCCGGCACCGTCCACCTGCGACTGCGCGACCCCGCTCAGCGCCCCGAGGCGGAGCGGGTGCTCCGGGAGGCGCTCGACGTGCCGGTGCAGCTCGCCGCCGATCCGGTGGCGTTGACCGCCCGCGTCGGCGAGGCCGGCACCGACCTCGACGCCAGCGCCCAGGCCGCTCGCGTGCTCAGCGACCTGGCCCGCGCCGGCATCGCTGTCGACAACTTCTCCCTCGGCCAGCCGAGCCTGGACGAGGTCTTCCTGGCCCTGACCGACCACCCCGCCGTGCCGGCCGACGAGCGCGACGACGAGCTGGAGGCAGCCCGATGAGCGACACCACGACCACCACCGCCGAACGGGCGCCGTCCGTCTACGTTCCGTCCGCCGAGGCGCTGGCGACAGTGCTCGCGCCAGGTGCCCGACCGCCCCGGCCGAGCGCGCTGGGCGCGTCGCTCACCTTCGGCTGGCGGGCCATGCTGAAGATCAAGCACGTGCCGGAGCAGCTCTTCGACGTGACCGCGTTCCCGATCATCATGGTGCTGATGTTCACGTACCTGTTCGGTGGCGCCCTCGCCGGCAGTCCGCGCGAATACCTGCAGTTCTTCCTGCCCGGCATCATGGTGACCAGCGTCGTCATGATCACCATGTACACCGGCATCGGCCTCAACACCGACATCGAGAAGGGCATCTTCGACCGGTTCCGGACGCTGCCCGTCTGGCGCCCGGCCGCCCTGGTCGGCATGATCTTCGGCGACGTGCTGCGCTACATCCTCGCCGCCGTGGTGATCCTGGGCCTCGGGCTGGTGCTCGGGTTCCGCCCCGAAGGCGGGGTGGTCGGGGTTGTCACCGGGATCGGGCTGCTGGTCATCTTCTCGTTCGCGTTCTCCTGGGTGTGGACGTTCTTCGGGCTCATCCTGCGCAGCGAGAAGTCGGTGATGGGAGTCAGCATGATGGTGCTGTTCCCGCTGACGTTCCTCAGCAACGTCTTCGTCGAGCCGAGCACCATGCCCGGCTGGCTCCAGGCGTTCGTGAAGGTCAACCCGGTGACGCAGCTGGTGGCCGCGATCCGGGGAGCGATGAGCGGCGAGTCGGACCCGTCGGCAACGATGTGGCTGCTGCTCTGGAGCGCCGGCTTCGTCCTGGTCTTCGGCACCCTGACCATGTACAGGTACAACCGCCGCTAACCCTGATCCCCACCCACCCCACCCCACCCCACCCCACCCCACCCCACCCGCCCGCCCGCCCGCCCGCCCCCGCGATCTTGCACTTACTGTCCCGACAAAGGTGGCAAGTCCACCTAAACCGGCGACCGAAAGTGCAAGATCGCGGAGGGCTGGGGTGGGGTTAGAGCCGCCAGGGCAGGGGGTTGGGGGGCAGGTAGCGGCAGGTGGTGCCGGTGGAGACGGCGTCGCGCAGGTGGCTCGCCAGTGCCGGGTGCCGGTCGTCGAGCTTGCGTAGCGTGTCGCGGATTCGCGCGGTCACCGTCTTGCGGGCGCGTTCGGCCTCGTCGCCCAGGCGGCGGCTCCGGCCGGCGAGGCCCGCCGCGGCACGCAGCTCGTCGAGCAAGGCACCCCGTTCGACGTCCAGCTTGGACACCTTCCGGTCGTCGTCGCGGGCGGCGGCCCGGTCGATCTCCTCGTCGAGGCGGGCCAGGTGCCGCCGGTAGCGGGCCTTCGCCTCGTCGTCGAGGACCGGGTCGGCGCCCATCCGGCGGGCGGCGACCAGCTCCGGCCCGGCCGCCGGGTCGAGCAGTTCGACCGCCGGTACGTCGCTGCCCGGGCGGCTGAGCAGCAGGTGCAGATCGTGCAGGCCCTTGGCGTCGGGCAGGTGCACCACGACACCGTCGTACGCGAGCTGCCAGACCGGCCCGTCGCGCCGAAACTCGTACCCCTCGATCGCAGTCGCGACGGGCGCGGCCTGGCCGGGCGCGACGACCTGACCTGACCCGACGGCCCGGCCCGAATCAGCAACCTGGCCCGACGCGACGGCCTGGTCCGGGAGGTCGGCGTCGGGAGCCGTCGGGGCGGCGAGCCGGTGCAGCACCTGCGTCATGCCGAGGGCTGTCGCCTCCTGGACGGCGGCGGCACGCAGCGCGGTCAACGTCGCGGTGTCGCCCGGGTGGCCTCGGCCGGCGAGGGCGTTCGCGAGGCCGGTGCGGGCGAGCAGCGACCAGGGGCGGGAGCCCAGCCGGTCGGCGGAGTCCCGAGCGGCGGTGAAGCCGGCGATGGCGTCGTCCCAGCGTGCCTGGGCGGCGTCGATCAGCGCCAGCCAGTGGTCGACGGGGCCACTGATATCGCAGCCGAAGAGCCCTACCGTCCACTCTCCACGGTGCGGGGCCAGCGCGGCCCGCGCGGCGTCGCAGCGCTGCGGGTCGGCGGACGCGGCGGCGGCCTGCGCGCGTAGCCGTAGCCAGAGCGGTGACACCGGGCGCGGGTACCGGATGCCACCGGCCTCGATGCCGGCGGTCAGCCGGACCGCCGTCTCGCCGTCGCCCCGCTCGGCCGCGGTGATCGCCCGCAGCAGCTCCCGGTAGGGGTAGTCGATCGGGGCCAGCCCGTCCACCAGCGCGGCGGCCTCGGCGACCCGGCCCTGGAGCAGCAGACGGGACCAGCGCAGGTGGTGGCCCATGAACCCGAACTCGGTGTGGCCCGGGTCGGTCTGGTCGGTGAGGACGGCGAACCGCTCGTCGGCAGTGGCGAAGTCACCCTGGAACGCCGCGATGATCCCGCTGTCGACGGCCGCGGCCATCCGGTGCCGGGCGAAGTCGCCCTGCCGTTCGGCGTCGACGAAGGTGGTCAGCTCCTCGGTGAAACGAGGGTCGCCCAGCTCCAGCAGCGCCACCCAGCGCAGCGAGGTGGCCCACAGCTCGGTCTCCCGGTCGCCCGTCCGACGAGCCACGTCCCGGATCTCGGCGGTGAGCGCGGCTCGGGTCGCGGCGGTGCCGAGCCCCCAGGTCGTGTCGTGGCGGGCCCAGAGGCTGAAGGTGAGCGCCTCGTCGTCCTGCCCTCGACGGGCGATCGTCTCGCTGGCGGTGATCAGGTCGGCGACCAGGACGCCGACAGTCGCGGTGGCGTCCGGTTCGCCGATCAACCGGCGGTACGCCTCGCGCACCAACTCCGCCGCCTCGATCGACTGGGCGGTTTCCACCTGGCGGGAGCGGTTGACTGTGAGCGCGACCCGGGCCAGCAGCACCGGGTCGTCGAGGGAACGGGCCAGCATGGCGGCCTCGGCCAGTAGTCGCGTGACCTCTTCCCGGCCGGCGTGGTGATAGTGCGACTCGGCGAACTCGACGAGGATCCGCACACGTTGTGCCGGGTCTTCGACGACCTCGAGGGCTCGGCGGAAGTGCACCGCCGCCTCGTCGCCGGCCAGCCGCGCGAACGCGTCCCGCCCGGCGGCGACCAGCAGCGTGGCCACCCGGCCCCGGTCGAGCGCGGGGCCGGCCAGGTAGGCGTGGCGGGCCAGGTCGGCCGGGATCAGCCGGTCGGTCAGCTCCCGCAGGTCGTCGACCGCCCGGACGACCGCGCCGTGGCGGGCCCGCCGGTCGTCCTCGGTCAGCCCGTCGTAGAGGGTTTCGCGGACCAGGTCGTGGGCGAAGGCGAACCGGCCACCGCCCCGGGCGACCACCAGTCGAGCGGTCACCGCCCGGTCGAGCAGCCGATCGACCTGCGCCGCCGGTGCGGCCGCGCAGGCCGCGAGGACCTGACGGTGGAACTCGCGACCCAGTACGGCGGCGACGGTCAGCGCCTCCACCACGGCGGCGGGCAGTTGGGCCAGGCGGCGGCGCACCGCCTCCCGTACGCCGGGTGCGATCGTGCCGACCGCGTCGTCGGCGTGCCACAGCCGCGCGGTCTGCTCGACGAAGAACGGGTTGCCGCCGGTGCGCCGGTGCACCTCGTCGACCAGGCTGGACTCGGGCTCCCGGCCGGCGGTCCGGGTCATCAGTGCGGCCACCTCGTCGCGGGTGAAACCGGTGAGGGTGATCGTGGTGGCCTTCGCGACCAGCGGCATCAGCAGTGGGCGCAGCGGATGCTCGCCCGACTCGACCTCGGCGTCGCGGTAGGTGCCGATCAGCAGGAGCCGCTCGAACCAGGTGTGCTGGGCGGCGAAGCTCAGCAACCGCAGTGAGGCCGGGTCGGCCCAGTGCAGATCGTCGAGGACGACCACGACCGGCCGGTGCTGGGAGACGGCGACCAGGGCGGCGGTCACCGCGTCGTACAGAGCGAACGCCTCCTGGTCGGCGGCGTCCGGGCCGCTGTCGACGCCGGCCCAACTGACGAGGCGACCGGCCTGCTCGCCGCCGGCACCGGACTGGCCGAGCAGGGCCGCGAGGGCCGGCTCGGCGGACTGCCGCGCCACCGCCCAGTCGTCGGCGGAGCGCCGCAGGGCACGCAGCACCTGCAACCACGGCCAGTAGCCGGGAGCGCTGTCGGAATCCCAGCAGGCGGCGCCGAGCACCAGCGCGCCTCGCTGCCGGGCCTCCCGGGCCGCCGACGTGACGAGGGTCGTCTTGCCGATGCCCGGCTCGCCGGTGACCAGGGCGAGACCGCCGTGGCTGGTGGTGGCGCGGTCCAACTCGGCGCGCAGCAGACCCGCGGGGTGATCCCGCCCGATGATGGCGTCGCCGAGGGCGTCCATGGTTTCCAGACGGTACTGGACCCGTCCGACAGCGCGAGCGAGTTAGCCGGCCATAAGCCTCGCGGAGCCTCACCGGTCCAGGTGAGTTCGGATCCTTTGGAGTTGATGTCGCCAACGAGTCAGCCTCATCGCTCCCTATGCTTCCCTATTCGGGTAGCATAGGGAGCGATGACGGAAGAAATGTACTCAGTTGAGCAGGTGGCCGACCGGCTCAACCTGCACGTACGCACCGTGCGCGGCTACATCCGCTCGGGCCGGCTGCGCGCGGTGCGGATCGGCAAGCAGTACCGGATCGCCGCCAGCGATCTCGACGCCCTCACCGGACAGGCCCCGACCGCGCCCAGCGTCGCCAGGCAGGCGGAGGTGTCGAGCATCGTCCAGATCGACGGTGTCGACAGAGCCGCCGCCGACCGGCTCGGCACGCTCGTGCTCACCAGCGCCAACACTGGCCACGACCAGGCCAACCCGCTGCGGGTGCAGACGGTGCACGACGAGGAACGCCACCGTCTGAAGATCATCATCCTGGGTGACCCGGCCGCCACCGCCGAGTTGCTGCACCTGCTCGACGCCGTACTCAACGCCGACAACGGCCTGCTCGACCGGGAGGTCCACGATGTCTGACCAGATCCAGGAACGCGCCGGAGTGCCGGTGCTGGTCTGCGACCCGGCAGGGCCGCCGGTGGCCACCGAGCAGGACGCGCTGGACCTGATCGGGGCGGCGTTCCTCGGCGCCCAGGTGGTCGCCGTGCCGGCCAACCGACTCGACGAACGCTTCTTCTCGCTGGGCACCCGCTTCGCCGGCGACGTGATGCAGAAGTTCGTCAACTACCGGGTGCGGCTGGCGGTCGTCGGCGACATCTCGGCGCAGCTCGCGGAGAGCTCCGCGTTGCGCGCGCTGGTGCACGAGTCGAACCAGGGTGGGCAGATCTGGTTCGTCCCCGACCTCGACGCGCTCGACACCCGCCTCCGCACCGCCCGATAGCCACCTCACCGGTCGGGCACGACCGTCATCTCCACCGCGTCCGGCTCCACTCCCCTGATCCGAGCCTGCCCGGCCGCCCACCGCAGATAGGCCAGCCACTCCTCGGACGACCACCCGTTGCGCCGGCCGACACCCGCCTCGGCGGGGAGTTGACCGGCCACGACACGGTCGAGGATCAGGGGCTGCACGCCGCCCACCCCGCGCCGGTAGCCGACGAAGTAGAGGACCTTCGTGCACAGGCCCGGCCCCAACCAGGGCAGGCGAGCGTGGTCCGGGTCGCGGAAGCGGCGGTACGCCGTACGCAGCGCGTCCTCGTCGGGCGCGGGCGTGGACACTTCCTCCAGCGCGTACGCCAGGCGCTTGCCGTGCGGATCGGCGTCGAGCGACCTGGCGGCGCGCCACGGGCCGTACCCGATGGGGCCGTAAGCCCAGGCCAGCACGGCCGCCAGTAGGTGCCGTGGGCTCGCGGACCCCGCCCGGTACGCGTCGGCCACCGCGAAGACGTCCCGCCGCCAGAGCTCCCCGCTCGCTGGCAGCGTGTCGGGCCACGCATCCGGTGGTAGCCCGGCCCGCCACCTGTCCATGTTGAACCTGACCGGAGCCCGCTCGCCCGGTAACACCAGACCCTCGGTCGCCTGCATCGTCGCCTCCCACAGATCGCGCGCTCGCGGAACTCCGTGGTTCGGACGCTATGGTCGGGCGCTTTTGCCTGCCGCCCGCCGACAGCAAATCGCGGTATCGAACCGCGAGGGCGCCTGCCTTCCGGGCGGCCAGCATCCGGCGGGGTCGTGAACGTCGCACTGTTGACCTACGGTGCTCCAGTGCTTCCCCGAAACGTGAAGATCCTCGATCAGGTCCGCGCCGAGGCGCTGCGCCGCGACATCCCCGCTGTCGACGTGGAGCGCTGGCTGGAGCTCGCCCGCCCGTCTGCCCTCCTGACACAGGGGGGGTGACGGGCCGGTCGTGGGAGCCATCCGTGGGCCCGTGATGCTTCCGGCCGACGCCGAGGACCCGAAGTTCCCCTTGATCGCCACCATCGACTGCGCTGCCCTTCCGGCAGACGTGACCGACCTTCCGCTACCGTCCGACGGCCAACTGCTGCTGTTCGGCTGGCCCGAAGAGCACGGTTACGGCCAGGTGATGCACGTGCCGGCAGGCGTGGCGGTCGAGGAGCGACTGCAGTATCCGCCGGGCTTCTCTCCGGACGACGAGGAGTGCGCCGAGGTCTACGCGGAGATCCCGCAGGGCGATCTGCACCTCACTGTCGACATCTCTCTGCCCTACGTCAAGA
Source organism: Micromonospora sp. CNZ322 (assembly GCF_007827755.1). Lineage (NCBI taxonomy): Bacteria > Bacillati > Actinomycetota > Actinomycetes > Micromonosporales > Micromonosporaceae > Micromonospora > Micromonospora sp. CNZ322. Next base: position 421,682 of record NZ_VITD01000001.1, read on the forward strand.
CGATCCCGGGGCCCCCGTGGTCTCCGCCGCTGCCGGGGGATCCCCCGTTCGAAGAGCTGACCGAGGTGTGGAAGGAAGTCCTGGACGAGGTGCCGGACGGCCCGTTCTCCTATGAAGACGGGACGACGCCGCTGCTGTTGGGCGGCTACGGCACTGACTGCAACGGTTTCAACCCCGCATGGTTGGGCGCCAACCCCTCGGGCCGGTCCGGCCACGACGAGTCGGACCACGGTGACTGGGTTGTGCTGGCCGAGTTCCACGGCGGCAGACAGGGCGGCGCGAGCATCCACTGGGTGATCCAGCGTGCCGACCTGAAGGACCGACGCTTCGACCAGGCCAGCGTCCTCGTCTACTGGAATCCGTGACTCCGCTCGCTCCCGTGAGCGTCGACCGGGCCGATCGCTGCCAGCCAGTGGACCGAGCCGGTCGGGACGGCACTGGCGCTGACGGGGGTCAGGACTAGCCGCACAGTGACCGGGTACGCGCGGTCCATGGGTAGCCACAAGCAGAACAAACACGACAACGGCGGCGAGTCGGCGCGAGGCCGGCGGCATCCGGGCAGCGGCGCTCGGGGCCGCCAGGGCTCGCCCGTGGAGCACTCGCCCGACCAACGGCACCGCCGTACCGCTACCGGCCCGGCCGGCACCGAACGCGACCTGGGCCGGGCCAAGGTCTCGGGCGACGGGCGGATCCAGCGTCAGGGCGGCTCCTAAGCCGACCACTCAGCCGGTGCAGCGGCTCGCGCGTTCGCACGCAGGGCGGCTGCACCGGCTGACTGGGTTCTACGGCGTGGCGCAGATGGCGTACGCCGTGTCGGACCAGTTTCCGGCGAAGGCGTCCTCCTCGTAGGCGCCGGACGCTGCGGACGTCGGGGCGGTGGCGGGGCCACCGTTGGGGCGGAAGTCGTCCACGATGCCCTCGCCGGTCACCCCGTTCAGCTCGTAGCCGGCGCCGGTCAGCACCTTCCCGACCGGGCAGGTGGCCGTGACGCTGCGGAAGTCGAGGGAGGTGCTGGCCCCCACGGCCGAGGTGCGCACCAGGCCCGCGAGGGGGTTGGCGCAGATCGCGTACGCGGTGGCGGACCAGTTCAGGGCCGTGGCGTCCGACTCGTACGCGCCGACGGTGACCGCGGTCGGCGCCGTGGCGACGCCACCGTTGGGCCGGAAGTCGTCGACCACACCTTCGCCGGTCACGCCGTTCAGCTCGTAGCCGGTGCCGGTCAGCACCTTCCCGACCGGGCAGGTCGCCGTGACGCTGCGGAAGTCGACCGAGTTGCTGACGCTGGTCGTGGCCACCCGGACCAGGCCGGCCACCGGGTTGGCGCAGATCGCGTACGCCGTCACCGACCAGTTCCCCGCGAACGCCTCGGTCTCGTAGGCGCCGACGGTGACAGCGGTCGGTGCCGTGGCGACGCCGCCGTTGGGGCGCAGGTCGTCGACAACGCCCTCGCCGGTGACGCCGTTGAGTTCGTAGCCGGTGCCGGTGAGCACCTTCCCGACCGGGCAGGTCGCCGTGACGCTGTGGTAGTCGGCCGAGTTGTTGACGCTGGTCGCGGCGACCCGCACCAGACCGGGGACCGCGGCAGACGCCGGGCTCGCCGGGGCGAGCACCGCTCCGGTCGCGACAAGACCGAGCACGAGTACGGACACTCGGTCGCCGAACCGGCGGGTTTCGTTCTGAGCACGCATGTGTTTCTCCCGTCTGAGGCCCAGACGGGCGGCAGGTGAGACGCCGACGTCCAGGCCGTTCGTGATGACGGGTTCACGCTAGGTAGCCATCTGACCAGGCGTTATCTCCAAGCCGACTACGTCGCGTAACGGACCATCAGGCCTGACGGTTCACGATCGGATCACGCGTGCGGCTCCAGCGGCTGCGGCGGAGTTCAGTCGGGATGGGCGGCGGGCGTGCCGGCCCGTAGCAGGTTCGCGAGGTCGTCCATCGCCGCCTCGAAGTCGGTGCGGTCGGCGGCGTGGAACCGCCGGAAGAACCAGTCCGGGACGCGGGCCTGCCCCTGCCTACTGTGGAAGATCAGGTCCTGGGTCTGCCGGGCGAGGGTCAGCAGCTCCGCCTCGGTCGCCGGGTCGGCGTCGTGCCGGGCGGCGGCGGCGACCTGCTGCTGGAGGAGCGTGAGGGCCCGGTCCCGCTCGGTGGCCACCCCGCGCTGGCCCCGGTAGATCTCCAAACCGAGCAGCAGAACGCCGAGCGACGGCACGAACCACTGCGTCAGCAGGGCCGAGACGGTCAGGTTGGCAGTCACCGCGAAGACGACCCCCACCGTCGCCCAGAGCGCCACCCCGGCGAGCACGGTGTACGCGTACCGTCGGCGCACCCGGGCACCCCACCCGAGGTTCTGCTGCTGGCAGGCGAGCACGTCGTACGGGCGGGGCAGGTCGGGGACCTCGTAGTAGTCCCGGAGGTACTGCTCGTCGCCCAGATAGGCGCGGTCGAGGCGGCTGACCTCCGGCGGGCCGACCGGGTCGCCGGCCGCGACCGCGTTCCAGGGCAGCCGGAAGAGTCGTACGTCGAACATCTCCTGGAGCACGGCGGCCCGGCGGAGCTGCCCGGTCGACCAGGAGCCCAGCCCGATCGCGTTGACCACCGCCCAGAGGGCACCCACGGCGGTGACGGCGTTGGCGGAAAGGCCGGTGAAGGCGACCACCGCCCCGGCGACGCCAATGGCGACGGAGAGCGCCATTCGGAGGCTGTCGAGGCGTTGGGCCCTGCGGTGGCAGACCGACATCGCGTGCAGCAACGCCATCATTTCGGGCCGGCGCTGCCGCTGGAGCAGGGTTTCCGTGCGCTCTGTCACCTCAACCTCCCGTTCCGTGACGATCGTATATCCATTCATCCACATGTCACGGATTGCATTTTCCCGGGAGCGTAAAGTGACCCTTTATTACCTTTAGGTAGGTGCGGGGTCGGCTGCGAATTAATGCCGCGTTCGCCCTAAAATTGAGGTAGCTTGACCTTCGCGTTTACCCGCGCATCCCTCACTCGGACGTGCCACCCCTGCCCGTCCGCGTCCACTTTCACCACTCGTGGAAGGTCCAACGGCGGACATGGGCGACGGTCTCGTTGACGAGTTCGAACGGTACATAGCGGATGTGACAGTCACGGCCGCGCTGCGGGACTGGGCGGCCGGGCGCGACGCCGTCGTTCGCCCCCCGTGCCATCCCGGCCGACGACGTGGGCACAGCGAGGCCGAGCTGATCCCGGTGATCGCCGAGCGGCGTGACGGCCGGAACGCCGAGCAGCTGTACGTCAAGGTGCTGCCCGCCGCGCAGGCGGCCGAGGAGGCTGCCCGGCACGCCAGGGCTGTCACTCTCGATCCCGGCTTTGCGGAGCGCCACCTGGTCGGTCAGCCGTACCCGCCATACCCGGTCGGAGACGGCCGGTACCTGATGTTCCAGGACATCGCGCACGGTGCCGAGCAGCTCGTTCCACTGGCCGAGGTCCGCGACGACCAGCGCAAGGACGCCTACAAGGCCCTGCTCGACGGGGTGTGGAACCACTGGTACCGCCAGGGACGGCGAACCAGCCGCACCAGCGTCGGCCGATTCGTGCGCCGGGAGCTGGCCGACGCCGGGGCCCGGGACGAGCTGTCCGAAGCCATGAATTCGCTCAATCTCGGCGCCGTCCAGGGCGACTGGCTGCACGACGTCGCGACCGGGGCGGTGCTGCCGCACCCATTGCGATTCACCGAGACCGGCTCGCTCTTCGACGACGACCAGCTCGACCAGCTCTGCGGGGCATCGCACGGCGACCTGCACGCACGCAACGTCCTCTATGCCTGCTCCCGGGCCGGCCAGGTACACGTCAAGAAGTTCTGCCTGGTGGACACGGACCGGTTCGCCGTGGACGCGCCACTCACCCGCGACCAGGCCACCCTGCTCCTGGACGCCGTCCGCCCGGACGTGGCGAACAGCCCCCGCAGCGTCGACACGGACGCCCTTCGCACCCTGCTGATCGACCCGGAGGAACGCCCTTCGGACCGGCTGTCCGCGCGGCAGGTCAAGGCGATCAAGGCCAGCTACTCGGTCGGGTTGACGGTGGCCAGGACGGGCAACTGGGGGGTGAGCTGGCGGGCGCAGTACCTGCTTTCCCTGTTGAGCCAGGCGCTGATCTGCTGCACCTACGAGGACGCCGGCCGCGCCGGGCGGGCCTGGTACTTCCAGCTGGCCGCCTACGCCGCACACGCCTATCAGCGTGAGTTCCGTCGCGATGTCGTGCCGCCGGCGGCGGCCGGCCTGCCGACCCTGCCGCAGGCCGACCCGCTTCCGCAGCTGGCGTTTCCGGGCAACGATCAGTCGGCCCGGTTCAACGCGGTCGGACCGCAACCGAGCCAGCAGAACCGGGGCGCCCCGCTGGACCGGCTGCCCTTCGAGCAGATGCCTCGCGCGCTGGAGGTGGAGGCACCGGCGCGGCAGCGGGGCCCGGTGCCGATCCCTCCGCGGCAAACCTCGGCCGGCTGGCACGCGCTGCCCCACCGAACGACGACCTCGCCCGTCGCCCGCAGCAGCACGTCGGGTTGGCCCTCGGCGCGGGACGCAGGTCGACGGGTGAATCGGCCAGCCCCACGACACACCGACGCCACCCGGACGACCAGAATCCCGCGGCCTCGCCGCCCAGCGGTCGAGGAAGCCATCCGGGCCCCGACCGCCACCAGCCGGTTCAGCCGGCTGCCACCGAAGGCGCGGGCGGTCCTGGCGATCCTGCTCGGTGGGGTGTCCCTGACACCGCTGGTGGCGATCGGGGCCACCGCGATCAGGGGGCGCGACGAGGCCCCTGTCGTACCGACGACCGAGGCGACACCTGGCACCCAGCCGTCGACGGGCAGCACCCCGGCGGTCGTCGGCAGGTCGGGCCGCCTCACCGATCTCGCGCTGGCCGTCGCGGGAATCGCGCCGACCGCCGCTGTCGGGGCGTACACCGTCTCCTGTCTTCGGGTCTGGGCACCGGCGGACCTCGCGCCCGGGATCGATCGGAACAGCTACCGGGACGAGAGGCTGTGGTGGACCCCGGAGCTGTCCGGCCGCCGGGTCGTCACCCCAGTCACCAAGGGACGTCGATCGGGCACACCGGCGGCGTTCCAATATCTCCCGGGCGACCTGTCCGAGATTCCGCCAGCGCCGTCGGTGGACCCGCAGGAGCTGCGGCAACAGCTGGCTGCGCAGCTGGGCGAGCTACCGCCAGAGATGCGCACGGCGGCCGGGATGCTGACCGTGGTCAGCCGCATCTTCCGCTACCACCTGTTGAATCCGGGTCAGGTATCGGCGCTGCTGTTCGAGCTGGCGGCGACGCCGGGCATCCAGGACCGGGGCGCGTACCCAGATTGGGACGGCCGTTCCGGGCTGGCTTTCAGCGCCGACGACACCCAGGGCCGTCGGGAGACGTTGCAGTTCAACCCGCTCACCGGCGAGTTGTTCAGCCACCAGACGACCACTGTGGCCGATGAGCAGATCCTCGACTACGTGCTGTTCCTGCCGAAGCGGCGGACCGACCGGATCATCCCGCCCGACTGCGCCTGAAACAATCACGCCGCGCGGGTCATCGGCAGCGACGGTCCACGTAGTTCGGCCAGTTCCGGTACGGGGACGCGTCGCTGCGGACCCGGTTGCCCGCCCCGATGTCGAAGAGCCGGGTGTCGTAGTAGTAGAACGACACCGTGCCACTGCCGAGGTTGTAGTGCGCCGACTCGACCCGGAACTGCCAGTGCCAGGTGGCGAGGCTCTGCCGGCCGCAGTCGGAGAGCCGGCCCCGGGGGTAGCCGTAGTTGGGCCACTCGTAGAAGCAGTACCAGCCCGAGGGACAGTCGGCGGCGGCGAGCGTCCCGATCGGTCGCCGCAGGGTCACGATGAGCGCCCCGCCGCCGTAGCTGATCTCGTTGTCGTTGAGCGCCTTCCCACCGGGGTGGGTTGACAGATAATCCGCTATTTCCTGACTTTCGGCGGCCTCAGCATCGGCCGGACCAGATACCGGAAAGACGATCAAAAGCCAGCAGAGCACGGCCGCAAGAACGGCAAGAACCGGACGTGGAATGACCATTCGACACCTCGCGATGTGGGCGCGCAGGGACGGACGGGCGGCAGCACCGGCCAGGTCAGCTGGGCGGCGTGCGCGGAGAACCGATGGATACGCCGCCTGGTCAGCGTATTGAGCCGGATTGATTGATCGCCAGGCGGAGGCAGTGCAGAATTTTGACAATGCGCAATTCCGGCGCACCTCGGCCAGCAAGTGGGACAATGCATTGACTTCGATGCATGGTGGTTACGATTCGTTCATGCCTGCTCGCCGTGTCACCGCCACCATCGCCCTCGCCGCGCTGGCGAGCCTGCTCGCCGTCAACGCCGCCCGCGCCGACGGGCCGGCGATCAGCACCCCGGGCACCCCCACTGTGGTGGCCAACGAACCGCATCAGCTCACCCTCAGCTGGGCGCCCTCCGCCTGGGTCGAGCCCGGTGCGGAGCAGCCGATCAACTACGAGGTGCAGGTGCCGCTGGGTCCGAACACGTACCGCTTCCTCGGCTCCACTACCGACACCACGATCACGCTGACCGACCTCGCACCTGGCACGACGTACCGGATCGGGGTTGCCGCCCGCGCGCTCGGCGGCTACTCGGACACCTCGCCCACCACCACAGTGCGGACCGCGGCCGGCCGCGCGACGGTCAGCTACCTCAACCTGGACTGGTCCCCCACGAACAACCAGATCCAGCATCTGCTGAAGGTGACGAACACCGGCACCGCGCCGCTTGACCTGAGCACGGTACGGGTGCGCTACCACCTGCGCTTCGAGGGCGCCAACACGTCGCTGGTGCCGAACTGCGACTGGGCCGCGCTGGGTTGTGACCGGATCCGGCAGACCGTGCAGTTCTTCATCCCACCGGGCGGGCCGCCCGGCGGGATGACGACGCCGGCGCCGCCGGGTTACCCGATCCCGGGAACGCCGGTCCCCGGCTGGGTGGAGCTGACCTTTACCGACGGGACGCTCGCGCCGGGTCAGTCGACCGGGCCGATCCAGCTACGGCACCACCGGCACAGCTGGAGCGACATCGACGAACGCGACGACCCGAGCTGGGCCGCCGCCACTGGCCAGTGGACCGAGAACGACCGGATCACGCTGGACGTCGACGGGGTCCGCGAGTTCGGCGACACCATCAGTTGACGCACCAACGGCACCGCGTCCTCTGACTGTCGAACGCCTCAGCCCCTGGCTTGACCGGTCACCTTACGATCCGCTCATGCGGCGCGAGGAGATAGACGGAGTTGCTGTCATCCAACGCGATGTGCCTGGCACCTTGGCCGCGTCGCTGACGTTTGGGTGCGGTGCCCGCGACGAAGAGATCGACTCCATCGGCCTGACCCATCTCGTGCAGCACCTGGTGGACTGGACGGAGGATCACGTCGCGGAGAAGCACGAGGACAACATCTGGATGAACAACACGTCATTCCTCGCAGGCGGCCCACCGGGTCAGGTAGCGGAGCACCTCGCCACCATCTGCTCGGCCATCAGCAATCTTCCGCCCGAGGATCTGTCCGACGCGGTCGCGGACCTCAATGCGGACAGCCGGTACGTCTCGAACATCGAAGAAGGTCTGCGCGACCCGTGGGGAGCGCTGCTGTCGCGGCGTTTCGGGCCGAGCGGATACGGCCTGTCGCGCTGGCCCGCAGTGGACTACAAGCTCTTCACAGCGGACGAGATCCGACGGTATGTCGAAAGGTTTTTCACCAGCGGCAACGCGGTTCTCACCCTGACGGGCGAACCGCCTCAGGCGATGCGACTGCTATTGCCCGCCGGCCCGCGAGTCACCCGCAGCACGCCACTCGTCAACAACCAAATGGGGCCGATCTGGTACGCCGACGAGGTCCGCGGCGTCGCGCTGACGGTCGGTGTCGAACCCAGCGCGGAAGCTGTCGTTCTGATGTGGGCACTGCGGTCGCGAGTCGCTGAGGCAGTAGACGAGGCCGGGGTGGCCATCGGTGCGGAATTCATGTGCGAGGTCGTCGACAGTACGCGGCACGAGCTCGGGTTGAGGGTCACACCAGACTTCGGCAAAAAGGGCAAGAATTTCGACGCCACCGTCGCGGCGGAGCTGCTCTGGGCCGAGCTGCAACGGCTTGCCGCCGATGGGATCGATCGAGTGGAGATCGCCGACCGGGTGCCAACGCAGCGCATGACCATGGAGGGCGACATCGAATGGATGCAGTCGATTAGCGAGCTTCAACCCTTGGCCCACCAGGAGCTGCTCGGCACGGCTGAGATCTACGGCTCGGAATCACTCAGCGAGCTGACTGGGCTTACTCCGGACGCGACACGGGACATCGTGTCGGGCTGGCTCTCAAGCGCCATGATCGTCGTGCCGTACGGGTCGAAACCCGACCTCCCTCGCGCCACCGAGGATTCCTGCCCGACCACCCGCTTCGTGCCCGCAGGTGAGGTCGTCAGGCCGCCGTTCTCCAAGCGGTTCCACAACAAGGGCAAGCTGGTCATCGGCATCGACGCGATTTCCACTGTGGATGGCGACGGGAACGTGCACACCGTCCCGCTGTCCCAGGCACTCGTGGTCGAGCGGTTTGGTGTCATCCGGCTCGCCCACCTCGGCCACGGCTGCGTCACCACGATCTCGGACTTCGCTGACGCTGCCGACAAGCTCCGGGCCGTCCTGCCGCCGCGGCGTTTCCGCCAGGCCGTCAAGCAGCTCAGTTCCAACTGGTAGTCGATCGTCGAGGATCATGATCGCGCGTACGCGGGCCGATCAGAGTTCGTCCGGCAGGCAAGCCGTCAGCAAGTGAAGCCTTTGGGCAGGTGGATGCGTGCGGCGGGGATGCCGAGTGCGCACAGCCGTGGCCGCGCGCCGGCCAGCATCGCGGGTGGGCCGCAGAGGTAGACGTCCTGGCCGGGCTGGTGATGGTCGAGGGCGATGGTCAGGGCGTCGCCCTGCTCGGCCGGCTCCGCGCAGGGGTCGTCGGAGAGGGCAGGCACGATGGTCAGCCAGTCGTGGGCGCATTGCAGCTTGTCGAGGGCGATCGCGTCGTACAGGTCGGTGAAGGTGCGCGCGCCGACGATCAGCGTCACCCGCCGGCCGTCCGGTGCGGCGGCGACCTGCTCGACCAGGGCGCGCAGCGGCGCCAGGCCGGTGCCACCGGCGACGAGGAGCAGATCGCTCGTGCTCGTCGGGTCGAGGCTCAGACCGTTGTCGACGGGCGGGCCGAGCCAGAGCAGCTCGCCGGGGCGTACCTCATGGACCAGTCGGTGGGAGACGGTGCCGGCGGGTACGGCGCGGACGTGCAGCTCGACGGTGCCGTCCGCGCGTGGGGCGTTGGCCGGTGAGAGCCAGCGCCAGTGCCCAGGCAGGCGCGGCGTGCAGACCGGCACGGCCTGACCTGGCTGGAAGGGCAGTCGCCGCCAGGGACGTACCGTCAGGATGGCGATGTCGGGCGACGGCCGATCGTGGCCGATCACCTCGACGTGCCACCAGGCCCGGCCGTCGCCGGCCTGCGCGGCGGCGCGGCGGATGGCGTGCGTGGCACGGCACAGGGCGCGCTCGGCGACGATGGTGAGCTGCGGCGTCCACAGTGGGCGGGCGTGGCGGGCAACGGTGGCGAGCAGCGCGTCGCCGATGGTGGTGGCGTGCGGGAGCAGGTCGAGATGACGGTACGCGTGGCCGAGTACCCGGAGCAGCGCAGCCCGATTCGCCGGGTCGTCGCCGCTGACCAGGAGGCGGCCCAGCGCGGTGAAGAACAGCGGCGCGTCGCGGTGTGGGAGCAGCCCGGGTCGGCGGTCTTCCAGGGTGCACCAGAAGTCACCGGCGGCCCGCACGTCGACCGACTCCCAGGCGGCAGCCAGGTCCGCGTGAGCCGGGTGGTCGTCGTTCACGGTGGGCATGCCGGCTCCAGGTCGTTGATTCATGGGCTGGCACCGGGGCGGGCGGGACGGAGCTGCGCCGTTGAGGGCCGGCGCAGCTCCGGGACAAGTCACCCGCCCCGGGCCATGCGTCGACTGTCGCGGCTGACCAGGGACGACGGCATGTCACAGTGATCGTTGGCGGCATGCACGATCGGTATGCGCTCGACGTCGCGACTGTCGAATCGGGCAGACTGCGGGCATGACGGAACGCCCGGTGCTGTACCTGGTCGTCTGCGCCGCGGGTCCGGCGGAACACATCGACGAGCTGGTCGACCTCCTGATCGCCGATGGGTGGCAGGTGTGCATGATCGTCAGCCCCACCGCCGCGCCGTGGCTCGACCGGGCGGCGCTGCAAGACAAGACCGGCTATCTCGTACGCGTGGAGTGGCGGATGCCCGGCGACCCGGAGCCGCACCCGCCGGCTGATGTGGTGGTGGCCGCGCCGGTCACGTTCAACACGGTGACGAAGTGGGCGTTGGGCATCAACGACACACTGGCGCTCGGTGTCCTCAACGAGTCGATGGGGGCGGGGTTGCCGATCATTGCTTTTCCGCACACCAAGGCGGAGTTGGCCGCTCATCCGGCGTACGCGGGTCACCTGGCGGTGCTGCGCGCTGCCGGCGTGGTCGTGGCTGACGGAGAGCCGCTGAACTCGGTGAACGGGCCGGAGCGTTGGAGCGTGGTCGTCGAGGCGCTGCGGGCGGCGCGCCCGTCCTAGGCAATTGCAGTTCGTTCGCTTGCCCGACGGTCCTTGACGATATGCGTCGCGCGTATACCAGCGCTCCACGCAGCGTGTTCAATGGATAAGCTCGATGAGGCGAGATGGACGGAGCCGCCGGTGACACATGCAAACTGCCCTCGGTGCGGCGGACGGCTGGCCCGGGACAACGACAGCGGACGGTGTACGCCGTGCCAGGCCGCCGAACGGGACCGGTTGAGCGTGCCGCCGGTGGTGCCGGCGAGATTCTGGGACCACGAGCCGGTGCGACTTGCGCTGATCGAGCGGCATCTCGGGCGGGTGATCCGGGCGTACCGCTGCCATCCGTACCACGGGCGGGTCGCCTTGCCGCAGTCCGTGGTGGCGGGGTGGTTGGGGATCACGCAGGCACAGTTGAGCCGGGTGGAGAACGGGCCGCCGCTGGTGCACCTGGACCGACTGGCGCATTGGGCGAAGCTTCTCGGTATACCCGCATCTTGTCTCTGGTTCGCCCTCCCTGGACAGCCTCAGCGGTCGGCCGAGAGACGCGGGAGCGCCCGCGCGTCAACCGACACACAGGGTGCTGCGCCGGACGAGGGTCGGCGAGCCTTGTTGGCCGGTATCGCCGCCGTCGCTGCGGGCGCGGGTCTGCTCGGCGGCAGCGAGCTTGTCCAGCCCCGGCGAATCGGCACTGCGGATATCGCTCGGCTGAACGCGGTGCTGGAGCTGTACCGGTCGGTGGACCGGGAATCGGGTGGTGGCCTGCTCTATCGGGAGGTGGCCCGGTTCGCCGAGTCGGTATATCGGATGCTTGATTGGTCGCATCCGACCGGGCTCACACCGCCCCTCATCACGGCGGTCGCGACAGCCCGGCAACTGGCCGGCTGGACCGCGCTCGACGCGGGAAGGCACGACGACGCGCAGCGGCACTTCGTCGCCGGGGAGCGCGCCGCGTTGACTGCTGATAACGCACCGCTGGTCGCGATGATTCGGTACGCGCAGGCCAAGCAGCTTCAACACCTTCGGCACAACCGGGATGCCCTCGCGACACTGCAACTCACGTACGCGCAGCTCGGGTCACACGCGAGCCCGGCGGCCAAAGCCCTGCTGTGGGGCGCGGAGGCCGCCTCAGTTGCGGCACTTGGGGACCACCAGACCGCCTTGCAAGCCCTCGGGAAGGCGAGCGACCAGTTCGAGCGCATCAACAAGGACCGCGAGCCTGACTGGATGGGCTTCTACGACCGCGGCGAGTTGTTCGCTCAGTACGGGCGGGTGTATCGGGACATGGCACGACGAGACCGTAGGCACGCGGCGGAGGCGGTGCGCTGGGGCAGGGATTCCATCGCCGCGTTCGGCGTGGCGAACGTGCGTAGCATCGTGCTGAACGAGGTCGGGTTGTGTAGCGCGCTGTTCTTAGCTGATGAGCCCGAGCAGGCGCTCGCCCTTGGGGCGCGCGTGCTAACGCAGGCGCAGGCGATGAGTTCCAGGCGGGTGATCGACCGGGTGGTCAATCTGCGTCGTGATCTCGCTCGGCACCGGCAGCTTCCGGAGGTCGCCGCATTCGAGCGGGTCCTCGCCGCCCAGGCTGCGGTGGCTTCGTGAGCGGGCGGTTCTCTGAGGAGGCAATGACGGCGGCCATGCGGGACATCGCTGCTGCCCTGGACGTCTCTGCGGAGGGCGCTCGGCTGCTGCAGTTGACTAACAACGCCGTCTTCGCCCTTCCTCGACCCGGGATCGTCATCCGGATCGCGCGAACTCATCAGCTCCTGGATCGGGTTAGCAAGGTTGTTCAGCTCGGGCGTTGGTTCGCCGAAATCGATGCACCAACGATCCGGCTGGCACCCAACGTCGAGCAGCCGGTCCAAGTCGGCGACTTGGCGGCGTCAGTTTGGCGCTATATCCCGTCGCAACCACCTGCTCCAACGGCGGAAGATCTCGGCTTTGTGCTACGCAAGTTCCATGCACTCGACCTGCCAGCTTTCAGCCTGCCGTTCTGGGATCCGATCGGTGACGCACGACGACGTTTGGCCGACGCCGACGGCCTCGATCCGGATGATTGCGATTTCCTCGTGGAATGGTGCGACCGCCTCGAGCCGCAGATCGTTGCGCTCACCCGTCTGACGGAACCGCAGCTCATTCACGGGGATGCCCATGCCGGAAACCTACTGCGGATGTCACCGAACCGGGCGGTCTTGTGTGACTTTGACGCTACCTGCGTTGGCCCCTGGCAGGTTGACTTCGCAGCAGTCGCAGTTGGCGAGGTTCGGTTTAGAGGTTCGGGAGCGTACCCCGCCTTAGCCATCGCCTACGGATCCGACGTCATCACAGACCCATCATGGACAACCTTGAGGCAGGCACGCGAGTTAAAGATGATTATTGCGGCCGTGCCGCTGCTATGCAGCTCGCCGGATGTCGCGACCGAGTTCAAGAATCGTCTGCGGTCAGTTCGGGATGATGATTCGAAGGCGCGGTGGGTACCGCTCGCTGATCTCGCCCAGCGGCCTAAAAGAGCGTTTCATTGACCATGTAGTAGCCGACTAGCACGACATCGCGTTCGTTGACTACCGCGACTGCCTCTCGATGCCGTAGTGAGCTAGCGAAGGTCCGGACACGAGCCGCTTGCCCTTCCGAAAGCTCAAAGCTACCATCTCTCACAATCAAGCGAAGCGAGTCGTAGAGCTCGACGACGAAACCGCTGCTGACGGGATAGGTCTGTAGTACGTCTTCAGGGTTTATGCTGTCGAACGACGCACCCTGGTACCTCGAGCTTGGCTTAGCCTCTATCTCGTCTCCCTCCCTCGTCCGAATGTCGATGACCCGCATCTTGCCGTTCCAGCCTACAAGCAGATGATTATTAGTGTTACCCAGGACTTCGAATTCCCCAGCGACCTGGTACTGGGAGTGACTCTTGGTTGAAACTTTGTTGGCACTGGTCGCCGCTGAGTAGACTACCGAACTGAGATCCGCCTCGCCCTTATAACCAACAACTTGACTCTCTTCATAGCGGGCAGCCTCGTGAGTCTTTGACTCTTCAATCTTCGCCGCCAGGAAGCCAGGGACCGCATCGCCCGTATAGTTTAAGAGATTGCGGTGCGAATGCGATGTCGACATCGACGAATCAGCAACTTTAGTCCAGTTAGACTGGCGGAAACCCGGGATTCCTCCGGCAGCGAATCGCACCCGCGCAAAGTAAAGCCCCCGCTCTTCCGCCGACAGGTTGATTGCAGCGTAACGAACTGAGACTTTGGAAACACGGAAGTCAGTCTGTTGATTCAAAGGGTAGCCGCGATCCGGGTGACTGGCATTAACGTAACTCTCCAAAAGGCCTTCAGGTGTCGCCAAATATACGCGATCAGCGTAGATCTGCGTATCCAGAACCAGTCCGCCGTAGGATTCAGACTCGCTGCGACTAAACAGCCAATGCGGCAGATCGACTGTTAAAGAGTCGGAGTCACGATAGGGCAGCAAGAACGCCGATTCCATATCAGGAACACGCATCATCGCGCGAAACTGCTCACCAACCTTCCAGTCATTTCGGAAGATTAGAGTCTGGATGACATTGCTAATCGAAGCGCCGTACGCCTTCGTCAGATACTTTCCCACAGATTCAAGGTCGGCAAATCTCAGCACCCCTAATCGGTCCCACACGTACAGTCGCCGCTTGTAAAGCCATGCGTCGCGATATTCGCCAGCAACCCTGACCCTCGCAACGAATATTTTGCTCATTACAACCGCCTCGTTAGAATACGAGTATAGGTTGTGTAAGAAATTAGGCCTTCCTTGTGCCAGCGCTCGACCAATTCATCAGGTGGCGGGCTCCGGAACTTCATTCCGCGTCGCCCCCCAACCGGGAAGCCATGCCACGGATCTGTATGATTGACCGGGGTCGAAAAAAACGCCATCCGCTCCCCGCGGGTACCGAAGGCTTCGGAGTCTTCTCGAGCCACGGCCCAATATTGGCCGGCCGCGTCAAGCCAATCTTGGTACTCCGCCTCGCAAAAAACGTGACATTCATCTGGACGCTCGATAGCCCAGAGGGATTTCGGATGCCGGGTCCCACTAGCGGCTCGATGCACGTCCAAAGAGAGGTAGGCGGTCTCGGAACACGACGTGAATAGGATCCCCGAAGAATTCGCGCTGACCCGTTTGCATTGTCGCTCCATGGGCTCGAGCTGCCCCTGGCCGTATCGTTCCCCCGATGTGCCCGCGGCTGCCCCGTCCACGATCGCAACAGTAGCGGCTTGAGTCCAAGTGCGGGATCCCCCAACCTGCCGAGATCAGCTACCGCGTTGTTCAGTAGCGGCTCCTGTGTGAACATTTCTCACCTTAGCCAGTCAGTGACCCCGATACTCGAGCACACTCGAAGGCGACCATCCATACCCTGCCGAATCGGAGTTCCGGGGCATACGAACCAAGTCATCTTCAAGCACGAAACGTAGCGTACTATCCTGATTGACGGATTTGCCGAGAATCCTGCGTTCGCTATTTATGCCGGTTGATTGCAAGGGGCACCGAGGTTCTGGGGAACACCCACAGCAAGCGGCAGATGAGCGGGCAGACCTCTCATCGGACTTAATCGGCTAGGCAAGATCCGCAGAACGGCATGTCGGGCCGCGTCTCCGTACGCAAGTCCGTTAACGTGCCGGGATGACGGATCTTGAGCGGGGTGTTTACGAGCACCTCATCACTCGCGAGCTTGCCGACCGGCTCGAGCAGGTCGACCCCGCCCTGATCCAGCACCACAAACTCGACCCTGCCGACGCCCACCACGCCCTCGCCCGGCACATCGCCACCCTGGCCGCCCGAGCCCTCCACTCCGTCCCCAGCGGCGACGACAAGCTCCACCACCAGATCGCAATGGCGAACCAGATCGCCGAAGCCATCGCCATCCTGAGCCCGAAGGCAGCGACCGAACAGGATCAGGTAACCGACGCCAAGCACCTGATCCACGCCATCGCCGCCCCACCAACCCCACCGGCGGAGCCCACCTTTCCGCAACGCCCCACCACTCCCCTCTCCACCGGCGCGCTACTCGTCAACGGCCGTCACCAGCCCCGCATCGGCCACGAGGTCAATCACGAGATGGCCTCCGCCGACCATGTGGATCTGCTCTGCGCGTTCATCAAGTGGTACGGCCTGCGCATCGTCGAGCCAGCCATCCGCGAGCTGATTGCCCGAGGCGGCAAGGTCCGCGTCATTACCACCACCTACCTCGGCGCAACCGATCAGCGGGCGCTAGACCGGCTCGCCGAGCTGGGCGCAGACATCAAGGTGTCGTACGAGACGAGGACCACCCGCCTGCACGCCAAGGCGTGGCTCTTCCGCCGCGACAACGGCACCACTACCGCCTACGTCGGCTCGTCGAACCTGTCGAAGACGGCGCTCGTGGACGGCGTGGAGTGGAACGTGCGCATCTCGAACATGGAACAGCCGCACGTCATCGACACGTTCGCGGCGACGTTCGAGGACTACTGGAACGATCCGGCGTTCGAGGCGTACGACGCGACCCGGGATGCCGACCGCCTGCGGCACGCGTTGAGCGGGGAGCGCCGCGACGAAGCACCAACCGCGATCTCGAATCTGGACGTGCGCCCGTACCCGTACCAGGCAGAGATCCTCGCCGACCTTGACGCCGAGCGGCTGGTGCACGGGCGCTGGCGCAACCTGGTGGTGATGGCGACCGGCACCGGCAAGACGGTGGTGGCCGCCCTCGACTACCGCCGGCTGCACAAGGCGAAACGAGCTGACTCGCTGCTCTTCGTCGCTCATCAGGAGCAGATCCTGCGGCAGAGCCTGTCGACGTTCCGGCAGGTCATGGGCGACGGCAGCTTCGGCGAGACGCTGGTCGCGGGCGAGAAGCCGAACGGTTGGAAGCACGTCTTCGCCTCCATCCAGTCGCTGCACCGCCGCGAGGTCGACCCCGAGGCGTACGACATGGTGATCGTGGACGAGTTCCACCACGCGGAAGCGCCGACGTACACGCGACTGTTGGAGCGGCTGCGTCCCCGCGTACTCCTGGGCCTCACCGCGACCCCCGACCGGGCCGACGGCGGCGACGTGCGCCGGTGGTTCGACGGGCGCGCGGCCGTCGAGCTGCACCTGTGGGACGCGTTGGAGCGGCAGTTGCTGGCGCCGTTCCAGTATTTCGGGCTGCACGACGACGTGGACCTGTCGCACGTCACCTGGAAGCGCGGCCAGGGTTACGACCCGACGCAGCTAAGCACCATCTACACCGGCAACGATGCTCGGGCGCGGACGGTGCTGCGGGCGGTCCGCGAGAAGGTGGACGTCGGGCGGATGCGGGCGCTCGGGTTCTGCGTGAGCATCGGGCACGCCGAGTTCATGGCCGCCCGGTTCAGAAAGCACGGTGTCGAGGCGGCGGCGGTGACCTCAAAGGCCGGCACCGATCGGGCGGGGCTGTTGCGGGACTTCAAGGCCGGCAAGCTGCGAGTGCTCTTCACAGTGGACCTGTTCAACGAGGGCGTCGACCTGCCGATGGTCGACACGATCCTGATGCTGCGACCCACCGAGAGCGCCACGATCTTCCTGCAACAGCTCGGCCGTGGCCTGCGCCTCGACGACGACAAGCCCTGCCTCACGGTGCTCGACTTCATCGGCGGGCAGCATGCCAACTTCCGCTTCGACCTACGCTGGCGTGCCCTGACTGGGGTCACCCGACGGGCGATCACCGAGGCGGTCCGCGACGACTTCCCGAGCCTGCCGAGCGGCTGCCACGTCGAACTGGATCGGGTGGCGAAGGAGGTGGTGCTCGCCAACCTGCGATCGGCGCTGCCCACCTCGAAGGCTGGTCTCGTTTCTGAGCTGCGGCAGCTCGGCGACGTCAGCCTGGCCACGTTCCTCCGCGAGACCGGCCTGGAGATCGAGGACGTATACCGATCGGCCAGCTTCGGCGGCTGGACCGGGCTGCGGCGGCTCGCCGGCATCGAGACGTCCACACCCGGCCCCGATGACCGCGAGTTGGGCCGCGCCGTTGGTCGCATGCTGCACACCGACGACATCGACCGGCTAGAGCTGCTCACGAGGGTCGCGGCCGGACCGCCCGCGCCAGGTCAGCAGGTGTACGCGGGCAACAGCCGACTGCTGGACATGCTGCACTTCAGCCTCTGGGGACCGAACGCCCCCCTCGCGACACGCGACGAGCGGCTGGCGCGGCTATGGAAGGAGCCGGCCCGCTGCGCCGAGCTGCGGCAGGTCGCCGAGGTGCTGCGGGACCGCATCCACCGGGTCACGCCGACCGTCGCGTCCGGTGCGGTGCCGTTGCGGGTGCACGCCCGCTACAGCCGCAACGAGGCATGCGCCGCCTTTGGGATGACCAACCCGGGGTCACTGCGCGAGGGGGTGAAATGGCTGCCGGACGCCCAGGCCGACCTCTTCTTCGTCACCCTGGTCAAGTCAGAGGCCCACTACTCCCCCACCACCATGTACGCCGACCGCGCCATCACCGACACCCTGTTCCAGTGGGAGTCGCAGAGCACCACCTCTGCGGCGTCGGCGACCGGGCAGCGCTACACGTCGGGCGGCTCGACCGTGCACCTCTTCGTGCGGGAGACCCGCATCGCCGACCGCGACCTGGGCGCACCGCCGTACCTCTACGCCGGCACCATGAACTACGAGTCGCACACCGGTGATCGGCCCATGCGCGTCCTGTGGCAGCTCTGCCACCCCCTACCCGCCGACGTGTACGCCACCGCCCGAACGATCGCCGCTTAAGCGTGGGGTGCCCCGAGGCCGCCAAACGGAACGTGCCCCTCAGCACGGCTGCGATCAACTCCGGTTGACGGCCAGCAATCGACCCGATCTGTCACTTCATACCGGCCCGAATGGTTCCCGATAAGCCTGGATGGTGCATTCCCCGCGCGCTTGCAGTGAGCCAGGATGGCCGCCATGACGAGTGCACCGATCGATGCAATGGTCGGATCCGCCGCCTCACGATCGCTCGTCGTGGGGCCGGCTTGGTGTGACCCGGGGCTGCTCGCTCGCGCCGGCCGGTATCCGCTCGCCGTGGAAGCGCCGGTGATGGCCGCCGTCGACATGCTTGTCCCCGGCGTTTCGACGGTAACCCGCTTCGCCCGTTACTACAGCCTCTACTGGGCACTCGCGGCCCACGCCGATCTCGCCGGCCTGAGCCGGGCCGCGTGCCAACGTCTCGTTCGTCGCGCAGAGGTCGGGATGGCACGGATTTCGCAGGAGTACGACACGACAGATCATCCTCGCGGCCTGGCTCACGGCGTTGACGCCTTAGCGCGACTAGCCCCCGACGACGGCGCCGAATTTTCGGTGGCCGATGCCTCCGGCACCCGCTCCTACTCGCCGCGATCATGGGGCTTCTGGTCGCAGTACAACGGCCCCAGCGTTGCACTCGGCACCGTAGCGGTGGATGGCGGCGCGTTGCGCACCAGCCGCCACCCCTGTCCACCTCAGATCACAGAGATGTATGCCCCGCTCATCGAGGCCGCCGACCGTCGATCCGGCCTGCCCCTCCCATCGGCGGCCCTTGGCCGGCTGAGCCTGCAACACGACGAGGTCACTCCCGACCTGGAGCCGCTGAGCGAGGTGTTCAGCGCGACCGTCGACGGCCGCCACGATCCCGAGGCGTGGACGGGGGACGATCGAACCAGACGTGCGACACTGCGCATCCTGGCTCGATCTTGGCAGCTCAACCCCGACGCGGAGACGTGGCGGGAGGCGTTTGCCGCGGGCGTTGCATATGGGTCGGCGGCCCGCGAGGACCCGCTCCTTGCCAGCGAGGAGCGCACCGCCGCCTGGCGGGGCGTGGTACTCCGGCACCATTCCGTCGGTGCATGGCGGCACCTCTGGGCAGCTCTGGTCAACGAGGTTCGCGATGCGGAGCACGCTTCGCGGGGCCACCTACACGAATGGATCACCGCTCAGCTGCCCGCCGGTAGCGTCGCCGACTTCGAGGCAGACCTACCTCCCGTCATCGACGGACACGGTGATCCGATGCCGGCGGAGGACGTGATACTGGATGACGACCGTGGCGTGGTCACCGACGTGGCATTGCTGCTGCTGGGAGCCCGCAGACTCGACTCGCTAAGCGGCCTCACCCTGCGCACCTTCAAGGGGCGGCGGCCCACATATCTCGACCCAAGTTGGGTCGCCCAGCTGCGGCGCGAGTTCGCCCGGCGCCCGATCAGCGAGTTGGGCCGGCAGCTCGTCAACGACATGCTCGCGCAATCGCGGCGAGTAGCGCTGCGCAAGGTCGCGTTCAACCCGGACGGGACCATCTCGCTGTTCAGTCGCCTACACGAGCGCAATGGCGTTTACTTCGCCGACTCATCGGAGGGCAGCGGCAATATCGGCCTGCGCGTCCATCAGCTCGCCGAGATCGCGGTTCAAGTTGGCTTGCTCTCGCCAAAACGCGAGGAACCGGTGACCCCGTGGGGGCAGCAACTGCTGGAGGTACCGGCATGAGCGACGTGTCACGGTCCTTCCGTTCACCTCTTACATTGCTGGAACAGTGGCGCGACCGGGCCGACGGTGCCCGGCTGCGCGAGGTCGTCATCACCGGCTACACGGTCGACCTCGGGTTCCTGGAGAAGTTCGCCATCCCAACGGCGCGGGCGCTCGGAGCGCGAATCACCGTACTCGGCGACGCCGGACAAGCTGTGCACGATCCAGTGGACGTGCGACGGGCCGGCTTGGCCTACCAGCATGGCCATGCGGTCTGCTCGCGAGCATTCCATCCGAAGCTCGTCGCGCTGCTCGGCGACGACGATGTCTGGCTAACGGTCGGATCGGGCAATCCAACGCTGTCGGGCTGGGGCTACAACCGTGAGCTATGGGTGACCGCCCACGGCACCCGGGAGCATGGGCCCCAGCTCATCGAGGACGTGGCGGATTGGCTGCACGACCTGCCTGCTGTGGTCGGGATGGCGAGTTGGATTGCGGCGACGCTGCGACAAGTGGCTGAACGGATGCGGCCGGCCACGGTCGACGAGCGCTGGTTGCCGGTACGCGCATACGGCAACCTGCGGCGACCGCTGCTGGAACGGCTGCCCTCCGATCCCGTTGAGGAGCTGCGTCTGGCCGCCCCCTTCTTCGATCCGCCCGCCCGCGCGGTGAGCGCCCTGGTTAACCGGACCAAACCACGCTCGGTGCGCGTGGCCGTGCAGCCCTCGATCGCCATGTTCGACGGCGCCGCACTGGTCCGGGCCACCGGGTCAACCGTTGATCAGGAGTTCCGGCTGCTGGGTCCGGGACCGGCCCGACACGGCAAGTTGATCGAGTGGGACAACACCGACGGCACGACTGCCGGAATGACCGGCAGTGCGAACGTCACCACTTCGGCGCTGCTGCTTAGCACCGCGCAGGGTGGCAACTGCGAGCTGGCCGTGATCGCGCCGCACACCGACCTGCTATTTCCGGAGGGCGAGCCGCAGTCCATTACGACGTTCCGGCAGCTGGCGTCTGCCCCGCCCACGGCGACCGATTCCGCCGGTGCCGCGCCGGTGCTCCTCGGTTGCGCGCTGACCGACGGCATGCTCGTCGTCGAGCTGGCCGCTGCGGCGGTGCAGCGGATGGTCGTGGAGACATCGCCGACGGCGGTGCCCGGCAGCTGGCTTGCCGTGGGTGCCGTGCCTGTCGGGCAACAAAGCGCGCGCTTTCTGGTCCCGGAGCTCACCGGGGGCGCAGTTCGCGCGGTCATCGAGCTCGACGGCGTGCGCTGGGAGTCGGCTGCCGTCTTCATCACCGACCCATCCCGATGCCGGCCCCGTCGAGACGTCTCTGACGAACCGCGGCTATCGCGCGCGTACGAGCCGAACGAACTCTTCACCGATCCGCTGATCGCCCAGCGTTTTACCGCAGACCTGGCTCGACTAGTGGAGTTGGTCGGCGGGGTGGGCGGGCCCGCGCCCGCATCCCGGACACCGCCGGTAAGCAATGGGGTGCCGCCGGGTGACCGCTGGGCGGACTACCTCGAAGACTGCGACCAGCTGCTCGGGCCGGGGCTAGCCGGGCTCATCTTCCCGCGCACGTCGGCCAAGAATCACGTCACAGCGGCCGGGTGGTCCATTGACGACATTGACGAAAGCGAGCTCACCGAAGACGAGGACGAGGGTGTGCTCGATGGCCTGGTAGACGAGCCGGAGACCGTCTCGGCCAGGTCCGTGCCCGAAGTCCGCCCCGACGACCGCGTCCGGTATCGCCGATTCGCGGCCCGCTGGGTCGCCTCGGTGACCGAGCCTGCGGTCGAGGACGACTGGTCGACCCTGCCGCCGGTGCATCTGCGGATGACAGTCACCGCGCTGTACCTAACGCTACTTGCGGCCGGCGTGTGGCAGGAGGATGAGGACTGGCGTCACGGCCTCCGGTGGCTCGTTTGGGCGCTGGTGCCCGACGACGCCATGCTCGACGAGCTTCCGGCCGAGGCCTTCAACCACCTCTACTCCCTGCTGGCGGTCGCCATGGCGACGCTCCGCCAAGACGCGCGCCTTGAGGGCGGCCGGGAGGCGGACGTGCTCGCTAGCGACGCCTGGCGGGACGCGTCCGAGTGGGTCGCAGAGACTGACGCCGAACTGGCCGAGCATCAACTCCTCCCCGCCAGCCAGCCCTTTGCCCGCGTCGTCAGCGCCCGGGAGCTTTGGGACACCATCGTGCTGGCCAAGGAGTCCAAGCAGGATCCCTACGCCGAGGCCCGGGCGATGCTTATGGAGGCCGGTCTAGCCGTCCGTCTCGACGAGGGCGCCTGGTGGGTAGAGGGTGAATTCGGTAACGCGTACCGCGCGGCAGCTCGGGTGGCGACGGAACTCGGACGGACAGCCGACCGCGTCGTCGCGGTGGCCCGCAATCCCCGGTGCACCGTGCTCATCGCGCGCGTCGATCGGGCGATGATTCTGGTCGACTCGCGGATGGCTGTTTGGCGGTTCTATCAGCTGTCCAATACCCGGACGCCGCTGTCGATGACCGCTGAGTGCCCCGGACCGCCGCCGGGCGCTCGTACCGCCCCACTCTCATCGCCTCCGGCCGAGTTGCGCGGTCTGAGTGAACAGGTAGGCGTTGACCTGGCTGCGCTGGCGAGGCGCATCAGAAAAAGCCGATGAGCCGTCGCGGGTGATGCAATCTTGCTGACCGGTTG
Organism: Micromonospora sp. CNZ322; assembly: GCF_007827755.1. Lineage (NCBI taxonomy): Bacteria > Bacillati > Actinomycetota > Actinomycetes > Micromonosporales > Micromonosporaceae > Micromonospora > Micromonospora sp. CNZ322. The sequence goes on from NZ_VITD01000001.1 coordinate 444,404, forward strand.
CGGCGCCCTTGCCCGTTGGCGCTGCAAGGCGTGGCGGATGCGGTCAAGCCCCGTCCGCGTTCGAGGCGAACCTGACGTCCAGCCTTCGGTCCAGGGCCCGGGCTAGCCGTCCCAGGACCGGCAAGGTCGGCACGGTCCCGCCTGCCTCGAAGCGAGCCACCGCGGACTGAGTCATGCCGGCGGCGTGGGCCAACTGGCTCTGACTCCAACCGTGCCCCTCGCGCAGGTGGCGCACCTCCTGCCCAAGCTCGAAGGCGATCCGAGTGGCCTCGTAGGTCTCGGCCGCCCCCGGCTCCGTCATCCGGCGCTCGCGCAGGTCATTCCAGTCCAGGCGATCACTCATCGCTCCACCTCATAGCATCAATGCTATGGGTTGAGGGTTGCGGAGGTTCGCTTGGCGCTAAGTTGAAGACCATGGAGCAGCGCATCAGCCTGATCACTCTGGGAGTCGCGGACGTAGCCCGCGCGAAGGCGTTCTACGAGCAGCTGGGCTGGCAGGGCCAGGAGGTCGAGGAGACGGTCTTCTTCCAGGCCGGCGGCCTGGCCGTCGTCCTCTGGGGCCGCGACAAGCTGGCCGACGACGCCGGTATCGAAGGGCCGGGCACCGGCGCGATGACCCTGGCCCAAAACGTCCGCTCCCGGGCCGAGGTCGACGAGGTCATCGCCACAGCAACCAAGGCCGGTGCCAAGGTGACCAAGCCGGCCCGGGAAACCTTCTACGGCGGCTACGCCGGCTACTTCGCCGACCCGGACGGTCACCTCTGGGAGATCGCCTGGAACCCCGGCTTCACCCTCGCCGAGGACGGCACCATCACTGTCCCCGATTTCAGCGCCACGAACTGAGCCGAGCCGAGCCGGGCAGGAGAGAGAAAACCCAGTTCAGGGCGCCGGAGACGGGCAGAGCAGCGGGTCCAGCAACGGCAGTTGAAGAGGATCCAGGCAGATCGCCAGCAGTCCCGGATCCGGCGAGGGCGTCGCCGTAACAATCGGGGTCGGCGTCGGCGTTGGTGAGGCCGACACAACGGGCGGCGTCGGCAGGGTCGACGCGGGCGGGTCGGTAGTGGGGACCGGACCAGGCGTCGGCACCGAACTGGCCGACGGCGCGGGAGCGACGGACGGCGGAGCAGCCGGCGGCAGGGCCACCGCAACAGCGGCTTCCACTGTTGAGACAGCAGACGGCCGTACAGCCGAGACATCCGGCGGGCTCCATACGGCACTGTCGGCCGAGCCGACCCGCGACCTGGGCGCCACCGGCCCGACGGGACCGATCGGAACAAGGGCCGTCCCGGCCCTCGGCAGGTCCAAGGCGACGACCTCCGCCGAGGACACCGGCCCGCGAGGACCCCACGCGCCAGGCCCCAGAGCGCCCGGGCCGAGCGTCACGAACACCATGGCCGCGACGGCGGCTGCGCCGAGCGCCCGCCGGTCGGGGCGTACCGCCGTCAGCGGTGCGTCGTCGGGGTCCACCAACAGAAGAGGCGCGGGCGGGGCGGCCCGGTGCGCGGCCAGCAGCTCGTCGACCTGCGCGATGACGGCACCGCGATCGGCAGCCGCGAGTGTGAGATAGAAGCGGAAGTTCACCACGGCGTTGGCCGGTACCAGCAGCCCCTGTAGTCGACAGCGGTCGGGCAGCAGGGTGACCGGCACGTCGGGGTGGTGGGCGGGGCCGACCAGGTCCGCGTACCGCCACTCGCGCCTGTACTCCCGGCCGCCGAAGACCACCCGGTGGCTGGTCACCACGGCCATGCCGGTGTCGACGACCCGCAGGCCCGCAGGCAGCGCCTCCGAAGAAGCCTCAGCGAAGGAACAGACGCCACCCGGCCTGGGCAGACCGGGGATGTGTCGCGCCTCGGCCTCGACGAGCTGGGCGACGGGGAGGACGCGGAAGACGAGTTCGTCGTCGTCGAGCTCCACCGGCAGGCCCGAGCGGGGCTGCGTACACCCGAGGAAGCTGGCGGCTTCGATGCGGAGTCGGGCCAGGTGGTCGTCGCGGTGCCGCCAGGCGTCGGTGGCGTCGCGGTACGCGCGCTGCCGGCGCTCGTTCTCGCGCTCGGCCCAGGCGATCCGCCAGGGGGCGCAGGACACAGAGGTCACTGTCACACGCGGTACAACCGCTCACGTACGTGACAGGCAACGCGACCGGGATCGATGTATCCCGTTGCGCCCGAAAGAAGAGTATTGACGGACACCAGAGTCGGTGCGGCGAAGCTAGCCTGCCCAGGACCCCTGGGGCCGAGGAGCTTCCCGATGCTTGATGACCTGCCCGTGCTGCGCGACGCGGTACGCGACTATCGCCTCGCGGCGACGGCCGCCGGCCTCGACTGGCCCGACCAGGACGAGTCGCCGACCGGGCAGGCGCCGGACGTGGTCCACCGTATCTTCGGTGTGGATCACATCGCGGAGCAGCTCACCTGGTTTCAGTCGCAGCGCTGGCCCGAGCGGCGGTTGCTGCCCAACGGCGGATGGCTGATGTCCTGGCCGGAAGGCCCGGACGTGCTGGACTATCTGTGGCTGGCGATCGGCACGCCGTTTCCCTGGCAGCAGCAACTGCCGCTGTTCCATTTCGAGTACGCCATCTTCACCTTCGTCCTGGCGGGCGAGCACGAGGGTGAGATCTGGCGCTACGAGATCTCGCCCGACGCGTGGGACTCGGTGCGTGCCGCCACCAGCCTGGCCACGCTCTTCGACCAGTGGACCCGGGGCATCGAGGCCGGTGTGATCGTCTACGAGGGCGAGTACAACAAGTGGCTTCAGATCGAGGACCTGGGCTCCGCGCAAGGTCTCGACCCGCTGGCCTTCCCGGTAGCCCCGGTGGAGGAGACCCTGCTGCGGGCGCGGCAGCGCGAATGCGGGGTCGACATGGGCATCGTCGAGGACGGCTTCCCGTACAACGAGGAGCTGTCCGACGCCATCGACGCCGTCAAGGCGTCGCTCGGCAGCGCGTAGCCCGGGGCCGGCGGCCGCTCAGGGAAATCAGAGCAGCCGCCGGGCAGGACAGGAAAGGCGAACTACAGCAACTACGGGCGCAGCGAGGTGAAGAACTGCCTCATCTCACTGGCCAGCAGATCCGGCTCCTCCAACGGCATGAAATGCCCGCCCCGTCCCGGCTCGCTCCAGTGCCGGATGTCGGTGCAGGCCCGCTCGGCGATCTCCCGGGGGAAGTTGGCCATCGAGGGTTCGGTGCTCACCGTGAACGCGGCCGGCACGGTGATGTCGGGTCGTGGGCGTGTTGTGGTCGAAGTCGGCGTACTGCCGGAACGACGAGCCGATCGTGCCGGTCGCCCAGTAGAGCGTGATGATGGTGAGCAGGGTGTCGGTGTCGATGCTGTTCGCCAGGTCCCCGTGGTTGTCGCTCCAGTCGCGGTACTTGTCGACGAGCCAGGCGGCCAGCCCGGCGGGCGAGTCGGCGAGCGCCGCCGCCAGGGTGTCCGGGCGGGTGCCCATGATGGCGCTGTAGCCGCCGTCGGTCTCGTCGTACGCGGCTTCGGCGTCCAGGTACGCCTGCTCGGCCGCCGACAGTGGTCGGGCGTCGAAGCTGGCCGGGAACGGTGGATGGATCATGTGGATGCCGGCTACCTGCTCCGGATAGACGGCACCCAGCCAGCCGGTGACCACTCCCCCGACGTCGCCGCCGAAGGCGCCGTACCGCTCGTAGCCGAGCACGCCGGTCATCAGCTCGTGCAGGGTCCGGGCCAACAACGCGCGGGTGACCGGCTCGTCCGGGACCTCCGAGAAGCCGAAGCCGGGCAGCGAGGGCACCACCACGTCGAAACCGCCGCCGGCGGGGCTGGTCAGCCGGTCGACCAGCGGCAGCATCTCGACGAAGCTGCTGGGCCAGCCGTGGCTGAGGATCAACGGCAACGGCGCGGGTGTGCCCGCCGGGCGCGTGGCCCGGACGTGCAGGAAGTGCAGCTTCCGGCCGCCGACGACGGCCAGGTGCTGGGGGTACGCGTTGAGTTCGGCCTCGCGGGCTCGCCAGTCGTATCCGTCGTGCCAGTAGGACACCAGGTCCCGCAGGTAGTCGGGGTCGACGCCGCCCTGCCACGGCTGGTTGCCGCTGCGGTCGGTGAATCGGGTGCGGGCCAGTCGGGCCCGTAGGTCGTCGAGGACCGCATCGGGAACGTCGATGTGGAAGGAAGAGAAAGACATTGGTCCTCCGATAAGGAGGGCGCTCCCCGACGCGAGAGGTCAGCTGAGGGGGACGGCCGAGAGGAGCGCCCAGGAATGACGATGGGTGGTCACCGGGCTCACCTCCTCTCGTGGCTGACGAAGATCACTCTAGCCGAGTGGGTCGGGGAGCCGGCCCCGGGTCGGGAACCGCGACTGGGTACGCGGCGGGTACGCCTCGCAGTGCTCGGCCCAGTGCTGGGCGGCGGTGGCCAGGGCGTCCGCGGAGACGGTGAGGATCAGCGGGTAGATCGCGCTGGACGGGCGGCGCATCCACGGTGGCAGTGACTCGGCGGAGAACTCCACGATCAGCTCCAGCCGACGGCGGCGCAGTACCCGACTGCGCAGGGCCAGGTTGGGTTCGGTGAAGCGGACCATCGCCGGTGGCGCGCTGAGCCCGAGGGCGGCGGTGGCCTGCCCGTGCAGCCAGCCGCCGAGCGCGCGGGCCTCCTCGACCATGAGGCTCGGGTAGTGGTGCGACCAGGTCTGGCCGTCGGCGGTGCGGGCGTCCACCTCGATGAGCAGCCAGTCGTGCCAGCCGGGCGTGGCCCCGTCGAGGTCGTCGGGCGGGTCGATGCCGGGCTGGTAGCCGACGGGGCGTACCCGCACCCGAGCGCCATCGTCAGACCGGATCTCCACTCGATCATTGTGGCCGAGCGAAGCGGACTTCAGGCACCGAATCGGTCACTTCGTGATGGTCCGCCGCACGCCTCGGTGCTCGGCGCAGGCGTTGGACCGGCCGCCGGCCAGGCTGACCGAACCGTCGCGGCACTGCACGAGGTAACCGCGTCCGGCCCAGAACTGCGGTACGCAGTCGAACCAGTCGCACACCTCGGCGGCCGGCTTGCGGATGCGCGTGCCGCCACAGAAGCCGTACCCCAGTGGGTTCTCTGGTGCCCCGCAGCGCGTGCCCTGGGTCGCGCTGGGTGACGGGCGTGGCGACTTTGTCGGCTTGGGTGGCGGGTTCTTCAGCGCGAGCGCCGGGCCGGCCGGGCGGACGAGCGCCGGTGCCACGCTGGTGGTGGGTGCCGGGGTGGCTGCGGCGGCGACCTCCGCGCCACCGGTCGGGTCGGACGGGTCCGACTCGATCAGCGCCGCCGGCACCAGCAGCGCGATGGCCGCCGCCACCGCGATGGTCCTGCGGCCACCTGGCACGAACGACGACAGCCGGGCCTGCCCGGGGGTGGCCGCGGCCGGCCGGAACGGCTTGAGCTGGGCGTGCTCGGAGATCAGCTCGTCGATTTGGGTGATCACCGCGGTGCGCTGTTCGATCGCGTCGGCGAAGGCCAGCGTGAGCTTGAACCGGAAGTCCGCCGCGGCGGCGGTGGGCAGCAACAACCCGGAGGTACGCCGCCGGTCCAGCACCTGGATCACTGTGACCGGCGCCGCCGGGTCGTGGGCCAGGCCGGTTATCCGCCCGTACGCCCAGTCACGCCGGCCCCGCCCGCCGAGCAGCACGAGTCGACGGCTGGTGATCACGGCCATGCCGGCGTCGGTGACGCGTACGCCGTCCGGGCGGCGCGGACGCAGTGGCCCGGTTCCCGGGGCGACAGTGAGGTCGGGCGCGGGCAGCACTGTGGTGTGCCGCACCTCGACCAGTTGTGCGGCGGGCAGTGCCCAGAGCACCACCTCGTCGGCGGCCAGCTCCAACGCCAGCCCCGCGCCGGCGGCCGCCGAGCCCTGGAAATCGGCGGCCAGGGCGCGCAGCCGCCGTAACTCGTCGTCGCGTCGTCGCCACGCCGCCTCAGCGCCGCGGAACGTGCTGACCCGCCGCACGTTCTGCCGGTGCGCCCACCGGTACCGCCATGTGGAACCCGTCGAATCAGTCTTCGCCACGCCGACTCCTTCGCCGCGCTGGCCACCAATCTGGGGTGTCACGAGGTTTAACAGGTCCGGCGCGGCGCCCGGACACGCCGAAACGGGCGAACTAGCCGATCGGCGGAGCAACCAGCACGATAGGGGGATACTGGTGCCGACGTTCATGTTCTCCGAGGGGGTGGCGGTCGTGCCGGCAGTCACGCTGCCCGGGGTCGTGATCGGGGTCGACATCGGCACCACCAGCACGAAGGCCGTCGCGTACGACACCGACGGGCGGCAGCTCGGGAGTCACCTGGTCGGCTACCCGCTGAACAACCCTCAACCCGGCTACGCCGAGCAGGACCCGCAACTCATCCTCGAAGCGGTGCTCAAGTCGGTCAGCATCGTCGTGGCCGAGCTGGTCCAGCCGGTGGCCGGGCTGTCGTTCGGCTCCGCCATGCACAGCCTGATCGGGTTGGACCCTGACGGCAATCCGCTGACCCCGTCGGTGACCTGGGCCGACTCGCGGTCCACTCGGCAGGCCGAGCGGTTGCGGGCGGTCCCGTCGGGGCTGGCCCTGCACCGACGTACCGGCACGCCGATGCATCCGATGTCGCCGCTGCCCAAGCTGCTCTGGTTCGCCGAGCAGGAGCCGAAACTCTTCGAGCGGGTGGCGCACTGGGTGGGCATCAAGGAATGGGTGCTGCTGCGGCTCTGCGGCACGCTGGTCACCGACCACTCGATCGCCTCGGCCACCGGCCTGCTCGACATCCACAAGCTGGAGTGGGACCCCGAGGCGCTGACCATCGCCGGCATCACCCCGGAGCAGCTCCCGCAGCTGGTCGCCACCACCGCCGTGCTGCCCAACCTCACCCCGCAGGCCGCCGCCCAGACCGGCCTGCCGGAGCGCACCCCCGTGGTGGTCGGCGCAGGCGACGGACCGCTGGCGAACCTGGGCCTGGGCGCGGTGCACCCCGGCATGGTGGCCTGCTCGATCGGCACCAGCGGCGCGATGCGGGTGATGGTCGAGCGGCCCGGCGTGGACCCGCTCGGCGGGGTGTTCTGCTACGCGCTGACCGAGCATCGCTGGGCGGTCGGTGGCGCGATCAACAACGGCGGCATCGTGCTCAAGTGGGCCGGCGCGGCGCTCGCCCCGGACCTGGGCGAGCACTCCGAGGAGGACCTGGTCGCCCTGGCAGCCCGCGCGCCGGTCGGTTCGGGCGGGCTCATCATGCTGCCGTACCTGCACAGCGAACGGGCACCACACTGGAGCGCCTTGCCGCGCGGCGCGTACGTGGGGTTGACCCACGCACACCGCCGCGAGCATCTGGTGCGGGCCGCGTTGGAGGGCGTCTGCCAACAGCTCGCGCTGGTGCTCAGCTCGGTGCGCGCGGCCGGCAACGAGGTCCGGGAGGTCCGGGCCGGTGGCGGCTTCGCCCGCAGCGGCCTGTGGCGGCAGATGCTGGCCGATGCCCTCGGCCTGCCGGTGAGCTTCCCGGCCGCGCACGAGGGGTCGAGCTTCGGAGCGGCGCTGCTCGGCATGGAGGCGCTCGGGCTGATCCCCAGCATCGACGTCGCGGCCGACCTGGTGCGCATCGAGGAGACGGTCCGTCCGGACCCGGCCGCCGCCGCCACCTACGCGGCGCTGCTGCCGCTCTTCGCCGAGCTGTACGAGGCCCTCGCGCCCGCCTTCGCCTCGATCCGCCGGATGGCGCCCGGCCTGCCCACCGGCCCCGAACCACAGGCGTGAGCGGTGCCGGCTCGCGCCGGGTCAGGGCGCTTCGACGCCGGCGATCAGGTAGCGCTGCACGTCGGCGTCGAGGATCGCCACTTCCTGCGCGTCGTCCGGCCCGGAGCCACGGAACGCGGCCAACTGCTCCGGCGACTCCCAGCGTTCGTAGACGTGGATCTGGCCGGGCTCCAACGGGTCGGCCGCCAGCAGGAAGTCGAGACAGCCGGCGGTGGCGCGCGCCCGCGCGATGACCTGTTCGCAGTCGGACAGGTACGCCTCGCGGGTGGCCGGTTCGACCTGCAGACTGCCGGCGATGATCAGCAAAGGGTCCTCCGGGGTGAGTGGCTGGGAAGCCTGATACCTGTGGGTCGTATTTATACCTGTGGGGCATGACGCTCGCCGGGACATTGCCGCCCGGACGGGTGACGCCGGTCCCGTCGGTCTCACCAGCCTCCGGCGCTTCATATCGTGCAAACGTGAGAAAAAGCGACAAGAGGCGCTCATCTTCCCTGCTGGGGAACTCTGCCCGCGTACCCCTGAAGGTGCTGACGACGGCGGTCGCGCTCGCGGTGCTCGCGACGACCGGGCCGGCCACCGCGGACGGCCCGGGCCGCGCGCCCGTCGCGGACCCGGCGCAGACGACCGAGCCGGGGTACGGAGTTGAGCCCGGCGACGGTCAGAGCCACGAGCCCGGGGTGGACCCGACGCCGGAGCGCCCGCCGACCAGCGAGGTGTCCTGGCTGTCGTTTCCCGGCGGGGTGTTCGCTGTGGACTCGCTCGGGCACACAGTGCGCTACCGCGCCTGCGACGGCGACACCGGCCGGGTCGCCGACCCGACCATGCGGGTCGCCGCCGGGGTGGCCAGCGGCGCGGTCGTCGTCGGAGGCACCGCCTACCGCTACCGGGTGCCGCTGGTCGGGCGCAGCGAGGGCACGCTGGAGGTGATCCAACGGCACCGCCCGCCGACGACGCTGACCGGCGTGGTGGTCACCAGCCCGCAGCCGCCCACCGACCCGGTCGCCGGGGCCCGGCTGTTCCCGCTCAGCGGGCAGCTCGCCCGGGTGGTCGCCGACGCGAGCCTCAACCCGGCCGGGGTCACCGTCCGCGACCTGTCCGGCCGCTACGGCGACCAGCAGATCGCCGTCAACGGATCGCTGCGCCCCAAGGCGGCCAGCGTCATCAAGCTGTGGATCCTCGTCGAGCTGCTGCGCCGGGTCGACTGTGGACAGGTCTTCCTCGACGACGGGGTGCTGGTCACTCCGGAGGACGTGGTCGGCGGCACCGGCCAACTGCAGTTCGAGACGTTCCCGCAGGTGGTCACAGTGCGCCGGCTCGCCCAGTACCTGATCAAGTACAGCGACAACGTGGCCGCGAACGTGCTGATCACCTACCTGGGTGGGTTCGCCCCGGTCAACGCGCTGATCGACTCGATGAACCAGCGCTCCACCATCCTGGCCCGCCGGATGCTCGACAGCGCGGCGGCGCAACGCGGCGAGGAGAACTACACCAGCCCGGACGACGTGGTGTCACTGCTCGGCGCGGTCTGGGACGGCGAGATCCTCGCCCCCGCCTCCCGCGACCTGATGATCGGCTTCATGCGGGAACAGACCCTGAACACGAAGATCCCGGCGGCGTTGCCCCCTGGCGTGCCGGTGGCCCACAAGACCGGTGACCTGCCGGACGCCTCACACGACGTCGGCTACTACCTGATCCCCGGCACCGAGACCGCCGTCGCGTTCCTCACCGCCGGACCCATGGCCACCGGCGACGAGACGGTCCGGCGGATGGCCCGAACCGTCTACGACTTCCTGGTCACCCCGGTCGAGGGAGCGGTCGAGGAGTGAGCCGACCTCAGGCGCCGGGAATGTTCGCCGGCGGGTCCTCGCCCACCAGGTCGGCAGCCGGCGGGTCCGCCGACACCGGCAGCCCGAAGTCCGAGTACGTCAGGTCGAGCTGGGCGGTCTGCGACTGCTCGCTGGCCAACTCGATGCGGTAGCGGACCAGCCGACCCTGCTCGTCCACTGCCGCGGTGAACGGCACCGCCGCGGCCCGGTCACCGAGCACGCTGCCGACGCCGCTGCCCAGCACCGCGCCGCTCTGGCGCAGGTCCAGCGTGCCCGCGTACTCCCGCTCGGCGGTCAGCCGGACCCCTGTCGGCGCGCCCAGCGTGCTGGCCAGGCGGGTGTTGTCCAGGCCCTGCTTGGCCGCCGGGGCACCCGGGGCGCCGACGTGCCACCAGGTCTTACCGTCCCAGACCGGGACGCGGCGGTCCGGGGCGGTGACCCGCACGTACACGTCCGGGCCGGTGGTCAACCGCTCGATCTTCACCACACCGGAGGGCACCTTCAGCGAGGTGGTCTCCAGACCACGCTTCGCCTTCGGGTCCCAGAGCAGCACCGTGGCGTCGCCGTCCGCGCCGCCGGTGCCAACTGTCAGCTTGTACGGCTGCTCGTCGGCCTTCGCGGCGGCGGCCTTCAGCACCCCGACCGGGTCGGCCGGGCCCGCCGACGCCGCCGGACGACCCGCGTCCGGTTCGTCGTCGCCGGCGGCGACCAGCGCCCACGCCCCGCCACCGACCGCCACCACGAGCACGGCGACAGCGGCGATCAGCTTCGGTTTTTGCACTGTCATCTCCCCCGGGCGGTGCGGTCCGGCCAGACTAGCCGGACCGCACCGTGTCACGCCCGGCTGATCGCGTTGGCGTGGATCGCCTCGTGCAGATAGGCGGCCAGCCCCGGCGCGATGTTCTCGTAGTACGCGGTGAACCGCTCGTCGGCCAGGTACATGTCGGCCAACCCGGTCTGCATCTCGTACGAGCACTCGTAGAACCAGCGGCTGATGAGCTGCCGGTGCTCCTCGGCCAGGTCCATCGCCTCCGGGCTGTCCGCCGGCACGCCCGAGGCCAGCACGGCGACCATCCGCCGACCCCAGTCCTCGTTCTCCGCCTTGTTCCGCAGCCAGTCCTCCTTGCTGTAGCGCGAGACCCGCCGGTTCGACTCCCGGTACGCGTCGGTGTCACCCCACCGCTGCTCCGCCTCGGCCTTGTGCTCCTCCGGATCGAAGTCACCGAAGACCTCGAACCGCTCCTCCGGCGTGAGTTGAATGCCCATCTTGCTCGCCTCCATCGCGAACTCGATCGCCGCGACCATCTCCTGCAACCGTTTGAGCCGTACCGTCAGCAGTTCGTGCTGCCGGCGCAGGTGCGCGGCCGGATCGGCCGCCGGGTCGTCGATGATCGCGGTGATCTCCTCAAGCGGGAAACCAAGCTCCCGGTAGTACAGGACGAGCTGCAGCCGTTGCAGGTCCGCGTCGTCGTAGCGGCGGTAACCGGCCGAGGTGCGCCCGCTGGGCGAGAGCAACCCGATCTCGTCGTAGTGGTGCAGCGTCCGCACCGTCACGCCGGCCACCTTCGCGACCTGACCCACCGTGTACGCCATGGTCCCCCTCCCTTCCGGGAACCAGGCTCCTGCCTGCCGTTACGTGAGAGTCAACTCCGATTCTGGCCCACCATGGCGGGGGCGTCCGGCCGCCCGTACAGATAGCCCTGGCCTCGTGGGCAGCCGATCGCGGTGACCGCCTCGTGCTGACGCTCGGTCTCCACCCCCTCGGCGACGACCGCCAGGTCGAACGCGCCGGCCAGGCGGGTGACCATCTCCACCGTGGCGTACGCCCGCTCGTCGGTGCCCAGCCGGGCCACGAACGACCTGTCGATCTTCAGCTCGGTGGCCGGGATGCGGTGCAGGTAGCTCAGCGACGAGTAGCCGGTGCCGAAGTCGTCGATGGCGATCCGGATGCCCAGCTCTCGGAGTTGGTGCAGCCGCTCCAGCACCGCCTCGGTGCCCTCGATCAACGCCGACTCGGTCAACTCCAGTGTCAACGCCCGTGGTGCCAAGCCGGCGGCGCTGGTCGCCGCGGTGACAGTGGCGATCAGGTCCGGCCGACGCAGGTGCGCGGCGGCGATGTTCACCGCGACTGTCGCCTCCGGCACCCGGCCCCGCCAGGTCGCGGCGGCCCGGCACGCCTCGTGGATCACCCAGCGGTCGATCGGCAGGATCAGCCCGGTCTCCTCGGCCAGCGGCAGGAACTTCGCCGGTGGCAACATCCCCAGCCGGGGGTGCCGCCAGCGCACCAGCGCCTCGGCGCTGCGCACCGCGCCGGTGGTCAGGTCGACGATGGGTTGGAACTCCAGGTGCAGCTGGTCCTCGTCGACCGCCCGGCGCAGGTCGGCGATCAACTCGGCGCGGGAGACGGCCGACTCGCGCAACGCCGCCGTGCACGTGCGGTACGCGGACTTCCCGGCCGCCTTCGCCGCGTACATGGCGATGTCGGCGTCGCGCAGCAGGTCGCTGTGGGAGGCGTGCTGCGGGCCGTACTCGGCGATACCGATGCTCGCCGACGGGTGCACCCCGACGTCCTCCTCGTCGTCGGAGGGCCGCAACGCGTCCAGCAGCCGCTCGGCGAGCCGTTCGGGTGACACCGGCCGGCCGCCGTCGACCAGCACGGCGAACTCGTCACCGCCGAGCCGGGCGATGGTGCCGTCGCCGTTCACGGCGGTGTGCATCCGGGCGGCGAGCCCGGTCAGCAGGGTGTCACCGGTGGCGTGCCCGAACCGGTCGTTGACCTGCTTGAACCCGTCCAGGTCGAGCAGCAGCACGGCCACCGGCCGTCCGTCGCGCAGTGCCAGGCGCAGCCGCCGGTTGAACAACAGCCGGTTGGGCAGCCCGGTGAGCTGGTCCCCGTACGCGAGCAGGCGCAGCCGGGCCACCAGCCGAAGGTTCTCGTTGGCCGCCAGCCCCTGCCGGACGGCGAGGGCGGCCAGCAACACCATCATGGTCACGAACACCAGCTGCGGGGTCTGCCCGGTGGGCCGACGGGCCAGCACCACCGCGATGATCGCCCCACCCACCGGCAGGTACGGCAGCGCCACCCGCCACCAGGGCGGCAGCGGCGACTCGGCGGTGTCGTCGGTGCCGTCGCAGTCCGGTGGCGGCGGGTTCCGGGTGGCCAGGCCGATCAGCAGGTAGCTCAACGGCCAGCACAGGTCGATCGGGTGACCGGCGCTGTAGTCGTCGCGGGCGACCAGCGACACGTAGACGACGTCGGCGACGACCCGCAGGGTGAGGCTCGCCGCCAGGACGGTCATCGGCCGCCATATCGGCCGGGCCGGCCCGGAGACCGCGACCAGGATGGTGAGCTGCATCAGGTCGAACATCGGGAAGAGCAGCCCCAGCGTGCGCGCCGGGTCGGCCAGCTCGGCGGCGGCGACCCCGCGGAAGACCAGCACCCAACCGATCGGCACCAGGGCCAGGGCGACGATCACCCCGTCCAGCAACGTACGGGCCCGCCCGACCGCGGTCCTCGGTGCGGACGGCGAGCTGAGCAGCGCGGCAGTGCCGGTGAGGATGCCGGCGGTGAAGACCACCCCGACCACCGGCGTGTGCGGCAGGTCGCCGCCGACGAGCCGCTGCGCCGTCCAGATCGCCCGGCCGATCGCGGCGAGCGCCATGGTGAGGGCGAGCAGCGTCCAGAACCGGCGCAGCGGCGCCGGATGTCGACGGGCCACCCCGACGCACGCGAGCGTCGCCCAACCGGCGACCAGCATCGCGCCGATGTCACTGACCAGCGCGGCGCCGGGCAACCCCGCGACCAGCCAGCCCGCCTCCAGCAGGATGACCGCAGCCGCGACGAACGCGCCGGCGGGGTTGAGTGTCCCCGCAGCCTGCTTTCCGTCCTGTCGGGACACGGTCGCTCCGGCTCTTTCGTCGTGCGTGCACCCTCGGCGGCGCCGGTCCACGGCAAACCCCGAAAGCCTAACCAGCGCTCAGAAACGCCGCCAGAGCCGAACGTGCACCCCGCTGCGGCTTGCGCCTCTGGTCAGCGGCCCGCGGATCGGTTCCAGGGTGAACGGGGCAGTGCGGTGCCGGCCAACGGACGGCGTTTGCGGCGGCGTCTGCGCCGGCCCGGGGTGCAGGGCGGGCGGGCAACGGTGTGCACGGCCACGTCGGCCGAGGGCGTCGGTCGGCCGATCAGCCAGCAGAGGAAGCGTTCCATCGTCGGATCAGCCGACCGGGAGGCGCTCGGCGTCGGACTTGGAGATCTCGTACTCCGCCCCGCAGAACGTGCACTGCTGCGCGTACCGGGTGCGGATCGGAATGAGAGGAATGAAGAAGATTGTGAATTTCGTCGAGCGGCGGGTGATCACCTGCGCGGCCTGGTTGCCGCAGTGGCGGCAGACCTGCTGCACGACACCGGACCGGTCGACCTTGGTACGCAGACCAAAGATGAAGAACATCGCCCGGCAGTACCCACTCAACCGCGAAAAGTCACCAGATCCCGCCATCGGATCCCCCGGACGCCGCCCCGCACACAAGATCGTGCTCGATCCAGGATGTAATGGCCTCCTGGGTGAACGAGGCCACTAGATCCCTGATCGAGCACGATCAAGGCGAGACGATCAAGGCTTCAGCTGGCCGGCGCGGGCTCCAGGCCGGGGATCTCCTCGGAGATCCAGATTGGCTGCCAGTTCGGCACCTCGTGGAAGCGGCGCAGCTCGAACAGCCCGGCAACCGACCCGCTCCAGGCCCCGTACGGCGGGTTGGCCTCGTCGAAGCCGCTCTGCACGAAGGTCAGCGTGGTGCGGCCACCGGACTCGGCCAGCTCCCAGCTCGTCACGCCGGTCGGCCCCCAGTCGACGGACATCCGGCGGCCGGGCTCCAGGTCGACGACCTTGGCCGCGTAACCGGTCTCGAAGCCGCCCATCGCGTATCGACCGCCGACCCAGGGCTCGATGCCGATCGGGTAGCCGAACCAGGCGCTGGCCTGCTCGGAGTCGGTCAGCGACTCCCACACCTTGTCGGCGGGGGCGGCGATGACCAGCTCACCGCGCATGTCGGCGGAGGTGAAGTCGGTGCGGGGCAGCAGTGGCTTGCCCTCCACGTGGGCGGCCAGGTTGGCGATGGACAGCGCCCAGAACGTCTGGAGCACGCCCCGGATGGTGGAGCCGCTCATCGCCTCGGCGAAGTCGAAGTGGCTCTGGATCAGCGTCAGCACTGTGCTGTCGGTGCCCTCGGCGGTCAACTGGAACTCGGTGGTGGTCTCCACGCCGTCGAGCAGCCAGCCGAACCGCAGGGTGTCGTCGTCGGCGTGCAGCAGCCGCTGGTGCGGGGCGTCGCCCTCGGGCGTGTAGCGACCCCAGAACTCGTACCGCTGGGGCAGCTCGACCTCGGCGTGCTCGGCCAGCCAGAGACGCAGCTCGGCCGGGTCGGTCAGGGCCTGGCGTACGCGCCCGACGGGCGCGGAGAGACGGGCCTGGACCTTCATCGGCTCACTCATTGTCGTTCCCTTTCGGATAGCAGGCGACGGCCAGCTTGAAGGCATCTCCTTCGCTGCCGCCGTAGCGGGTGAACAGGTCCTGAAGTGCGGTTTGCAGGTCGTGCAGGAACTGCTGGCGCTGCTCGGCCGGCACCCGGATCTCGCCGGAGACCCCGATCGAGGGCAGCTCGGGTGCCGCCCGGTCCAGGCCGGCGATGTCGGCCTGGACCTCCTCCATCAGGTCGAGCAGGTAGCCCAGGCTCAGCTCGTCGCGGGCCCGGCGCAGGCCGATCCGGCCGACGAGCCGCGGGGAGAGCCAGTAGGAGCGGGCGGCGGCCTGGTAGATGCCTTCGGTGATGCCGCGGACCTTGCGTTCGTTGACCAGCTCGACGAGGCCAGCCGCGACGAGCTGCTTGACGTGGTAGTAGACGCGCTGCGGCGTCTGGTCGAGTCGGGCCGCGACTTCGGTGCAGGTGCGCGGCTCGGCCAGTTGCCGCAGCACCTCGACGCGCTGCGGCTTGAGCAGGACTTCGGCCTGCTCGATCTGCTCCAGGTACAGGACATCTCTCATGGCAAAATCAGTTTGTACGTACAAAACTTATTTGTCAATCGCTTCGCGAGAAGCCGCGCCGACTTTTTCGACGCGGCTTCAGGCGGCGGTCAGCAGGTGATCAGGGCAACCAGTCCGGTCGCAGCGGGTAGCCGCTCACGCCGTTCGGGCCGTTGTGGGTGGCCAACACCTGGTGCAGCTGGATGCCGTTGCGTTCGAAGGCCATCCGCGACCCGGCCATGTAGAGCCCCCACACCCGGGCGGTGCCCGCGCCCACCTCCGACACGCAGAAGTCCCAGTGCTCGACCAGGTTGCGACACCAGGCGGCCAACGTCAGCGCGTAGTGCTGGCGCAGGTTCTCCTCGTGGTGCACCTCGAACCCGGCATCGTGCACCTCACTGATCAACCGGCCCGGACCGGCCAGCTCACCGTCCGGGAAGACGTACCGGTCGATGAACGCGCCCGAGCGGTGCGGCGCCCGGTTGTCCGCGCGGGTGATGCAGTGGTTGAGCAGTCGCCCGCCCTGCCGCAGCCGACTGCGCAGCGACCCGAAGTAGGCCGGGTAGTTGCGCACTCCGATGTGCTCGGTCAACCCGATCGAGGAGATGGCGTCGAACTGCTCGGCCGGCGCGTCCCGGTAGTCGAGGTATCGCACCTCCGCCAGCTCGGTCAACCCCTCCCGCTCGATCGCGGCCTGCGCCCACTGCGCCTGCGCCTTCGACAGGGTCACCCCGAGCGCCTTGACGCCGTACTCGCGGGCGGCGTGGCGCACCATGCCACCCCAGCCGCACCCGACATCCAGCAGTCGCATCCCCTTCTTCAGCGCCAGCTTGCCGGCGACCAGGTCGTACTTCGCCGCCTGGGCCTGTTCCAGCGTGTCGTCGGGAGACCGGAAAACCGCGCAGGTGTACGTCATCGACGGGCCGAGCACCTTCTCGTAGAAGGCGTTGGAGACGTCGTAGTGGTGCGAGATGGCGGTGCTGTCACGCACCCGCGAGTGCCGCAGCCCGTTCATCACCCGCTTCCAGCGGGGGTGCGCCTCCTGCGGCGGTGCCGGTGGCGGCATCAGCCGCTCCCAGCCCAGCCCACGGACCAGCGCCAGCCCCTCGGCCAGCGACGGTGGGCGTAACCGCAGCTCGTCCTTGAGCACCCGCAACGCCTCGTACGGGTCACCCGGGTGCACGCCCTGCAACGCCAGGTCACCACTGACGTACGCCCGGGCCATGCCCAGGTCGCCGGGTGCGGTGAGCAGGTACGACAGCCCACGCTCGGAATGGATCGCCAGGGTGATGCCGGCGTCGGACGGGCCGACGGCGCTGCCGTCGTACCCGGTGATCCGCACCGGCAACGGCCCCGTGGTGACCGCGCGGATGACATCCGCGACGGTCGGACCCGTGTGCCGGCCCCCCGCCGGTGGGGTGGCGGGGACGCTCGCCGCCCCCTGATCTCTGTCGGTCAGGCTCATGCTCGTGCTACCGCCTTTTCGTACAGTCCCGTCAGCCGGTGGTCCGGGTCGTAGCGGTCTTTCACCGCGCGCCACGTGTCGCCGCCGTAGAGGCGATCGAAGGCGTCCCGGTCGTAGTACGCGTCGGAGTAGAGCGACTTGTGCCCGCCCGACTCCGACACCCTGCGTTCGATCGTGCGGTTGACGTCGCCGTCGGCGGCGCCCGGCGCGATCGGCACGCTCCCCCAGAACCCGATGTTGACGTAGTCCTGCCCGGGCCGCAGCGGATACAGCGGCCAGGACCGCGCCGAACCGGGCCCCGCCGGCTCACGCAGTCGCAACGGACACAGCCACACCGGGTTCATTCCCACAGCGCCGGCGAACCAGCGCAGGAAGTCGGCCGTACGGTCCAGCGGGATCTCCACGTCCTGCACGACCCGCTCCCGGGCCGGTTGCCCGCGCAGCCGGTCGATCCGGGACGCCACCTGGTGGCGGTGCTCCAGCCGGACCAGTCGGTGGTAGAAGTCGCTGCGCCGGTAACGCGCCGGCCAGAGCCTGCGCACGACCGGGTGCTGCGCGCCGAACGCCGACGAGCACCAGAACCAGTCGGTGTCCCAGCGCCACAGATAGTCGTACGCGGTGAGCACGTCGCGGGTGCGCTGGCGCAGCGACCGGTAGTAGATCGCCTGACCGGTGTAGTCGCTGGGCGGGCCGGCCGCGTCGGTGAACGTGGCGAAGACCAGGTACGCCTCGCCGGGGCTGAACATCACCCCGTCCATCGCGTCCACCGGCTCGCCGGCCCAGGACCGGGTGGCGGTCACCTCCGCGATCGCGTCGGTCAGCGCCTCCAGTTGGGTGAACCGGACGTTGCGCAACGACACGTACCGGCCGACCGGTTGCAGCTCGATGCGCAGCCGGGTGGCGTAGCCGAGGCTGCCCAGCGAGTTGGGGAACGCGGTGAACAGGTCGGCGTGCTCGCCGTCGGGTCGGGCGGTGATGATCTCGCCGGAGCCGGTGAGCACGTCCAGCTCCTGGACGGACTCGTGCGGCAGGCCGTTGCGGAACGAGGTCGACTCGATCCCGAGGCCGGTGACCGCGCCGCCCAGCGTGATGGTGCGCAACTGCGGCACCACAAGCGGCATCAGGCCGTGCGGCAGCGTCGCGTCGACCATGTCCTCGTAGGTGCACATGCCCTGCACGTCGGCGGTGCGGCCGGCCGGGTCGACCGACAGCACGCCGTTCAGGCCACTCACGTCGAGCCCCGGAGTCCGGGGAGCGGACCGGGGGCGAAACAGGTTGGAGGTGCGTTTGGCCAGCCGGACAGGCTCGCCCGTGGGCACCGCGGCGTACGACCGCCGCAGCGTGTCCACCGCTTGATCATGGTCAATCGGTTGATTCACACGCTCAGCGCGCATGTGATCACCTTACGCTCGCCGTTTATAAACCGTGGGATGTCGGCGGTGGCAGTTTCCCGTCCGGTGCCAGGCCCGGCGGCTACCGTGGCGGGCATGCCATCGCCAGCGATCACCGCCCTGGACGCCGCCCAACTGCCGTATCGGCTGGTCAGGCACGGTGCGGTCGGCAGTCTCGCGGAGGCAGCCGCCGTCCGCGGTGTGGCCGTTCCCGACGTGGTCAAGACGATCGTGGTTCGCCGTGGTGAAGACGATCACCTGTTCGTGCTCACCCCCGGCGACCGGGTCATCTCCTGGCCCAAGCTGCGCGCAATGCTCGGGGTGCACCGACTCTCCATGCCGGACGCGGCGGGCGCCCTGGCCGCCACCGGCTACGAACGCGGCACCATCACCCCGTTCGGCGCGAGCACGGCCTGGCCGGTGGTCGCCGACGAGCGACTGCGCGGCCGGGAGATCACCCTGGGAGCCGGCGAGCGCGGTCTCGCCATCGCGATCGACGCCGACGCCGCGATCGCCGCCCTCGACGCCACAGTCGCCGACGTCACCGACCCGCAGCCCACCCGCTGAGCCTCACCGACCCCCGCACCACCGGGCTGGCTCCGGCGCGACGTCGTGGGTGAGGATGGCGCGTATGTCAGCGCCCGAGGAACGCCCCGACCCCGCCGGCACCGTCTACGGCGGTCACCGGGCACCGCGCTCCGGGCCGCTGGCCGATCCGTTGCTGCGGGTCGCGGTGGCGGTCGGGGCCGTCGGCGTACTCCTGGGGGTCGTCTTCGCCACCGGGCTGCTCGACGGTGACGACGAGCCGTCGGTGCCGGCGTCGGTCGGTACGCCGTCCAGTGCGGCGCAGCCCAGCGAGCCGGCCGGCGAGCCGAGCCCTACCGCACCGGCCGAGCCGTCACCGACCCCGTCGGCCAGCACGCCGGCCGCCCCGCCCACCGGGCCCCGGGTGCTGCGCGCCGCCTCGGGCCTCTGCCTGGGCCTCGACGGTGACGGTAAGGAGGCCGAGGCCGAGTTGGCCGTGTGCACCGGCGCCCCGGAGCAGCAGTGGGTGGTCAGCCCGGCCGGCACGGGCGTACTGACGTTGACCAACGCCGCGTACGGGCAGTGCCTCGACGTCGAGGGTGGCAGTCGGGACGACGGCGCGCGGTTGCTCCAGTTCCCCTGCCACGGTGGGGCCAACCAGCAGTGGCGGTTCGGCGGGACCGGCACCAGCGCGGTGCTGCTCATCGCCGCGCACAGCAACAAGTGCGCCCAGGCCGACGACGACGCCGTCGAGGCCGGCGATGACATCCGGCAGCGACAGTGCGACGGCCGGCCGGCCCAGCAGTGGACAGTGAGCTGACCGGCCGACGCGTCGCGGTTCAGCCCCGGAAGCTCCACGCCCTGGGGGCGGTCGCGGCGACCAGCACGGCCTCCGGCACTCCTCGGCCCGGTCGGCGGCGCAGCAGCAACGACAGCCCGGCGGCGCCGATCGACAGCGCGCCCGCCACGTACCAGGCCATCGCGTAGTCGCCCAGCCGGTCCCGGACCAGCCCCGCGCCGGTCGCGGCGACCGCCGCGCCGAGCTGATGCGCGGCGAACACCCAGCCGAACACCACCGCTGCGGCGCCACCGAAGTACTCCCGGCACAGCGCCACCGTCGGCGGCACTGTGGCCACCCAGTCCAGGCCGTAGAAGACGATGAACACCAGCATGCTCGGCTCGGCGGTGCCGGAGAAGAGGCTC
The DNA here is from genome assembly GCF_007827755.1 of Micromonospora sp. CNZ322. Classification (NCBI taxonomy): domain Bacteria; kingdom Bacillati; phylum Actinomycetota; class Actinomycetes; order Micromonosporales; family Micromonosporaceae; genus Micromonospora; species Micromonospora sp. CNZ322. The sequence goes on from NZ_VITD01000001.1 coordinate 464,545, forward strand.
GGCAGCACCAGCAGGGACAACCCGCGCAGCGCGTAGTACATGCCGAGCAGCAACCGGCTGTCCACCCGGTCGGTGAGCCAGCCGGACGCGATCGTGCCGACGATGTCGAAGAGCCCCACCAGGGCGAGCAACCCGGCCGCGGTGGTCTGAGCCATGCCGTGGTCGTGCGCGGCCGGCACGAAGTGCGTACCGACCAGGCCGTTGGTGGTCGCCCCGCAGATCGCGAAACCTCCGGCCAGCAGCCAGAACGGTCGGGTCCGGGCCGCGGTGGCCAGCGCGCCGAGCGCCCGGGTCGCCGCGCCGCCGGTCGCCGGCGGCGCCGGGACGACCTCGGTCGCCCCGTAGGCGGGCAGGCCGAGATCCGCCGGGTGCTCGCGCAGCAGCCACACCACCAGGGGTACGACCGCCAGCGCCGCTCCGGCCACCACGAGTGCGGCGCTACGCCAGCCGTGGTCGCGTACCAGGATGGCGACCAGTGGCAGGAACACCAGTTGCCCGGCCGCCCCGCCGGCGGTCAGCACCCCGGTGACCAGGCCCCGTCGGTGCACGAACCAACGGCCGGTGACGGTGGCCACGAACGCCAGCGCCATCGAGCCGGTGCCCAGCCCCACCAGCACACCCCAGCAGAGCAGGAGCTGCCAGCTGGCGGTCATGAAGACCGTCAACCCGCTGCCCGCGGCGACCAGCAGCAACGCCACCGAGACCACCCGGCGGATGCCGAACCGGTCCATCAGGGCGGCGGCGAACGGCGCGGTGAGCCCGTAGAGCAGAAGATTGACCGAGACGGCCGCGGAGATCGTGGCCAGCGGCCAGTCGAACTCCTCGTGCAGCGGGTGCAGCAGCACCGACGGGGTGGCGCGGAAGCCGGCCGCGCCGACCAGCGCCACGAAGGCGACGGCGGCGACCAGCCAGGCGGGATGCAGACGGCGGTTCTTGGTCACGGGACAAGTCTGAGCCGGGCCACACACCTCGACGAGTGGCCGGAAAGCCATCATGCGCAATAATCGGGCCATGAGCGCTGGCCCGCACCGGATCGCCGTACTCGCCCTGCACCAGGTGGTCGGCCTGGACCTCGGCACCCCGTCCCAGGTCTTCAGCACGGCCCGGGCCGCCGACGGGACACCCTTCTACGACGTCCGGGTGTGCACCCCGGGCGGGCGGCCGGTGCGCAGTACCGCCGGCTTTCAGGTGGTCCCCGACCACGGTCTGGAGCTGCTCGACACAGCGGAAACGGTGATCGTCCCGGGCATCCACGACGGCACCGCGTTGACAGCGGGCACCGTCGAGCCGGAGGTGACCGAGGCGCTGCGCGCGGCGTACGAGCGGGGTGCTCGGATCATGTCGATCTGCACCGGAGCGTTCGTGCTCGCCGCCGCCGGGCTCCTCGACGGGCGGCGGGCGACCACCCACTGGGCGTACACCGAGCGGTTCCGCCGCCTACACGACCGGGTGGACCTCGATCCGGGCGTGCTCTTCATCGCCGACGACCGGGTGCTCACCTCGGCCGGAGTCGCCGCCGGCATCGACCTCTGCCTGCACGTCATCCGCCTCGACCACGGCAGCGAGGTGGCCAACCGGGCGGCCCGCCGCTGCGTGATGCCACCGTGGCGCGACGGCGGTCAGGCGCAGTACATCGAGCAGCCGGTGCCGAAGGCGACCGACACCAGCACGGCGGGAGCCCGGGAGTGGGCGCGGCAGCGGCTGCACGAACCGATCGCGCTGCGCGACCTGGCCGAGCAGGCGCGGATGAGCGTGCGCACCTTCACCCGACGCTTCCGGTCAGAGACCGGCCTGAGCCCGGCCCAGTGGCTGCTGCAACAGCGCACCGACCACGCGAGACTGCTGCTGGAGACGACCGACCTCACCGTCGACCAGATCGCCCACCGCTGCGGTTTCGGCACCACCGCCGCCCTACGCCAGCAACTCCACCAACGCATCGGAGTGGCCCCCTCCACCTACCGCCGCACCTTCCACCCCCGCCCCGAGCTGGTCGAAAGCTGATCCGACGCCTGCCGGAGGCATCACTGCGATGAGCGATATACCTGTGGGCCCATGCCGGAGGCCGGCACTCTCACGCGCGGAGCAGGTGCAGTTGGGACTGGTGCTTGGGCAGGTGCACCCGGGTGTGCAGGTCCAGGGTTCGGGACCAGGGCAGTGGCTCGTCGACGATGAGGTCGAAGCCCTCGCGTAGGTGCGTCTCGACCGGGGTCTCCGCTGCCAGGCCGAGCTGGTCGACCAGCCCGCACAGCCGGTCGCTGGTGCCGTGCAGCAGCGCGGTCAGGCCACGCAGACCACCCTGCTCGGCGGCGAGCGCGTCGAGCTGCGGGCGGTGCATGTCCTCCGCCAACTCGTAGTAGGCGAACGGCGACCCGGCCAGCAACGCCTCGGTGGCCTGGATCATCAGCTCGTCGTTGGCGACCAGATGCGCGACGATCTGCTCGGCACTGAGCTGCCCCTCCGGAGCCGGACCGAACCCGCCAGCGTCGACCTCTGCGAACAGGGCACCGTAAGCCCGCCGCAATCCCCCGCTCTCCATCCCCCCAGTCAACCCGCCGCAGCGGGAGTTAGCGGCGGGATTGGCGGGAGCGGAGGTAGTCGCTGACCACGTACTCGCCCAGGTCGTCGGTGTCCGGGGTGAACATGCGGCCCCGGCTGCGGCGGGCCACCGCGTCGACGAAGCGGCGCAGGCCCGGGTCGTCGCCGAGCATGAACAGGTTGAGCGTGGCACCGTAACGGCTCAGCCGGTCCACCTCGCGGACCGTCGCCTCGATCGTTTCCGGCAGCGGCGGCCAGTGGAACAGCGCCTCCCCGTCGTCCGGGTCCAGGTGGGCGGTCGGCTCCCCGTCGGTGACCACCAGCACGATCGGCTCCGCGTCCGGGTGTCGGCGCAGGTGCCGGCCCGCCAACCGCAGCGCGTGCTGGAGGTTGGTGCCCTGCTCCATGTCCGGCTCCACGGCCGCCAACTCCTGCTGGGTGAGCGTCATCGCCTCCCGGCCGAAGCCCACGATCTGCAGGGCGTCCTGTGGAAAGCGGGTCTCCATCAGGTGTGCCAGCGCCAGCGCCGTCTGCTTCATCGGCCCCCAACGACCCTGAGAGATCATCGAGTACGACAGGTCGACGCAGAGCACCACAGCGGCCGAAGCGCGCCTCTCGGTCTCCACCACCTCGAAGTCGTCCACCACGAGCTGCACCGGGACCGTCGGCCCGGCCCGACTGACCGCCCGGGTCAACGTGCGGACCACGTCCAACGGTTGCTCATCGCCGTACTGCCAGGGCCTGGACGCGCCGCTGACCTCGCCCGCCGCACCGGCCGAGCGCAGGTCGTGCTGGCCGCGTGGCCCGGCGGTCAGCTCCGCGAAGACCTGCCGCAGCGCGGTCCCGCCGAGCCGGCGCAGCGCCTTCGGGCTCAGTGTGAGCCCCTCCGCGTCCCGGCTGACCCAACCCTGGCGGCGCAGCTCCCGCTCCAGATCGCGCAGCCGGCGAACGTCATCGGCCGCGTCCCGGCCCAACGTGCGCGCCACCGCGTCGACGTCCACGTCGTCGAGGGTCGCCCCCGGGTGTTCCTGGTCGAGCTGGTCCAGCAGGTCGTCCAGGTCGCCGATCTCACCCAGCGCGCCGGCCGCGTCGGCGTAGTCCAGCGGCTGGTCGCCGCGGACCCGCTCACCCCGCCCCCAACGCAGATCGGGTCGCAGCGCGCGCAGGTTCGCGTCGAGCGCTGACAACTCCCCCGCGAGGCGGGCGCCGAGCGACTGCTGCATGAGGCCGGCCAGCTCGGCGCGCTGCCGCTCGGATAGCGAGTTCATCAGCCGCTCACCGGCCGCCGCCCGGCGGGCCAGCACGTCGATCAACTCGTCGACGCTCTCCGGCTTCTCCGGGAAGAAGTCGCCATGTCGGCGCATGAACTCGGCGAACGCGTCGGTGGTGTCCTCCGCGCGACCGTGCCGGGCGAGCAGGTCGTTCAGGTCGCCCATCATCTCGGCGAGCCGCTGCTGGGCGGCCGGATCGGCGGAGGCGCGCACCGCGTCGCGCAGCCCGGCGAAGCGCTGACCGAGCACGTCGTCGCGGAGTTGGTCGAGGATCTGCTGGTACGAGCGGCGGGCGTCGTCGCTGGCCCACTGGTAGCCGGAAAGCTCCTCCACCGCCCGCGCCGTCGAGCGCGGCAGATTGTCCAGCACCGCCTCGGCGAACCGCGCGGCGTCGTCGTCGCGACCCCGCAGCTCGTCCCGCTCGGCGGCGAGGGCCTGGTCGAGCAGGGCCTGGGCCCGGGTCACCGCCCCGTCCAGGTCGCCCCTGCGCAGCGCCTCCCGGCGCAGCCGCCGAGCCCGGGCCGCCAGGTCGTCCAGACCACCCCGTCCCTGCGGGCCACGGCGCAGCAGGTCACGCAGCGCCTCCCGCAGGCTGCCGCCGGCCAGCACCTCGGCACCGACCGCGTCCACCGCCTCACGCACGTCGTACGGGGGTGCGAGCGGGTCGGGCCCGCCGTTCCACTGCCCGTAACGGAACCGGTTGCCGGCCATGGTCAGCCCCGGCCGCCGTAGACGGTGCGCCCCGAGTCGGTGACGTCCTTGCCGAGCCGGCGGGTCAGGTGCAGCCCTTCCAGCACGAACTCGACGGCGGCGGCAGCCTCCTCGGAGGTGGGCGCGTCGCCCAGGTCGAGCCGGTCCAGAACCTTCGCCAACCCGGGTACGGTGCCGACCTGGCGCAGCAGCTCGGCTGCGCTGACCAACTCGCCAGTCTCGATGGCGGCGCCGTCCTCGACCAGGGCGGTGAACCCGGACAGGTCCAGCCCGGCCAGGTGGGCCCGGAACGTCTCGGCGGTCGCGGTACGCAGCAGGTGCGCGAGGATCTCGGTCTCCCGGCCCTCCTCGCCGCTCTCGAACTCGACCTTGCCGCGCAGCGTGCTGGTCACCGACACCGCGTCACCGACGCGGGCGACGGCGGCCTCGGGGCGTCCGTCCGGCGTGTCGGACGCGGCGAGCAGACCGGCGCGACGCAGCGCGGCACCGGCGACCGTCTCGGCGGCGGCGATGGCGAATCGGGCGGAGACACCGGAGCGCGGGTCCACCGACGGCGACTCCCGCACGGCGCGGGCGAAGCGGGCCAGCACCTCCAGGACGTGCTCCGGCACCTCGGCGACCAGGTCGGCCTCCTGGCGGATCAGCGCCAGCTCCAACTCCAGGTCGACCGGGTAGTGGGTGCGGATCTCCGCGCCGAACCGGTCCTTGAGTGGGGTGATGATCCGGCCCCGGTTGGTGTAGTCCTCCGGGTTGGCGCTGGCCACCAGGAGCAGGTCCAGTGGCAGGCGCAGCTGGTAGCCGCGGACCTGGATGTCCCGTTCCTCAAGCACGTTGAGCAGCGCCACCTGGATGCGTTCGGCCAGGTCGGGCAGCTCGTTGACGGCGAAGATGCCCCGGTTGGTGCGCGGCACCAACCCGAAGTGGATGGTCTCCGGGTCACCGAGGGTACGACCCTGGGCGATCCGGATCGGGTCGACGTCACCGATCAGGTCGCCGACGCTGGTGTCCGGGGTGGCCAACTTCTCGCCGTACCGCATCGAGCGGTGCAGCCAGCCGATCGGCAGCTCGTCGCCGGCCTCGGCCACCTGGGCGCGGGACGCCGGGGTGAGCGGGTGCATCGGGTGCTCGTTGAGCACCGAGCCGGGCAGAACGGGGGTCCACTCGTCGAGCAACGCGCCCAGCGAGCGGATCAGCCGGGTCTTGCCCTGGCCGCGCTCGCCGAGCAGCACCATGTCGTGCCCGGCGAGCAGGGCCCGCTCGACCTCGGGCAGCACTGTGTCGTCGTAGCCGACGATGCCGGGGAAACGGGTCTCGCCGGAGCGCATCCGGGCGAGGAGGTTGTCGCGGAGTTCCTGCTTGACGGTGCGGTACTGGTGACCGGCCGCCCGTAGCGCGCCGAGCGTGCCGGGCAGGTCGGCCGGTGGAACCGGGATTACCGGGGTAGGCGCAGTCACCCGACCCACGCTAGCTCACCTTCGCAGGGGTGCCCCTGGCATCAGAGGGCACCCCCGCTCCCGCTCAGCCCCGGTCGCACCGCTGGCAGGTGCCGCGGCGGCGCAGGTGGTACGCGTAGGTGGCCGCGCCGAGCGCCACGCCCCACACCGGCCAGAGCAGCATCGGCGCCCCGGTAATGCTGAGCCCGCCGGTGAGTTCCCAGAACTTCGGGTTGCTGAGCAGCCCCAGCGAGGCCGCGGTCACGGAGATGGCGACCAGGGTGGCCGGCACCACGGCCAGCTTCACCGGCACCCGCAGGCCGGCGAGCCCGAGCATCCAGCGCGGGAACCGCTCGCCCCAACGTTGCACCAGGCCGAGAGTGAGGATCGCGCCGACGGTGGCGAACGCGGCCAGCCCGAACCCGGCCCAGACCAGCCCGCTGTCCTGCATCTCGGTCAGGAACTCGCGGGAGATACCCAGCGGGAAGCCGGCCGCCCACAGGCGAACCGGGTCAACGCGTACGTGAATGGGATGGCCGCGGCGATGCCGGCGGCCCACCGGCCCCAGCGGCTGGCGCCGGCCGGGGTGGTCCACCGCTGCCCGGTCTCGGCGCGGCCGCAGCCGACGCAGGCCCTGGCGGTACGCCGCTGCCAGGTGAGCACCGCCCCGACCAGCAGCAGCCCGCCGGCCAGCGCCGCGAACCGGCCGAACAGCGCCCAGTTGAAGACGTCGGAGTAGTCGATCGGTGGCCAGCCGAACGGCGCCCCGACGATCAGTATCGGCAGGTAGCCGAGAACGATCAGCACTCGGACATCCGGCACGACCAGGACGAGCACGAACGCGACCGCCCAGCCGTAGCCGGCGAGCAGAGCCCGCAGCGGGCCGGGTGGCCGCGCCGCCGGGCGGCTCATCGCCAGGGCGGCCACCGCGGCGGTGAGCAGCACGCCGGCGAAGAGCGGGGTGGCCACCTCCACCGGCACCAGGCGGAGCAGGCTGACGTCGCCGCCGTGGGGGTCGTTCGGGCCGAACGGGTAGCCGGCGCCGGTGAGCGTGCCGATCAGGGCGAGCACGCCCCACAGGCCGAGCCAACCGGCGGCCAGTGGGGCGAGCCGGTCCGGCCAGCGGGAGTCGGTACGGGGCGGGGAGGCAGTGATCGTTGTCATGCTCTCAGCCTCGGCGGACAGCCGCCGGATTCCCTCCCGGCCGGCGGTGAACCCGCTCCCCCGGTGGAGGGACCGATCAGCCGGACGGGGTGACGAAGCCGGACTCGTAGGCGGCGATGACCGCCTGCGTACGGTCGCGGACGCCCAGCTTGGCCAGCACGTTGCCGACGTGCGTCTTGACCGTCTCCACCCCGACCACCAGGTGCGCGGCGATCTCCGGGTTGGACCGGCCGGTGGTCATCAACCGCAGCACCTCGGCCTCGCGTTCGGTGAGCCGGGCGGCGCTCAACCGGTCGCCGCCCGTCGGCCCGTACGCGCCGACCAGTTGGCGGATCGCAGCTGGGAAGAGCAGTGACTCGCCGGCCGCGACCACCCGGACCGCCTCCACCACCTCGGCGGGCCGGGCCCGTTTGAGCAGGAACCCCGAGGCGCCGGCGCGCAGCGCCTCGTAGACGTACTCGTCGTTGGCGAAGGTGGTGACCACCAGCACCCGGGGCGGGTCGGCGGAGGTGGCCAGCAGGTGCCGGGTGGCCTGGATGCCGTCGATGCCGGGCATCCGCACGTCCATCAGCACCACGTCGGGCCGGTGCCGGGCGACCAGCGGCGGCACCTCGGCGCCGTCCGCGGCCTCGGCGAGCACGTGCAGGTCGGGTTGGGCGTCGATGATGGCCCGCAGCCCGATGCGGATCAGCTCGTCGTCGTCGACGATGAGTACCCCAGTGGTCATCGGGTCTCCTCGTAGGGCAGGCGGGCTCGGATCAGCCACCGGTCGCCGTCCGGGCCCACTGTGATCCGGCCGCCGAGCAGCAGCACCCGCTCCCGCATGCCGTCCAGGCCTCGACCGCCGCGCCCCCGCTGGCCTCTGTCGGGGTGGCGCACCGCGTTGACCAGCTCCAGCTCCAGCGCGTCGCTGTGCAGGTCCAGGCGTACCGTCACCGGCCCGTGGCCGTGCCGGGCCGCGTTGGTCAGTCCTTCCTGGACGATCCGGTAGCCCTCCCTGGAGACCACAGCCGGCACCCGGGTCGGGTCGCCGGCACGTTGCGCGTGCACGGCCAGGCCGGCCGCGCGGGCGTCGGTGACCAACCGGTCCAGGTCGGCGAGGGTACGCTGCGGCGCCACCACGGGCCGGTCGCGTCCGTTCTCCCGGAGCAGCCCGAGCACGTGGTCGAGGTCGTCCATCGCGGTCCGCCCGACGTCCTCGATGGCGGTGAGCGCCCGCCGGACGAACTCCGGGTCGGTGTCGAGGACCTCGCGGGCGGCCCCGGCCTGGAGGGTGGCCACTGTCAGCGCGTGACCGACCGAGTCGTGCAGCTCCCGGGCCAGCCGGTTGCGTTCGGCGAGCCGGGCGGCCCGTGCTTCGAGAGCGGCGATCCGCTCCGCCTGAGCCGGCCCGAGCAGGACCGGCGCCATGGATCCGGCGAGCGCGCCGAGCCCGGCGACGGCGTAGCCGAGGCCGACCAGCAGGAGCACCCCGGTCACTGTCAGCCAGCCGCTGTCCTGCCCGTCCAGTGGCCCGAACTGTTCCCGGCTGGTCAGCTCGGTGCCAATGCCGAACTGTTGGGCGATGAACGCCAGCGCCATCGGCAGGGCGCTGAACAGCGCGATCATCACCAGGGCGCCGACGATGAGGTGGGTGGCGATCCAGAGAGCGCTACGCAGCCGGGTCTCCCGGTCGCCGTGATGCCCGGGCGCGGGTTCGGGCAGGTCGACGCCGAGCAGCGCCCGGACGGCGGCGATCTCCAAGGCCCGGCTGCCGTCCACCAGCAACGGGACGACGGCGATCAGCACGGCGATGACCAGTAGGACGTAGACCAGTGGGCGCGGGATCGCCGAGTCGGCGAGCAGTTGCGCGAAGGTCACCGCGAGCAGCCCGTACGGCAGCGCCAGCACGCCGCCGAGCAGCAGGAACACGCCGCGTCGCCAGGTGGTGCCGGCGACCAGCGGGGCCAGCGCCGCTCGGAGGGTCACCTCGTCATTCTGCTGCCCGGACGGTGCCGGCAACTCCCCCGTGCCGGGGAGATCTCAGCGGTGGTCGGCGACGTACTGCTGCGGGTCCTTGTCGCGGAACGGAAGGTTGCGACCGTTCTTGTGCTCGCCGTAGAAGGTCAGCCAGCGTTGGCCCAGCTCGGCGCGGAGTTCGGTGCTGGCGTGCCGGCGGAAGTCGGGCAGCGCCTCGTCCTCCTCTTCGGCGAGGTGTTCGCTGTTCTCCCGGCGGGCTGTGCCGACCGCCTCCCACCACTGATCCGAGCCGACCGGGTGCAGTTTCGCCTCGGCGATGGCGTCGCGGATCTTGTTGTGGTCGCCGATCGCGTCGGCGGTCTCGTCCTCGCCGTCGTCGCCGTGCTTGACCAGGTGCGGGTAGAGGATCGCCTCTTCCGCCTCGGCGTGGATGTCCAGGTGCAGGGCGAGGGCGTCCCAGATGGCGAGCATCTCCTGCTCGTCGCGGGCGTCGTCGAGGCGGGCGAAGCCACGCCGGAAGGCGGCGTGATCGTCCAGGATCAGCGCGGTGATGTCGTCCACTGTGCTCACTTTCCGGTTGGTTTGCCGATCCGGGCACGCAGCATCGCCGGCATCGCGGCGAGTCCGGTGATCGGGCGGAAGCGTTTCGCGGCCTCGGCCAGCGCCGTGTACTCGTCCTCAGCGAGGTCGATGTCGGCGGCGGCGGCGTTGCGTTCCATCTGCTCGACCCCGGACGCCCCGGGGATGGCGAGCACGTTCGGGTGGCGCAGCAGGTAGGCCAGCGCGATCTGGCTGGGGGTGGCGTCGTGGGCGTCAGCGACCTGGCGCACTGTGTCGATCAGGGCCGCGCCGCGCTCCAGGTTCTCCGGCAGGAAGTACGGGTTGGTGCGCCGGACCGCACCGGTCGGCGGGTTCCTGGCGTCGTAGCGGCCGGAGAGGAAGCCCTGCGCCAGCGGGCTGTACGCGATGACCACCCGCCCGGCCTGCCGTGCGTACGGCAGCAGGTCCTGCTCGGGTGCACGGTCCAGCATGCTGTAGCGGACCTGGTTGCTGAGCACCCGCCGGCCGAGCGCCGCTTCGGCGACCTGCCAGCGGCGCAGCCCGTAGTTGCTCACGCCGACCTCGCCGACGAGCCCGACGTCCTGCAGGGTCCGCATGCCGCGCATTGTGGTGTGGTCGGCGACCAGCGGGTTGGGCTGGTGCACCTGGTAGAGGTCGATGCTGGTGACGCCGAGCCGGGCCGCCGAGGCGACCGCCCGTTGCTGCACCACAGCTGCCACCGGCAGCACCGGCAGGATCTTGCTGGCGACCACGACCTTCGGCCGGTCGTCGCCGAGGGCCGCGCCGAGGATGCGTTCGCTGCGCCCGAAGCCGTAGATCTCCGCGCTGTCGAAGACCGTCACGCCCAACTCCACGGCCCGTCGGACGATCTGCGCCGCCTGCTTCTCGAAGTCCGGGCCGTACCCCCATTCCCGGGAGCCGAACTGCCAGGTGCCCAACCCGATCTTGGACAGCGGTTTCGGGGTGTCGAGCGCAATGAAACGCATGGCGTCGAAACTACCCCGATGTCCCGGTTTCCACGCCCGATCCGCACCAGGCTGAGCCGGAGCTAGGCTCATGATCGTGACTTACCTCGCCGCGGATGACCGCTACGACACCATGACCTACCGGCGCAGCGGACGCAGTGGCCTGCGGCTGCCCGCCGTCTCGCTCGGGCTGTGGCACAACTTCGGTCCGGACCGCCCGTTCGAACGGCAGCGCGACATCGTGCGCCGCGCCTTCGACCTGGGTGTCACCCACTTCGACCTGGCCAACAACTACGGCCCACCGCCCGGTTCGGCAGAGGAGAACTTCGGCCGGATGCTCGCCACCGACCTGAAGCCGTACCGGGATGAGCTGGTCATCTCCAGCAAGGCCGGGTACCTGATGTGGCCCGGCCCGTACGGCGAGTGGGGCTCGCGCAAGAATTTGATCTCCTCGCTGGACCAGTCGCTGGGCCGGATGGGGCTGGACTACGTCGACATCTTCTACTCGCACCGGTTCGACCCGGACACCCCGCTTGAGGAAACGATGGGGGCGCTCGACGCCATCGTCCGCTCCGGCAAGGCGCTCTACGTCGGCATCTCGAACTACAACTCGGAGCAGACCACGCGGGCCGCCGCCATCCTGCGCGAGCTGGGTACGCCGCTGCTGATCAACCAGCCGTCGTACTCGATGCTCAACCGCTGGACCGAGTCCGACGGCCTGCTCGACACGCTGGAGCAGGTCGGTGCGGGCTGCATCGCGTACAGCCCGTTGGCCCAGGGCCTGCTGACCGACCGTTACCTGGGCGGCATCCCGGCCGACTCGCGGGTTCGCACCAGCGTCTTCCTCAACGAGAGCGACCTCAGCGAGGAGAAGATGGCCACCATCCGTGGGCTCGGCGCGGTCGCCGAGCGGCGCGGGCAGTCCCTCGCTCAGCTCGCGTTGGCCTGGGCGCTGCGTGACCCGCGGATGACCAGCCTGATCATCGGGGCGAGCAGCGTCGAGCAGTTGGAGACGAACATCGCCGCGCTGGACAACCTTGACTTCACCGCCGACGAGTTGGCCGAGATCGAGCGCCACCTGGGCTGAACGCCGTCGGCTCCCGGGCGGGTCGGATCACCAGATCCGGCGCCGCCCGGCCCGGTGGTTGCGCACCTCGCACTGCCGGCCCACCGGTGCGGCGGCGCTGCGACGTCGCCGTCCGGCACCGATCAGCAGCAGCGCCAGGACCAGCACGGCGGCGGCACCGGCCAGCATCGGCCACCGGCCACCGAGGTTGGTCACCGACGCCACCGGCACGCCCGGGTCGGCCGCCGCCACCGCCGGCTCGGTGGTGGCCGGCCCACTCGCAGCGGTACGCGGCGCAGCCGGCGCGCTCTTCGTCGCGCCAGCTTTCGCCGGGGTGGCGGTGGCCGTGGCACCGGCGACCTTGGCAGCACGGAACACCACGTCGGAGCAGGAGTAGTAGGTGTCCGGGGTGTTGGAGTTCTGCCAGATCGTGTAGATCAGGTGTCGGCCGCTGCGGCCCGCCGGCAGCCTGCCCGCCAACTGGTACGCCCCGGCCCGCACCGGCGGGTCGGTCAGCGTCAGAAACGGGCGCGATTCCAGATCCCCCCAGGTCAGCTTCTTGCGGGGGTCGTAGTCGGGCGTGGTGACGTAGAGCCGGAAGGTGCCCCGGTGCTCGATGGTGGTCCGGTACCGGAAGGTGAACTTTGCGCCGGCGGTCAGCGTGGTGCTGGGCCAGTCCGTGCGAGGCAGGTCCAATCCCCGGTACGCGGACAGCCCGCCGCTGCACAGCTCACCGTCCGGGATCCTTTCCCGATCTCGCCCATTGATCGTGGAAACGCGCACGTTGTCCCATTCGCGCACCGCCGCGCCGGCCTGGATCGCCGCCCGGCAGGCGCTGGTGGCCGCGTACCGCCCCTCGGGGCCGCAGGCCGCCGCGCGACTGATCGGGTCGGTCGGGGCGCCGTGGGCGGCGGCGGGCGTGGCGCCCACGGGCAGGGTCGCGGCAGCGACCAGCACCGTGGCGAGGAGCCGGCGTACGGGCATGAGGATGACCTCCAGCCACTGGTACGGCCGGGAGACGGCAAAGGTTCGACGCTGACCGGCCGGGAATCCTGCGGGTGGGTGTGGCGTTTCGATACTCGGAACCGCTTGCACCGAGGAGGCAGAGATGAAGGTACGTAGCTCGTTGCGTGCACTGAAGCAGAAGCCGGGTTCGGTGGTGGTCCGCCGTCGCGGCCGGGTGGTCGTGGTGAACCGCGCCAACCCGCAGTGGAAGAGCCGTCAGGGCTGATTTAGCCCTTACCGGACATCTAGTCGCCAACGCCCTGACCGGGTCATCCGGTCGGGGCGTTTTGCGTGCTGAAGCGGTTCGGCGGATCGACTAGGGTGCTTCGAAAGGTCGCCCCGATGAGGAGGAACCGGTGTTCATCTTGGAGCTGTCCTTCGGCGACGAACCCGACCGGCTCGCCGCCCGGCCGGCGCACCGGGAGCGCCTCCAGGCTCTGCACCAGGAGGGCCGGCTGGTCATGGCCGGGCCGTTCGCCGACGACTCCGGAGCACTGCTGATCTTCGACGTCCCCGACGCCGAAGCGTTCGCCACGATCGTCGCCGAGGACCCCTATTACCGAACCCCCGGGGTGACGATCGCCAGCCAGCGGGAGTGGTCACCGATCGTTCGTTAGCCAGGGCTTCGACAATGTCCTGGCTGCCACTGTCCGGGTGGCCGGCTGACTGCGGCGGGACCGCCAGCAACAGCAGAACGCCCTGGTCGGATTATCCCGACCAGGGCGTTTCTCAAGGGTGGAGCCGAGGGGACTCGAACCCCTGACCCCCACACTGCCAGTGTGGTGCGCTACCAGCTGCGCCACGGCCCCTTGCTGTCGTCCCGGTCGCCCGGGCACTGGGAAACTATACACAGACCGGCCCGCATGGTCATCTCGCGGGGTCCCCCGCCGGGCCGGGTCAGTTGAGCGCCACGTCCGGCGGGAAGTGCGCGACTGCGGCCATCATCCCGCCCTGCCGGCGCAGCACCATCGGCCACAGGTCGTCGGGCCGGTCGACGAAGGCATCCCCGGGCAGCCCGTCCAGCACGAACCAGGATCCGTCGGCGATCTCCTGCTCCAACTGGCCGCTGCCCCAGCCGGAGTAGCCGGCGAAGACCCGGATGCCGCCGATGCTCTCCCGCAGCCGCTCCGGGTCGACCGAGAGGTCGATCGTGCCGACCGCCCCGGAAACCTGGTGAAAGCCCTTCACCCGGCGCATCGGGTGCCGCATCCGGGCGAGGCAGATGGCCGAGTCGGGCTGCACCGGGCCACCCTCGAAGAGCACCGCCGGGTGGCGGGCCAGGTCACTCCAGTCGCCGAGCACCTCGGCCACCGGCACCTCGGTGGCCCGGTTCAGCACCACGCCGAGCGCGCCGCCCGGCTCGTGGGCGACCAGCAGCACGACCGTACGGTCGAAGTTCGGGTCCTTGAGCGCCGGAGTCGCGACCAGCAGTCGCCCGGTCATCGACTCCATCGCTCGTCCGCCGATCGCCTGGCCCTCTCCCTGCATGCCACACACCCGTCAACCGTGAGCCCGCGCCGGGGGCCGGTCATCGACCGGATCCGCCCGCCGCATCGGGTTCAGCCGCCCTGTCAACGCCATGCCTGGCACCATAGCCTGCGTGCTGGGTGCTGGCTAAGGTCTGACCGGCGGGTGATCGGACAGTTAAGACGAAGGGCCGACGCACCCGACGGTGGACCTCCCGATGATCGACCGATCGCGGCCACCGACGGCCGAGAAACGCCCGAAACGTCCGTCACATCCCGATAGATTCGGCTGATCGGGAGGGCGACCGCGGTTGCCCCTGCCCGCGACACGGAGGCGGGTGGCGATGGCAACTGTCCGGGACGCGACGTACGACGTGCTCCGCACCCTCGGTATGACCACTGTCTTCGGTAACCCCGGCTCCACCGAGGAGCCGTTCCTCCAGGACTTCCCGGCCGACTTCCACTACGTCCACGCGCTGCAGGAGGCGACGGCCGTCGCGATGGCCGACGGCTACGCACAGGCCAGCGGGGTGCCCGCCCACGTCAACCTGCACACCGCACCGGGCACCGGCAACGGCATGGGCAACCTGGTCACCGCCTGGCACAACAAGACCCCGCTGATCGTCACCGCCGGCCAGCAGACCCGGGAGATGCTGCTCCTGGAACCCCGGCTGGCCAGCCGCCGACCCACTGAGCTTCCGCAGCCCTACGTGAAGTGGGCCTACGAGCCGGCCCGGCCGCAGGACATCCCCGCGGCGATGCTGCGGGCGTACGCGACGGCGGTGCAGCCACCGGCCGGGCCGGTCTTCCTCTCCCTGCCGATGGACGACTGGGCCCAGCCAGCCGACCCGCCGCCCGCGCAGCGAACGGTGGCCACCCGGTTCGCGCCGGACCCCGAGCGGTTGGAGGAGTTCGTCCGGGTGCTGGCCGGCAGCCGCAACCCCGCGCTCGTGTACGGGCCGGGTGTGGACCGCTCCGCGAGCTGGCCGACAGCGGTCGCGCTGGCGGAGCGGCTCGCCGCGCCGGTCTGGTCGGCACCCGCCCCCGAGCGGGCGGTGTTCCCCGAGGACCACCCGCACTTTCGCGGCGTGCTGCCGTACGCGATCGGTCCGCTCGCCGAGGCACTGCGCGGGCACGACACGGTGCTGGTCGTCGGCGCCCCGGTGTTCCGCTACTACCCGTACGTGCCGGGCGGGCACCTGCCCGACGGCGCTCGACTGCTGCACATCACGGACGACCCCGACGAGGCAGCGCGAGCCCCGGTCGGTGACAGTCTGCTCAGCGACCCGGGGCTGGCCCTGGCCGCGCTGGTCGAACGGGTGCCGCCGAGCGACCGGCCCGCACCCACGCGACGGGACGCACCGCCACCGCCGGAGGTCGGCACCCCACTGAGCGCCGACGCCATGTTCGCCGCGCTGGCCGCACACTGGCCGACCGACGGCGTACTGGTCCAGGAGTCACCATCCAACCTGTCCGCGCTGCGTCGTCAGCTGCGGATCACCCGCCCGGCGTCGTACTTCACGATGGCCAGCGGCGGCCTCGGCTACGGCCTGCCGGCGGCGATCGGCATCGCACTGGCTGAGCGGGACACCGGGCGCGCTCGCCCGGTGGTGGCGGTGATCGGCGACGGCTCCTTCCACTACTCGGTGCAGGCGCTCTGGACGGCCGCGCGCCTGGCACTACCGGTGGTGGTCGTCGTCCCGGTCAACCAGCAGTACGCGATCCTCAAGGCGTTCGCCGAGCTGAAGCACACTCCCGGTGTGCCCGGCCTGGACCTGCCGGGGTTGGACGTCATCGCGATCGCGGCCGGCTACGGCTGTGCCACGCAGGTGGTGGAGGCCCCCGATCAGCTCGGCGCGGCGCTCTCCGCCGGGCTGCGCGCCGACCGGCCCACTGTGTTGCCGGTGCCGATCAGCACCGACGTGCCCAGCATCCTCTGAGCCGAGTCAGCGCGGTGCGATCGCCAGCGGGGCACCGGTGAAGACGTCCAGCACCGGCCGGCTGCCCAGCGGCGCCGCGAGGGTCACGGTGACCGGCTCCAGTTTCAGCAGGGCGATACATTCGCCGGTGGCCCGGGTGACGCCGCCACCGACCACCACGACGTCCGGCCGTTCCCACACCAACGGTGTGATCCCGGTGTCGCACGCGCCGACGCCGAGCCGCACGGTCAGCCGGGCGTCGTCGACGGCGGCCAGGTTCTGGGCCGCCACCAACCCGTCCGGCAGTGGCCGGGCCGGCGTGGTCGGCTCGGGGACGGGGGTGACCGCCGTCGGCGCGACGGCGAGCCGGACCACCGGGGTGGCCAGCTCCTTGATGGTGAACAGCCAGGCCGGGACCTGTGCCACGCCCCGGCTCGTGCGCACCGGCACGGCACCGAACGTGACAGCGGTGACGGTGAGCGGAAGACAGGCGGTCTGCGTGCTGCTCGTGCTCCACCCGTCGGGCCCCGGTTCGACTGTGGGGCCGCCGGGGGTGGGGCGCCCAGGCCGCTTCGGCCGCCCCGGGCAGGGCAGTGGGTCACCCTGGTCGAGCTGCCGGTACGCCTCGGCGGCGCTGACCAACGGCAGCGTCAGCCGCCCGTCCGGGAATTGGATCTCGCCGCCGACCCGGGTGGGCGGTATCCCGACCTGCGCGCGGTACCACCCGGCCCGGAAGGCCGCCTCGGTCTCGGGGGTGAAACCCGGGTCACCGGTGAGCACTGTCGGCCCCTCCAACGGCACGTAGCCCGTGCGCCAGTCGGGGCCGGGCCGCCACGCCTCGGCGACCTGAGCGGCCCGCCGGTCGAACGCCTCCGCCCCGTGCGTCGGGCCGGGCGGGCCGTCGGCCGGGCCGGCGTCGGTCGCGGCACAGCCCGTCAAGAGCAGCAACGGGAGTACGAGCAGCAGGGCAGGCCGATTCATGTACGGTTCGACGCCTCCGCCGACCGGCCGGTTCCCGCCCTGGGCTCAGGTCTCGCCACCCAGATCCGTCTGGTACGCCTCCCAGAGCAGGTCGGCGCCGCGCCGGCGATGCCGGGCCAACCGCCGCAGCAGGTGCCCGGCCCGGTGTCGCAGCTCATCGGGGTGCGACTCGGGCCGCTCAGCGATCTGCTGAACCGCCAGGATCGCGGCGACGATCGCCACGTGCTCCCGGGTCAGCAGCCGCACGCCGTGGTCCAGTCGCGGTGACTGGGTGAGCAACTCCCGGTAGAGGCCGGTGGGGCCTTCGGTGACCCGGACGTGCTCGGCGAAGCCCTGGCGCACCGGACGCAGCCGAAGGAGAACCTCTTCGCGCCAGCACGGCTCGGTGCTGGCGACGGCGACGGCCCGGCCGAGGGCGTGCACGTCACCGGCGAGGCCGGCCGGGCGCGGCGCGCCGGGTAGACCGCTGGAATGTGGATCGGCGGGGAGCCCCGCCGGATGCGCGACGCGCGGTCGGGCGACGAGTGACGGCTGCTGGACCGGACCGGTGACCATGGCACCTCCCGCGCGGCGGCGCTGCTACCCCATACCGCGATGGTGAGGCCGCCCGGCCCGCCCTGTCCAGGGCCCTGAGCCGTCTCATCTGCCCCGTTGGACCCAGCGACCCCACCAGCCACGTTGGTGGCCCTGGAGCGCCGCACAGGCCTCCTGGGGGACGTACGACCGCCTCAGTCGGTCGACGGAGGCTCTGCCAGCCGGCGCAGGTGGTCGGCCACAGCGCGCGCGTCACCGGCCCGCTCGTCGCCCGGTCGACGCGTCGTGATCGCCTCGGCCAGCGCCCGCAGCTCGGACGGCGGCAGGACGGTCAGCCCCATGCCGCGCAGTGGGATGGTGACCCCCCGGGCGCTCCCCGGATCGGTCGCGAGGATGGCCCGTACCTGTGGTTCGCCGGCCGGACCGTCGTCGACCGCCTCGCGGTACGACACCGCGCCGGACTCGATCCGGGCGGTGGCGAGGTCGACGGTGCGCGTGCGCAGCGCACCGCGTACCCGCGCCCGGCTGCCGTCCAGCCAGGCAGCCGTGCGGAGCACCCGCAGCACCAGGTAGAGGCCGAGCAGGACGAAGGGCAGGCCACACAGCCCGACGAACGGGCTGGGACCGGACTGGTTCGGGTCGGCGGAGTCGCGTAGGCCGGGCGGCAGCAGCCCCGGTGGCAGGTCCCGAGCCTCCTCATAGGAGGCGAACGCGTCACCCGGGCCGGTCAGCCGGCGCAACAGCCCGTCGGCGACGAGGGGCAGTGCCACGAACGCCGCGCCCACGGCCGTGAGCAGGACGCCGAACACCAACGCCACGACGCGCTGGCCGGGTGACGCGCCGACCGACAGGCGCAGCTCCTGGTTGGTCACAGGGGGCAGCGTAAGACCCCGCGAACAACGAAGCGCCCCGGCTGGTGGGCCGGGGCGCTTCGTTCGAGGTGGTGGAGGTGCCGGGAATCGAACCCGGGTCCTTCGCCGGTTTGTCAGGGCTTCTCCGAGCGCAGCTCGCTGTGCCTCTACTCGGCCCCACCGCTCACGCGAGCAAGTTGGTGTGACGGGCCCAGTCGCTGATTAATCTCGCCGCACGGACCCCGCGACCGGGTCCGATTGGCCAGCCTCCTAGCTGATGCCGGCTACTGGGACGAAGGCGTTCCCAGGCCGACAGACTTAGCTACTCGCCTCAGGCGGCGAGAGCGAAGTCAGCGCGATTTTGCTTGGCGCTTATAAGTTTCCGACGACCGATTCTCGAGACGACGTCGGCTTCCTCGGCTCGCTTCCCCTGTCGCTGCGTACGAAGTCGAAACCAGTCACCCCCTCGACAGGCCGCCGATGTGGCGGCACTGACAAGACTAACGCCTGCCGCAACCGGTTTCATCCCGAGCCCCGGGCCGGCACGCCGACCCGGACAAACAGGATGAACTAGTCGTCCATTCCCTTGCCGCGTCGACCGGACACCCGGGCGATCTCCCGGTCCGCGTCCCGCTTGGCGAGGTCCTGACGCTTGTCGTACGACTTCTTGCCCTTGGCCAGGGCGATCTCGACCTTGGCCCAGCCGTCCGAGAAGTAGACCTGCAACGGGACGATGGTGTAACCGCCCTCGCGGGTCTTGCCGAGGAGCTTGTCGATCTCGGCCCGGTTGAGCAGCAGCTTGCGGGTACGCCGGGGCTCATGGTTGGTCCAGGTGCCCTGGGTGTACTCCGGGATGTGCATCGAGTGCAGATAGAGCTCGCCGTCACGTTCCTGCGCGAACGCGTCAACAAGCGACGCTCGCCCGGCCCGCAGCGACTTGACCTCGGTGCCGGTCAACGCCATGCCCGCCTCGTACGTGTCGAGGACGGCGTAGTCGTGGCGCGCCTTCTTGTTGGAGGCGACCACCTTGCGCCCCTTTTCCCGTGGCATCGGTGCCACCCCCTCTCCTGGCGTCCGTGGCCGGGCTCACCCCGGCCGGACAACCGATCATGCTACCCGAATGCAAGGACCCTCCCGCGCCGTTTATTTCCGGCTGCGGGAGGGTCCTCGGGAGACGACGGGACGACCCGTACGGTGCCTAGACCCGCAGGTAGAAGCGCAGGGTGATCCAGGCGGTGCCCGCGCTGACCAGACCACCGACGCCGGCCATCAGCGGGAAGATGAACAGGATGTCGCCCCAGGTGATCGGCGAGAGCAGACCCTGCAACGCGCTCAACGACCCGTCGAAGAGCAGATACTTCGCCGCTACCAGGGCCACCAGACCGAGCAGTGAACCGATCAGGCCGGCCACCACGGCCTCCAGCACGAACGGCGCCTGGATGAACCAGTTGGACGCGCCGACCAGCTTCATGACCGCAACCTCACGCCGCTTGCTGTACGCGGCCACCTGAATGGTGTTCGCGACCAGCAGCAGGGCGGCGACCGCCATCACGATGGCGGCGGCCAGAGCGATGTTCTGGATCGCGGTGAGGATGTTGAAGATCTTGTCGAGCAGTCGACTCTGGTCGACGATCTCCTCGACACCCTCAGTGTCCTTGTACTGGTCGTAGACGTTCTTGTACTGCTCCGGGTTGTTCAGTGTGAGCCGGAACGACTCGGGCAGCTGGTCCGGCTTGACCGCGTTCACCAGGTCCGGCGCGTCCTGGTACATCGACTTGAAGCGCTCGTACGCCTGGGCCTTGTCGACGTAGATGACCTCCTTGACCAGGGGGTCGCCGTCGAGCTTGGTCTGCAGGTCGGTGCGCTGCTGCTCGCTCACCTCCTGCTCCATGAAGATCGAGACCTGGATGTTCTTGTAGTAGAGGTCCTTCATGTCGTCGACCTGGCGGTACATGAGACCGCTGGCGCCGAGCATGGTCAGCGAGACCGCCATCGTGATGATCATCGCGATGGACATGGTCACGTTGCGCCACAGTCCGACCAGTACCTCGGACAGGACGTATTTCACGCGCATCGGGATTTCCTCCGGGTCTCCGGCATGAGGTGTTCGTCGTCAGGCTGCGCAGGGGTGGAGCGCCGGCTCACCCGTAGACGCCGCGGGCCTGGTCACGCACGATGCGACCGCTCTCAATCTCAACGACGCGGCGGCGCATCTGGTTCACGATGTTGGAGTCGTGGGTGACCATCACGACGGTCGTGCCGGTGCGATTGATCCGGTCCAGCAGGCGCATGATCTCAATCGAGGTGTCCGGGTCCAGGTTTCCGGTGGGCTCGTCCGCCAGCAGGATCAGCGGACGGTTCACGAACGCCCGGGCGACGGCGACCCGCTGCTGCTCACCACCGGAGAGCTCGTGCGGGTAGCGGTGCTCCTTGCCACCGAGCCCGACCAGCTCCAGCACCTCCGGCACGACCCGGCGGGCAACCGCCTTCGTCTTGCCGATCACCTCGAGGGCGAACGCCACGTTCTCGTACGCGGTGCGGTTGGGCAGCAGCCGGAAGTCCTGGAAGACGCAGCCGATCGAGCGCCGGAAGTGGGGTCGCTTCCAGGAACGCATCGACGTGACGTCCTTGCCGTTGACGACGACGCGCCCCTTGTTGGGGGCCACCTCGTGCAGCAGCATTTTGATGATCGTGGACTTGCCGGAGCCGGATGGACCGATGAAGAAGACGAACTCGCCCTTCTCGATCGAGACGGACACGTTGTCGAGCGAAGGCCGGGACGCCTTCGGGTACGTCTTCGTCACTTGCTCAAGCTGAATCACGGGTGGTGAGTCTACGCGGTGTAACAACTGAGCCAAGCCCCACGCCCCGCCGATCCGGCACGAGTCGTCGAATCAGGCTTCTACCTGGAGATCGATGACGCGCTCCGCCCGCGCGCCGTCACGCACCGTCGCCAGCGAGCTGACGCTGCTTGCGCCAACGGATGCCGGCCTCGATGAAATCGTCGAGGTCGCCGTCGAAGACCCCGCTCGGATTGCCGGTCTCCTGCTCGGTTCGGAGATCCTTCACCATCTGATACGGGTGCAGGACGTAGGAGCGCATCTGGTCGCCCCACGAGCTCGTGCCGCCGCTCTTGAGGCCGGCCATCTTCTCTTCCTCCTCCTGGCGCTTGCGCTCCAGGAGCCGGGCCTGCAGCACCCGCAGCGCGGAGGCCTTGTTCTGCAACTGGGACTTCTCGTTCTGGCAGGTCACCACGATGCCGGTCGGGATGTGCGTCAGGCGCACCGCCGAGTCTGTGGTGTTGACGCTCTGCCCACCCGGGCCGGAGGAACGGTAGACGTCGACGCGAACCTCGTTCTCCGGGATGTCGATGTGGTCGGTCTGCTCGGTGACCGGCAGAACCTCCACACCCGCGAAGCTGGTCTGCCGACGACCCTGGTTGTCGAACGGGCTGATCCGGACCAGCCGGTGCGTGCCCGACTCGACGCTGAGCGTGCCGTACGCGTACGGCACCTTGACCGCGAAGGTGGCCGACTTCAGGCCCGCCTCCTCGGCGTACGAGGTCTCGTAGACCTCGGTCGGGTAGCCGTGCCGCTCCGCCCAGCGCAGGTACATCCGCAGCAGCATCTCGGCGAAGTCCGCGGCGTCCACGCCACCCGCGCCAGCCCGGATGGCGACCAGCGCCTCCCGGGAGTCGTACTCGCCGGAGAGCAGGGTGCGGACCTCCATCTCCTGGATGGCCTTGGTCAGCCCGGTGATCTCCGACTCGACCTCGGTCAGCACACCCGGGTCGGCCTCGGCCTCGGCCAGCTCCAGCAGCACCTGGGCGTCGTCGAGCCCGGAACGCAGGCTGCCCAGCTTGCTGATCTCGCCGTTGACGTACGACAGCTGCGAGGTCACCTGCTGGGCCTTGGCCTGGTCGTCCCACAGGTCGGGGGCGGAGGCCTCCTGCTCCAGGCGGGCCTTGTCCTCGTGGAGCCGGTCGAGGTTGAGGACGGCCTCGATGTTTCGCAGGGTCGCGTCGAGTTCCTTGAGCTGTTCGGCGTAATCGGCAGCGGTCACGACAGACAAGCGTACTGTGCCGGGAGCGGAGCAGCTCGTTCCCTATGCGCGAACCCGCTGACCGTCACCCGACGGGGGCGGACTTCAACCACGACAGGGCCGCCCGGTGGTAGGCGACGGCGAACTCCAGCGCGCTGGCGTCGTACGTCTCGCCGTCCCGTTTGGCGTTCTTCACCTGCTCCCGGACCTGGGCGAGGGCCTCGGTGTGGTATTCGTTGGCCGAGGCGTACAGGCCCTTCAGCTGGCTGGCGGAGTGCAGGTTGCCGAAAGCCATCCGGAGAGCTATCGGGTTGCGGATGGTGTCCCGCCCCGGGTTCTCCGCGAGCCAGCGGGAAAACGTCCGTTTTCCGCTGGCGGTGAGTGCGTAGGGCTGGCTCATCCGCGGGCCCGGCTTGCCGAGCCGCACGAAACCCCGCTCAGCCAGCACCGGCAACTCGCGGTACACCTGACTGCGGGTCATCGACCAGTACGGCGCCAGACGGCGCTCAGCGGCGGCCATCAACTGACCGCCTGTCATCGGGCCCTCGTGGAGGAGGCCGAGCAGGGCCGCCGCCGTAGGGTTGACTCCGGAATCCGCCATGCCCACTACGCTGCCACTTTGCGCACCCGGCGTCCAGGATTTGCCGGTTTGCCACCCAACAGGACTTCCTAAGTGCACTGTCGGCGGCAGACTGTCCGTTGAGGACTATCGATGGATTGCCACATTCCGGGCGTCCGCCGGCGGCGTCGCACGCGCGCCGCCGGCGGGTCGTCGCCTGTCAGCCCATGTGGGGGTACGTGTGGTCGGTCGGCGGCACGAAGGTCTCCTTGATCGTCCGCGGGGAGATCCAACGGACCAGGTTCAGCCAGGAGCCGGCCTTGTCGTTGGTGCCGCTGGCGCGGGCGCCACCGAAGGGCTGCTGCCCGACCACCGCGCCGGTCGGCTTGTCGTTGATGTAGAAGTTGCCGGCCGCGTACCGCATGCGCTCGCCGACCGACTCGACGACCCGACGGTCGGTGGCGAACACCGAGCCGGTCAGCGCGTACGGGGCGATCGACTCCGCCTGCGCGACCACCTCGTCGAACCGGGCGTCGTCGAACACGTGCACGCCCAGGATCGGCCCGAAGTACTCGGTGGTGAAGGTCTCGTGAGCGGCGTCGCCGCACTCGAAGAGCGTCGGTCGCACGAAGTAGCCGACCGAGTCGTCGGCGGTGCCACCGGCCAGCACCCGGCAGCTGTCGTCACCGGCGATCAGCTCCAGGGCAGCGGTGTGCCGGGAGAACGCCTTGTCGTCGATCACTGCACCGCCGAAGTTGCCGAAGTCGGCCACGTCACCGTAGGTCAGCGAGTCGGTGGTGGCGGCCAGCCGGTCCCGCAGCCCACCCTCCCAGATCGAGCGCGGCACGTACGCCCGCGAGGCCGCCGAGCACTTCTGGCCCTGGTACTCGTACGCGCCACGGATCAGCGCGGTGTGCAGCGCGTCCACGTCGGCGCTGGTGTGCGCGACGACGAAGTCCTTGCCGCCGGTCTCGCCGACCAGGCGCGGGTAGCCCCGGTAACGGGAGATGTTGTCGCCCACGGTCCGCCACAACTGCTGGAAGACCTTTGTCGAACCGGTGAAGTGGATGCCGGCCAGATCCGGGTCGGCGAGCACGACGTCGGAGACCTCCTCGCCCCGGCCGGTGACCATGTTGATCACGCCGGGCGGCAGGCCGGCGGCCTCGAACAGCCGCATGGTGAAGTGCGCGGCGAACTGCTGGGTCGGGCCCGGCTTCCAGACCACCGTGTTGCCCAGCAGGGCCGGCGCCGACGGTAGGTTGCCGGCGATGGCGGTGAAGTTGAACGGGGTGACCGCGTAGACGAAGCCCTCCAGCGGGCGGTGGTCGAAGCGGTTCCAGACGCCGGGCGAGGACGCCGGCTGCTCCTCGAGCAGGCGACGCGCGAAGTGCACGTTGAACCGCAGGAAGTCGATGAACTCGCACGCCGCGTCGATCTCCGCCTGGATCGCGGTCTTCGACTGACCGAGCATGGTGGCGGCGTTGAGCGTGTCCCGCCAGGGACCGGCGAGCAGTTCGGCGGCGCGCAGGAAGATCGCGGCGCGCTCCTCGAAGGGCAGCGCCCGCCACATCGGCGCGGCGTCCTTGGCCGCCTTGGTCGCGGCGCGCGCGTCGTCGTGGGTGGCGTGCGCGGTCACCCCCAGCACGTGGGCGTGCTTGTGCGGCTGCACCACGTTGATCGGGTCACCGCCGGCCATCCGCTGCTCACCGCCGATGGTCATCGGCAGGTCGATGCGCTCGGCGGCGAGCTCGGTCAGCCGCCGCTGGAGCCGGTCCCGGTCGGGGCTGCCCGGCTCGTAGTTGCGAACCGGCTCGTTGCGCGGCTCGGGAACGGAGAACACGGCATCCATCAAGGCTCCTGGCGATCTCGACAGCAGTGGCGAAACCGGACCCGCGGGCACCGACCGGATGGCCGGACACCGGACGCCGCACCGGAGGCCGGGCAGCGGCGGGACCTCCCCTGATTCTCCCACGACGGGCCGCGCGACCCACCTTGGCCACCGCCCCGCGCCAAGGACCGGCCTACCCTTCCTCCCCTTACCGACCGGCCTCGATCCGTCCCGCTGTCCCGGGGCGACAGGCAGCCCAGCGGGCCCGCGTACCCTGAATGGTCGGTGACCTGCCGCCTCGAAGGGGAGACGATGACCAAGCAGCCCGGCCGCGTCCCGGCCCCTGAGTCGGACGAGCCGGCGGTCGACGCGGCCAGCGCCGGCAGTCGTCCGCTGCCCGCGCCCGGCGCCGCAGTGCTCGCGCTGCTGGCGCTCGGTTGGCTGACCGCCATGCTCTGGTCCACCCGGGAGGCCATCACCTCGGCCGCAGCCGGGGTCACCGCGATCAGCCTCTCCGCGTTCGCCCTGCCCGGCGTGATCTCGGCCGCGCTGGTGGCCGGGGCCGCCGTCGCGCTGGCCGGTGGCAACCTGCTGGCCCGCCGGTACGGCGACTGGGCCACCCTGCGCTTCGCCGGGGCGATCGGCGGCGGAATGCTGGTCGGGCTCGCTGCCGCCGTGGCCATCAACCTCACCTACTTCGACACGTCCACCACCAACGTGATCGCCGGCACCACGGCTGCCGCGGCGATCATCGGGGGCGCGCTGGCCGGCGCGCGGACCGCCCCGGCGGTCGGTGCCGTGGTCACCGCCGCGCTGGGCACGTTGATCTTCGTTGTCGCGTTCAGCCGCGCCCGGGACCCGCTGTTCGACCTCTTCGGCTCCGGCGACAGCCAGGAATCGTTGATCAACGCAGCCAAGTGGGTGTCCCGTACCGAATCGCTCGTCGCCGGGCTGCTCGCCGGGCTTCTGGCCTTCGGCTACCTGACCTGGGCACGGCGTCGAGCCGTCCGCCGCGATCCCGACGCCCCGGCGCTGCGCTGGCCGGCGTACCTGCTCGCCGGCGCCGGGCCGGGGCTCCTCCTGCTGCTCGCCGAAGTGATCATCAGGGTTGGCGGCCGGTCGCTGCTCGACCTTGCCAGCGCGCTCAGTGAGGCGGACGCGGTGGCGCAGACCTCGCTGGGCACCTCCCGGGTGGACAACGGCATCTGGGTGCTCTTCGTGGGGGCGCTGACTGCGCTCATCGCATTCGGCCGCACGCTCAGCCCGGCCCACAGCGACGACGACGAACCGGCCCACGGCCCGAACCCCGTCGCGGAGCAGGTCGACCCGGCGGACGACAAGCCGGGCTACGCCAAGGCGTTCGACGCGGACCCGGCCGAGACGTTCGACGCAGCTGAGACGTCCGACACGGACCCGGCGAAGGCGGACCCCGCTCGCTGACGCCTCACCGGGGCCGGCGTTCGAGGAAGGTGGCCGGCGCAGGCGGGCGTGCCCGGTGCGGCGGCCGGGGCCGCGTTCGGCGCAGGCGGGCGAATCCGGTGTTCCGGCTGCTGTCGGGGCGCTGCCCGGCTCAGTCGGTCGCGCTCAGCAGCTGGTCCAGCTCCGTCACGTCGTACCACTCCAGCTCGTGGTCCTCGGCGCCGTCGACGGTGAACTGGGCGTCCGGGTCACCAGCCGCCGCCTCGGCCACGACGTCGGCCGCCGCGCCGACCTCCTCGGCCGCGTCCGCGCTGTCCACGTGGATGGCCGCGACGGCGCCCACCGGCACGGCGTCGGTCAACGTCACCGCGCTGGAGCCCAGCTCGCCGTCGCCGCGACCGATCGATGCCGACGGCAGGTCGACCGAGATGACGACGCGACGGCGGGGAGCGGTCGGGTCGGTCCGGAGCAGGTGCAGGGCGTCCTGGGCAGCGCGGGTGAAGGCGACGTACTCCAACTCCTCCTCGTCACCCTCGGCGTACCACTCGCGCAGCGCCGGGGTCACGGCGTGCGCCTGGTCGGCGGCCAGGCCCTCCACACGCAGCCGGGCCAGCATCGGTACGGTCGCCGGCACGTACACCCGGACAAGCTCGTCGGTCACCGGTCGTCTCCCCGCGTCGTCCTCCACCGGCGGCCGCCGGCACGGGCGCAGATCATGCCGCACGCCGTGACCGTCATACACCCCGCCTCCGGCCGGAGGAAGTTCCCAGCCGGTGTGTCCCGCGTGGTTGGTCCGCCACCGACCCGGTCCGGTGCTGGGCGGCAGGGGCTGTCGGTGGCAAACTGAGCCAAACGACATCAACCCCGGGAGTTTCTGTGGAGCCGAGGTTCCTGCTGCTCTCCGACGTGGCCGCCGAGCTCAACGTGTCGGACTCGCAGGTCTACCACATGGTGCGCAGCGGCGAACTGCCGGCGATCAAGATCGGCGGACGCGGCCAGTGGCGCGTCGAGCGCGCTCGACTGGAGGAGTACATAGCGCGCAAATACGACGAGACGGCAGACTGGGTGCAGAGCAACCCGCTGATCGACCGCGACGCCGAGTAGTAGAAGCCCGACCCGTTCTCCAGCCTGACCCGCCTGCGCCGCTCAGCCTGCGCCGCTCAGCTCGGCCCGCCTGCCCGGCCCGGCCCGTCCCCGCCCGCCTGCCCGGCCCGTCCGCCCGCCCGTCCCTGGGCATGATCCACTCGCTTTTACGGAAGTCGGGGTGTCTGGGCCGCTGGGACCACACGATTTCAAGGAACCCGAGTGGATCATGGGCGTTGTCGGGCAGAGGGCGCCACGAAGCCATTGACCGAGGCGATTTTGTCGCTCAGAATCTAGCTTGTCGGAGGCAAACGAAGGCAAACACAAGATCAAGGGGGCCCATGATGAGCGGAGCGCGACCCGGTCCTTCCCGACCACCCGTGCGACTGCGCCCCGTCCCGCCCTTCGACCCGCCGTACGTTGACGAGGCCGACGGGTCGTGCTGGCCGCCGATGACCGACGGCCAACTAGCCCTCGACCTGTTCGCCTCCACCCGGCCCAGCCCGGTCCGGCCGGCGGAGCGGCGAGCAGCAGTGCGCCCGGTGCCCAGCAGGTCCACCACCACCCACCCGGTCGCGTCGTTGCCGACGTCGACCGCACCGGAAACCACCCGAGCCGCGCACCGCTTCGTCGGCACCTGCCTGGAGGTGGTCAACGGCTACCGTTCGCCGGCCCAGGTACGAGCGCTGCTCGACCCGGCCCGAGCGGGCGACCTGCTGACCGAACTCGCCCGCGCATCCGGCCGGGCCGGGGCATCCCGCCGCCGTAGCGGCCGACCACTGGTTCGGCTGCTACGCCTGCGAGTCTGCGAGCCCCGGGAGGCCGCGGTGGAGGCGGCAGCCGTCCTCACCGGCGCGGGCGGCCGAAGTTGGGCGATGGCGCTGCGCCTCGAACATCGCCGGGGCCGCTGGCTCTGCGTTGCCCTCCACGTGCTCTGACCGCACCGGCCCCGGTCGTCGGCGAGGCTCAAAGACACCGACGGGCCCCGGCCTGGTTGGCCGGGACCCGTCGGTCAGACGCTGTCGGTGCAGCTGCTGTTGGTCAGTTGCCGCCGTTGGGGGCGCCGTGGCAGCGCTTGTACTTGCGGCCCGAGCCACACGGGCACGGCGCGTTGCGGGACGGGCCGTTGCTCGCCTCCGCCTGGTTCGGTGCCGGCCGACGGGCGGCAGCCGACGGAACTGCCGGGCCACGCAGCCCGGATGCCGGCCGCTGCGGCGCGGACGGCGCGCTCTGCCCCGGTGCCGCCGGAGCACCCGGAGCCGGTCGGCCCACACCGAGCGCCGGAGCCTGCTGCTGGGCCTGCTCCACGGCGACCGCGCCCGGGCTGGCCTCACCGTCGATGGTGGGGGCGGAGTATTGCAGGCCCTGCCGCCGCGGCGCCTGGTTGAGGCCCTTGGCCCGGATCTCCACCGGCTTGTCGAGCAGGGTGACCTCGTCGGCCCCCTCCTCCGGCTCCGGTTCGGTCACCTGGACGTCGACGTTGTAGAGGAAACCGACGGTCTCCTCCTTGATGCCGTCCATCATGGTGGCGAACATGTCGAAGCCCTCGCGCTGGTATTCCACCACCGGGTCGCGCTGGGCGTACGCCCGGAGGTTGATGCCCTCCTGGAGGTAGTCCATCTCGTAGAGGTGCTCGCGCCACTTGCGGTCGATGACCTGGAGCAGCACCATCCGCTCGAGCTGGCGCACCCCCTCGGTGCCGAGCTGCTCCTCACGCCGGTCGTACGCGGCGTTGGCGTCCTCCTTGAGGCGGGCGACCAGGAAGTCGGCGTCCATGCCGGCCCGGGAACCGCCGGCCTCCTCTTCCAACTCCTCAATCGTCACGCCGACCGGGTAGAGCTGCTTGAGGCTGGACCAGAGCTGCTCAAGGTCCCAGTCTTCGCCGTAGCCGTCGGAGGTGGCGCCACGCACGTACGCCTCGACGGTGTCGTCGATCATGTTGCGGACCTGGTCGGAGAGGTCTTCACCGTTGAGCACCCGGAGCCGCTCGGCGTAGACGACCTGGCGCTGCTTGTTGAGCACCTCGTCGTACTTGAGCACGTTCTTGCGGATCTCGGCGTTCTGGCCCTCGATCTGGGCCTGGGCGCTCTTGATCTGCCGGGTGACCATCTTCGACTCGATGGGCACGTCCTCCGGGATGTTGAAGCGCTCCATCACCGCCTCGACCGCTCCGGCCCGGAAGCGCCGCATCAGCTCGTCCTGAAGGGACAGGTAGAAGCGGGACTCGCCCGGGTCGCCCTGCCGGCCGGCGCGACCACGCAGCTGGTTGTCGATCCGCCGGGACTCGTGCCGCTCGGTGCCCAGCACGTAGAGGCCGCCAGCGGCCGAGACCTCTTCCGCCTCGGCGTCGCAGGCCTGCTTCCAGGTGGGAAGGACCTCCTCCATCGCCTTGGCGTACTCTTCCTCGTTCTCCAGCGGGTCGAGGCCGCGCTGGCGCAGCTCGTTCGCGGCGAGGAACTCCGGGTTGCCACCGAGCAGGATGTCGGTGCCGCGGCCGGCCATGTTGGTGGCCACGGTGACCGCGCCCTTACGCCCGGCCTGGGCGACGATCTCGGCCTCCCGGGCGTGGAACTTGGCGTTCAGCACGTTGTGCGGGATGCCACGGCGGCGCAGCAGCTGGGAGAGGATCTCGGAGTTTTCCACCGAGACGGTGCCCACCAGCACCGGCTGACCCATCTGGTGCCGCTCGGCGATGTCCTCGATGACGGCGTTGAACTTGGCCTTTTCCGTCTTGTAGATGACGTCCGGCCGGTCCTCGCGAACCATCGGGCGGTGGGTCGGGATGGTCACGACGCCGACCTTGTAGACCTTGTTGAACTCGCTCGCCTCGGTCTGCGCCGTACCGGTCATCCCGGACAGCTTCTCGTAGAGGCGGAAGTAGTTCTGGAGGGTGATGGTGGCCAGGGTCTGGTTCTCCTGCTTGATCTCCACCCCCTCCTTGGCCTCGATCGCCTGGTGCATGCCCTCGTTGTAGCGACGGCCGTGCAGGATGCGACCGGTGAACTCGTCGACGATCAGGACCTCACCGTCGCTGACGATGTAGTCCTTGTCGCGCTTGTAGAGCTCCTTGGCCTTGATGGCGTTGTTGAGGTAACCGACCAGCGGGGTGTTCACCGACTCGTACAGGTTGTCGATGCCGAGCCGGTCCTCGACCTTGGCAACGCCCCGCTCGGTCACCGCGATGGTGCGCTTGGAGTGGTCGACCTCGTAGTCGCCCTCGCCGTCGGTGCCGGGCTGGAGCCGGGCCACCACGCCGGCGAACTCGCCGTACCAGCGGGCGGAGTGCTCGGCGGGGCCGGAGATGATCAGCGGGGTGCGGGCCTCGTCGATCAGGATGGAGTCGACCTCGTCGACCACCGCGAAGTTGTGCCCACGCTGCACCAGCTCGTCCTTCGACCAGGCCATGTTGTCGCGCAGGTAGTCGAAGCCGAACTCGTTGTTGGTGCCGTAGGTGATGTCGCACTCATAGGCGGCCTTGTGCTCACTGGCCGGCCGGTTGGGCAGCACCACGCCGACGGTCAGCCCGAGGAACTCGTGCACCCGACCCATCCACGCCGCGTCACGCTGGGCGAGGTAGTCGTTGACGGTGATCACGTGGACGCCCTTGCCGGAGAGCGCGTTGAGGTAGACGGCCATGACCGAGGTCAGCGTCTTGCCCTCACCGGTCTTCATCTCGGCGATGTTGCCGAAGTGCAGTGCCGCGCCGCCCATCACCTGGACGTCGTACGGGCGCTGGCCGAGCACCCTGGCGGCCGCCTCGCGGGCCACCGCGAACGCCTCCGGCAGCAGGTCGTCGAGGGTCTCACCCTCGTCGAGCCGCTCCCGGAACTGTTCGGTCATGCCGGCCAGTTCCTCGTCGGTGAGGTTGACGTAGTCGTCCTCGATCGAGGTGACGGCGGCGGCGATGGCCTTGAGCCGGCGCACCATGCGGCCCTCGCCCGCGTTAAGGACCTTTTCCAGAATCGACACGGATCAACGCTCCCCTAGACAGTCTCGAACCATCGTAGGCGCTCCATCGGCGCGATGGTCACTGGTGGCGGTGCTCGACCCCGCCGAACCCGACATAACTCGCGTCCTGCACACGCCCCAAACGTTATCCGGTTACGCCGTCGGCGAACGCTACGGCAGGATGCACGAGTGGAGCCCGTGGAGATCATCGAGGATGGCGCGCTGCTACGGCCCTGGCGAGAAACGGATGCCGAGGCCGTGCACCGAGCCTGCCAGGACCCGGACATTCAGCGTTGGACCACCGTACCGCGCCCGTACCGGCCGGAACACGCCCACGGATTTGTCACCGAGATGAGCCGGAAGGCCTGGGCCGAGGGCACCGGGGCACCGTTCGCTGTCTGCGACCCGGACACCGGGGAACTGCTGGGTTCCAGCGGGCTGATCTCGATCGACAAGGACGGCACCGGTGAGATCGGCTACTGGACGGCACCCTGGGCGCGTGGCCGGGGCGTGATGGTCCGGGCCACCCGGGCGGTGGCCCGCTGGTCCTTCGACACCCTCGGGCTTCGCCGGCTCATCTGGCAGGCCGAGGTGGGCAACCACGCCTCCCGGCTGGTGGCCCTCCGGGCCGGTTTCCGGATCGACGGCAGGTTGCGGCTGGCCAACCCGGCGCTGCCCGGCAGTGCGGACGGCTGGATCGGCTCACTGCTGCCCGGCGAGGTACCGGCCGCCGGGTCGACCGGTCCGGCCGGTCCGGGCACCCTCGCCGCCCGGCGGGCCGCCGTCTTCGGCCGCCCGCAGCCCGTTCTGTTCGCCGAGACCGGGGCCGGCGAGCTGCGGCTGCGGCCCATGGAGGAGAAGGACCTGGACGCCGTGGTGCAGACCTGCCGGGACCCGGAGAGCATCCGCTGGACGACAGTGCCGGACCCGTACGAGCGCGCCGACGCGCAGGGCTACCAGGCTTACGGCCGGGACGCCTGGGCTCGGGGGGACGCCGCCTGCTTCGTGATCGCCGACTCCGACGACCGGTACGCGGGCACGCTCGACCTGCGGCTCTCCCCCGCCGACCCGCTGGTGGCCGACGTCGGCTTCATGACCGCGCCGGCGGCCCGGGGTCGGGGCTACCTGCCCGCCGCGCTGGTCGCTCTCAGCGCCTGGGGCTTCAGCACGTTGGGCCTGGCGCGGATCGAGTGGAAGGCGAATGTGGGCAACACCGCCTCCCGCCGGGCGGCGGAGAAGGCGGGCTTCCTGGTCGAGGGGATCACCCGGGGCGGCGTACAGCACCGGGGCGAGCGGGTGGACGTGTGGGTCGGGGCGCTTCTCGCGAAGGATCTGGGATGAATCTGCGGCCGGTCGTCGAGGCGCACGGGGTGCGGCTGCGCCCGTTTCGCGCGCAGGACAGCGTCGACGTGGTGGACGGCTGCGCGGACCCGCTGACTCAACGGTTCGTGTCGAACCTGCCAACGCCGTACACCGAGACCGACGCCCGCTGGTGGATCGATGTCGGCGCCCCGGCGGCCTGGACCGGCGGCGGCACGGCGTACGCCGTCGCGGACCCCGCTACCGATCGTCTGCTCGGCGCGGTGGGGCTGAACAACCCGGTGCCCGCGCGGGGTCAGCTGGAGATCGGCTACTGGATGCGACCGGCGGCGCGCGGTCGCGGGCTGGCCACCGCGGCGACCAGCGCGCTGAGCGAGCACGCGTTCGCCGCCGGGGCGGCCCGACTGGAGTTGCTCACCGAACCGGAGAACGGCCCGAGCCAGCGGGTCGCGCTGGCCGCCGGCTTCCGCTACGAGGGTCTGCGCCGTTCGGCAGGTGCGTCCCGCGACGCGGGCCGGCACGACCTGCTGGCCTGGGTACGCGTCGCCGGTGATCCGCCCGGCCCGGCCGCCCGGCTGCTGCCCGACCTGCCCGGCGGGGTGCTCACCGACGATGTGGTGGCGCTGCGCCCACTCGCACCGGACGACGCGGCGCTGATGTACCGGCTGCACAGCCGACCCGAGGTGGTGGCGAACCAGGCGCCGCCGGTGCCGCCGACGCGCGAGGCGATGGAGCGGCGTTGTCGTCTCGCGCAGAGTGGCTGGCTGACCGGCGAGATCGCCCGGCTGATGATCACGGACATGGCCAGCGGCGAGCCCGTGGGCAGTTGCGGCTTGTCGTACACCGACGTGGCCGCCGGCGAGGCGTCGGTCGGCTACGCGTTGCTGCCGGACTGGCGCGGCCGGGGGTACGCGACGCGGGCGGTCCGGTTGCTCGCGGGCTGGGCGTTCGGCTCGGCCGGTATCGCCCGGCTGTCGGCCGGCACTGTGCCGGACAACACCGCGTCGCACCGGGTGCTGGAGCGGGTCGGTTTTCGGCGCGAGTCCGTTCAGCGCGGCCGGCTGCCCGGGCTGAACGGCACCCGCCTGGACGACCTGACCTTTGCGCTGCTCCCCGCCGACCTCCGCTGACGGATCATGGGGTTGTGGTGGACGTTTCCCCACCACAACCCCATGATCGACGCGGATCGGCTACCGGTCAGGTGGCGAGGGAGATGATGCCGTAGTCGTACGCGTGGCGCCGGTAGACGACGCTGGGGCGGCCGGACTCCTTGTCCTGGAAAAGGTAGAAGTCGTGCCCGACCAGTTCCATCTCGAACAGCGCGTCGTCGATGGTCATCGGCTCGGCCGGGTGGACCTTCTCCCGGGCGATGTGCCACGGCTGGTCGTCGTGCTCCTCTTCGACCCGCTCCGCGACCGCGGTGCCGGCGCGGGCGCCGTCGCTCGGCGCGCTCAGCGCGTTGGGCACCAGGTCCGCGACCGGAAGGCCCGCTGTGGCCTCGGCGACGGAGATCGGCGCGTGCCGGCCCCGGTGTACGCGGCGGCGGTCGGCCGCGCGGCGCAGCCGGGTGTCGAGCTTCGCGATGGCCGCGTCGAGCGCGCTGTAGAAGTCGTTCGTGCAGGCTTCGGCCCGAATCACCGGGCCCCGGGAAACACAGGTGATCTCCACCCGCTGGCAGTGGTCGGCCTGGCGCGGATTGCGCTCGTGAAACAGCTCGACATCAACGCGAATAAGTTTGTGGTCGTAGCGTTCGATCTTCGCGAGTTTCTCGGCTACGTGTACCCGGTAATGGTCCGGCACTTCGACGTTTCGGCCCTTGACCACGATGTCCACGTGACCTCCCTTGTTCGGACGGTCTTCGATCCGGTTACCCGGCCGCGCGCCGTGGGGAGACCCGCTGGCGTCGACCGGTTGGTACGGCTACGCCTCCTCTCACCGCCGAGGGTGGTGGGAAAGACCTCCTACCCCCGACAGCGAAACGCTAACTCCTGTTTGCCCGGCAGTCACCCCATGTTGCCGAGACGGCCCAGGATTTTTCGCACCTCATACACCAACGGGTGAAACGGAAACACTATCGGTTACGACTGGTGTCTTTTCTCGGTCGCCGCGAGCACCGCCGCGACACTCGGTGCCCACCCTGTCGCGGTCAGCACCCGGCTCGCGGCGGCGAGGGTCACGCCGGTGGTGACGATGTCGTCGAGCAGCACCACGACCGGCGCCGCACCCCCGGCACGACCCCGGACCGACCCGGTCGAGCGGGGCTGGAAGGCCGCCTCGGCCGCCGCCGCGCGCCCGGCGCTGTCCAGGGTGACCGAGTCGGGCCGGGGCGACGCCCGCAGCGGACGGTGCACCCGCACCGCCCAACCGCTCCGGTTGAGCCGGGCCGCGCAGTGCCGGGCCAGCCGGTCGAGGTGGTCCCCGTAACGGGACCGGGCCGCCGCCGCGGTGTCCGGTACCGGAACCAACACCAGCGGACGGGCCGCACCGACGGCCGCCGCGACGACCTCGGCGAGCAGCGCGCCGAGTGGGCGGGCCAGCCCGTGTCGGCCGTGTTCCTTGTACGCCAGCAGGGCCTCGCGCAGCGGACCCGCGTACGGGCCGAGGGCGACGCAGGACGGCAGGCCCGGCGGTGCGGGGGTGGGGCGGACCGCCCGTGGCCGCAGTTCGCCCAGCGCCGCGACGCAGGCGGGGCAGACCCCGTGCCGCAGGCCGGGTCGGCGCTCCCGACAACCGGCGCAGTCGGCGGGCAGCACCAGGTCGGCGAGGTCCGCCCAGAGCCCGCTCACCGTGTCAGTAGAGGAAGAACGGCGCCGACGGGTTGCTCGGCCGGACGCCGGTCGGCACCGGGGCGATGTCGCGTACCCGCCCGGGCTCGATCCGTTCGAACGGGCTGCTGCGGTAGGCCACCCCGTTCGCCTCGTACATGTACGCCCCGCTGGGCGCCCGCACACTGCGATTTGTCGGGTACGCGGTCAGGTGGGTGACCTTGGCGCCGAGGTCGGTACGCAGCGGCGTCTCCAGGGCGCCGTCGACACTGATCTCGTAGATCGCCGGCTGGCCGACCGACCCCGCCACCACAAGCTGGTCCTCCCTGCCCCAGTCGACCGCCGTCGGGTTGGTCAGCGAGGTGACCAACTCTCGGGGCGGGCCGATGGAGGCCCCGCCGCCGTCGAGGTTGACCGCGGCGACGTAGAGACGGCCCCCGGCGATCAGCGCCACCCGCTGGCCGTCCAACGCGGCGGCCACCGCGGTGACCGCGGCGGAGGGCAGGTTGAGCGGCACCAGATACATCCGGGCCGCCTCGTCGAACCGGTAGAGCTGCCCGTCGGCCACCACCAGGCCGCGGCTGGGGCGGTTGTCGACAGTACGCAGCCACACCGGTCGGCCGATCGAGGAGTATTCGGTGCCGCTGCGGCTGATGACGGAGACCGGGTCGGCGCCCGTGCCCACGGCGAGTCGGTACCGGTTCTTGCCGCTGCCGGTGACCACCATCGCGGCGAGGATCCGGCGGTCCTTGGCCAGCCCGAGGCTGGCGGAAACGACGTTACGGTTGGCCTCGGGTGTCAGCGGCACCGTGCCGCTGGGCTCGCCGTCGAAGTCGAGTGGGTGGATCGCGCCGTCGTACACGCCGAACCGCTGCGGGCTGGCGGCATACGGATAGAGCACCCGGGAGTCTCGTCGCTCGCCCAGGTCCACCACGGGCTGCGCGTTGTTGCGGATCTTCAACTCCAGCTGACCGGTGAGGTCGCCCAATGACCAGGCAATCTGCGTGATCAATTGGTCGATCCCGCTCTGGTCGTCACCGGACATGTCCAGGTTGACCTCCCACCGACCGTTGCCGCCGGTGGCGTTGTTGATCAGCTCGGTGCGGTCGGGCAGCCCGACGACTCCCGGGCGCAACCAGTCGGAGGGGCCGCCGACCAGCCACTTCACCACCTCGTTCACCTGCCGCTCGACCGGCACCGCCTGCGGCCGGTAGCGCTGGTCGGGCACCAGGCGGCTGCGGTCCGAACTCCAGAAGTAAATCGTCTCGTCCTGGTAATACTCGCGAAGGGCGGTGTCGCTGAGCAGCAGCACGTTGGGCGGGTTGATGATGTAGAGGCCGGCCCGGTCATCGTTGACGCCGCCGTTGAAGGACGCGCTGCGCAGGCCGAACTCGTACTCCGTCTCGGTCGCCACCGGTGGAGCCAGGGTGCCGTTGGTCCGCAGCACCCCGATCTGCTGCACGGCGATCTTCACGGTCGTGGTCGAGTCGCTGTTGAGGGTGTAGACCGCCTCGCGCAGCCGGACCACGTTCAGCGCGACCTCGCTGCCCTTCTTGTCCTGTAGACGGGTCTTGTCCTCCGGGGCGATGAACGCCTTGACCCGCTCGTACGCCCGATCCGGCTCGCCGGCGGCGGCGGACAGGAAGTTGCGGACGAACGTCTCGTTGACGCTGCCGCTGGCCGTCCGCGTCGGTGGCTCACTGCCCCGACTGATCACACCGGCCTCGGTCGCGGCGCCGCCCTTGCCGTCCACCCGCACGTCGGATGCCGCCGGGATGCCACAGCCGGCGCCCAGCAGCACCATCACGCCGAGGGTCCCGAGCAGAGTCGGCCGTCTCACGAGCGCACCTCCGTCCGCTGTCCGTCTCCGGCTGGAGCCGGGCCGATTGCCAGCGCCCCGCCCGCGCCGGGACCGATTGCCAGTGGGCCGCCGTCGCGCGGGCCGCCGAACGGCAGTGTGGCGTCGGCCGGCACCAGCCGCAGCGGTGAGGTGGTCAGGCGATCGCCCGCACGGGCCGGCAGGGTGAGCCGGAACTGCGCGCCCTGCCCGGGAGCACCCCACGCCTCCAACCAGCCGCCGTGCAGCCGCGCGTCCTCCAGGCTGATCGACAGGCCCAGCCCGGTGCCCCCGGTCTGCCGGGCCCGGGACGGGTCCGCCCGCCAGAACCGGTTGAACACCAGCTTCTCCTCGCCCACTTTCAGCCCCACACCGTGGTCGCGGACGGTGATCGCCACGGCGGTCTCGTCGATGCCGAGGGTGATCAGCACCGGGCGGGCCTCACCGTGCTCGACGGCGTTGCCGACCAGGTTGCGCAACACCCGCTCGACCCGGCGCGGGTCGACCTCGGCGATCACGGGCGTGCCCGGCAGGTCGAGTTCGATCGGTACACCCACCCGCTCGGCCAGGCCAGCCAGCCGGTCGACCACCCGGTGCACCACCGGCACCAGGTCGGTCGGCTCGGAATCCAGCATGGCGAAGCCCGCGTCGAACCGACTGATCTCCAGCAGGTCGGTGAGCAGCTCCTCGAATCGATCCAACTCGGCCTGGAGCAGCTCGGCGCTGCGGGCGACCGCCGGATCGAACTCGTCGCGCTCAGCGAAGATCAGGTCGGCGGCCATCCGGACCGTGGTCAGCGGGGTACGCAGCTCGTGGGAGACGTCTGACGTGAAGCGGCGCTGCAACCGGGACATCTCTTCCAGGCGCAGGATCTGCCGTTGCAGGTTGGTGGCCATCTGGTTGAACGACGCGGCGAGCAGGGCCAGGTCGTCCTCGCCGTTGACCACCATCCGCTGGTCGAGCAGGCCCGCGGAGAGCCGCTGGGCGGTTCGTGCGGCAACCCGGACCGGGTTGACCACCAGCCGGGTGACCAGCGCCGCGAGCAACCCGAGCAGGATCACCAGCGCGACCCCGGTGGCCACCACTGTGGCGCGGGCGTCGGCGGCGGTGACGTCCTGCCGGCCCAGCGGGACCAGATAGTAGAGCTCGATCTGGCCGAAGCGGGTGGGCACCGGTGAGCCGTAGACCAGGTATTTGGTGCTCTCGCCGGTGAGTCGCCCGGTGCGGATCTGACTGGCCACCTTGCCGTCGGCGATCGCGGCCCGCAGCTCGGGGCTGATCAGCGACTGCACGTTCGCGGACGGGGAGGTGCGCGTCTGGATGTCGTTGGGATAGTCGTCGGCGGTGATCGCCACCACCACCCCGCTGGTCTGCTGGGGGTCGCCGCCGGCCAGGTAGTTGACAGTGCCGTCGATGGTCTCCTGGAGCTGCGCCTCCTGCGGCTGCCCGTAGAAGGAGACCTGCTTGGCCGCGTAGCTGGCACCGCTGGTCACCCGCTGCCGGACGTCGCTGCGAGCGCTGTCGAGCAGGATGGTGGTGATCTTGTCAGCGATCAGGAACGCGAACCCGCCGACCAGCAGGCTGGACGCGACCAGCGTGATGGTCACGACCCGGACCTGGAGCGAACGGCGCCAGGTCTGGTGTGCCCGACCCACCGCACGAGCGACCCGACCGCTCACCGCACGCCAGAGCTCCCCGCCGGCGCTGGGCCGGCGGGCAGCCGTACTCGGGGAGGGTGGGGGCGGCGAGGTCGACACAGTGCGACCAGGCTATCCGGTCCCTGCCTTGTAGCCCACGCCCCGCACGGTGAGGATGATTTCCGGTCGCTCCGGGTCTGGCTCGATCTTGGCCCGCAACCGCTGGACGTGCACGTTGACCAGACGGGTGTCGGCGGCGTGCCGGTAGCCCCAGACCTGTTCGAGCAGCACCTCGCGGGTGAAGACCTGACGTGGCTTGCGGGCGAGCGCGACCAGCAGGTCGAACTCCAGCGGCGTCAGCTTCACCTCCTCGTCGTTGCGACTCACTGTGTGCGCGGGAACGTCGATGGTGATCTGGTTGTCCGGCGGCCCGATGGTGAGCATCTCCGGGGCCACGTCCTCGCCTCGGCGCAGTCGGGCCCGCATCCGGGCCACCAGCTCCTTGGGCTTGAATGGCTTGACCACGTAGTCGTCGGCGCCGGACTCCAGGCCGAGCACGACGTCCACGGTGTCGCTCTTTGCGGTCAACATGACGATGGGCACGCCGGACTCTGCCCGGATCGACCGGGCCACGTCGATACCGCTCATACCGGGAAGCATCAGGTCAAGCAGCACGATATCGGGACGACTGTCGCGAAAGGCGGCCAACGCCCGCTCGCCGTCCGCCACAAACGAGGGCAGGAAACCCTCACTGCGCAGCACGATGCCGAGCATCTCGGCGAGCGCGGGGTCATCGTCGACCACCAGTACGCGGGCTCTCATGGGATTAATATTGCATCCTCATTCAGTTCGGTGGGACCGGCGTCCGCCGGTAACGCTTCCATGATCCCCCTTCGGCGCCGCCTGGCGCCACAGCAGGCTGGGCCGAACCGGTTGTCGCCATCCGGACGACAGTCAGCCGAACAGCCCACGCCCCCAGTGATCCCCGCCGTCGCGTACCCCGGGAGGACAGGCGAACACCCCGCTGGAGACGTGTCGCAGGTACTCGTTCATCACGTCGTGTCGGGCCAACTGCGTCTGGATCGGCACGAACTGACGGCGTGGATCGCGCTGGTAGGCGATGAAGAAGAGGCCCGCGTCGAGTCGGCCGAGGCCGTCCGAGCCGTCGACGAAGTTGTAACCCCGGCGCAGCAGCTGAGCGCCGCCGTTCCGACTCGGGTGGGCCAGCGTGACATGAGCGTGCTCGGCGATCACCGGCTTCCCGTCCGCGCCACGGGCGGCGAAGTCGGGCTCATCGAACTCGTCGGTGCGACCCAGTGGCGCGCCGCTGCCCTTGGTCCGGCCGACGATCTCCTCCTGCTCAGCGAGTGAGGTCCGGTCCCAGGTCTCCACGAGCATCCGGATCTTGCGGGTGACCAGGTACGAGCCCCCGGCCATCCAGTCCGGTCCGTCGCCCGGCTGCGCCCACAACTGGTCGCGCAGCAGGTCGGTGTCCTCGGCCTTGAGGTTGGCCGTGCCGTCCTTGAACCCAAAGAGGTTGCGCGCGGTGGCCTGCTCCCGCGAGGTCGACGAGGTTCGGCCGAAGCCCAACTGCGACCAGCGGACGCTCACCACGCCCATGCCGAGCCGGGCCAGGTTGCGGATCGCGTGCACCGCCACCTGCGGGTCGTTGGCGCACGCCTGCACGCAGAGGTCACCGCCGGAGAGCTGCGGCTGCAACGCGTCACCCGGGAACTTCGGCAGCTCGGCAAGGGCGGCGGGCCGCCGGTCGGCGATACCGAAGCGGTCCCGCCCGTCGGCGTCGCGGAACAGCGTCGGCCCGAAGCCGATGGTGAGGGTGAGCTGCGAGGGAGGCAGGCCGAGCGCTTCACCGGTGTCGTCCGGTGGGGCCTCCGGCATCCCGCCGACCGCACCCAGGATCCCGGCGTCGCGCCCCGCGGTCATCCGGGCGGCGGCGGCCGTCCACTCCTCCAGCAGTTCGACGAGTCGGGCCCGGTCCTTGGTGATCACGTCGAAGGCCACGAAGTGCAGCCGGTCCTGCGCCGGGGTGACGATGCCGGCCTGGTGCTCACCGTGGAACGGCACGGCCCCGGCCGGGTGGTCGTTCGCCGCGGCCGGGCCATGGGAGCCGTTCAGCAGTGCTCCCGCGCCGGCCGCCACCCCGGCGACCCCGGCCACCCCGGCCCCGGCCAGGGTGATGGCCCGGCGCCGGGTGAACCTGCTCCCGCTCATCGACTCGACTCTTTCTGCCAGGTGGTCACTTCGCGACGGCCGCGGCGACCTTGCTGATCGGCTCGGCGAGCGCGTTGATCCCGTCGGAGAGCTCCTTGAGCTCGGCCTTGCTCAGCGCGGTGTGCAGCTTCCACCCGTCGCCGTCGCGGTGCTTGCCGAGCAGTCCCTCGACGTTGGTGAACTCGGTGTCCAGCTGCGTAACCAGCTCCGGCGAGCGCTGCTGCAACGCGGGCCGCAGGGCGGACACGGCGGCCTTGGAACCTTCGAGGTTGGCGGCGAAGTCCCACAGGTCGGTGTGCGAGTAGCGGTCCTCCTCGCCGGTGATCTTGCCGCTGGCCACCTCGTCGAGCAGCTCCTTGGCACCGTTGGCGAGCTGGAGCGGGGAGAGCTTCTCGGCGTTCGCCTTGGCCACGATCTCCTTGACGTCGACGAGCAGCCGGTCGGCGATCGGGCCGTCCTTGCTGATGTCACCGGACTGCCAGAGGTCCTTCTCGATCCGGTGGAAGCCGGTGAACTCCATCCCCTCCTCGATGACCTCCTCGCGGCCGTCGATCTTGGGGTCGAGGTCACCGAAGATCTCGGCAACCGGCTCGATCCGCTCCCAGTAGGTGCGGGCGACCGGGTAGAGCGCCTTGGACTTCGCCACGTCGCCGGCCTTGACCGCGCCGACGAACTCCTCGGTCTTGTCCAGCAGCGCGGCGGTCTGGCTCTTGACGTAGCGCTGGTAGTTGTCGGTGGCGTCAGCCAGCGCGGCGTCCGCGGTGAGCGGCTGGGCGGACCCGCTGACCTTGAGCGCACCCCGGATGCCCTTGCCACTCATCCCTGGCTTGCAGGCCGTCTGGTACGTGCCGGCCGGCAACTCCACGTGCAGCTCGCGGCTCAACCCGGGGGCGATGTTCTCCACCTCGCCCATCACGCGGTCGCCGTCGGCGTACACGTAGAACTCGGTCACCTTCGCACCCGAATTGGTGATCTTGAAGGTGGCGGTGCCGGCGCCCAGGTCGGTCGAGCCGACCTCACAGGCGGTGTCGCTGGCCGTGACCACGATCGGTCCGCCGGACGCGGCCGAGTCACCCTTGTCGGAGTCGGAGCAGGCGGCCAGACCGGCCGTCGCCAGCACGCCGGCGGCGGCCAGCGCGAAGAACTGGGTGGTACGCATCTGGGCTGTCTCTCCTCGTGGGTCAGGCACGCTGCGGCGTGGACGCCGCCTCGGCCTCGGCGCCGGTGTCGGCCCCGCGCTCGGTGACGGTGGTGGTGGTCGCTGTGGGTGCCGGCTTGCGCCGGGCCGGTCGCAGGAAGAGCAGGAGCACCGGTACGGCGTACGCGACCCAGGCGATCGTCTCCAGCACGGTGGGCGCGGGAGTCACGTTGAACATGCCGGCGAGCAGGGCCGCGTACCAGGTGCTCGGGTCGAGCGCGCCGGTGATGTCGAAGGCCAGGTCGTTCAGGCCGGGCAGGACGCCGGCCTCCTGGAAGTCGTGCACGCCGTACTTGAGGATGCCGGCGGCGACCAGGATCAGCAGCGCGCCGGTCCAGGTGAAGAACTTGCCGAGGTTGATCCGCAGGGCGCTGGCGTAGAGCAGCACGCCGAGGGCCACTGCGGTGACGATGCCGCCGATCAACGCGAGCAGCGGGCCGCTGTCGCCGGCCGCGCCCTGGGCGGCCGAGTAGAAGATCAGCGCGGTCTCCAGGCCCTCGCGGATCACCGCGAGGAAGGCCATACCGGCGACGGCGAGGGACCCGACGGCCAGCGCCTCGGTGAGCTTGCCCCGCAGTTCACCGGCGATGGTCCGGGCGGCCCGGCGCATCCAGAAGATCATCCAGGTCACGAAGACCACGGCGGCGACAGAGGTGATCGCCTCGAACAACTCACGATCCTCGGAACGGGACAGCAGCGAGGTCGACGTGTACTCGATCAGCCAGCCGAAGAGCACCGAGAGCGCCACGGCCAGGCCGACGCCGGCCCAGACCTGCGGCAGCCGGTCCCGGCGCTGCGACTTCACCAGGAAGGCGACCAGGATGCTGACCACCAGGGTCGCTTCCAGCCCTTCCCTCAGGCCGATCAGGTAGGTGGCGAACATCCGGGCTCCGAGTAGGTTAGGCACGCCTTGGCTGACTTAGGGCAGGCATACCTTCCTCCCTGCTCAGGGTGCTCGTCAAGTCGTTCACGACAAGCTCACTGGGCCGGTGACGAAGACCGACGGCCGCCGGCAGCCGGCCTGTCGGCGGTCGGCTGTGGAAGGATCCCCGCCGTGAGGGGATTCCTGCCGTGGTTGATGGTGCTGGCCGTGGTGCTGCTGCTCAGCGCGCTACGCCTGCGGGCGCTGGCCACCGTCGTGTCGGTCGGCTGGCTGATCTGGTGCGTCTGGACGTGGTTCCGACCCACCCGACGCGGCCCCCGTTCGGGCTGAGCCGGAGACGCTGAGCCCGCCGAGCCGGCGGCGGAGACGACGAACCGGGCCGGCTGCGAACAGCCGACCCGGTCCGGAGATGTCGATCAGTAGCGGTAGTGGTCCGGCTTGAACGGACCCTCGGTGGAGACGCCGAGGTAGGCGGCCTGCTCCTTGGTCAGCGTGCTCAGCTTGGCGCCGAGCGCGCCGAGGTGCAGCCGGGCCACCTTCTCGTCCAGGTGCTTGGGCAGCACGTAGACGCCGATCGGGTACTCCTCGGTCTTGGTGAAGAGCTCGATCTGGGCGATCGTCTGGTTGGCGAACGAGTTCGACATGACGAAGCTCGGGTGCCCGGTCGCGTTGCCCAGGTTCAGCAGGCGGCCCTCGGAGAGCACGATGATGGCGTGCCCGTCGGCGAAGCGCCACAGGTCGACCTGCGGCTTGATGTTGATCCGCTCGACGTCGGACCGCTTGGCCAGCCCGGCCATGTCGATCTCGTTGTCGAAGTGGCCGATGTTGCCGACGATGGCCTGGTGCTTCATCCGGGCCATGTGCTCGTTGGTGATGACGTCGAAGCAGCCGGTGGCGGTGATGAAGATGTCGGCCTGCTCGACAACGTCGTCCAGGGTGGCGACCTGGTAGCCGTCCATCGCGGC
This sequence comes from Micromonospora sp. CNZ322, assembly GCF_007827755.1. NCBI lineage: Bacteria > Bacillati > Actinomycetota > Actinomycetes > Micromonosporales > Micromonosporaceae > Micromonospora > Micromonospora sp. CNZ322. The sequence goes on from NZ_VITD01000001.1 coordinate 508,681, forward strand.
CTGCAACGCGCAGATCGGGTCCACCTCGGTCACCACGACCCGGGCGCCCTGACCGCGCAGCGACTCGGCGCAGCCCTTGCCCACGTCGCCGTAGCCCATGACGACCGCCATCTTGCCGCCGATCAGCACGTCGGTGGCGCGGTTGATGCCGTCGATGAGCGAGTGCCGGCAGCCGTACTTGTTGTCGAACTTGCTCTTGGTCACCGAGTCGTTGACGTTGATGGCCGGGAAGAGCAGCGTGCCAGCCCGGTGCATCTCGTAGAGCCGGTGCACGCCGGTGGTGGTCTCCTCGGTCACGCCCTTGATGCCGGCGGAGATCCGGGTCCAACGCTGGCCGTCCTCGCCGAGCGAGCGGTGCAGCAACTCGAGGATGACCGCGTACTCCTCGGAGTCGGCGGACTCGACCGGCGGGACCGCCCCGGCCCGTTCGAACTCGGCACCCTTGTGTACGAGCAGGGTGGCGTCGCCGCCGTCGTCGAGGATCATGTTGGGGCCCTGGCCGTCGGGCCAGGCGAGCACCTGCTCGGTGCACCACCAGTACTCCGGCAGGGTCTCGCCCTTCCAGGCGTACACCGGAACCCCGGCCGGAGCCTCGGGGGTGCCGTCCGGGCCGACGACGATCGCCGCGGCGGCGTGGTCCTGCGTGGAGAAGATGTTGCAGGACGCCCAGCGGACCTGCGCGCCGAGCGCGACCAACGTCTCGATCAGGACGGCGGTCTGGATGGTCATGTGCAGGGAGCCGGTGATCCGCGCGCCGGCGAGCGGCTGCGCCTCGGCGAACTCACGCCGGATCGCCATCAGGCCGGGCATCTCGTGCTCGGCGAGCTGGATCTCTTTACGCCCGAACTCGGCGAGCGACAGATCCGCCACCTTGAAGTCGCCGTCGGCGAGCGTGCTCGGCCGGGCCTCGGACGGCGTGCCGCTGGCGGACGCCGGGAGGGTGCTGGTCATGAAAGCTCCTGTCGAACGATGTCTGCGCCGACCCTCCACCTTACGCGCGTCGGCGACGGGCATCAGGCACGGTCGGCGGACAGCGCACGGGGCGGTCGGTGATGGACGGACCTTCCCGCCCACGTCCCGCCCGCCCCGTGCATCCCCCCGGTTTGGTTCCCCCGCACGTTCTCGGACCGTCGTCGCGATAACGCTGCGTACTCATAGAGTCACACTCGGGCAAGGTGACGTCAAGCTATTCCGGGAAAGTCGGACTTGTGTCGTTGGCCCGAGTCGAGGTCAGCGCAGCCCGGACGTCGCCACGTACGCCACACCGGCGCCGTCGATCCGCAGCGGCGCTCCCAACGCCGTACCGATCGCCGCCTCGCCCGAGACCAGCGTCAACGCGCCGGCACCGTCGTCCACGGTGATCGAACCGCCAGCGCAGAGCACCACCCGGGGGCCGGGCAGCGGCAGCGTCACCGAGGGCACCGCCGCGTCGACCCGCACCCGGTGCAGCGCGAAATCGTCCACCGGCACGGGCCACCAGTCCACGCCCGGGCCGACCGGCTGCGCGGCCCGCACCGGATCGTGGAGCACCTCGAAGCGCAGCACCCGCAACAACTCGTCGACGTCCACCCGCTTCGGGGTCAGGCCGCCGCGTAGCACGTTGTCGCTGGCCGCCATGATCTCCACGCCGCAGCCGCTCAGGTAGGCGTGCAGGTTGCCGGCGGGCATCCAGATCGCCTCCCCCGCCTCCAGCCGCAGGTGGTGCAACAGCAGCGCGACCAGCGCACCCGGATCCCCCGGGTACGCCTTGGCCAGCCGGCGGGTCAGCTCCGCGTCCGGGCCGTCGGCCGGCGCTGCCACCACCGCGGCCAGCAGGTCGTGACGCCTCGCGACCGGCCAGCCGAGCAGCGTCCGCACCGCCGTCCGCAACCCTGCCGGCCCGGCCCGCAACGCGGCGACCACCGGCGCCAACGCCGGTACGCCGAACGCGGCGAGCGCCTCGGCCGACTCCGCCGGATCCCGGAAACCGCACAGCGCCTCGAACGGGGTGAGCGCGACCAGCAATTCCGGCTTGTGGTGCGGGTCGGAGTAGTTGCGCTGCCCCTCGGGGCGCCCCGCCTCCGCCGCGTAGCCGGCCTGCGCCTGCTCGGCGTCCGGGTGGGCCTGCAGGCTCAGCGGAGCGTCGGCCGCGAGCACCTTGAGCAGGAACGGCAGTCGACTGCCGAACCGCTCGGACACCCGCTGGCCGAGCCACTGCCCTGGTTCGTCCCGTACCAGGTCGCAGAGGCTCACCCGCAGACCGGCGCGATCCACGTGGGCCGGGGCGCCCGGGTGGGCCCCCAACCACAGCTCCGCCTCCGGACCCGCGCTCGGCACCGATCGCCCCTGGAGAAGGGCGATGGCCGAGCGCGAGCCCCAGGCGTAGTCCCGGATCGGCCCGTACAGTGGCTCCACCCGTCAGCCCCCGGGCCGCCCGGCCGGCTCGCCCGACGTGTCCTGCGGCTGCGGCACGGCGGTGTCGGCCGCGGCACCGGTGCCGGCCTCGGCGGCAGCGGCGCTGTAGACGTCCGGCTCCAGATAGATCACCCGGGCGATCGGCACCGCGGCGCGGATCCGCGCCTCGACGGCGTTGATGCCACGGGCCAGGTCGTGGGCACTCTCCCACTCCGGAACGGCGATCTTGGCGGCCACCATCAGCTCTTCCGGGCCCAGGTAGAGCGTCTTCATGTGGATGATCCGCTCCACCTCGGGGCCGTCGGTGACGGCCCGCTCGATGGCAGCCAGCTCGGACGCCTCGGCGCCCTCACCGAGCAGCAGGCTCTTCGTCTCGATGGCCAGCACGACGGCGATGACGACCAGCAGGATGCCGATCATCGCGGTGCCGGCGGCGTCCCACTCGCCGTTGCCGGTGATCAGCGTCATGGTGACGCCGAACAGGGCGAACACCAGACCGACCAGCGCGCCGAAGTCCTCCAGGAGGACCACCGGCAGCTCCGGCGCCTTGGCCCGGCGGATGAAACGCACCCAGGACTGGTTGCCCCGGACGTGGTTGGACTCCTTGATGGCGGTCCGGAAGGAGAACGACTCCATGATGATCGCCGACACCAGCACGACCACCGGCAGCCAGTGCCAGGACTCGATGCCGCCCTTGTGATGCCACTTGTGGTACGCCTCGTAGAGCGCGAACAGACCACCGATGCTGAACAGCACGATGGACACGATGAACGCGTAGATGTAGCGCTCCCGGCCGTACCCGAACGGGTGTTCCGGGGTGGCCGCGCGCTTCGCCCGCTTGCCACCGAGCAGCAGCAGGCCCTGGTTACCGGAGTCGGCGACCGAGTGGACCGCCTCGGCCAGCATCGACGACGAGCCGGAGAGCAGGAACGCGATGAACTTGGTGACGGCGATGCCGATGTTGGCCAGCAGGGCGGCGACAATCGCCTTCGTCCCACCGTTGGCGCTCATGCCACCGCTCCGCTTCGCCGCACGAAGCCGCCCGGTCCGCGCATGACGCGCCGCCCCCTACGTTCGTTCACTGGTTCGACAGCTCCTTCATCTCGGTGATGGCCGGAACGGCCATCGGGTCCAGCCCGTGTGCCAGAGCAAGGTAGATCGAGGCGAAATCCGGAACGGCGATCAGCGACGCCAGCCGCTCCAGGGCGGAGCCGCCCTCAGCGGTCACCACGTCGCACCGCACGCCACGGCGCTCCGCGAGGGTCTGCACCGCGTCAGCACGGCGCTCCTCGACGGCGAGCGGCTCGTCGGTGTCGTCCTCGGCGTTGAGCCCGCCGTCGCGCAGCAGCACCAGCCGCAGCCGGGTGCCCTCGCCGTCGTCCTCGGCCGGGTCGGCGAAGATGTCCCGCTCCCCCTCGGCCAGGCCGCCGAAGACGCCGTCGAGCAGCCCGACCCGGCCCCGCCCGGCCTCACCCAACGCTCCGGTGACCACCGGGTAGCGGGCGTTGGCCGACAGGGTGTCGCCGAACCGGCGGGCCGCCACCGTCGCGAGCGGAGACGAACCCCAGACGATCGGGATCGAGCCAGCCAGGGCCAACGCCAGTGACTTCGCCGGGTTGACGAAGGACTCGGCGGCGGACCGGCAGCGGTCGGCGTCCGCGTCGAGCCGGGCCGCGGTCTCCGCCAGGTCCGCCTCGTTGACCTTCACGAGCCCGAGGGAACGGGCGGCGAGCAGGACCGGCACGGTGAGCGCCCAGAGGCTGGCCCGGGCCGGGGCACGCCGGGGAACCGGGATGAACGGCGCCCGGGCCTGCTCGGCGATCGACTGCAACTGCGAGTCCGGGGCACCCACGGCGACGAGTCGGGCACCACGGCGGTGGGCCGCCTCGGCGGCGCCGAGCGCCTCCGGGCTACGTCCGGACGCGCTCACCGCGATCACCACGTCGGCCGCGCCCACCCAACCGGGTACGCCGGCGGAGCGGTGCCCGATGATCGGGACGGGGCAGCGTGGCCCGGCGACAGTGGCCAGCACGTCCCCGGTACGCCCGGCGGTGCCGATGCCGGCGATCACGACGGCTCGGGGCCGCCCGTCGTCGGCGAGCACCGCGAGGTTCGCCTCGGCTGCCAGCGCGGCGCTCTCGCGAACCTGCGCACCGGCCGACGCCGTGTGCCGGAGCATGCCGCCCGGGTCGGCCTCGGCCAACGCCTGCGGGTTGTCGAGCAGGGCCTCGTCGGCGTCACGGCGCCCGCTGACCCCGGCCGTACCGTCGATCATGAGGACTGCCCGGGGCCGCCGCGCGCCTCGTCGAGCAGCAGCACCGGCACGTCGTCTCGGACCTCGAAGATCCGGCCGCACTCCGTACAGGTCAACGTCTGCGCCTCGGCGTCATAGGTGAGCGGGGCGTGGTGCGTGTCCGGACAGGCAAGGATCTCGAGCAACTGCGGATCCAGGGCCATGGCGCGGCTCCTTCCACGTGTACGGCTTGACCGACGGCGGTGCCGACCGGCGCAGGCGATCTTATCGGCGAACGCGGTCGAGCACGTCGTCCCGGAGCGAGACCATCCGATCCCGGGTGGGCGCCTCGACGTTGAGTCGCAGCAGCGGCTCGGTGTTGGAGGCGCGCAGGTTGAACCAGGCGCCGTCGGGGAAACGCAGGGTGAGCCCGTCCATCTCGTCGGCCACCGCGTCGGGGTACGCGGCGCGCACCTCGGCCACCGCTGCCGCCTGGTCGGTCACCGTTGAGTTGATCTCGCCGGAGGCGATGTAGCGCTCGTACTCACCAGCCAACACGGACAGCGGCAGCGACTGCTCGCCCAGCGCGGCCAACGTGTGCATCGCCGCGAGCATCCCGGTGTCGGCGAACCAGAAGTCCCGGAAGTAGTAGTGCGCGGAGTGCTCGCCGCCGAAGACGGCGTTGGTGCGGGCCATCTCCGCCTTGATGAAGGAGTGCCCGACCCGGGCGACGACCGGCTGCCCACCGTGCTCCCGGATGATCTCCGCGACGGCGCTGGAGGTGATCAGGCCGTGGATCACCGTGGAACCCGGGTGCTTGGCCAGCTCACGGGCGGCGACGAGTGCGGTGATCGCCGACGGTGAGACCGGCTCGCCGCGCTCGTCCACCACGAAGCACCGGTCGGCGTCACCGTCGAAGGCCAACCCGATGTCGGCCCCGTGCTCGACCACCGCGCGCTGGAGGTCGACCAGGTTCGCCGGGTCAAGCGGGTTGGCCTCGTGGTTGGGGAAGCTGCCGTCCAACTCGAAGTAGAGGGGCACGATCTCCAGCGGCAGCGGCGACAGGGCCGCGTCGCCCAGCACTGTCGGAACGGTGAAGCCACCCATGCCGTTGCCGGCGTCGACAACCACCTTCAACGGCCGGATGCCCGAGAGGTCGACCAGCTTGCGCAGGTAGCCGGCGTAGTCGGGGAGCAGGTCGCGCCGCTCGGCGGGCCGGGTCGGCGCACCGGCGGGACGAGCGTCGCCCGAGTCCAGGAGGGCCTGGGCCCGCTCCCGGATCTCGGCCAGGCCGCTCTCCTGCCCGATCGGGCGGGCACCGGAGCGGCACATCTTGATGCCGTTGTACTGCGCGGGGTTGTGGCTGGCGGTGAACATCGCACCGGGCAGGTCGAGCGAGCCGGACGCGTAGTAGAGCAGGTCGGTGGAGGCGAGGCCGATCTCGATCACCGAGCGGCCCTCGGCGCGTACGCCGGCGGCGAACGCGGCGGCCAGGCCGGGCGAGGTGGCCCGCATGTCGTACCCGACGACGACGGCGTCGCCCGGCTCGTCGGTGGAGTTGAGCAGTTGGGTGAAGGCGGCGCCCAGTGCCTCGGCGACCCGTTCGTCCCACTGGTCCGGCACCGTCCCGCGGACGTCGTACGCCTTCACAATCTGGGACAGATCAGACACGTGTTCCACTCCTTGGCCGCGGGTTAGACACCGATCCTGAGCCTAACGGAGGGCCGGGCCGTACTCCGCTCAGCCGGGGAGGCGGGGAATGAACACGGTGTGGCCGCCGCCGTCGGTGGGCGGGTCACCGGGCTTCGGGCGACCGTCGGGCCGGCCCGGCATCGGCTGGGTGGCCTCCGGCGCCGGGGTGTCCGGCCGGGCACCGTAAACCCCGCCGGTGGCGGGACGCGGTGACGGCACCGCACCACCCCAGGCGGCGGCCGGCGGCTGCTGGCCGTACACCTGACCGGGGCGACCGGGCGCGGCCGGCAACCCACCCCCCGCGCGGTAGGTGGTGCCGCCGGGGTTGCCCGGCAGGGTGCCGGGAGCGTCGTCGGACGGCTTCCGGTCCTGCCGCGAGCGACGGAACAGCAGCACGATGAGCAGCAGTCCGACCGCCACCAGCACAATGCCGAAGTACATCACCGGTGATCCTCCGGACGACTCGGCGGCCGTCGCTGTGGTGTTCGGCGCCGCGGAAACCCCACCCTGCGCCGCCGGGTTCACCGCCTCATCGACGGTCGCGACCTCGGTCGGGCTCGGAGTCGGCGTCGGCTTCTTCGACCGCGACGGAGTCGGCGACGGAGTGACCCGCCCTCCGGTCAGCCGCGCCGCGTCGGTGGCGTGACCCAGCGTCTGGCCGGCGGCGCTGATGCCCGCGCCGGTGACCACGAGACGGCCGCCCGGGGAACCCGCCGCGAACGCCACCCGGTACCGCACCGTGATGCCCTTGCCCTTGCACAGCGTCGGCTTCAAGGGTGACGTCTGCGCGGTCGACACGGTGCCGGCACCGCCGGTGACGGCCACCGGGAACCAGCGCCCGCCCGCGTTGACCTCGACCGTCACCTGGTTCGGCTGGAGACCCTCCAGGCTGAAGCCCAGCGCGGTACGCAGCAGGACGCACCCGTCGGTGCGCTTGCGCACAGCGACGTTCACCCCCTGCGCGGAACCACCGGCGGCGAAGCTACTGGCCGCGCCCACCCGGACCGAGTCCTGATCGGCCAGCGCCGGTGACGCACCGAGCATCACCAGGCCGCCCGCAAGACCGCAGACCGCCGCGAGCCGTGCCACGCGTCGACGCACTGTCATGATTACCTCGCCGTTCTCCCCGGGTGGGGTCCGCGGGTCAGGCTACTACCGGCCCACCTGTACCACCGGTCATAGAGCGCCCCGCATGTGTGCGGCGTTACGGTTTACGGCTCCTCCCGCCGACCTCCTGATGGCGGGTTGACCAGCCAATCAGCGGGCCTGCTCCGCCTCCGCGAGGGCGTCACGGCACAGCCGGTCGGCGGTGCGGGTGGTCTCCGGCAGCCGGTAGCGCGGAGTCAACGCGAGCACCTGCGCGGTCGCGTTCTCCAAGCTCACCCGATGGCCGACGCTGACGAAGACCGGCTTCACCCCGTCGCGGGTCCGCAGCACCCGACCGACGACCTCATCACCGTCGCGCAACGACGACCAGGAACCCCGCTCGGCGGACGGCGGATCCCACACCCCGACCAGTGGCGTCTTCGCCACCCCGATCGCGGGCAACCCGGTGACCACCCCCAGGTGGCAGGCGAGCCCGAATCGGCGCGGATGGGCCAGCCCGTGCCCGTCGCAGACCAACAGGTCCGGGATGGTGGTCAGCCGGTCGAGCGCAGCGAGCAACGCGGGCAACTCACGGAAGGCGAACAACCCCGGCACATAGTCGAACGCGGGTCGCCCCACACCGACAGCGGAGTCCACCACCGCCAGGGTCCGGGCGTCCAGGACCGTCACGGCCGCCGCCAGCAGGTCACCACCCTCGGCGTACGCGACGTCCAGGCCGGCCACCGTCGCGGGCGCGCTCGGCCCCGGCCCGACCAGGTCCACCAGCGGCCGCAACTCCTCCTGTACGGCCACCGCCTCGGCAACACTGCCCGGCCCGGTCGTCCCCGCGCCCGCCGCGTCCGGCGCTGGCGATGATCCACTCGGCTTCACGGAAGTCGGGCTATCCCACGGCCCTGGATGCCCCGACTTCAATGAACCCGAGTCGATCACCCTCGGCCCGGGGCGTCGGCACCGTCCCCGGCGGCCCTACCGTCCGGGCCACCCCGAGCGGGGTCACCGTCGGCCCGGCCCCTGATCGCACCCAGCCCGAGCGCGAAGGCAATGCCGAGGGCGACACCGAAGGCCACGCCACCCTTCGCACCGAACACGGGAATGCCGACCGCCAGACCGATCAGGATGCCGACCGGCCAGGCCCAGACGGTGGACCTGACGCTCTGCGTACCGGATTTCGCCATGCGTCGATCTTATTCGGCCCCGCCACCGACCCGTCCCTCCGTCTGTCCATCCGCGGAGCATGCCTACTGCACTCTCGCTATGTCCGGGTCCGCGCCAGGATCACCGGCCGCGCGAAGCTGCTCCTCGAACATGACGAACGTCCGCTGCCGAATCCCACGAATGAGCGCCTGCTCCTTGGGCGTCAGGTGACGATCTTCGGCCTTCGCCACGTCCCTGACCGCCTGCACCGTCTCGTAGAGAGCGAAGATCGGACCTTCGCCCTCGAGATAGTGAGCCCGGAAGCGCTCCACCTCCTGCACGAAGTCCTCAGGAGAGCGTCGGAAGATATCGCCCCCAACACCGAGGGTGATCTCCGTGAAAATGTCGTTCTTCTCGTGCCAGCCGCCTGTATCGATGGACACACGCCAGACCTTGGCACCTCCATCCAGGGTTTCCACGATCTTGACCGGGGACTGGTAATAGAGGTAATAGGAGGGAAGCAATAGACCCTCGGCCATCAGGCATTCCCCTCGAAAGTTGACTGCAAAGCCTGCCAGAAGAGCTGCTGCTCGCGGCGGCGGATGCCCGCCGTGATCGTTCGTTCGCTCGCCGTCAAGGCTCGACCATCCGCCTCGGCAAGGGCCTCCACGTCGCGGCGCACCTCATAGAGCACATGCTCCCAAACCGCGACCGCATCCAAGGCGGCCAGGTGCAGCCGGAACTCTGCAAGATGACCATTCCTCATCTGCAGCACGAGTTGCACGTCTCGGTAGCCGCTGTCCCTGGGCGAGATGAAGCGATCGTCACGACCCACGATGACGACGTCAGGGTGGTCGCGTATCCGCCCGAGTGCCGCGTAGAGGTCGTCGAGGTTGCGGAATTCGACCTTCGCGGCGGCCAGGTCGAGCAGCTTGGACGCATCGCCCTGGTGTTTGGTCACCTTGTCCTCGGCTCGACGGCGATCCTTGGGCTGCTCACGCCAGCCAGGCTCACCGACCCGACGATCACCGACAAGGGCCAGGGACGTCGCCAACTGATTCAGCTCCGCCTGGGCAACAACTGCTGCTGCGTAGAGATCGTCGAGGTAATGCTGCCGATAGGAGGGGTCAGACTGACGGCGCTTCTCGAATCCCGGTTGGGCAGGTGGATCATCCGGAAGCCGAATACTCGCGCTCATCCGCCGCTGGTCGTCCGTGAGTGGCGTTGGTTGCGGTTGATCCACATCGTTACCGGTCCCGATTGTCTGTCCCAACACGCCGGGCCCCGCTGCCTGCTGTTGGGCGACGTCCTCCAGCACCTCGGCGAGGACGTCGATGGCCTGTTGATGGCTGGCCAGGTGATACAGGGTCAGCGGACGGGCCGTCAGCGACTTCGCGAGTTCAGGAGTGGACTGGATCATGCGGGCCACGTCCGGATGCTGCACCAACTGCCGCACCAGCCGCTCGGCCAGGTCCGGCTCGTTAGGGGGCGGCTCTCGCCGGGCGCTGTCGAGCATGTCCCGGACCCGGTCGTCGGCGAACAGTCGCACGAGGTCACGTGCCGACGCTTCGTCCAGGTCCGGCACCAGCCGACGAAGGGTGGGCGGGTCGGCCGCCGTCGCGAACTCAACGGGAGTCACCCCTGCGGCGAAGACGTCGTCCACGCTGCTGGCCAACAGAACGGCACGGGAAGGACCGCCACCCGGTGTGGGCTGGTCGGGATCGGCGCTCGCTGGAACGTTGGCGTCGGCATCGGGGGCCGAGCCCGGGCCGTCGAGGAGCAGGTACATCCGGTTGATGTACGGGTCGCCGTGGCCGCCGTCGTCATGCGTCGGCGGGTGATCCGGCAGGTCGGGCCGTTCGCTGAACCGGCCCCGGGGTAGTCCGCCGAGCGGCATCGGTCGGCCGTCTCCGCTCAGCACCAGCGCGTCGATGCCGACCACGTTGGGGTAGAGCGGCCGGTCCCGGACCACGCCGTTCTGCGGGTCCACGTAGAGCACCGTGCCGTTCTGGTTGAGCGCCACCCAGGCGTGCGAACCACCGTGCGCCCACTCGGTGACCAGGAACGAGTAGCTGCCGTGGCCGCCCAGCAGCAGTTGGTCGTGCAGGTTGCGGTAGCCCCGGTCGGCGGCCTGCCGCGCCTGCGCGGAGTCCGTACGTTGACCGGACCCCGGGGCGAGGAGTTGCTGGAAGCGCCCGCCGGTCACGTCCTCCACCCGACCTGGGCCGCCTGCCTCGCCGCGGATGGGACGGCGGATGTCACCGTCGAGGTAGCCGTCGAAGGTTCGGGGCGCCGACACGCGGGGGCGCCCGTGCACCCACGTCTCGAACAGGGACAGCGTGCAGTCCAGGCAGTTGATGCCCCGGGTCGCGTCGGCCGCGGGACCGCCGTCGTTGAGCAGCCCGAACCAGCCGCCGTGGCGCGGGTCTGCGGTGCGGGTGACTGTGCCGTCTGGATCGCGGGGCATCTGTCGTTCGACGTCGACCTGGTGCAGGGCGAGCGGTGGCCGGAGTCCCCCGGGCTGCCCGTACGGCCGGGAGTCGTCGATCGGCGGCGGATCGTCGTCGCCGGTGAGCCTGGACGGGCCGGCAGTCTCCACCGCGCCGAGCGCGAGGGCACCCACGTCCCGGTTGGCGTGCTCGAATGTGGCGCTGATGTCCACGACCGGCGGGGCCGTGGCGCCGACCAGCACCGCGTCTGCCAGGTCACGCCATTCGGCGTACGCGCGAGCTTCCTCGTTCGCGACGCGCTGCCAGCCGTCGGCCCACTGCCGGTTGCCGGCCTGGTGCAGTTGTCGGGCGTAGGTGGCGTACTCGACGGCTCGGCGATCGTGCTCCACGGCACGGGTGCGCAGTCGGGCGGCCTCGGCCTGCCGGCGGTTGTTCTCGAACCCGATCCGCAGCGATTCGTAGTGGTCCTGGTAGCGCCGCCGCTCGGCGGCTTCCGCCGCTGCGGCCCACTGCGCCGCGTACGCGTCGTTGGTTTCGGGCTCGCGCACCGACGGGGCACCGAACGCGGCCACGTCGACGGGGATCGACGCCCTTCCCCGGGCGGGATGGTCGGGCGCTCGCACCGGTGCGGGCGTCTCCCGGGTCGGGACACGCGACGGCACGGCGAACCGACCCACCGCAGGTGGGGTGGAGGCGACCGGCAGCGGGCCGTTGGTGGTGGTCGGGACGCCGAAGGTGACCGGTGCCGCCGGGCCGGGGCTGATCGTCGGTGCGGAGGGTCCGGTCGTCGGAGACCAGGCGGTCGGTCCGGCGGTGGTGGCGTGCGGCGAGCTGCCGGGGTGGGCCGGCGGCACACCGGTGGCAGCCGGCCCGCTGCTCGATTCGAGAGGGCCGGCCACCGGCGCGGACGCCGACGAAAGCCTCGGATCAGCACCCACCGCTGACCGACTCGGATCAGCCACCGCCGAGGTGGCCGGGTCGGTGGTCGTCGCCGACATGGCCGGGTCGGTGGTCGTCGCCGAGAGCACGGGGTCGGCCGTGACCGGGTGCGGGACGCCCGCTCTGTCGCCGAACGACCCACCCGTCGACGGTGTCGCCTCGGAAGCGCCTACCGAGCGGTCCACCACGTCCACGTCGGACACCGCAGCGACCGGCATCGGCGACGCCGTGTGCACGTCGGGCGTGGCCGGAGACCCCAGCCCGGCTCCCCGTGACTGGTCGACAACCGGTGGCGTCGGCGCAGCCGACTGGTTCGGCGCCGTGGTGGCAACGGCCTCCGTCGTCTGCACCGGAATGCCGGCAGCCGTAACCAGACCACCCGAAGCCACACCACCGACAGCCCCCGCGGAAGCAGCGGCCGAGGCCGCAGCAGACGAGTCCCCGAGGGAAGGAGACGCCCCCGCAGAGGCCGCATCTCCCGTGACAGGCAGCACAGCCGGGAGGGAGGGACCCGTGAACGATGCTCCGGCGAGGGCGTTGGCCTGCGCGTCGAGCCGGGCGCGTAGCGCGTGGTCGGTCTGCCCGGTCGCCGAACCGGTGGCCCCGGACGCGGCGGCGCGCGCCACGTCCTCCATCGAGGTCAGGCCCTGACCGGTGGCCAAGCTCGCCGCGCTGTCGGCGAGCACCTCGCCGGTCATCTCCCGCCCCAGGTGCTCCCCGACCTTCGCCGCTCGCCCGGACGCGTGCCGGCCCAGGCCGGCCAGCGGCGCCACCGCCCCGCCGGCCAGCCCGCCGACCGCCGAAGCACCGAGATCGGTCAGGTCCAGGCCGTGTGCCCGCCCGGTGGAGTTCTGGTACGCCTGGGTGGCCAGGGTGACCCCGGCCTCCTCGGTGGCCTCCTCCAGCCCTCCCCGGGCGGCCCGCTTGGCGAGCCCGCGCGCACCACCTCGGGCGACCTCCTTGGCGGCCCGCTCGCCGGCCTCCTTGAGCCCGTGCTTGAGGGACTTGCTGGCCAGTTGGCCCATCAGCCGCTTGAAGATCTGTTGAACCAGCAGCCGCGTCGCGGTGATCGCCGCCCCGGCGGCCGGAGTTGCCGCACCGGCGGTCAACACCGCCGCCACCGCCACGGTGAGCAGCTCGATGACCAGGATGCCCAGCTCGATCCAGACTTCCAGCTTGGCGCCCTCGATGTCGCAACCGCACTCCTCGACCAGTCGGCCCAGGTCGGCCGTGACCGCGAGCAGCACGGGCAGCGGGGCGTCGGCGCCCTCGGCGATCCCCCGCCAGGCCGCCTCGAACGCCGCGTCGACAGCCCCGACGCCGCCGTACCCGTTGTGCACCTCGACGGCGGCCGCGGCGGCGTCGGCGTGCGGCCCGGCGAGCACGGAGGCGACCGCGTACCACTGGTCGGCGACGTCCCAGACGGCCCGCTCGTTGCCCTCCGGCCACTGCACGCCGACCACCCAGTCGAGGGCCTCGTAGATCCAGCCGGGCACGTCCCACGGCGCGTAGTCCAGGGGGTGCGGGATGGGGCTCGGCAGCACGCTCATCGGAATCGTCGGCCGTCAGCGCCGGTCGGCGGCCCGACCGACCCGGGCGGCGCTGGCCCCGTCGGTCTGCACGCTCGCGTCGACCGCCTCGACCACGTCGCTGCCCAGTTCGGTGAGCCGGTGCCCGACGCCGGCCCAGGCCCGCAGCACTGTCTGCTCGAACCCGCGGTAGTTGCGCTCGAAGGCGGCGCCGATGTCGTCGCGACCCCAGGGCCGGGCACCGCTGGCGGCCTCGATCGCGCCCCCCTCCGCCGCACGACGGGCCGTCACCGCCTCGCCGACGAGCGCCAGGTCGGCGCCGCCCCGGCGGGCCCGGGACGGATCAAGCCAGAGCTGCCCGTCGGTCACGGCTTCGCCTCACCTGTGCCGAGTACGGCGTCGGCCCGACCGAGCAGCGTGGAGTAATCACCGTTCTTGAGGAAGTCCGTCGCCCCGGAGCCGGCCGGCATGCTCTCGGCGACGAGGTCGCGAGTGGCGTCGGCGGCGGCGGTCGCGGCGGCCCGGATCGTTTCGGTGACCTTTCGGCCGAGCACGTCAGCGTCGCGGTCCCGGTAGATGGCCGGCGTCAGCTCGACCTCGATCAACTGGCCCTGCGCACCCACTGTCGCCGTCACCTGCCCGTCGGCCGACCGGCGGGTCACCCGCAGCGCGGCGAGTCGCGTCTGAAGGGTGTCCAAACCGGATCTGAGCTGCTGGTATTGCCCATAAACGTCGTCGAATCGGGCCCGTAGCTCGCGATTGACGCCCCGGTCCGCCTGTTCGTCCACCGCCGCCCTCCCGTCACCGTCGGTAGAGCGAGACAATACCGGCCGCCATCGATCCGTGTAGTCCGGTAGTTTCAATGTGTGATCGACCGTCAACAAGCCGAGCAGCTCGCGGCCACCTGGGCCCGCCGTGACTCGCAGCGTCTCGGCCACGAGTGCACCGCGATGGTCGACGAGTTCGACCTGGGGTGGGTCATCACGTCCGTCGTGCCCACCGAGGTGCGCACGGTGCCGGGTGACCTGCCGACGACAGTCATCGACAAGCAGACCGGCACGGTCACCACCTGGCCCCGGGTGCCGAGCACTGTGGTGGCGGAGCTGTACCGGCGTAGCCAGCCCGCGGGGCCGACAGCTCCCCGCACTCTCGACCCGTCGAGCCTGCTGGTCCGGGAAATCCATCGGGGTGCCACCCCGAACACCGCCGCGCACCTGACCATCGGCGGACGGATCTGGACGGCCCAGGGCACGAAGGCCGACGTGCCACTCAACCATCACCCGCTGGTCCGCGACTATCTCGACCAGTTGCCGCCCGGCGAGCTGGTTCGCGGCGGGGAGGCGCACGCCGAGCTGATCGTGGTCTCCGACGTCCTGCACGAGTACGACCACCGCCGCGCCGCCGAGGGCATCGCGCCGATGGGGCGGGCCGAGGCAGCGGCGCTGCTGGAGGGCGCCCGCTTCGAGATCTTCCGAATCCGTGAGCCGGGCGATCCCGCTGGTGGGCCCGCCGAGCGGCCCTGCGACTCGTGCATCGCCTTCCTGGTGCGGGCGAACGTCCTGCCGGAGTCGGCTCGCGCCTACACCGAGACCTGGAACGCGCCGGAGGCGCCCGACCCCGATCCTGGGCGGTTCCCGGCGGAGGTCGCGAACGCGCTGGTCGCGGCCGGTTGGCGGCCACACATCGGGGATCAGATCATGGCGGCCGCCGCCGTACGGGACGTCACGTCGGTGCCGGGGCGCAACCATCGGCACGAGGTCTTTCCCGCCGCCGTGGAGGCGCTCACCGCGTTCCCCAGCCTGGTCGGTGCGCGGCGCGGCCGGGGCGAGCAGGTGTGGGTCTCCCGTTTCGACATCCGCCCGCACACCATCGCGCACACCGCCGACACCCTCGCGGACTTCGGCGCGGTGCTCGGCGTACGCCTCTTTCCGATCGGCACCGAGCAGCAGGACAGCATCCTGGCGGTGGACGAGCGTGGCCGGGTCTTCGCGCTCGACCAGGCCGGCGAGTGGTTCCTCGGCGACACCATCGACGCCGCGCTGACCACCCTGCTGCTCGGCCGCGCGCCCGCCCGGGTTCGCGACGACGGCACCTGGCAGGCCGACTAGCCCGGCAGCGTTGCCGGCCTAGAGCGCGAGGCCGGTCAGCACCATGACCCGGGGCTCGGTGTAGTCGTCCATCGCGCTGCGCAGACCCTCCCGGCCCACGCCGCTGCCCTTCACCCCGCCGTAGGGCATCTGGTCGGCGCGGTACGACGGCACGTCGCCGACGATCACCCCGCCCACCTCCAGCGCGCGGGCGGCGGCGAAGGCCACGTCCAGGCGTCGGGTGAAGACGCCGGCCTGCAAGCCGTACGCCGAGTCGTTGACCGCTGTGAACGCGGCCTGGTCGTCGGCGACCGGGGCGACCACCAGCACCGGCCCGAACACCTCCTCGGCCACGACCTTGGCGTTCGCCGGCACGCCGGTGAGCACTGTCGGGGGGTAGGTCGCGCCGTCGCGGAGGCCACCCACCTCGACGGTGCCGCCTGCGGCGACGGCCTCGGCCACCCACGTCTCGACCCGGCGGGCCGCGTCCTCGGACACCATCGGCCCGACGTCGGTCAGCTCGGACGTGGGGTCTCCGGTCCGCAGCCCTCGCACCGCCGCCACCAGCCGGGGCAGGAAGTCGGCGTGCAGGGCGTGGTGCACGTACACCCGCTGGACGGCGATGCACGACTGGCCGGCCTGGTAGTTGGCGAACGTCGCGATGCGCTGCGCGGCGAAGTCCAGGTCCTCGTCGGCGGTCCAGTCCGCGCAGAGCACCGCGGCAGCGTTGCCGCCCAACTCCAGCGTCACGTGCTTCTCCGGCGCGGCGCGGCGGATGGCCGCGCCGACCGGTCCGGAGCCGGTGAACGACACCACAGGCAGCCGGGGGTCGGCGACCAGCTCGGCGGCGCGGTCGTTGGGCAGCGGCAGCACCGAGAACATCCCGGCCGGGAGGTCGGTCTCGGCCAGCAACTCGCCGAGCAGCAGCGCGGTCAGTGGCGTCGCGGGCGCGGGCTTGACGATGATCGGCGCGCCGACGGCGATGGCCGGCGCCACCTTGTGGGCGACGAGGTTGAGCGGGAAGTTGAACGGCGTGATGCCCAGCACCGGCCCGCGCGGCACCCTGCGGACCAGGGCGATCCGCCCGTCGGCGGCCGGGTCGGTGTCGAGTCGTTGCAACTCGCCGGAGAAGCGGCGGGCCTCCTCGGCGGCCCAGCGGAAGGTCGACACCGCACGCCCGACCTCGGCGCGGGCCCACTTGAGCGGCTTGCCGTTCTCCGCGGTGATCAGGGCGGCGATCTCGCCCGCGCGCTCGGCGAGCCGCCGGGACACGTGGTCGAGGGCCGCCGCGCGGGCGTGCGCGGGCAGGGCCGCGGCCTGCGCGGCCACCCCGGCCGCCGCGGCGACGGCGGCGTCGACCTGGGCGGGCGTGGCGACTGTGGTACGCCCCACCGGGCGGCCGTCGTACGGGTGGTGGACGGTCAACTCACCCTCGCCGGTGGCGGGGCGGGAGGCGACGAAGAAGGCTGCGGGCTCCACGCCGAGCAGCGTAGCCGAGCGACCAGTCGACGGAAACAGTCGCGATAACCCTTGTCTGCCGCGAATTCAGTAGCGAAGATGGCAGAGAGATTGCGATAACCGCCGCAGAACCGCGCCCCCGGCCCCCTCGGAGTGATCCCTCATGAGCGACCAGCAGCAGCTGCGCAACTTCGTCAACGGCTCCTACGTCGACCCGTCCGATGGCGGTTACGCCGACCTGGTCGACCCCTGCACGGGTGAGGTCTTCGCCCAGGCCCCGGTCTCCGGCGCCGCCGACGTGGACGCGGCGATGAGCGCCGCCGCCACCGCGTTCGAGGGCTGGCGTGAAGTCACGCCCGCCGAGCGGCAGCGGGCACTGCTCAAGCTCGCCGACGCCGTGGAGGCGCGCGCCGCCGAGCTGGTCGACGCCGAGGTCCGCAACACCGGCAAGCCCCGCCAGCTCACCGCCGAGGAGGAGCTTCCCCCGGCGGTGGACCAGTTCCGGTTCTTCGCCGGTGCCGCCCGGATGTTGGAGGGACGGTCCGCCGGGGAGTACCTGGCCGGGCACACCTCCTATGTGCGGCGTGAGCCGATCGGCGTCTGCGCGCAGGTCACCCCCTGGAACTACCCGCTGATGATGGCGGTCTGGAAGATCGCCCCCGCGCTCGCCGCCGGCAACACGGTGGTGCTCAAGCCGTCGGACACCACGCCGGTGTCGACGCTGCTGCTCGCCGAGATCGCCGCCGAGTTCTTCCCACCGGGGGTGTTCAACGTGGTCTGCGGCGACCGGGACACCGGTCGTACCCTCGTGTCGCACCCGACCCCGCAGCTGGTGTCGATCACCGGCTCGACCCGCGCGGGCATGGAGGTAGCCGCCGCAGCGGCCCCCGACCTGAAGCGGACCCACCTGGAGTTGGGCGGCAAGGCCCCGGTGGTGATCTTCGACGACGCGGACGTGGCGGCGGCCGCCGAGGCCATCGCGCTGGGCGGCTACTTCAACGCCGGGCAGGACTGCACGGCTGCCACCAGGGTGCTCGCCGGCCCCGGCATCCACGACGACTTCGTGGCGGCGCTCGCCGAGCAGGCCCGCAACACGAAAACCGGCGCGCCGGACGACGCCGACGTGCTCTACGGCCCGCTGAACAACGCCAACCAGCTGACCCGGGTCAGTGGTTTCGTGGACCGCCTGCCGGACCACGCGGCGATCCAGACCGGCGGGTCCCGGCAGGGCGAACGCGGCTACTTCTACGCCCCGACGGTGGTCTCCGGGCTGCGTCAGGCCGACGAGATCATCCAGGACGAGGTGTTCGGGCCGGTCATCACCGTGCAGCGCTTCTCCGACGAGGACGAGGCGGTGCGCTGGGCCAACGGCGTCGACTACGGCCTGTCCGCGTCGGTCTGGACGCGCGACCACGGCCGGGCCATGCGGATGACCCGCCGACTGGACTTCGGCTGCGTCTGGGTCAACACGCACATCCCGTTCGTCTCCGAGATGCCGCACGGTGGCTTCAAGCACTCCGGGCACGGCAAGGACCTCTCAGTCTACAGCCTGGAGGACTACACCCGGATCAAGCACGTCATGCACAACCTGGGGAGCTGAGCCATGCCGTCGAGCGAGGAGCTGCACAAGCGGCGCGGCGGTGCGGTGGCTCGTGGTGTCGGCAGTGTGATCCTGTCCTACGTGGACCACGCGTCGGGCGGGACGATCACCGACGTGGACGGCCGGGAGTGGATCGACTTCGCCGCCGGCATCGCCGTGACCAGCGTGGGCAACTCGGCCCCCAAGGTGGTCGAGGCGGTCCGGGCGCAGGTGGAACGATTCACCCACACCTGCTTCATGGTCGCGCCCTACGAGTCGTACGTGGCGGTGTGCGAGCAGCTCAACGCGTTGACGCCCGGCGGGTTCGCGAAACGCTCGGCGTTGTTCAACTCCGGCGCGGAGGCGGTGGAGAACGCCGTCAAGGTCGCCCGGCACGCCACCGGGCGGCCGGCGGTAGTGGTGTTCGACCACGCGTACCACGGCCGGACCAACCTGACCATGGCGTTGACCGCGAAGAACATGCCGTACAAGCACCGGTTCGGGCCGTTCGCCGGGGAGATCTACCGGGTGCCGATGTCGTACCCGCTGCGCGATGGCGGGCTCTCCGGTGCGGAGGCGGCGGCCCGGGCCGTCGAGATGATCGAGAAGCAGGTCGGCGCGGAGAACGTCGCCGCGCTGCTCATCGAACCGATCCAGGGCGAGGGTGGCTTCGTCGTACCCGCGCCGGGTTTCCTGCCCGCGCTGCGAGCCTGGGCGACGGCGGCCGGGGTGGTCTTCGTCGCCGACGAGATCCAGACCGGTTTCTGCCGTACCGGTGACTGGTTCGCCTGTCAGCACGAGGGCGTCGAACCCGACCTGGTGACAGTGGCCAAGGGCATCGCCGGTGGCCTGCCGTTGGCTGCGGTGACCGGTCGGGCCGAGTTGATGGACGCGGTGCACGTGGGTGGGCTCGGCGGCACGTACGGCGGCAACCCGATCGCCTGCGCCGCCGCGCTGGCCACCATCGAGACCATGCACGAGCTGGACCTGGCCGGTGCGGCCCGACGGATCGAGTCGGTGCTGGTCCCCCGGCTCCGGGCCATCGCCGAGCGGGATCCCCGGGTCGCCGAGGTACGCGGCCGGGGGGCGATGCTCGCCGTGGAGCTGGTGCTGCCGGGCACCCTCACCCCCGACCCGGTCGCCACCGCGGCGATCTCGGCGGCCTGTCACGCCGCCGGCCTGCTCACCCTGACCTGCGGCACGTACGGCAACGTGCTGCGCTTCCTGCCCCCGCTGGTGATCTCCGACGGGCACCTCGGTCGGGGTGCCGACCTCCTCGACGCCGCCTTCGGCGGAGCAGGCTGAGCGGCGGAGCAGGCTGAGCGGTGGAGGGGCCCGGTGCGCGGGCCCCTCCGCCGACGTCAGCGAAGCACCTCGACAGTGTTGCGGCGCACCAGGTTCTTGCCCGGCTCGCGGATCTGCTCCATCGCGGCGGAGTTGAGCAGCACGCAACTGCCCGACGGGCCGGTCACCGTCACAGTGGTCGCCCGGTTGTTGTCCAGGTTGGTCACCCGCAGCCGGGTCCCGACCGGGAACTGCCCACTGGTCGCCGCCGGTCCGGCCGCCTCCTCGAAGAAGGTGATCGCCCCGGAGCACGCCGACCGGGGCGCCGGGCCGGGCGCGCCGGGAGAAGCGGCGCCGGGGCGGACGGTGCCGGGGGCCGGAGCGCCGGCGGGCGGGGCCGCGCCGTCGACGCGTTCCACCACGTTGCGGCGGATCACGTTCTTCCCCGGCTCGCGGACCAGCTCCATGGCCGCCGCGTTGAGCAGCACGCAACTGCCCGACGGGCCGGTCACCGTCACAGTGGCCGCCCGGTTGTTGTCCAGGTTCGTCACCCGCAGCCGGGTACCCACCGGAAACCGGTCGCTGGTCGCCGCCGGCGCCCCGCCCTCCGCGGAGAAGGTGACCGAGCCGGAGCAGACCGACGACCGTGCCGGGGCCGTGTCGGCGAACCCGAAGCTGGTCCCCACCGACACGCCCACCGCGGCGAGCACCGCCACGCTCGCTGCCAGCACGTGCCTGCGCTGCACCCTCATCGCCGTCACTCCCGTCCTCGGTGGTGTCCTTCACCCACCGGTACGGACCGGAGCGTCCTACCGTTCAGCCGGCACGGGTATCGATCGTGCGGCGGCCAGGTCCACCGGCCCGTAGCGGGTGCGCGGGGCCCCGGTGATCAGCGCCCAGTAACGGTCGCCGTACGACCAGTGCCACCACTCGGTCGGGTAGTTCACCATCCCCGCGCCGCCGAGGGCGTCCACCATGATCTGCCGGTGCCGACGGGCGGTGCCGCCGATCGCCGGCGCGTCGGTGAAGCAGGCGTCGGCGCTGTCCTCCGGGGTGGCGTCGATGGCCGTGCCCAGGTCCAGCTCCGCACCGTCGTCGGTGCAGAGCGTCAGGTCCACCGCGCCACCGGTGCTGTGCGGGGCCACCTCGACCGGTGAGACGAACTTCGTGGTCTCCCGGTGCAGCCGCTGCGGCGACCAGTCCGGGTGCCGTCGGCGCAACTCGTCGCGGTAGCCGGTGAAGATGGCCAGTTGCGCCTGGTACGGCCGGTAGCCCTCGACCACCAGCAGCCGCAGCCCACCGGGCAGGGCACGCTGCGCGGCCAGCAGGCGGTCCACGACACCGGCGCGCAACCGGGCGTACGCCCCGGCCGGGTCGGCGGCCCGGCCGTCGAGCCGCAGCTCCGACAGCTCACGCAGGTCCACGAACTCCTCGCCGTCGTCGGCGCTGGGCACCGCCGCCACCCGGGGGTCGGAGAGCAGGATCATCGGATGCTCCCCGCCGTGCTCGCGGACCGTTCCGCGTGCCGGAGCCGGGCCAGCTCGACGAGTCGGTCCACCACCTCCCGGTAGCCGACCCCGACGGCGGCCCACACCTTCGGGTACATCGAGTGCGCGGTGAAGCCGGGCATCGTGTTCAGCTCGTTGACGTACAGCTCACCGGCCGTCTCGTCGTAGAAGAAGTCGACCCGGGCCAGACCCCAACCGCCGATCGCGGCGAACGCGCGCAGCGACAGCTCGCGGACCCGCGCGGTCACCTCGTCCGGCAGCACGGCGGGGACGATCATCGGGTCGGCGTCGCCGAAGTACTTCTGCTGGTAGTCGAACCAGCCGCCGCTGACCTGCACCTCGCCCACCACCGACGCCTCGGGACGCCAGCCACCGAGCACCGCGCACTCCAGCTCCCGGCCGGCGACCCCCTGCTCGACCATGACGAGTTGGTCGTGGCGAAGCGCCTCCTCCACGGCGGCGGCCAGGTCGTCACCCTCGCCGACGCGGGATATGCCGATCGACGAACCCATGCTGGCCGGCTTGACGAAGAGTGGCCGGCTGAGCCCGGTCACCAACTTCTCCGGATCGTCGACCGCCCGGTAGGTGTGCGCGTCGAACGACACGTACGGGGTGACGGGGATGCCCTCGGCGCGCAGCGCCCGCTTCATCGCCACCTTGTTCATGCCGACCGCCGAGGCCAGGATGCCGCACCCGACGTACGGCACGTTCAAAGACTCCAGCAGCCCCTGCACCACACCGTCCTCGCCGTACGGGCCGTGCAGCACCGGGAAGACCACGTCCAGCTCGGCGTGCACAGCGCCGGGGGCGTTACCGGCGGACACCTGCACGACACCCGGACGCGGACCGGCCCGCAACTCGACGGCCGGCCCGGTCACCACCAACTGGTCGTCGATGGCCCGCTCGCCGGCCGGTCGGTCGCGCAACTCGGCCAGCAGCGCGTCGGGCATCAGCCGGAACCCGCCGCTGCGGGTGACGCCGATGGCGACAGTGCGGTAGCCGCCACCGGCGAGCGCCCGGGCCACCCCGAGCGCGGAGGCACAGGAGACCTCGTGCTCCGCCGACGGTCCACCGAACAGGATTCCGATCCGGACTGGCGCGCTCACGCCGCCGCCCCTTCCTGAGCCAGGTCGGCGGATCGCGGGGCCATCAACCGGGCCACCAGCGACTCCTCCACGTTTCCGCCGGTCAGCACCACGCCGACCGTCCGCTGCCGGTCCCTGTCCGGCGGAAGCCGGAGGGCGCCGGCCAGGCCCGCCGCCCCGGAGGGCTCGGCGAGCACCTTGAGCTCCGTCAGGATCAGCCGGAACGCCGCCGCGATCTCGCCGTCGTCGACCCGGACGACGCCGCGCAGCGTGCCCCGCACGATGGCGAACGGCAGCTCCCCCACGCAGGACGGCCGCAGCCCGTCCGCGATGGTGGGCGCCGGCGCGACCGGCACGCGTACACCTGCCGCCAGGCTGCGGGCGAGCGAGTCGCAGCCCACCGGCTCCACGCCGTACACCTCGATGTCGGAGCCGACGGCGGCCAGGCACGCGCCGGCCACCCCGCCACCACCACCCACCGGTACGACCAACGCGTCCAACGGCGTCCCCGCGCGCTCGGCGTCCTCGATCAGCTCCAGGCTCGCGGTGCCCTGCCCGGCGATCACGTCCGGGTGGTCGTACGCGTCGACGACTGGGTGACCGCTCTCGTCGCTGAGCCCGTTGGCCACCGCCACCCGCTCCTCGACGCCGGTGCCGGCGAACACCACCCGCGCTCCCGCCGCGCGCGCCCGGTCGACCTTCGTCGATGCCGCGTCGACCGGCAGCACCACTGTCACCGCGAGCCCGTGCTGCCGGGCCGCCAACGCCACCGCCACCGCGTGGTTGCCGGTGCTCTGCGCGATCACCCCGGTGTGGCCGGCCACCGCGAGGCGGCCGACCGCGCGCAGCGCGCCGCGCATCTTGTACGAGCCGCCGTGCTGGAGATTCTCCGCCTTGAGCAGGACCCGTGCCCCGGCAAGCTCGTCGATCACCGGGGAGCGCAGCACGGGGGTACGGACCACGCGGCCGGCAAGCCAGCGGCTGGCCTCCTCGACATCGGCCCGGAGCTGGCCAACGGTGCGTGTCATCGTCTCTCCTTTTCGGGCACACCAGAGGCGGGGTCCAGCGGTACGTGGACCCCGGTGAAGGTGGGTGGAAGTGTCAGTTCACTGTGGGTAGCTGGACGTCGACCCGTAGGCCGCCGTACTCGGCGGGCCGGGCCGCGATGATGCCGTCGTGGGCCTGGGTGATCGAGCGGGCGATGGCCAGGCCCAGGCCGGCCCCGCCGCCCTGTGAGGTCCGGTCCCGGGCGAGCCGGCGGAACGGCTCGAACAGACCGGCCACCGCCTCGGCCGGCACGGGCTGGCCGGTGTTGACCACTGACAGCGCGGGCACGCCGCTCACCACGACTGTCAGTGAGCCGCCCGGCCGGTTGTACTTGATCCCGTTCTCCACCAGGTTGGTGACCAGGCGTTCCAGCAGCACCCGTTCGCCGACGACGCCCCGGGGTACGAGATGGGTCTCCACTGTGACCCCGGCCTCCCGGGCCCGGTCCACGTAACCGGCCAGCACCGCCTCGACGATCGTGTCCAACCGCTGCGGTATCCGCGAACGGAGGCCCTGGTCGCTCTCACTGAGCGCGAGCAGGCCCTCGATCAGTCGTTCGTTGCGCTCGTTGGTCTCCAACAGCTGACTGGTCAACAGCTCCAACTGCTCGCCGGTGAGCGCCCTGGCCATGCCGACCTCGATGAGCGTCCGCTGCACGGCGAGGGGCGTCCGCAGCTCGTGCGAGGCGTTCGCTGCGAACCGCCGCTGCCCCTCATACCCGGCGGAGACGCGTTCCATCATCTCGTCGATCGCTCGGGACAGCCGGGCCAACTCGTCGCTGCCCCGAGGCCGGATCCGGTGACCGAGGTTCTGCGGGCCGAGGTGCCCGATCGGCCCGGCCAGGTCAGCGACCGGGCGCAGGCACCACACCGCGGCGAACCAGAGCCCCACCAGGACGGCCACTGTCACGAGCAGGACGGCCACCAGGGGCAGCATGAACGCCCCCGGCCGTACGTTGCGGCACACCGTCGACAACCCGGGCATGGGCACGTCACAGAACTGCTGCCCCCAGGTCCAGGTCACCCCCGACAGCCACTTGCCCATCGCCGGCAGTATCGGGCCGGCCAGCAGCGCCAACAGCCCCACCAGCAGCACCCGACGTCGGGGCGTCCAGCTCACGCCGTGCCGCCGATGCGGTAGCCGGCCTTCGGAACGGTGTGGATGATCGCGGGATCGCCGAGCTTCTTGCGCAGGGTCATCACGGTGACCCGTACGGCGTTGGTGAACGGATCGGCGAACTCGTCCCAGGCCTGCTCCAGCAACTCCTCTGCGCTGACCACCTGGCCGTCCGCGCGCAGCAGCACGTGCAGCACCGCGAACTCCTTGGGGCTCAACGCGAGGGGGCGGCCGTCCCGGGTGGCCAGGTGTCGGCCCACGTCCAGCGCCAGGCCGTCCTGGGCGAGCACCGGTGGCAGCGCCGGCGTGGACCGTCGCCCGAGGGCCTGCACCCGGGCCACCAGTTCGGCGAAGGCGAACGGCTTGGTCAGGTAGTCGTCCGCGCCGAGGCCGAGGCCCTCCACCCGGTCCCGGATGCCGGCCGCCGCCGTGAGCAGCAGCACCCGGGTGCCGACCTGTGAGTCGGCGATGCTGCGGCACACCTCGTCGCCGGTGTGTCCGGGCATGTCCCGGTCCAGCACCGCGACGTCGTACCGGTTCACCCCGACCCGTTCCAGCGCACCGTCACCGTCGTAGCAGACGTCGACAGCCATCGAGAGGCGGCGCAGCCCTTCGGCCACCGTGTCCGCCAACAACCGCTCGTCGTCCGCCACCAGCACCCGCACGTTTTTCCGCTCCCCCAGTTCGGCTTGCCCCGCATACCGTCGCAGGCCCGGGTTAAGGGTTCTGTAAGCACCCGCCGCAGCCATCCTCCACGCGGGTGTCCAGCGGGCAAACCACCGCAAGCCAGTCCCAGTCGACTTGGTGCCCGTCTCGCGTCATCTGGGTCGTTCGTCCCCGAAGGGCCCGGCGGTTGGCGTGCGGGGGTGAGCTGCGTCACGATGGGGGCCGAGGAGGTCGCCCGATGGCTGACCCGTGGCTCGCCCTGGAGTTCGGCGTCGATCCGGCGGAGCGGATCGCGCAGGTCGGTGCCGCCCACGAGGCCTTCCTGACCGCCGGTGCGGCGCCGCACCGGGTGCGGGAGGTGGTCCGCCGCTCCTGGGAGCGTTCGGCACGGCTCGACCCGGAGGCCACCCCGCCGGTCGACCTGGCCGACGACGTTCTGGCCGCGTACCGGGCGGTTCACCCGTTGGCCCGGGTCCTGCCGCTGTTCCGGGACCTGCTCGGCGGCATCGCGCAGGACGGCGCGCACCTGATGGCGGTCTGCGACGCACACGGGCGACTGCTCTGGGTCGAGGGACATCCGGGTGTGCTGCGGCACGCCGAGCGGATGAACTTCATGCCCGGCGCCCGTTGGGACGAGACGCACGCCGGCACCAATGCCCCCGGCACCGCGCTGGCCGTGGACCACAGCGTGCAGATCTTCGCCACGGAGCACTTCAGCCGCCCGGTCCAGCGGTGGACCTGCGCCGCCGCGCCGATCCACGACCCGGCCACCGGGCGGCTGCTCGGCGCGATCGACATCACCGGCGGGGACCATCTGGCGACCCCGCAGAGCCTGGCGCTGGTCCGGGCCACCGCCCGGGCCGCCGAGTCGCAGCTCGCCGCCGACCGACCACCGGAACCCGGCGTCGCCACGGTGACCGCGCTCGGCCGGGACGAGGCGGAGCTGCGGTTCGAGGGCCGACGGATCCGGCTGGGTCGACGGCACAGCGAACTGCTGGTGCTGCTGCTCCAGCACCCCGAGGGGCGCACCGGCGTTCAGCTCGGCCTCGACCTGTACGGCGACGACCGACTGCACCCGGTCACCCTGCGCGCCGAGCTGTCCCGGTTACGCCGGGTGCTCGGCCCAGAGCTGCTCGATTCCCGCCCGTACCGGCTACGCGGGACCGTCCGCGCCGACTTCACCACAGTCGCCGACCGGCTGGACCAGGGCGATCCGGCGGGCGCGCTCGACGCGTACCCCGGGTCGTTGCTGCCCGGCTCGGACGCGCCGGGGGTGGCGCGACTGCGCCGGCTGATCGACGGCCACCTCCGCGCGGCAGTGCTGGCCGCCGCGGACCCGGCGCTGCTCGCGGCCTGGACCGCGACGCCGGCCGGTGCCGACGACCTGGCCGCCTGGCAGGCCCTGGCACGGGCGCTGCCGGTGGGCGCACCGCGTCGGCCCCTCGCCCTCGCGCGCATCGACCAGCTCGCCGGGGAGTACGACCTACCGCGCGCAACGTGGCTGCAACGTCACTGAAACTACCGTCGCCGTCGGCACACCCGCACAACGACGGCGGAGGTAACCATGACGCGCTACGACGCGCCCACCCACTGGCAGTCCCGTTACGACCACTACATCGGCGGCGAGTACGTCAAGCCGCAGGGCGGCGCTTACTTCGAGAACCCGACGCCGGTCACCGGGCAGACCTTCACCGAGGTCGCCCGCGGCACCGCACCCGACGTGGAGAAGGCCCTCGACGCCGCCCATGGCGCCGCCGACGCCTGGGGCCGCACCTCGGTGGCCGAACGGGCGCTGATCCTCAACCGGATCGCCGACCGGATGCAGGAGAACCTGGAATCCCTGGCCATTGCCGAGAGCTGGGAGAACGGCAAGCCGGTCCGGGAGACACTGGCCGCCGACATCCCGCTCGCCATCGACCACTTCCGCTACTTCGCCGGGGCGATCCGGGCCCAGGAGGGCTCCCTGGGCGAACTCGACGACGACACAGTGGCGTACCACTTCCACGAGCCGCTCGGCGTGGTCGGGCAGATCATCCCGTGGAACTTCCCGATCCTGATGGCGACCTGGAAGCTCGCGCCCGCGCTCGCCGCCGGCAACGCCGTGGTGCTCAAACCGGCCGAGCAGACACCGGCGTCCATCCACTACTGGCTGTCGCTGGTGGCGGACCTGCTGCCGCCGGGAGTGCTGAACATCGTCAACGGTTTCGGCGTGGAGGCCGGCAAACCGCTGGCGTCCTCGGCCCGGGTCGCGAAGGTGGCCTTCACCGGCGAGACGACCACCGGGCGGCTGATCATGCAGTACGCCAGTGAGAACATCAAACCCGTCACGCTGGAGCTGGGGGGCAAGAGCCCGAACATCTTCTTCGACGACGTCAGCGCCGCATCCGACGACTTCCTGGACAAGGCCCTGGAAGGCTTCACCATGTTCGCGCTCAACCAGGGCGAGGTTTGCACCTGCCCGTCCCGGGCGCTGATCCAGCAGGGCCACTACAGCGACTTCCTGGCCGCGGGGGTCGCCCGCACCGAGCAGATCGTGCAGGGGCATCCCCTGGACACCGACACGATGATCGGGGCGCAGGCCTCCAACGACCAGTTGGAGAAGATCCTGTCCTATCTCGACATCGGCCGGAAAGAGGGCGCCAAGGTGCTGACCGGAGGGTCACGCGCGGATCTGGGCGGCGAGCTGTCGGGCGGGTACTACGTCGAGCCGACCATCTTCGAGGGCGACAACTCCATGCGGATCTTCCAGGAGGAGATCTTCGGGCCGGTCGTCTCGGTAACCTCCTTCGCCGACCTCGACGACGCCGTGAAGATCGCCAACGACACCCTTTACGGGCTGGGCGCGGGCGTGTGGAGTCGGGACATGAACACCGCGTACCGGGCCGGGCGGGCCATCCAGGCCGGGCGGGTGTGGACCAACTGCTACCACGCGTACCCGGCGCACGCCGCGTTCGGCGGGTACAAGCAGTCCGGCATCGGTCGGGAGAACCACAAGATGATGCTGGAGCACTACCAGCAGACCAAGAATCTCCTGGTCAGCTACTCCACCAAGAAGCTCGGCTTCTTCTGATGCCGGTCGTTTCCGTCACCCCCGCAGCGGCCGAGTTGATCCGGTCGCTGCGGGGGCGGCACGGCCCGCTGATGTTCCACCAGTCCGGCGGCTGCTGCGACGGCAGTGCCCCGATGTGCTTCCCGGCGGGCGAGTTCCGCACCGGCTCGTCCGACGTGCTGCTCGCCGCCCTCGCGGTCGACGGGGTGACCGAGCCGGTCGAGTTCTGGATGTCGAAGTCCCAGTGGGAGCTGTGGAAACACACCACGTTGACCGTCGACGTGGTGCCCGGCAGAGGCAGCGGCTTCTCTCTGGAGGCCCCCGAAGGCGTCCGCTTCCTCATCCGCTCCCACCTAGCCCCCTGAGCCCGGCGCCACAGATCCGGCGGCACCTACCCAGCCCCACCCCCGCCCCGCTCCGCCCGCCCTCCGCCCGCACTCCGCCCGCACTCCGCCCGCCCCGCCCTCCCGCCCCGCCGATCTTGCACTTTGCGTTGCCGCAATGCCCTTGATGAGTTATTTGTCGGGACGGAAAGTGCAAGATCGACGGGGGCGGGAGTGAGAGCGGAGCACAGCGCAGCGGGGCGCAGCGGGGCGCAGCGGGGCGCAGCGGGGCGCAGCGGGGCGCAGCGGGGCGAGCAGCACCCGCATCACACTTCGATCACTGCCCACCCTGTCGGGTTACCCACTTGGCGCGGGGAGGGGGCAGGGCGGGGGCGGGTGGGTGAGGAGGGTGGGTGAGGTTGGTTAGGAGAGGGCGGCGCGGATGGTGGCTTTGATGTATTGGGGACGGCGGTAGAGGTCACGATCGGTGAAATAGCGCATCCGCCAACCTGCTCCATCCAGCCAGTTGACCCGCTCTCGGTCATGCCTGAGCCTGTCACGGTCCAGGTGCGACAGTCCGTCGTACTCGATACCGATCCGGCGTTCGCGGTTATCCAGATCGAGCCGGTAGACAGGTATGCCGTAACGGTCGGCCACCCATAGTTGCGGCTCCGGTGGAGGCAATCCCCCATCGATCAAAATCAGTCGCAACTGGCTCTCCTGTCGGCACTCCGCCCTGCCGTCCGCCAGCGGTATGAGTTGGCGGGCTTGGCGGACACCACGCAACGCATTGTGGGCTGCGACCTCGGCCAGCAGGTCATCCTGGGTGACCAAGCCCGACCGGAGCGCAGCATCGAGTACCGGGAGTGCGTCGAGTCGCCGAACGGCACGAGCCAGGTCGACTGCACAGCGAGCCGCCGGCACACAGGGCAGACCGTCGACGAAGACCGGGTGAGCGGGTAGAACCGTCCGGTGAACGACCACCCCGGGTAGACGCGGCTTCGGCACCTCGGCGGGCAGATGAACGTGGATCAGATCGTCACGCAGCACCGCGAAGCCGTGTCGGCGGGCGGCACTCTGCCTCGCCAACATCGCCCCGTCGGGCAGCCTGAGCATCAGTGCACGCAGTTCGTCATCGTCGCTGCAGGGTTGATCGGCGTAGACCCCTCTGCGTACGCGGTGCAGTTCCTCGCGGTCGAGGCGACTACGGATCCGACCAACGGTGAGCTGCCGCATGAGTGCGTCGGTACGCCACAACTGAGTAGCCATGGGAGCAGGCTGACCAACCCAGGACCCCAGAAAGGTCCCGCGACGCCGACCTGTGGAAAACACTCCCCCCTGTGGACAACTCCCAACCCCACCTCGTGCCGTGCTAGCGCCTCACGCCCCAGACTGTCCGCCCCGCGACCTCCATCCCGCGATCTTGCACTTCCTGTCGCCGATACGCCCTATATGCAGCGAAAGGTGAGCACAGAAAATGCAAGATCGCGGGGGCGGGGCGGGGCGGGCGGGACCGGGGGCGGGGACGGGGGGGCGGGGTTAGTCGCAGGCTATGCCGTCGCCGTCTCGGTCCAGGTCGTAGATGTCGTCGCCGATCACCCTGATCGGCCCGCTGACGTAGGCGGGACCGTTGCCACTGCCACCCGCGCAGTCGACGTCGCTGGCGATCGGGACGCAGCCGCTGTAGTTCGGGTCGCACTTTGACGACTGCGGCTTCTTGGTGCCGACGGCCACGACCTGGGTCACCGGTTGCTTCGTCACGGCGGATTTGACCAGCTTCTTGTTCGTCCGCACGCCGTCGGTGCTGGTCACCTCGTAGGTCAGGGTCCGGACGCCGTTCACGCCCTTGGTCCGGACGACCCGCTTGCCCTCGGCCAGTGACGAGTCCTTGACGGTCCGCTCGCCGTACCGGATGGTGGCCCGCTCCGTCACTGTCGTCACCTGCACCACTGGCACGACTGCCGCCGACGAGGGCGCAGTGGCGGGCACCGACGAGGGCGCGGCGATCGGCGACTCCTCCTGGGCCGGGACCTCTTCGGTCGGCTCGCCGGGTGCGGCCAGGATCGGCTGCTGCGGCTGCTCGGCGGCAGTGCCGCCGGTCTTGGTCGGTTCCGGTTCGCCGGTCAACGCGCCGACGATGGCGGTGCCGGTGCAGCAGAGCAGCAGGAGCGACAGCGTCACCGAGCCGAGGATCACGGCGACCTGGCCGGCGGGAGTGGCCCGGCGGAACCAGTTCGGTCGGGGCGTCTGGCCGAACGACGGCGGGTACGGCGGCCCCGGGTTCTGTGGTGGTTGCATCGTCACGGCGATGAGTGTCGTCGCAAACACAGTCTGCAATATCCCCCGTCGCGTTCGTCACCTGCGCCTTTCGCTTCCCGGAAAAGATCGGTGGGCGCGCTCGCGGGCGCCGAGTCGGCAGGTGCGGCACACCTCCAGGTCGGCACGGCAGGGCCGATCGTGCGGGTGTCAGCACCAACAAAAGCCGCAGATCACCACGCACCGAATCGACAAGGATCGGAGGCCAACGGCGACGACGGAACTGTCGCGATGCCGTCAGCGGGGCAGGCTCACCGCTCCTCCATCGCCCATGGTGACCCGTAACCGTTCAGCAGGTCGAGGAAGGGCATCGGGGGCAGCGCCTCGGGCCCGAGAACCCCGACACCGGCCCACGCACCGCTGGCGAGCAACTCCAACGCGACGACCGGGTTGACGGCGGTCTGCCAGACCACCGCCTGGTGCCCGTACTCCCGCATCGACCACTCGTTGTCGACCACGTGGTACAGGTACACCTCGCGGGGTTGCCCGTCCGGGCCGAGGCCGCGTACCCAGGTGCCGGCGCAGGTCTTGCCGCGCATCCGGGCACCGAGCGTGGCCGGGTCGGGCAGGCTCGCGGCCACCACGTCACGCGGGGAGACCTCGACGCCACGTACCCGCACCGGGGAGACCGCGTCCAGACCGAGCTTGTGCAGCGTCTTGAGCACCTCGATGAACTCGTCGCCGAGGCCGTACTTGAAGGTGACCCGCCGGGCCTTGACCCAGCGCGGGATGAGCAGCACCTCCTCGTGCTCGACGTTGACGCACTCGACCGGCCCGATCCCCTCCGGAAAGTGGAAGACCTCCGGCTCCGAGAACGGTTCGGTGGTGAACCAGCCCCGGTCCCTCTCCCAGATGACCGGCGGGTTGAGGCACTCCTCGATGGTGGTCCAGATGGAGAACGAGGGCGCGAAGTCGTACCCGTCGACGGTGAGGTTCGCCCCGTCCCGGACACCGATCTCGTCGATCTCACTGAACAGTTCGTCGGCGGCGTAACGGGCGAACACGTCGGAGAGGCCGGGCTCGACCCCGATGCCGCACAGCGCCAACCGACCGGCCGCCGACCAGGTGTCCGCCAGCGCGAACTGTTCGTCGCCGAGCCTCACGCCGGTCTCGACGTGCGACAGCGACATCGCCATGTCCAGGTAGTCCGCGCCGGCCGCGAACGCGCCCTCGAAGATCGGCATGACGAACCGCGGGTCCACGGCGTTGAGCACGTGCGTGATCCGGTGCTCCCGGCACAGCGCGGTGACCGCGTCGGCCGAGGCGGCGTCCACCTGGGCGGCGACGAACCGGTCACCGTGCCCGGCGACCGCTCGCTCGGCCCGAACGGGGTCGTGGTCGGCGACCACAATGGTCTCGAAGAAGGTCCGTCGGGCGGCGATGGCTACGGCGGCGGAGCCGACGCCACCGGCGCCGACGAGGAGGACACGCATCAGGAATCAAACCCCAAACCGAAACGATCGAGAGTACGGAGCCAGAGGTCGCGCCGACCCTCACGCGCGTCGGCGCGGGCCAGTGACCAGCGGGTGAGATTGATGCCGACCGCGCGGACGGGTTCCGGCGGGAACGGCAGTGGCTTGCGGCGAACCAGGTCGAGCCGGGTCAGCGGGGTGTTCCCGCCGTCGAGCAGGTCGAGCAGCACCCGGGCCCCGAAGCGGGTGGCCCCGACGCCGAGGCCGGTGTAGCCGGCCGCGTACGCCAGCCGACCGCCGTAGGCGGTGCCGAAGAACGGGCAGAACCGGGTGCAGGTGTCGATGACCCCGCCCCAGCGGTGGCTGAACCGCACGTCGGCGAGCTGCGGGAACGTGGTGAAGAAGTGGCGGGCGAGGGTGGTGAAGGTGGCCGGGCGTTGCTCCAACTCGGGCGCGACCCGATTGCCGTAGTGGTAGACGGCGTCGTAACCGCCGAAGAGGATCCGCCCGTCGGTGGTGATCCGGTAGTAGTGGAACTGGTTGGCGGTGTCGGCGAGCCCCTGCCGGTTGCGCCAACCGATGGCGTCACGCTGGGCCGGGGTGAGCGGCTCGGTCATCAGCACGTGGTCGTAGACCGGCACCAGGTACGCCCGCAGCCGACGCAGCAGCGGCGGGAACGCGTTGGTGGCCAGCACGACCCGGCGCGCCCGGATCGAGCCGGGCAGGCCGGCGGCCCGGGTGTCGGCTCGACCAGAATCGGCCGGCTGGGCGGTGGGATCGGTGCCCAGCGTGCTGGCGTGCACCGCGGCGTTGTCGGCGCGCAGGCCGGTGACCCGGGTGTGTTCGTGCACGCGTACGCCGAGGTCGAGGCAGGCGCGGCGCAGACCCCAAGCCAACTTCGCCGGGTCCACCATGGCCACCCGGTCGGCGTCGAACATCCCACCCAGGTACGTCGGTGAGTGCACCTCGGCGCGCACCTCGTCCCGGTCGAGCAGCCGCACTCGGTGGCCGTACCGGCGGGCCAGGTCCGCGTCGGCGGCCAGCCCGTCGAGTTGGTACGGCTCGACGGCGACGGCCAGCTCACCGGTGCGCTCGAAGTCGCAGTCGATGTCGAACGCCGCGACGGTGGCGGCGATGGCGTCCAGGTTGTCCCGGCCGAGGCGTTCCAGCTCGCCGACCTCGTCGGGGAACCGGTCGACGCCGTTGGCGAGGCCGTGGGTCAGCGTGGCGGCGCAGAACCCGCCGTTGCGCCCGGACGCGGCCCAACCGCAGGTCCCGGCGTCGACGAGCAGCACGTCCCGGTCCGGGTCCGCCTGCTTCGCCAACAGCGCGGCCCACAGTCCGCTGTAACCGCCGCCGATCACCAGCAGGTCGGCGGAGTGCCGACCGCTCAGTGGCGGTAGCGGGTCGGGGCGGTCCGGGCGATCGAGCCAGTACGGCACGGGTGCCGCGTCGGCCAACGCCCGGCCGGTATGCGGGAGCGTCATGAGGCCACACCGGTCGGAAGAACCGCATCCGGGAGGGTCATGACGACCGACGCAGGTGACCTGACGGCCCGGCCAGCAGGTTGGCGCGGCGGGCCCGTCGACCGCGCAGCGAACTGAGCCCCACGAGCAGCAGCGCGACAGCGAACATCGCGGTGCCGATCACGTTGACCTGCGGTGGGATGCCGCGCTGGGCAGCGCCCCAGACGTACATCGGGAACGTGACAGTGGTGCCGGCGTTGAAGTTGGTGATGATGAAGTCGTCGAAGCTCAGCGAGAAGGCCAGCAACGCGGCGGCCACGATGCCGGGCAGCACCAGCGGCAGGGTGATCCGCCGGAAGGTCTGCCACTCGTTGGCGTAGAGGTCCATGGCGGCCTCCTCCAGCCGTCGGTCCATCCCGGCGAGCCGCGCCTTCACTGTCACCACCACGAACGACACGCAGAACATCACGTGCGCGATCACGATGGTCCAGAAACCCTGCGGTACGCCCGCCGACACGAACAGGGCCAGCAACGATGTGCCCATCACCAGCTCCGGCGTGGCCATCGGCAGGAAGATCAGTACGTTGATCCCGGATCGGCCACGGAAGCGGTGCCGGACCAGCGCGAACGCCATCAGGGTGCCGAGCACTGTGGCGACCACTGTGGCGAGAAAGCCGATCTGCACGCTGCGGACCACCGCGTCGCACATGTCCGAGGTGGCACACGGCTGCCGCCAGTTGTCCAGTGTGAACTCGTTGAAGTCGTACGACAGTCGGCTCGACGGCCTGTTGAACGACAACGCGGCCACCACCAGGATCGGCAGCGCCAGGTAGCCGAGCACCAGCAACGCCACGATCATCACCCAGCGGTCCGCGAGCCAACGGGAAACCCTCATCAGAGCAGCCTTTCGTTCGCGACTGCGGGGCTCCGCTGCGCTGCACTCCTCGCGCTCACAGGACCTCCTCCGTGCCGGCTCGACGGAGGTAGCCGAAGACCACCGCGAGGATCGCCGCCATCAGCAGGAACGACAGCGCGGCGCCCTGCGGGTAGTCCAGTCGGACCAGGAACGCCGAGTCGATGACGTTGCCGATCATGTATTCGTTCGGGGTGCCGAGCAGTTCGGCGTTGATGTAGTCGCCGCTGGCCGGGATGAAGAACAGCAGCGTGCCGGCGACCAGACCGGGCATGGACAGCGGCAGCGTCACCCGACGGAACGCCTGCACCGGGCTCGCGTACAGGTCGGTGGCCGCCTCCAGCAACCGGGGATCCAGCCGCTCCAGGCTCGCGTACAGCGGCAGCACCAGGAACGGCAGGAAGTTGTACGTCAGGCCGAGCACCACAGCGAACGGGGTGGCCAGCAGCCGACCGTCCGGGGCGAGCAGGTGCACGTCGCGCAGCAGACCGACGAGCGCGCCGTTGTCCGACAGGATCGTCTTCCAGGCCAGCGTGCGGACCAGGAAGCTGGTGAACATCGGCGCGACGACGCAAACCAGCAGCAGGTTCTTCCAGCGGCCAGCCTTCTGCGCGATGGCGTACGCGAGTGGATAGCCCAGCAGCAACGCCAGCACCAGGGCCAGCCCGGCGTAGCCGAACGAGCGCAGGAACTGCGGCCAGTACGCCTGCAGCACGTCCGGGTAGTTGCTGACCGCCCAGGTCATCGCGTACCCGGTGGAGAGCGAGCCGCTGGGGTCGTACAGGCTGGCCGCCGCCAACTGCAGCAGCGGCACACCGAAGAAGATGAGCAGCCAGGCCGCACCGGGCAACAACAGGAGGTACGGCAGGAGTCGGCGTCGCCCGGACCGGGCTGCCGGTGGCGCGGGTGGTGGGTGCCCCGCCCTGGTGGGGGCCAGCAGGGTCACGACGACGCACCCACCGGCTCGTCGAGCACCGGCGACGTCCGGTCGGTGTCGGCGGCGTCGCGGGGCAGCAGGAACGCGTGCCGCGGATCCCAGTACGCCACGGCCTCGCTGCCGACCGCCACGGGCGTCGACGTCCCGCTGTTGGCGGCGAAGACCGACAACTCGGTGCCCCAGCCGGTGCGCAGCAGGTACTGCGTGCTGACTCCCACGTAGGAGGCGTCGGTGACGACTCCGGTGACGTGCTGATGCCCGGCGGGCACCTGGTCGGCGGAGCCGACCAGAATCAGCTTCTCGGGGCGTACCCCCAGGTGGACCGGGCCGTGGTCGGCCCGCGCCCGGCCGGCGGGCACCGAGAGGCGCGTGCCGTGCGCCGTCACCGCGACGTCGCCGCCACTGGCGCCGGTGGCCTCGCCGGCGAGCAGGTTCGACTGGCCGAGGAAGTTCGCCACGAAGGCGGTGGCGGGAAACTCGTAGATGTCGGCCGGGGCACCCAACTGCTCGATCCGGCCGGCGTTCATCACCGCGACGGTGTCGGCCATGGTCATGGCCTCCTCCTGGTCGTGGGTGACGTGCACGAAGGTGATGCCGACCTCGGTCTGAATGCGCTTCAGCTCGATCTGCATCTGTCGGCGCAGCTTGAGGTCGAGTGCGCCCAGTGGTTCGTCGAGCAGCAGCACCTGCGGCCTGTTGATCAGGGCGCGGGCCAGCGCTACCCGCTGCTGCTGACCGCCGGAGAGCTGGGCGGGGCGGCGGTTGCCGTACCCGTCGAGTTGCACCAGCGACAGCATCCTGGTGACCTCGTCGTCGACCGAGCGGATGCCGCGTCGGCGCAGCCCGAAGGCGACGTTCTCGAAGATGTTGAGGTGCGGGAAGAGCGCGTAGCTCTGGAAGACGGTGTTGACCGGCCGCTTGTACGGCCGCAGCCGGGCGATGTCCCGGTCACCGAGCAGCACCTGGCCGCTGGTCGGCTCCTCCAGGCCGGCGATCATCCGCAACGTGGTGGTCTTGCCGCAGCCGGACGCGCCGAGCAACGCGAAGAACGAGCCCTGCTCGATGGTCAGGCTCAGGTCGTCGACAGCTGTGAAGACGCCGAACCGTTTGGTGAGGTCGGCCAGGCGCAGGTCGCCGGCGGGTGTCTCGCGCGCCATCCTCGTCACGCCCCGATGACCTGTTGGAACTTGCCCTCGTACTCCTTCTCCTGCTTCTCGTCCAGGGCCATGAACACCTTGGACTTCGACAGCAGCGCGTCGTCGGGGAAGATCAGCGGGTTGGCGGCCAACTCGGGGTCGATCTTCTCCATCTCGGCCTGAGCGCCCTTGACCGGGCAGATGTAGTTGACGTACGCGGCCAGCTTCGCCGCGACCGCCGGCTCGTAGTAATAGTTGATCAGCGCTTCGGCGTTGCCCTTGTGGGTGGCCTTGTTGGGGACCATCATGTTGTCGCTGTAGAGCATCACGCCCGAGTCCGGCGCGACGAACCGCACCTTCTCGTCCTCACCGGACAGTTGGATGACGTCGCCGGACCAACCGATGCACGCGGCGATGTCGCCCTTGGCCAGGTCGGGCGCGTAGTCGTTACCGGTGAACTTGCGGATCTGCCCGGAGTCGACGGCCTTCTTGAGCTTGTTGAGGGCGTCGTCGAACTGGGCGGCGGTGAAGTTCGCCGGGTCGTGCCCGTTCGACCCGAGCAGCAGGCCCATGGTGTCGCGCATCTCGCTGAGCGCTGTCACCTTGCCCTTGAGGTCGGGGCGGGTGAGCAGTTCGTCGACCGTCCGCAGTTCCTTGGTGACGTTGCCGTTGTAGGCAAGGCCAGCGAGGCCGGACTGCCACGGAATGGAGATCCGGTTCTCGGCGTCGAAGGGGCGGTTGAGCAACGATGGAAGCAGGTTGGCCTGCACGTTCGGGATCTTCGCCGGGTCCAGCTTCTGGATCCAGCCGAGCCGGATCATCCGGGCGGCCATCCAGTCGGTCAGCACGATGATGTCCCGGTCGGTGCTCTGGCAGGCGGCGAGCTGGTTCTGCACCTTGCCGAAGAATTCGTTGTTGTCGTTGATGTCCTCGGTGTAGGTCACCTGAATGCCGGTCTTCGTGATGAACTCGTCGAGGCTCGGCCGCTTGGACTCGTCCTTCTCGTCGACGTCCATGTACTGCGGCCAGTTGGCGAAGGCCAGTTTCTTCTCGGTGCCGGAGAGGTCCTCGCTGACGCAGCCAGCTTCGGTCTGTTGCGCGCCCTTGGTGCCGCAGCCCGCGAGGCTGCCACCCATGGTGAGCAGGGCGGCCGAACCGAGAGTGCCGGTGAGCAGTCCACGCCGGGAGAGGGGCCGGAGGGGAGTACGCATGACGACTCCTAGGGGGTCATCGTCGGCGGGCGGGACGGGGAGGCACGCCGGCGGGAATGTCGGGAGGGTCAAGTGCCATGGACGACTGATCCTGACATGAGGTGACCTCCCTTACAAGGGATTCCGTTGCCGGAATAGCGATGCACGACGAAATACGCCAGACTACGCGGTGATACACGCGCGACATCACGATTCGGGACATGGGGAGCGGGCAATGACAAACCGGCAGCACGAGAACAGCAATGGCGGTCGACGCGTCGCTGTCCGTGACGGTGCCAATCACGCTCTGCTGGATGACGTGGCCAAGCAGATCATTGAGCAGCTCCAGGAGGACGGCCGCCGCCCGTACGCGACGATCGGCAAGGCGGTGGGGCTGTCCGAGGCGGCGGTCCGCCAGCGGGTGCAGCGGCTGCTCGACTCCGGCGTGATGCAGATCGTGGCGGTGACCGATCCGCTCCAGCTCGGCTTCAACCGGCAGGCGATGATCGGCCTGCGTACCGACGGCGACCTGGAAGCGGTAGCCGACCGGCTGGCCGAGTTGGACGAGGTCGACTACGTGGTGATCACCGCCGGGTCGTTCGACCTGCTCACCGAGGTGGTCTGCCGCAACGACGACCACCTGCTGGAGATCCTGCAACGGCTGCGGGCGGTGCCCGGGGTGCTCTCCACCGAGGCGTTCGTCTATCTCAAGCTGCGCAAGCAGACCTACACCTGGGGCACGGCCTGAGGTCGGTGATCGGCTGTTGATCGACTCGGCTTTCCGGAAGTCGGGGTGTCCGGGCCGCCCTGATGCCCCGGTTTCCGTGATCCCGAGTGGATCAGCGGTGCGTTGTGTGGACCTCTTGAACGAACGACGCCCAGGCGGTCGGCGCGAAGGTCAGGGTGCCTCCGTCGCGGTCCTTGCTGTCGCGCACCAGCACCCGGCCGGGCAGGTTGTCGGCCACCTCAACGCAGTCGCCACCGTTGTTGCTGCTGCGGGTCGCGGTGTGCCAGCGGGCGTCGGTCATGTCCATGTCGTGGCCACTTCCCTGATCAGCTCGATCGACCGGCGTTGGGGGAACGCCTCGCCGGTGACGCTCTCCCACCTGCGTCCCAGGCTAGCGACGTCGAGGGGATCGGTCACGACCTGACCGCGGAGCTGGTTGTCGAGATACGCCAATTCGGTCCCGTCGGGCAGCCGGCCCAGCACGAAGGGGCCGGCCAGCCCGGTGTGCCACGGGCTCTCGGCCGGGATGACCCTGACCTGCACGTGCTCCCACTCGGCCACTCTCGCGAGGTGGGCCAACTGGCCGGCCATCACGGCGCGGTCGCCGACCGGCCGGCGCAGCACCACCTCGTCGATCACCGCCACGAGCTGCGGTGGAACATCGCGGCACAGGACCGCCTGCCGTTCGAGGCGGCCCGCCACGATCTGGTCCACCTCGGACGGTGCGACCAGCCCACCGGTGCCCAGGATCGCCCGGGCGTACCCCTCGGTCTGGAGCAGACCCGGCACGAGCAGCGGCTGGTAGGACCGGAGTGACGTGGCGTCCTGTTCCAGCTCGGCCCACGGCCGGAACCACGGCAGGTCACGACGGCGGAACGGCTCCGGCCAGAGATCGGCCGCGTCCCGGCGCAGAACCTCGGCCACCGCCACCCGGGTACGCGGATGCGGGATGCGCCCCGAAGCGAGCCACCGCGCCGCCGTCTTCGGGTCGACGCCAACCTTCTCGGCCAACGACTCGACCGTCTCCCCCGCCTCGGCCATCGCCACCCGCAACGCCTCGTTCGCCATCCGACCTCCCGCCGCTCCTCCGTGCCGTGGCGGACGATCCGGGATCGTTCGCCCAGCAGGCGCGCTGCGACGCCGCTCGATGCACGTTGCGGCGGACGATAGCCACGCTGTGTGTCCACGTCTGCGACCTACCGGCGTGTTGCGGTGGGACGTGTTGGCGCGCAACCAGGACGCCCCCTGACCGTCCCCGAAGTGCCCCACCAGCGTCCCAAGACCCGCGCCGCCCCGACCCCGGACCGCCCTCCCCGGTCCCCGGTCCGCGCCTCCCGACCCCGGACCGCCCTCCCCGGTCTCCGGCCCGCGCGTCCCGCCCCCGCGCTTGATCCACTCGACTTCACCGAAGTCGCGGTATCCACCACGCCCGGACACCGCGATTTCAGCGAACTGGAGTGGATCGAGCCGGCGGGCGATGGAGGCGCTACCACCGGACGGGCCCTTTGGAGCTGATGTCGCAAACGATTCGGCGCACAGCAGAATCCGGCGACGAGCCGGTCTGCCCCGGGCCGACGACAAGGCGCGGATCCGGGAAGGCTCGTGGCGCGGCCCCACAGGGCAGCCGTGATGCCGCAAACGATTCAGCTCCAAAGGCAGTCACCAGCACACCTCCGACTCCTGCCGACCGCCGCTCAAGCGGCCAACAGCGGTGCGGATTCCGTTGCATCTGTGACACCTCTGCGCTAAATCCGTCGCCGACAGACCGTGATACCGCCGATAACACTTGCTTCGAAGGTTGAAACTGTGCGATAACCGTTGGCAGAGCGGCCGGCCTCACCCCTTTGACCGGCCCGACGACCGATGGGGCTGACATGGCCAACGCCACCGACCACCTCTGGATGCACTTCACCCGGATGGCGAGCTACTCCGCCGGTGAGGTGCCGACCATCGTGCGCGGCGAGGGAGCGTACGTGTGGGACGCGCAGGGTCGCCGCTACCTGGACGGCCTCGCCGGGCTCTTCGTGGTCAACGCCGGCCACGGCCGCACCGAGCTGGCCGAGGCCGCCGCCAAGCAGGCCGGCGAGCTTGCCTACTTCCCGCTCTGGTCGTACGCGCACCCGAAGGCCATCGAGCTGGCCGAGAGGATCGCCGCGCTCACCCCCGGCGACCTCAACCGGATCTTCTTCACCACCGGCGGCTCCGAGGCCGTCGAGGCGGCGTGGAAGCTGGCCCGCGCGTACTTCAAGCGCACCGGAAAGCCCAACAAGTACAAGGTGATCAGCCGGTACATCGCCTACCACGGCACCTCCATGGGCGCCCTGTCGATCACCGGCCTGCCCGGCATCAAGAGCGACTTCGAGCCACTGGTGCCGGGCGCGATCAAGGTGCCGAACACGAACTTCTACCGGGCACCCGAGCACGGCGACGACCCCGAGGCGTTCGGCCGCTGGGCCGCCGACGAGATCGGTCGGGCCATCGAGCGCGAGGGGCCGGACACGGTCGCTGCGGTCTTCCTGGAGCCCGTGCAGAACTCCGGCGGGTGCTTCCCCCCGCCGCCCGGCTACTTCGAGCGGGTACGGGAGATCTGCGACACGTACGACGTGCTGCTCGTCTCGGACGAGGTGATCTGCTCGTGGGGGCGGTTGGGCGAGTACTTCGGCGCGGTGCGCTACGGCTACCAGCCGGACATCATCACCACCGCCAAGGGCATCACCTCCGGCTACGCCCCACTCGGCGCGATGATCGCCAGCGACCGGCTGATGGAGCCGTTCCTCACCGAGACCGGCATGTTCGCCCACGGAGTGACCTTCGGTGGCCACCCGGTCTCCTGCGCGGTGGCCCTGGCCAACCTGGAGGTGTTCGCCCGCGAGGACCTGGTCGGGCACGTACGCGCCAACGAGAACGCCTTCCGGGCCACCCTGGAGAAGCTGTACGACCTGCCGATCGTCGGCGACGTCCGCGGCGACGGCTACTTCTACGGCATTGAACTGGTCAAGGACAAGACCACCCGGGAGACCTTCACCGAGGCCGAGTCGGAGCGTCTGCTGCGGGGCTTCCTCTCGACCGCCCTGTTCCAGGCGGGCCTCTACTGCCGGGCCGACGACCGGGGCGACCCGGTCATCCAACTGGCCCCACCCCTGATCGCCGAGCAGCAACACTTCGACGAGATCGAGCAGATCCTCCGCACAGTCCTAACCGAGGCCTGGACCAAGCTCTAACCCCACGAACCTCACCACCCACCGCTGTTGATCAAGAGGTTTGCGTCAAAAACGCGCTGGCCGATGACCGAAACCTCTTGATCAACCCCGGGGAGGGGGCGGGCCAGGGCGGGACGGGGGCCGGGCGCCGGGTGCGGGGTTAGTGGTTGGGGGGGATTACTCGGAGGTGGCCTCGGCGGCCGGTCTGGTGGGGGTTCTCGGGACGGTTCTGGTCCGGCTCCGGGGGGCGGGGGGCCGGGCGGGCGGCTTCGCGGACGGCTTCGGCCAGCGCGACCAGGTCGTCAGTGGTGGGCGGCGGCGGCTCGAACTCGCCCTCGTGCCGGACGACGTCCCAGCCCCGCGGCGCGGTCAGGCTGCGGGCGTGCGGCTCGCACAGGTCGTACGTGTGCGGCTCGGCGAACGCCGCCAGCGGCCCCACCACCGCTGTCGACTCGTTGTAGACATAGGTCAATGTGGCGACCGCTTGCCGGGGGCAGCCGTTACGGGAGCAGCGCCGTGGTGACCTCACGTGCGGCAGGGTATCTCCATTACCGGGTCCGGCGCATCGCTTCGCGTTGCGACACGCCCGTCATGGTGATCACAGTCGACCGTCGTGGGCGCGCCGCGCCACG
Organism: Micromonospora sp. CNZ322; assembly: GCF_007827755.1. NCBI lineage: Bacteria > Bacillati > Actinomycetota > Actinomycetes > Micromonosporales > Micromonosporaceae > Micromonospora > Micromonospora sp. CNZ322. The sequence continues at coordinate 551,290 of NZ_VITD01000001.1, forward strand.
GGAGCGGCGCTGCCGCTGACCAGCCCGAGACGGGCGCTACCCTTTGCCTCATGACGAGCCCGGAACACCGCCGCCCCGGCTCTGGCCGGCGTGTGCATCGTGACCGGCACGGGCGCGGCCTGCGCGGACGGCTGGTTCCGGCCACCGTGCCGCTGGCGCGGACCAAGGCCGAGGTCTTCGACGACCTGGTCCTGGACACCGTCGAGACGCTGGAGCGTCGGTTCGCCAAGGAGCTGGCCGGAGTCGAGTTCGCGGTCGAGGACGTCCCGCCGGACCTGAACGTCTACGACTCCGATGTGCTGGAGGACGGCGAGGTCCCGCTGGCCCGGCTGCTGCCCGGCCGCCCGGGCCGGCAGGAGGTGCCGCCGCGGATCGTGCTGTACCGGCGGCCCCTGGAGTTCCGGGCGATGGACCGTGAGGACCTCGCCGATCTCGTCCACGACGTGATCATCGAACAGGTGGCGAACCTTCTCGGGGTGGACCCGGACGAGCTCGCCTGAGCCAACCCCCGAGCCGGGGAGTCGGGCGGCCCCCACCGCCTCGACCTCACACCGCTCAGGCAGCCCCAGCCCAGACCTGCACCGCTCAGGCGGCCCACCGCACCGGTCTCACACCGATCAGGCGGCCCGCCGCTTCAACTTGCGCCGCTCCCGCTCGGAGAGCCCACCCCAGATGCCGAACCGCTCGTCGTGACCCAGTGCGTATTCGAGGCACTCGGTCTTGACCTCGCAACGCGAGCAGATCCGCTTCGCCTCGCGGGTCGAGCCGCCCTTCTCGGGAAAGAACGCCTCGGGGTCGGTCTGCGAGCACAACGCCCGCTCCTGCCACTCCGGCGCGTTTCCGAGCAGGTCGGCCACCTCAAGCTGGCCGTCCATCAAATGCCTCCTTGTCGCGCACCGGCGTCATCGCCGCTGCAACCCCCCACGCGAAAGGCGTGCTTGTCCGTCCGGTCCCGTTTTGTTGCGTTCCGTGCGAACAACCCCATTCAAATTACACGCGTGTAATGCGTGCGCCGTCAAGCCAAACTTGATAATGGAGTCGCCCTCCCGACACCCCCGGTCGGCCACTCGGGCCGTCCAGCCTCGCAACCTGCCCTATCGATTCAGACCCCGGCCGAGTAACGCCCTCTCCGGCGAGTTGCCCGACTTTTCTGCCGTGGCGCTTCTCCGACGAGTCGTCGAACGGACGGCACCAGAGACCTCCACCCCTAAGCTGATCTTGGTGGGGGACAGGTTAACGCGGTGCGGCGCAGACCGCCCGTCGAGCTGCGGACAGCACTCGCGCCCCGTCCACAGTGTGGACGGGGCGCGGTGGTGAAACCGATGCGGCGAGGTCAGCCGGCGGCCCCAAAACCGCTGCTGGGCCAGGCAAACTCGGCTATCTCTCCACCATGGACAGAAATCGTGCCGGCGGGCGTACGCTCGTCCCACCAGACGGTATAAATTCCGCTCGGCAGATCGGGGTAGACCGCACTGTGGAACGAGCCGTCCCGCACCCGACGCTCACGCACCGCCGAGTGGACCCGCCGTTCGTCGTCGCGACTGATCTCAATCTCCCGGCCGTGCAGATCCCGACCCGTGTAGATGATCAGGGCACCGGTGTCGCCGCCCAGATCGAGGACGACGGTCCCGGTCTCCGACGGCCCGTACGCGTGCTCGTGCATCCGCTCGCCCCCGCCCGATCAGGACGCCGCCGGCGGGTTGTTGAACCCGTCGTACGGCGTACCCAGGTAGGGGAAGTTTCCGAGGAACGGCGCGGTCACGTCGGCGGCGCTCAGCCCCGGGGTGACCGCGGCGGCCGCCGCGTCCGGTTGGAACGTCTTGTCCACCAGCGGGACGGTGACCCCGGCGATGGCCCGCAACGCGATGCTGACCACGTCGTCGCCCACCCGCCGCCCGTTCGGGAACCCGGCCAGGTCGCCACCGAGCACCCCGAACCGGTCCGGACGCCTGGTCGGCGGGATCGCCGTGTTCAGTCGCAGCATGTCGGCCTGCACCTCACCAGTGGTGTTGGTGAAGCCGTCGATCAGCCCGGCCGGCACCCCGGTGAGCAGGATGGCCACCAGGTCGGCTCGGGCCTTCTTCGCCTTGGTGAGCTTGTCCAGGTTGGGGAAGACATCCGGGTAGAGCGCCGGCAGCAACGCGGCCAGCTCGGGCTGCTCGACGAACTGGGCGAACCGCTTGTCCTCCGACGGCGGCAGCGAGTTCCACAGGTCCTTCTTGGACATCGGCACGATGACCTCGTTGAACAGTGGATTGCCCAACCGCGAGACCTGGGTGAACGGGCCGGTGCTGGTGTCCGCCCCTCCCCGGTCGCCGAGCACCCGCACCTGCCGGCGCGACGCCGACGTCCACACCCCGATCACCGACGCCCGATCGGCGGCACCGTACCGGTTGGCACGCCGACGCACCCGCTCCAGCGGCACCTGCACCGCGATGCTGTGCACGTTCATCCGGTCGGTGGCGTTGACCGGTTCCCCCTCGGCCTTGAAGACCTTCTTCCCGGCCACGTGCAGTTGCTGGAACGGCCGCAGCGTACCGAGGTCGAAGATCGCCCCGAGGTCCACGAAGAACCCGTCGGCGCGCTGCCCGGCGAAGACCCGCTCCCCGGTGGAGAGCGAGTAGGTGGCCTGCCGCACCAGGTCGGCGTACTTCGGGGTGGACAGCGGGCCGACGTTGCACGGCGGACACTGCAGCTTGTGCGCCAGCCGGTGCTCGCGGCCGTCCGCCACCCGGGTCAGGCTGTAGAACTGCCGCCGGTTCCAGTTCTTGCTGTCCAGCGAATCGATCGGACCGGTGTTGTAGAGAAAACTGTTCGGGTTGGTGATCTCGGTGGTGAATTCGAACCGGTAGGTGACATCCGGACGACCGTCGCCGTCGTTGTCGATATGGATCTCGTAGCGCACGTCGTCGCCGAACTCGAAGAAGTTCGGTCCCCCGGAGGGGAGCTGCAACGGCACATAGTTGGCGATCAACGTGACCGTGTCGCGTTTGTCGGGGCTGACGAACGCGTACAGGTCGGAGCTGTCGGCGACCGGATCCTTGGCTATCTCCGGGGCCTCGCGGTGGGAAGACATGACGGACCAACTTCACTGGGCGGGGACAGGATGGCGGGGCGGAGGGTCGGTTCAGCGCCGGGCGGCGCGCCGCAGCCGGTCCGCCAGGCCACGGTCGCGTACCTCGATGCGCGTCTCACCGACGAAGACGTCCATCGTTCCGGAGGCGGCGTCACGCAGGTGCACGACGATCGGTTCGTCGGCTCGTCCGGCCGCGCCGGGGGCGTTCTGCGCGGCCGACAGGCCCGGCACGGTGAGCGCGGCGGCGCCGAGGGTGGCGCTGGCCGCGGCGGTCAACGTCTGCCTGCGAGTCAGTCGCGGCCACTGCCGCTTCCGCTGATCACTGGTCATGGGCAACCTTTCCGGCGGTGGCGCGAGCGCGCCCGCGGAGACGGACGGGTCCGGTGCCGTCTCGCGACGCCGCCGGGCCCCTGAGGGGACACCGGCGGCGGTCCTCGCCGCGACCGCCACCGGCATCGCGTGGTACGGCCGGTGGCGGGGAAAGGTTCGACGTCAGGGCCGAGCGTGACCGTACGCAGTCGACCGCTTGCGCGCCGGACGGCCGGCAGCCTTCGCGATGGCCCGCAACTGCTCCTCGGTACGCGCCGAACCGTTGTCGGAGCCGGCCATCCGGGAGATGGTCTCCTCCATCAGCGTGCCGCCGAGGTCGTTGCAGCCGCCCTGAAGCATCGCGACAGTGCCCTCGTCACCGAGCTTCACCCAGGAGCACTGAATGTTGTCGATCCGGCCGTGCAGCAGCAGCCGGGACATGGCGTGCACCACCCGGTTCTCCCGCCAGGTCGGGCCGGGTCGGGCGATACCCGCCAGATAGATCGGAGCATTCGTGTGCACGAACGGCAGCGCCACGAACTCGGTGAACCCGCCGGTTCGGTCCTGCACCCCGGCCAGCACCCGGAAGTGCGCCAGCCACTGCCCGGGGTGGTCGACGTGGCCGTACATCATCGTGGAGCTGGAGCGGATGCCCAGCTCGTGGGCGGTGCTGACCACCTCGACCCAGGCGGCGGCCGGGAGTTTGCCCTTGGTCAGCACCCAACGCACGTCGTCGTCGAGGATCTCCGCGGCGGTGCCCGGGATGGTGTCAAGCCCGGCCTCGCGCAGCTGGAGCAGCCACTCACGGACCGGCACCCCGGCCTTCGCGGCGGCGGTGACGATCTCCATGGGCGAGAACGCGTGCACGTGCATCTCGGGCACCCGGGCCTTGATCGCGCGCACGATGTCGGCGTACCCGGTGACCGGCATCTTCGGGTCGATGCCGCCCTGGAGGCACACCTCGCTGGCGCCGAGGGCCCATGCCTGCTCGGCCCGGTCCGCGACCTGGTCGACGGAGAGCCGGTACGCGTCGGCGTCCCGCTCACGCTGCGCGAACGCGCAGAAGCGGCAGCCCACGTAGCAGACGTTGCTGAAGTTGATGTTGCGGTTGACCACGTAGGTGACGTCGTCGCCGACCGCCGAGCGGCGCACGTCGTCGGCGAGGCGGCACAGCTCGTCGAGCGCCGGCCCGTCCGCGCCGAACAGCGCCAGCGCGGCATCGGTGTGCCCGGGGTCGAGCAGCGCCGCCGGGTCGTCTGCGGCGAGCCGCAGGCCGGCCGCCAGGTCACGGTCCGCACCACTTCCGGCCGGTGCCACGGGTACGCCCTCCCGGCGGGCGGTCGCCTCCGGGGTGACCTTGCCAGCGACCTCGGACCAGTCGCCGTAGACGCTGTCGAAGTCGCCGCGCCGGTCGTCGGTGCGGCCGGTGGTGTCGATGGTGGCGTGCAGGTCGACCCGCCCGCCGAACACCTCCTCCGGCTCCTGCCACGGTCGTCCCTGCGGCATCGCCGACTCGACCGCCATGCCCGTCGACGGATCGGCCAGAGCACCGACGTGCGGCAGCAGCCGTGGGTCGAGCCACGGGTCACCAGCGCGCACGTACTCGGGGTAGATCGTCAACCGCTCCCGCAACGTGAACCCGGCCAGCTCGGTGTGCCGGGCCAGCTCATCGATCTGCGGCCAGGGACGTTCCGGGTTGACGTGGTCGGGGGTGAGCGGGGAGACGCCACCCCAGTCGTCGATGCCGGCGCGCAGCAGCAGGTCGTACTCGCCGGCGATAAGGTTCGGCGGGGCCTGGATCCGGGCCTTCGGGCCGAGCAGCAGCCGGGCCACCGCCACCGTGGCGGCCAGGTCGTGCAGCTCCGCATCGGGCATGCCGCGCATCGCCGTGTCCGGCTTGGCGCGGAAGTTCTGCACGATCACCTCCTGGAGGTGCCCGTACTCCCGGTGAGCGCGGCGGATCGCGAAGAGCGCGTCCACCCGCTCGGCCGGGGTCTCCCCGATGCCGATCAGGATGCCGGTGGTGAACGGCACCCCGACCCGCCCCGCGTCCTCGAGCACCCGCAACCGGACCGCCGGCTCCTTGTCCGGTGAGCCGAAGTGCGGGCCACCCGGCTCGGACCAGAGCCGGGTCGCTGTCGTCTCCAGCATCATGCCCATGCTCGGCGCGACCGGCTTGAGCCGTTGCAGCTCCGACCAGGACAGCACGCCGGGGTTGAGGTGCGGCAGCAGGCCGGTCTCCTCCAGCACGGCCACCGCGCAGGCGCGCAGGTAGTCAAGGGTCGAGTCGTAACCGCGTTCGTCCAACCAGGTCCGGGCCGCCGGCCAGCGCTCCTCCGGCCGGTCACCCAGGGTGAACAGCGCCTCCTTGCAGCCCTGCGCGGCACCGGCCCGGGCGATCGCGAGGACCTCGTCGCGGTCCAGGAACGGCGCCGGCAGCCGGTGCGGCACTGTCGCGAAGGTGCAGTAGTGGCAGCGGTCCCGGCAGAGCCGGGTCAGCGGAATGAAGACCTTCTTGGAGTACGTGACCACACCCGGCCGCCCGGCGTCCCGCAGCCCCGCGTCGCGGATCCCCCCGGCGAGCCGGAGCAGCTCGTCGAGCGCGTCGCCACGAGCGGACAGCAGCGCGGTCGCCTCGTCGACATCCAGAGCCCGCCCGTTCGCGGCCCGGCCCAGGGCCCGCCGCACGCTCGCATCGCTCGGGCCGGAGTGGGTGCGATCAACCATCCACTCACCCTATGCGCAGCCCGAGCCTGTCCCGCCACGCCCAGCCCCACCGTGGGAAAGCGCACCACCCGGCCTCCCCCGGCCGTCCACCCGGTTGATCATGAAGTTATCGCCACGACACGCCGTGTGATCGGGCAACAACTTCATGATCGACGAGGCCGACGAGGGTGATGGAGGTGACGGGGGCGGACAGGTTGGGGCTCAGCGGGGCTGGTCGGGGTGGTCGTTGGGCCTGATGTGTTGGGTGCGGTCGGTGTCCGGGTCGGCGGGGTGGGAGATGACCTCGGTCGGGTCGGCGGACTGGCGCGGAATCGCCTGAGTGGGGTCGGCCGACGGCGGCTGCCCGAACGGCGGCGGCGCGGCCGGAGACGGCGGCGCCGACTGGGGAGCGGGGTTCGCCGGCGGCGCGGACTGCGGTGCCTGGAACGGCGGGGCCGACTGCGGGTGCGGCGGCGCGGACTGCGGGACCGGCGGGGCCGACTGCGGGGCCTGGAACGGCGGTGACTGTTGGCCGTACTGGCCGGCCTGCGGGTAACCACCCGGCTGGCCCGCCTGCGGGTAACCACCCGGCTGACCGGCCTGCGGGTATCCGCCGGGCTGGCCGGGAGCGGGCCATCCGCCCTGCGGCTGGCCGCCGGGCTGACCCGGGGCCGGCCAACCGCCCTGCTGCTGCGGCCAGCCCGGCTGGGGCTGGCCGTAGACGCCCGGCTGCGGCTTGGGTCGCGGCACGTAGTAGTGGGCGCGCCAGATTGTGTAGACCACCCAGGCGGCGATCGCGAAGATCACCATCCAGGCGAACCGAGTGAGCACACCGAGCAGCGCGTCGAGCACCTCAGCCTCGGCCAGCCGGCCCACCGTCCAGATCAGCATGGTCAGCGTGCCGAACAGGGCGCTGACCGCGTACTCGATGACAGCTGCCTGCGTGATCAGCTTCGCCTTCGCCAACACCGGCGAGATGTGCGTGGCCAGCAGCACCGCCAGCAGTGGGAGGCCCACCGCCTCCACCCCGACGAACGCGTAGAAGGCGCTGCCCGCGCGGTCGGTGAAGGAGCTGTAGTCGTTCGGGGCGATGAGCCGGAGGAGGCCCACGAAGAGGAACACGGCGTTGGCGCCAAGCAGCGCGAGCGCGGCGAGCTCCCGTAGCGGCTTGGTCAGCTGGCGGGCCTGCGTCGCGTCGGCGGACGCGGGCTCGGCGGGGCTGGTCACGAGCTCCCCCTCGGGGCATCAACGGACAGGGCGCACGTGAGCCTAGTCTCTGGGACCACCGACGGATCGGAGGCGTCACGTGCGCGAGGATGGTCGACATGCGCATCGTGGTTCTGGCCGGCGGCATCGGCGGCGCCCGGTTCCTGCTCGGGGTCCGGGCGTACGCCCGTGACGTCGGCGCGGAGGTGACCGCCGTGGTCAACGTCGGCGACGACCTGTGGTTACACGGGTTGAAGATCTGCCCCGACCTGGACAGCGTCATGTACACCCTCGGCGGGGGCGCCGACCCGGAACGGGGCTGGGGTCGGGTCGGCGAGAGCTGGACTGTCAAACAGGAGTTGGCCGCGTACGGGGCGGAGCCGAGCTGGTTCGGCCTCGGCGACAAGGACATCGCCACCCACCTGGTCCGCAGCACCATGCTCAACGGCGGTTACCCGTTGAGCGCGGTCACCGAGGCGCTGGCCAGCCGCTGGGAGCCGGGCGTACGCCTGTTGCCTGCGACGGACGACCGCCTGGAGACCCATGCCGTGGTGGAGGACGACCAGGGTCAGCGGGCGATCCACTTCCAGGAGTGGTGGGTGCGGTACCGCGCCGACATCCTCACGCACCGTTTCGTGTTCGTCGGCGCGGAGACGGCGAAGCCGGCCCCCGGGGTGCTGGACGCGATCGCCTCGGCCGACCTGGTGCTGATCGCGCCGAGCAACCCGGTGGTGAGCGTCGCGCCGGTGCTGGCCGTACCCGGGATGCGTGCGGCGGTGGCGGACGGCCCGGCGCCGGTGGTGGGTGTCTCCCCGATCATCGGCGGCGCGCCGGTGCGGGGAATGGCCGACCGTTGCCTGGCCGTGCTCGGTGTGGAGTGCAGCGCGGCGGGGGTGGGTCGGCTCTACGGCGGCCGGGCGAGCGGTGGCCTGCTCGACGGTTGGCTGGTGGCCGAGGAGGACGCGGGCACTGTGGTGCCCGAGGTGACGGTCCGCGCGGTGCCGCTGCGGATGACCGACGAGGCGGCGACGGCGGCCATGATCCGCGCCGCGGTGGAGTTGACGTGAGGCTGGAGATTCTGCCGGTGCTCGGCATCGGCCACGTGACCGAAGGTGACGACCTTGCCGCGATGATCGCGACCGCCGCGCCGTGGCTGCGCAACGGCGACGTGCTGGTGGTGACCAGCAAGATCGTTTCCAAGGCGGAGGGGCGGCTCGTCGACGTGCCGGCGGACGGACCGGAACGGCTGGCCGCCCGGGACGAGGTCCTGGCCGGTGAGACCGCCCGGGTGGTCGCCAGCCGTGGGGCGACCCGGATCGTGCAGACCCACCACGGCTTCGTCATGGCCTCGGCCGGGATCGACGCGTCGAACGTGGACAAGACCCAACTGGTGCTGCTGCCGGTCGACCCGGACGCCTCGGCGCGGGCTCTGCGGGACGCGCTGCGGGAGCGCTACGACCTGGACCTGGCCGTGATCATCAGCGACACGATGGGCCGGCCCTGGCGCAACGGGCTCACCGACGTGGCGCTCGGGGTGGCCGGAATGCCGGCGATCCGCGACCACCGGGGCGAGGTCGACCCGTACGGCAATGAGTTGCAGTTGACCCAGATGGCCGTGGTGGACGAGCTGGCCGGTGCCGGCGAACTGATCAAGGGCAAGTGCGATCAGGTGCCCGTCGCGGTGGTGCGGGGCTACCTGCCCGCCACCAACCCGGACGATGCCGGTGGCGCGCGGGCGCTGATCCGCGACGCGGCACAGGACCTGTTCTCGCTCGGTACCGCCGAGGCCCGCACCGCCGGGCTCTCCGACGCCGCCACCCTGACCGACGGTCCCGGCCCGACACCGGCAGACCTGACCGCGGTGCGACGGGCGATCGACGCGGTCGCCGGGGTGGTTGCCCCCGGCACGGTCTTCACAGTGGTCGACGAGGCCGAGGTACGCGCCGGCCTGGTCGCTGAGATGCCCGGGTGGCCGGACGGCGCCGACCTGCTGCTCGGCTCGGCCCCGACGCCGGTCGAGCCGATGGGTCTGGTCCGCTTCGGCGCCGACCTGCACCGACTGCGTGTCGCCCTGGCCGCCCAGGGCGTCGGGTCGACCCTGTTGCCGCCACCGCCCGGCAGCCCGGCGAGCGCCGCTCTCGCCCTGTAGCGCGGTCCTCAGCTGTAGTGCCGGCGAACGGCCGGGTCACGCGTCCAGCATGGCCCGGCCCAGCGGGGTCAACGTGTGCAGCACGCTGTTGCGTTCGCGGTGGCTGACCAGCAGACCAGCTTTGCGCAGCACAGTGGCGTGCTGGCTCGCCGCCGCCGGTGAGATGTTGAGCTGGCGGGCGACCTCGCCGGTGGTGCAGCCCTCGTCGGTGGCCTGCAACACCGCCGCCCTGGTGCGACCCAGCAGCGCGGCGAGTGATTCGCGCGCGGCACCGGACGCGGCGTTGGCGTCGGCGGAGACCAGCGCCCCCAGCCGGTCCACCGGGTAGACCAGCACCGGTGGCAGCGCCGGATCGAGCAGTGCGACAGGGGTGGCCGCGCAGAAGAACGACGGCACCAGCAGCAGCCCGCGGCCGTCCAGGTGCAGCTCCCGGCTGTGCGGGTAGCTGCGGACCTCCAGCACCCCGCTCTCCCAGCGCATCGCTGGCCGGAGGCTGGTGAGCAGGCCCTCGACGCCGCCGTCGAGCAGCGCCCGCGCCCGCCGCGTGCGGTCCGCCGCGACCGCGGCCTGGATCCGGCTCCAGTACGGGCTGATCGCCAGCGACCGGTACTGCTCCATCGACTCGGCCAGGTGGTGCAGTGCCGACACCTCACCCCGAGCGAGCGCGGCCGCCGAGGAGGGCAGCTGATTCTCGGCGGCCAGCACGCTCAGGTCCCGGTGCAGCAATTCGGTGGGGGTACGGCGGAGCGCGTCCAGCCCGGCCTCGAAGCCCTCGACGCTGGCGTACGGGGTGAGGAAGTCGGGGAAGTAGCCACGCGGCGGGTTCAACGCGAAGAGCAGGCGGAGCTGCTCGGAGGCGGAGTCCTGGCGCAGATCCCGGGCCACGCTGCGCCGCCAGTTGGCCGTCAGCGGATCGCGGGTGCGGCCGCGCAGCACGTGCAGGCTGAGGACCAGCTCCCAGACCGGGTCCGCCGCCGGCGCCACCCGGGTCCGGAGGATGTCCTCCCCAGAAAAGTGGATCTTCAGCATGGAGCGCTCCTGTGTCGCCGGCAGGGGGATGCCGGATGACCGTTCGACTCTACCTGGCCGGCAGTAATCTCCATCTTTAAGCCTGGACTGAAAAACCTCGACGCCTCCGGGGCCGGTTCGGCATGCTTCCCATGCCCGAACACGGCACCGCGCGTCAGTGACGCCCGTGCTGCCGGGGCACCGGGACCGGGGAGGCCCCGGTGATCGGACGGCACCACGAGGGTCTGCGGCCCTTGCTCCGCAGAGGTGCCGTCCGGTCATCCCGCTCCCGCGCCGGCTCAGCCGACCCAGAGCGCGACCCGATGGTCCTCGTCCGTGGCGTAGAACGACAGTCCGTCCAGCTCCGCCACCCCCTCGACGTTGTGGAACGGGGCCAGGTCCGCCACCTGCTCCCCCACCAGCCGCCGCCCGTCGCCCTCCCCGCCACCGGCAAGCCGGAAGCGGACGTGCCGGGACATGACCTCACCCCCACCGGGATGGTCGTCGAGCAGGACCGACCCCTTGCCCAGCGCGTCGATCGAGCCGATCACGGCCGCGTACCCGCCGTCCACAGTCGGGGTGATCGCGCGGAAGCCGGTCAGCTGCCCCGGCGGGGTGACCCCGGTCAACACGTACGCGCCCAACGCCCGCGGCCACGCCCGCTCGGCGGTGAACATGCCCGGCACACCGGCCACCTCGACCAGGATCGGCTCACCGGCGTCGGTGACCGGAAAACGCAGCCCGAGCAGCACCGTCCCGGCCGGGGTGAACGCCGCCGCCTCCACGTTCAACGGCAGGTCGTCCGGGGCCAACCGGCTCACCCAGCTCTTCTCCCGGACGGTCCCCCGGGCCAGCGTCTCCACGATGAAGCGTTCCCGCACCCGCTCCCCGGGCGGCAGGAGGGTCAACGGCGACGCGGCGAGAGCATCGTTCACCGCCCGGTGCAGTCGAAACGAGTTGCGCACCACGTGCACCGGCACCGGCCCGGCCGTCGCGTCGTCCTCGCGGAAGCGGGCCACGAAGGCGCGCCGAGGTCGCAGCGGGCCAGTCTTCGAGCCGAAGTGGGAGCCGAAGACGTACACCCAGCCGTCGTGGTGGGCGAGCGCCTCACCGTCCTCGGTTCGCCCGTTCTCCACACCGGCATCCGCCAGCACGTGCAGGGCCGTCCACTCCCCGTCGTCGCGCTCCAGCAGCAGCGCGAGGCAACGCTCCACCGGCCCCTCGTCCAGCACCGTCCAGAAGCCTCGCCGGGCACCGTACGCGCGCAGCAGCGCCGCCGACCGCACCGGCAACAGATCGCTGGCCTCGTTACCGGCCACCACGAATTCGACGAGTCGCAGGGTCACCGAGCCAGCGTACGGAGCACACGCTCGTACAGTGGCGGGGTGCCCGACACCGTGATTACCGGCCCGACCGCCCAGACGACCGACCCCGAGACGTACAAGGCGCTGCACGCCGACGCCACCGCGTTGCTGGAGGGCTGGCAGCCCACCAGCCCGGACGCGGCCAGCGCGCGGGACCGCACCCTCGCCCTGCTCGCCGCCGGCCCGGTCGCGATGAGCCGGCAGCACCGCCCGGGGCACGTCACCGCCAGCGCGTTGGTGCTGGACTCCACCGGCTCCCGGGTGCTGCTCTGCCTGCACGTCAAGTTCGGGCGTTGGGTGCAGCTCGGCGGGCACTGCGAGCCGGTCGACCAGACCCTGGTCGCCGCCGCGCTGCGCGAGGCTACCGAGGAGTCCGGGATCGCCGGCCTGCGCATCGACCCGGTGCCGATCGACGTGGACGTGCACCAGGTGCAGTGCCAGGGCGGCTCGGCGCACCACGACGTCCGGTTCGCGGTGATCGCCCCGCCCTCGGCGGTGGAGCAGGTCAGCGACGAGGCCGAGGAGCTGGGCTGGTTCCCACCAGACCAGCTGCCCGAGCCGCTGGCCGGCGGGACCGTCCAACTGGTCGCACCGGCCCTGGCCGCCCTCAGACGTAGCCCTCTTCGCCTCGCTCCTTGAGCTCGTCGACCAGGGTCTTGACGTCCTGCGCCCGGTCGCGCGGGCAGACCAGCACCGCGTCCGGGGTGTCCACCACGATCAGGTCGCGCAGGCCGAGGACGGCCACCAACCGACCCGACTGCGGCACGACCACGAGATTGCTGCTGTCCCGCAGCAGCACGCCCGGCTTGGCCTCCGTGCCGAGCACCACGTTGCCGGCGTCGTCGGTCGGCAGCACATCGCCCAGGGTGTGGAAGTCACCGACGTCGTTCCAGCCGAAGTCGCCCGGCACCGTCGCGACCCGACCCGCCGTGGCCGCGCCCTCCATCACCGCGTAGTCGACGGAGATCTTCGGCAGGGTCGGCCAGATCGCGCCCAGGACGTCGTCCTGCTCCGGGGTGCCCCAGGCGGCGGCGATCGCGGCGACGCCGGCGTGCAGCGCCGGCTGCTGGCGGGCCAGCTCGGCGAGGAAGACGTCCACCCGCCACACGAACATGCTCGCGTTCCACAGGTGCCGGCCCGAACGGACGTACGCCTCGGCGACCTCGGCGGCCGGCTTCTCCTTGAACTCGGCCACCGGCCGCCACGGCACACCCTCGGTCGGATCGCCGGTCTCCAGGTAGCCGTAGCCGGTCTCCGCACGGGTCGGAGTGATCCCGACGGTCATCAGCAGGCCCTGCTCGGCCCCGCGGACCGCCTCCTGGACCGTGCAGACCCAGCTGTCCGTGTCGCGGATCAGGTGGTCGGCCGCGAAGCTGCCCATCACCGCGTTCGGGTCACGCGCCGCGATCACCGCGGCGGCCAACGCGATCGCCGCGCAGGAATCCCGGGGGGAGGGCTCGACCAGGATGTTCTCCTCCGGCAGCACGGTCAGCTGCCGTGCCACCGCCGCGACGTGCGCGGCACCGGTGACCACAAGGGTCCGATCCGGTGTGGTCAGCGGCGCGAGCCGTTCCACGGTCGCCTGCAGCAGCGAGGCGCTGGTGCCGGTCAGCGGGTGGAGGAACTTGGGATGGCCAGCGCGGGACAACGGCCACAACCTCGTGCCACTGCCACCTGCCGGAATGACCGCATAGAGCATCCGCACATCATGCCCGACGTACCTGCCCAAAGTGGCACGGGTCACCCGCAGTGCGTGGAGGATCAGGAACGGGCGCGGCTCCACGCCGCGATGTGCACCTCGGCGCTGGACTCCCAGGTGAACTCCTTGGCCCGGTCGAACCCCGCCTTCGCAAGCGACAGCCGCCGCTGCTCGTCGTCGAGCAGGGCGGCCAGGTCGGTGCCGATCTGCTCCGGGTCCTCCGAGGTGTACGCGACCGCGTCGCCGCCCACCTCGGGCAGCGAGAGCCGGGGCGTGGTCAGCACCGGGGCGGCGCACGCCATCGCCTCCAGGATCGGCAGCCCGAACCCCTCGCCGTAGGACGGGTACGCGGCGACCAGGGCACCGCCGAGGAAACCCGGCAGGTCGGCGTAGCGCAGGTAGCCGGGGCGCAGCAGACGCAGGTGCGACGGCACCTCGGCAACCGCCCGGTCGATGTCTTCGTCGTGCCCCTGCCCACCGGCGATCACCAGGGCCGGCGGATCGACCCGGTCAGCCACGGCCCGCGCCCACCCACGGATCAGGTTGGGCACGTTCTTCCGAGGCTCCTTGGCACCGAGGAAGGCGACGTAGCTGCTGTTGCCCAGCCCCAGACGGGCGCGTACCCGGGCCTTCTCCTCCTCGGTGGGAGCGTGGAAGGCAGCCTGATCGACGCCGTGGTAGGCCACGTCGATCCGGGTCGGGTCGGCGTCGAGCAGCCGGATCAGCTCGTCCCGGGTGGCCTTGCTGGGCACGATCACCCGGTCGGCGCGGCGCAACGAGGTCTTGATGGCGCTGCGGAAGAACGTGCGGCGCGACTTGTCGTAATGTTCCGGCTCGGTGAAGAACGTCGCATCGTGCACGGTGACCGTGACCGGACACCCGGCCCGCAGCGGGCAGGTGTAGAAGGGCGAGTGCAGCACCTCTGCGCCCACCTGCTGGGCGAGCAGCGGCAGGCCGGTCTGCTCCCAGGCGAGCCGGGCCGGGCGGTGCGCCACGGCGGCCGGGGCCGGGATGATCTCCGCGCCGGGCAGCATGCGGGTGTAACGCTCGAGATCGGTGCGGAGACTGACCACCGCCAGTTCCACCCCCGACCCGCACACCTTGCCGAGGGCACCGAGCAGACCGTCGACGTATCGACCGACACCACCACGGTCGGTGGGGACACTCGTGGCGTCGATGAGCACGCGGGGCGGGCGACCGGCGGTCACGGGGCGACTCCTTGTACTGGCGGGCTGTGGGGAACAACACTCCGGGGGTAAAGCCTACGCCGGGGCGCGGGGCCGACGCTGACTGCGACCCGACGGTACGCCGACTTGTCATCGTCATCGAGTACGGCCCGCAGGGGCGTATCGTTCGCGCCGATGGCCGACAACATTGCCCGGGTGTTCGCCGACGCGATCGCGACCGACCCGACCCGACCGCTGCTCACCTGGTACGACGACGCCAGCGGCGACCGCACCGAACTTTCCGGCGTCACCTTGGCGAACTGGGTGGCGAAGACCGCCAACCTCCTGGTCGACGAGGTCGGCCTCGCGCCGGGCACCCCGGCCGGCGTGCTGCTGCCGCCACACTGGCAGACCGCTGCGGTGCTGCTGGCCTGCTGGTCGGCCAAGCTGAGCGTCGTCGACACGCCGGGCGACGTCGGGGTGCTCTTCGCCGCCGCCGACCAGTTCGACGAGGCGCAGTCCTGGTCCGCCGACGAGCGGTACGCCCTCGGGCTGGCCCCGCTCGCCGCCCCGCTTCGGCAGGTGCCGCCCGGGTTCGCCGACTACGTCGTCGAGGTACGCGCACACGGTGACCACTTCACGCCGCAATCCGGCCCTGGCCCCACCGACGCGCACCTGCTGGGTCGTGCCGAGGTTCGCGCCACCGAGTTGGGCATCCTTCCCGGCGCCCGGGTCCTCATCGACGCCGCCCGGCACCCCGACCCGGTCGACTGGCTGCTGGCCCCGCTGACCCGGGCCGCCACCGTGGTCCTCTGCGCCAATCAGGACCCCGCCCGCCTGGCCGACAGGCTGGCCACCGAGAGAGTCACGCACTCCCTCCCCTAACCACCCGCCGTCCCACCCCACCCCACCCCGCCCCGCCCCGCCCCGCCCCGCCCCGCCCCGCCCCGGCGATCTTGCAGTTTCGGTTGTCGCGATGGGTGGGATGCCCCTTAAGTCGGGACAGAAAGTGCAAGATCGCCGGGGAAAGGGGTCAGGACGTCGTACGGGACTGGGCCAGGGCGGCGAAGGCGGTGAGGGACTCGGGGTTGACCAGGGCACCCTTCGCTGCGGCCTGGTCGACCGGGGTGCCGGTGAGGATCTTCTTGACCGGCACCTCCAGCTTCTTCGCCGAGAGGGTGCGGGGCACCGAACGCACCTGGTGGATCTCGTCGGGCACGTGCCGGGGTGAGAGCGCCGTGCGCAGTTCACGGCAGATCTTCGCGCGCATCGGGTCGTCCAGCTCCAGGCCCTCGGCCAGCACCACGAAGAGCAGCAGCTCACCTGCGCCGCCCTCGTCGTCCTCCAGGTGCACGACGACCGAGTCGAGCACCTCGTCGAGCCCTTCCACTACCGAGTAGAACTCGGCGGTGCCGAGGCGCACCCCACCGCGGTTGAGGGTGGCGTCGGAGCGGCCGGTGATCACACAGCCACCCCGCTCGTTGATGGTGATCCAGTCACCGTGCCGCCAGACGCCCGGGTAGACGTCGAAGTACGCCTCCGCGTAGCGGGTGCCGTCCGGGTCGTTCCAGAAGCCCACCGGCATGCTCGGCATCGGTTCGGTGATCACCAGCTCGCCGAGCTCGCCGATGACCGGCGTGCCGTCCGCGGAACGGGCCTCCACCTTGGCGCCCAACGCCCGGCAGGCGATCTCACCGGCGTACACCGGCAGCAGCGGCACCCCGCCGACGAAACCGGTGCACACGTCGGTGCCACCGGAGAGCGACTGGAGCTGGACGTGGTCGCCGACGGTCTCGTACACCCAGCGGAAGCCCTCGGCGGGCAGCGGCGCACCGGTGGAACCCACGCCGCGCAGCGCCGACAGGTCGGCGACGTCCCGGGGGACCAACCCGGCCTTACGGCAGGCCAGCAGGTACGGCGCGGAGGTACCGAAGTACGTCGTACCGGTCTCCGCCGCCAGCCGCCACAGCCCGCCGAGGTCAGGCTCAGCCGGCCGGCCGGGCTCCGCCCGGACCCCGGGGTTGCCGTCGAAGAGCACGATGGCCGCCCCCACCGCCGGGCCGGAGACCAGGAAGTTCCACATCATCCAGCCGGTGGTGGTGAACCAGAAGAACCGGTCGGCCGGGCCCAGATCGTGGTGCAGGGCGAGCATCTTCAGGTGCTCCAGCAGGATGCCGCCGTGGCCGTGCACGATCGGCTTCGGCAGCCCGGTGGTGCCCGAGGAGTACAGCACGTAGAGCGGGTGGTCGAACGGCACCGGCGTGAACGTCAACGGCTCGTCGGTGGGTGCGGCCAGCTCGGCCCAGCCCAGCGCGCCCTCGGGGGCGGGTCCCGTCGGGTCGAGGTAGCCGATGCTGACGGTGTGGCGCAGCGACGGCAGGGCGGCCCGGATCGCCGCGACCTCGGCACGCCGGTCCACCGGCTTGTCGCCGTACCGGTAGCCGTCCACGGCGACCAGCACCGTCGGTTCGATCTGCTGCCAACGGTCGGTGACGCTACGGGTGCCGAACTCGGGCGCGCAGGACGAGAAGATCGCGCCCAGGCTGGCGGTGGCCAGCAGCAGGACGTACGTCTCGGCGATGTTCGGGGCGTACGCCGCCACCCGGTCACCGGCGGTGACGCCGAGCCGGCGCAGCCCGGCCGACACCCGGCGGACCTGCTCGCGCAGCTCACCGGCGGTCAACGTGACAGGCGAGCGGGTCTGCCCGTGGGAGATCACCACCGGGTCGTCGTCGGCCCGCCCCGGCATCCGCAGCACGTTCTCCGCGTAGTTGAGCGTGGCGTCGGGGAACCAACGGGCGCCGGGCATCCCCCGCTCGGCCAGGGTGGCGGTCGGCGGGGTGTGCGCGATCACCTCGAAGTGGTCCCAGATCGAGCGCCAGAACCCGTCCAGATCGGTGGTGGACCAGCGCCACAGCGCGTCGTAGTCGGCGAAGTCCAACCCGCGGTGCTCCCGCAGCCAGCGCAGGTAGGCGCCGATCCGGGACCGCTCACGTACGTCCGCCGGCGGCGTCCACAGCATGTCACCCACTGCTCCACCCTCCCCCTGGCCCGACACGACACTGTGACTGGGCCGTGGCGCCATCTTGCCCTACCTCGAAGCGCCATTCTGCGCACCGGGTAGGCCAACCGACGCGTGCCCGTCCCACACTCCAACCCGCCACCTCATGTGGGTCAGCCGGCGCGGTGGGCCTGGATGGCGCGGCGGCGGGCCAACCGGTGCGCACGGCGGATCTCCGCCTCCTTGTACCGGCGCTCGTCCTCCGCCGTCTCCGGCAGCACCGGGCGGACCGCCCGCGGCGCCCCACCCACGTCCACGCCGACGAACACCAGGTACGCGGTGGCCACCCGGACCGGTGCGTCCTCGGCCGAGTCCCACCGTTCGGCGACCACCCGCACGCCCACCTCCATGGAGGTCTGGCCGGTCCAGTTCACCTGGGCGTGCGCGTGCACCAGATCGCCGACCCGGACCGCCTCGGAGAAGACGATCTCGTCGATCGCCGCGGTCACCGCGGTCCCGCCGCTGTGTCGGGCGGCAGCGGCCCCGGCCACGTCGTCGACGAACTTCATCAGAACCCCGCCGTGCACGGTGCCGTAGAGGTTGACGTCCACCGCGGTCATGATCTTGCTGAGAGTGACGCGCGAGTACGACGTCGGCTTGCCGGTTGGAGCGGCGGAGAGGTGCTCAGTCATGTCGAAAACGGTACGGTGCGCGGATGCGACATCTCTGGAGCTTCCTCGCCGGGCTGGTGGTGGCGCCCATCACCTGGGTGCTGGTGACACTGGGGCAGGACGGGTCGAGCCGGACGGTCGACCGCTGGGTGGAGATCGGCACGTTCAACACCGCCAACCTGATCGAGCCGGCCGTGTACCTCGGTGTCGGCGGTGTCCTGCTGGGCCTGCTCGGCACGCTGCGCGTCTCGCCACTGGGCCCGTTGGTGGCCGGTGCGCTGCTGGTCACCCCGTACATCGGGATGTTCGTGGCGCCCTTCTCGGTGCGGGACGCGATCCCGCACGAGTGGAAGGTGTTCGGCGATCCTCTGCCGCTGCGACTGCCCGTGGAAAACGGCACGCTCTTCCTGCTCGGCCTGCTGCTGCTGATGGCGACCTTCAGCCAACAGCGTTGGCGGCAGTGGCCGAGCCCGGCGACCGAACCGGCCGCGGCACCCACCCCCGCGTCGGACGGAGGCCCCCGCGACGACGACTTCACGCTGACCGACTGGCCGGCCCCCGCGCCCGCGGAGCGCGACGCCGCGCCCCTCACTCTGGGTTACCCGGCGGAATCGACACCGACCGAGCCGCTGCCCCGCCGGGTGGGTGGCGAATCACCCTGGTCCGCCCCACCGCGCGGCCAACCGCGCCCCGAGGACACCACCGAGATCCGCTGATCGCCGGGGCGGGCCGGGTGACCGGCCCGCCCTCCGTCTAACTCCCCGCCGCCAGGGTGGCCCGGACGGTGCCCAGCAGGGCGTCCCGGGCCGTCATCGGGAAGAAGTGCCCGCCCGGCAGCACGTGCAGGGTGGACCCGGCCGACGTCTGCTCCCGCCACGGCGCGACCCGATCCGGCGGCACCTCCCGGTCCCGGTCCCCCGCGAAGGCGACGATCGGGCAGCTCAGCGGCGGCTCCGGCCGGTACTCGTAGGTTTCGCAGACCGCGAAGTCGGCGCGGATGGCGGGCAGGAGCAGGTCGAGCAGTTCGGGTTCGGCCAGGATCTCCTCGTCCAGACCGCCCAGCTCACGCAGCCGTTCGACGACCACCGCGTCCGGTTGGTCGTGAATGTTCGGCGAGGTACGCCGCAGCGTCGGCGCGAGGCCACCGGCGGCGAAGAGAACCCGGGGCGGCGGCACCGCGCGGCGGCGCAGTTCGCGGGCCAGCTCGAAGGAGACCAGCGCCCCCATACTGTGCCCGAACAGGGCGTAGGGCACCCCCAGCTCGGGTGCCAGCGCCGGGGCGAGGGCCTCCACCAGCTGCCGCACCCCGGTGTACGCCGGCTCACGCCAGCGGGACTGCCGCCCGGGCAGCTCGACGGGGCAGACCTCGACGTCGTCGCCGAGCAGCTCCTGCCACCCGTGGTACGCCGAGGACCCACCACCGGCGTACGGCAGGCAGATCAGTCGGACGGCGGGGGTGACGCGGCGGCGCGGCCCGGCGACCAGCCAGCCCTGGGCGCGGCCGGGCGGGTGGGTGGTGAGGCGGTTCACGGAACGGCTCTCCTAGTACGTCGGCTCGTCGGCCAGCAGGGCGCTGGCCTCCTCGTCGGACATCTCCTCCAGCTCACTGAGCAGGTGGTCCTCGATGGCGAACGCGGCGGCCTCCAGGGTGGGGCTGTCGAACAGCACCCGGATCGGCACCTGCACGTCGAACGCCTTGCGCAGGTGCACCACCGCCCGCATCGCCAGCAACGAGTCTCCGCCGAGGGCGAAGAAGTTGTCGTGCACGCCGATCCGGTCGACCCGCAGGATGCCGCCCCAGACCTCGGCGATGGTCTCCTCCAGGGTGGAGCGGGGTGCCACGTACGGCACGTCATCCGCCTCTACCGCGTCGGCCAACTCCAACAGTGGCCGCCTGTCGACCTTCCCGTTGGCGGTCAGCGGCAGCTCGTCGATCTCATGGAACGCCGCCGGCACCATGTACCCCGGCAGCTTGCCCGCGAGGAACTCGCGCACGTCCGTCGGCACGGCACCGGCGACCCGGGGGACGACGAAGGCGACGAGACGCTTCGCGCCACGCGGCTCGCCCTGCGCCACCACCACCGCGCCGCGCACCTCGGGGTGCTGGGCGAGGGCGGTCTCGATCTCGCCCAGCTCGATGCGGTAACCCTGCACCTTGACCTGGAAGTCCTCCCGGCCCAGGAACTCGATCTCCCCGTTCGGCAGGAACCGGCCGAGGTCACCGGTGCGGTACAGACGGGTTCCGGTGGCCGGGTCCGCAACGAAGCTCGCCGCCGTCCGCGCCTCGTCGTGCAGGTAGCCGCGGGCCAGGCCGACACCACCGATGTGCAGGTGCCCGGGAACCCCGGTGGGTCGGGGTCGCAACGCGTCGTCGAGGACGTGAAAGGTCTGGTTCACCATGGGCCGCCCGTACGGGATGCTCGTCCACTCCGCCGGGACCGCCCCGATCGGGTAGAGGATGGACCAGATCGACGCCTCCGTCGCGCCGCCGAGGCTGACCACCTCGGGCCCGCCGAGCGTCTGCCGGATCCGGTCCGGCAGGGCGACCGGGATCCAGTCACCGCTGAGCATGACCAGTCGCAGGCCGCCGGTGGCCTCCCGGACGGTGAGGTGCTCGACGAACAGCTCCATGAGGGCCGGCACCGAGTTCCAGATCGTCACGTTGGCCTTGGTGAGCAGGTCGAGCCAGGCGGCCGGATCGCGGTGTGCCGCCGCCTCCGGGAGCACCACCGCGCCGCCGACGGCGAGCGGACCGAAGACGTCGTACACGGACAGGTCGAAGCTCAGCGACGACAGCGCCAGGACCCGGTCGTCCTCGCCCACCCGGAAGCGCTCGTTGATGTCGACGACGGTGTTCAACGCACCCTCGTGTTCGATCATCACGCCCTTGGGCAGGCCGGTGGACCCGGAGGTGAAGATGACGTACGCGAGGTTGTTGGGCGTGGTGTCGATCGCCGGCAGCGCGCCCGCCGGGAGGACCCGCAGCTCGTCCACCCGCAACACCTCGACGTCGCCGAACCGTTGCGCCCCGGGACCGGCCAGACGCCCCTGGGTCAGCACCACACGCACCCGGCCGTGCGTCAGCAGGAAACGCACCCGCTCGTCCGGCAGGTCCGGGTCGATCGGCAGGTACGCGGCCCCGGCGGCGAGCACACCGAGGACGGCGGCGCACTGCTCCCAGCCCTTGTCCATCACCACCGCGACGAGCTCGTCGGGGCGTACCCGCAAACCGACGAGGTGGGCGGCGATCGTGCGGGCGCGGTCCGCCAGCTCGCCGTAGGTGAGCGTCCGGGTCGGCGTGATCACGGCCGGGCGCTCGGGCACCCGGGCGGCGGTGGCGAAGAACGGCTCGTGCAGCATGCCCACCGGCAACGGCGCCTCCGTGCGGTTGTACGCCGCCTGGGCGGCCAGCTCCGCGCGGGGCACCAGCGACGGCACCGGGTCGGCCCAGTGCGCCTCGTCGGCGGCGAGCCAGTGCAGCACCGACAGCGTCGCCGCGTGCATGGCAGCGACCATGCCCTCGGGGAAGAGACCCTCGACGGCGTCGATGTCCAGCACCAGGGCACCGTTCATCTCGTACACCTGGGTGTCGATCCAGATCTGCGGTGTCTGGGAGATGGAGTAGACCACCTCGCCGATCTGCGGGTGCCCGCCGATTCCCTGGAACAGGCTGGTGAACACGACGGGCATGACGGCGGCGGCGTCACCGCGTACCCGCTTCAGCTCCCGCGCGACCCGCACACCGCTGAACAGTCCGTGGTCGAGGTCGGCGAGGAGTTGGTCCCGGATGGTCCGGGCGCGGTTCTCGAACGACGCCGCACCGCCCGCGTCGATCTCCAACAGCGTCACCGAGGTGAAGTCACCCAGGATCGCGTCGACCTGCGGGTGCAGCGGCAACCGGTGCGCCATCGGCAGGTTGAGGCTGAACCGCTGGTTCTTCGACCAGGTGGCGACCACCTCGCCGTACGCGGCCAGCAGCAGCGCGGTCGGAGTGAGGCCGCGCCGGGACGCGGCGGCCTTGACTGTGTCCCACTCGTCCGCCGGCACCTGCCCGGTGAGCCGGGCGAAGCGGGGCGCGGCGATGGTGTGCGGGTCGGCCGCCAGCGGCAACTCCGGGGCGAGGGCCAGTGTCGGCACCCGCTCCTGCCAGTACGCGGCGGCGCGCTGGTACCGCTCGGTCGACTCCGTGGCCCGCGCGGCGAGCACATAGTCGCGGAAGCTCAACTCCAGCTCGGGCAGGGTCGCGTCCGGCTCGTGGTAGAGCAGGGTCAACTCACGCATCACGATGCTCGACGCCCAGGCGTCGGTGATCAGGCCGTCGATGCTGTAGTGCACCCGCCCCCGACCCTCGTCGAGCAGTGTGGCGCGCAGTTCGAACAGCGGCCACCGGTCCGGCACGAACACCTGGTGCGACATGGCGGCGCGGGTCCGCTCGAAGCTCGCGTTCACCTCGGCGGCCGGGCGACCCCGCACGTCCTCGGTGACGACGACGTAGTCCGGTACCTCGTCGAGGACCTGCTGCTCGCCGTGCGGCAGCACGACGGTACGCAGCGACCCGTGCCGCCGGATCAGCCGGCGCAGCGCCCGCTGCAACCGCGACACGTCCAGCTCGGGGACGTCGAACTCCTCGTAGCCGTGCATGCCGACGTTGCCCAGCTCGAACACGCCGGTGCGTCCGATCCAGTACGCCTGCTGCACATCGGTCAGCGGGAACGGCAGGTGCGCCGACGCCGGGTCCGGCACGACGGCCGGCAACGGCTCGGGGCCGCTGACACCGGCCTCGGCGCGGGCCGCGCGTACCGCGGCGGCGAGACCACGGACCGTCGGGTCGGCGACGAAGGCGCGCAGCGGGACGTCCGCCTCGCACACCCGGCCGACCTGGGCGACGAGCTGAGCGGCGAGCAGGGAGTGCCCACCCAGCTCGAAGAAGCCGACGGTGGGCGCGACGTCCCGTTCGCCGAGCAGGTCGGCGAAGATCGCCGCCACCTCGCGCTCGGTGGGGTCCTCGACCGCGTGGACCCCGGCGGGGTCCTCCGCCGCGCCGCTTTCGGTCTCGTCGAGCACGGTGACCACCACGTGCCCGGTGGAGGCCGCCGCGCCCACCACCCGGGCGGCTGTCCGTTCGACGGCCGACAGGTCCGCCACCGGCCACCCGTAGGTCACCCACTCCGCGTCGGACTCCCGGCCCAGCGCCGCCGCCTGCGCCACGAGGTGCCCGGCGAGCGGATTGTCCGGCGTACCGCCGAGCAGGTGCACCTCGACGGCGGTGACCGGCTCCCGCGCGCCGACGCCCACGGCGGCCAGCGTGGCCAGGGCCTCGTCGGCGGACGTGCGGACGTCCACCGGCACCAGCACGGTCACCGGACCGGGCTGACCGGCACCCCCCGGGTCGTCGACGCTCGCACCGGCGGTGGTGAGGGCCCGCCGGAACGCGGCACCGACCCCCGTGTCGCCGGCGACCTGGTATCGGGCGCCGGTGTGCCGCTCGGGGGCGGCAGCCGGAGCTGCGGTGACGTGCGGCAGGAAGCGGTGCCCGCCACGCAGGGCCACCACCGGCTCGGGGTGCGCGCACCTGACCTCCCGCACCACCGAGGCGGCGAGGCGGCGGGCGGCCACCGGCGTCGTGGCCGGGAGCACGTCGAGCAGCGTCCGGGTGCCGGGCGCGCCGCCGGTCGCCCAACCGGCGAGCACGCCGCGCGGCGGCACCAGCGTCTCGGTGCCGGTCACGTCGAGCGCGCCGTCGGTGACGACGACCACCCGGGCGTACGCGTCGCCGCGCCTGGTGAGCGCGTCACCCAGGGCCGTGAGCGTAGGTGCCGGGTCGCCCTGTGGAACCGCCAGCAGCACCCCGCTGATCCGCTCCTGCGGCGACAGCGACGTGTGGAGCGCGCCGGTCGCCGGATCGAGGTCAGCGGCGACCATCCGGCCCCCCGCCGCGCGTAGCTCGTCGACGACGCCGTCCGGCAGACCGGCGTCGACGGCCAGCCAGGCACCGGTCCCGGTGGTCGCCGGCCCGGCACCGCCGGCCCGGCGGTAGCCGCGCACGACGAGCCCGTCGGCACCCGCCCGGCTCGTCACCGCGTCGCGGGGAGGATCGACCCAGCAGCGTTCCCGCTCGAACGGGTAGGCCGGCAGGACGGTCCGCCGGGGCGGCACGTCACCGTGCAGCGCCTCCCACCCGATCGCGACGCCCATCCGCCACAGCGCACCGGCGGCGGCGAGGAGCTCCGTCTCGGCGTCGGCGTCTCGACCGGCCGACGGCAGCGACGCCACCGCGCGGGCGGCCGACCCACCGGCGAGGCGGGTCAACACCCGCCCGGGGCCGATCTCCAGCACCACGGCGTCGGCGTCAGCGTCGCGCAGCGCCGCCAAACCGTCGCCGAAGCGGACGGTCGACCGCAGTTGCCGGGACCAGTACGCGGGGCTGGTGGCCGACTCGGCGGTGATCCAGGCACCTGTCACGTTCGACACGAAGGGGATCTCCGGCGCCGAGCGCGGCACCTGGGCCACCTCCGCCTCGAACGCCGACCCGGCGGCGGCCATGGCCCGGGAGTGGAACGCGTGCGAGGTGGCCAGCCTGGTCGAGGCCACCCCCCGCTCGCGCAGCCGGGCCTCGAGAGCCGCCACGGCCTCGGGCGGCCCGGAGGCGGTGCACTGCCGGGGGCCGTTGACGGCGGCGAGGTCCAGCACATCGTCGAGCAGCGGCAGCAACTCGGTCTCGGCCAGCGGCACCGCGAGCATCACGCCCGGCTCCGCCGCCTGCATGAGCCGACCGCGTGCCGCGACCAGGCGCACCGCGTCGGGCAGCGCAAACACCCCGGCCAGGCAGGCGGCCACCAGCTCACCCACACTGTGCCCGAGCAGCCCCGCCGGTCGTACGCCCCAGTGCGCCCAGAGCTTCGCCAGCGCGTACTCGACGACGAACAGCGCCGGCTGCGCGTACCGGGTCTGCTGGAGCTGTTCCGCAGCGGTCTCCCGCTGGTCGTCGGCGGGGAACAGGAGGTCCCGGATGTCCGTGTCGAGCAACGGCGTCAGGAGGTCCGCGGCCCGGTCCACCTCGGAGCGGAACACCGGCTCAGCGACGTAGAGGGCGTGCGCCATGCCGGTGCGCTGCGCGCCCTGACCGGGGAAGGTGAACAGCACCGCGCGGTCGGTGGCGGTCTCGGCCGACCGGGCCGCCGGTCGCCGCAACGCCTCGACCACCTCGATGGGGCTGCCGCCGACGACCGTCCGGCGGTACGGCAGGGTCCGCCGGCCGCGTTGCAGGGTGTACGCCACCTCGGCCAGCGGCGTGTCCGGGTGGGCGCTCAGGTGCGCGGCGAGTCGGTCGGCAGCCGTGTCGAGGGCGGTGGGTGTGGCGGCGGACAGGGGCAGCAGGTGCTGCCGGCGGCTCTCCTGGCCCGCCGCGCGGGTCGGGGCCTCCTCCACGACGACGTGCGCGTTGGTGCCGCCGATGCCGAACGAGCTGACCCCGGCACGGCGCACCCCGCCGGGCCATGGGGTGCGGGCCGCGACGACGTGGAAGGGACTCGCGTCCAGAGCCAGCTCGGGGTTGGCGGTGCGGAAGTGCAGCGACGGTGGGATCTCGCCGGCCCGCAGTGCCAGCACCGTCTTGATCAGACCGACGACCCCGGCGGCGGTGTCGAGGTGCCCGATGTTCGTCTTGACCGAGCCGAGCCCGATGCGGCCCGGCGGCAGGTCACCGAAGGCACTCGTCAACGCGGCCACCTCGATCGGGTCACCGAGCGGGGTGCCGGTGCCGTGCGCCTCGACGTAACCGATCGTGGCGGGGTCGACCCCGGCGACGGCGAGCGCCTCGGCGATGACGTCGGCCTGCCCGTCCACGCTCGGGGCGGTGAAGCCGACCTTGCGGTCGCCGTCGTTGTTCACGGCCGAGCCCCGGATCACGGCGTGCACCAGGTCGCCGTCCGTCATCGCGTCGGCGAGCCGCTTGAGCACGACGACGCCGGCGCCGCTGCCGGCCACCGCGCCGGTCGCCTCGGCGTCGAACGCCCGGCAGTGGCCGTCGGCGGAGAGGATGCCGCCCTGGGTGTGCCGGTAGCCACGGCGGCGGGCGATGACCGTCGCGCCGCCGGCCAGCGCGACGTCGCACTCGCCGGCCAGCAGCGCCTGCGCGGCCATGTGCACAGCGACCAGGGAGGTGGAGCAGCCGGTCTGCACGCTGATGCTGGGGCCCCGCAGGTTGACCTTGTACGACACCCGGGTCGGCAGGAAGTCCTTGTCGTTGCCGATGGAGGTCTGGAACGCCCCGACCCGGGCCACCAGGTCCGCGTTGGGCAGCAGATTGTGCAGCAGGTAGGAGCTCTCCCCCACCCCGGCGTAGACACCTGTCACGGGTGTCGTGGAGTCGAACGGGTGACCGGCGTGCTCCAACGCCTCCCAGGCGCACTCCAGGAAGATCCGGTGCTGCGGGTCGAGCAGCTGCGCCTCACGGGCCGAGAACCCGAAGAAGCGGGCGTCGAAGCCGGCCGGGTCGTCGAGGACGCCGAGGGCACGGACGTAGTCGGGGTGGTTGAACTCCTCGGGTGCGACGCCGTCGGCGATCAGGTCGGCGTCGTCGAGGGTGGTGAGCGATTCGACCCCGTCGCGCAGGTTGCTCCAGAAGGCGTCGAGGGTGGCGGCCCCGGGAACCCGGAGCGCCATTCCGACGACGGCGATGGCGGTGTCGGGCAGCGTACGTTCCTCGGTCATCATGCGTCCCCCCTGTCGTGATGCCGGCCCGGCCGACGTCGCGGTATGCGCACCCGTTGGATGGCGGCGCGTGTCTCGGCGCGGTGGTGCCCCGCGGACATCGCTGGCGTCCGGTCCCCGGACGCCAGGTGCCGGGCGAGTGCCCGCACGGTGGGGTGGCGGAACAGCTCCACCACCGGCACCGTGCGACCCAGCCGCTCGGACAGGTGCGTCTGCACCCGCATCACGAGCAGCGAGTGCCCACCGATGTCGAAGAAGTTGTCGTCGACGCCCACCTCGTCGACCACCAGCACGTCGCGCCAGATCGCCGCCACCGCGCGCTCCAACTCGCTGCCGGGCACACCCACCCCGGCAGGGGTCGGGGCGGCGGGTGGCGCGAGGGCGTCCCGGTCGACCTTGCCGCGGTCGCTGCGTGGCAGCCGGTCCAGCGTGACGATCGTGGCCGGCACCATGTACCCGGGCAGCCGGTCGGCCAGGTGCGCGCGCAGCAGCGCCACGTCCACGTCGCTGGGCGTCACGTAGCCGACCAGCGTGGGTCGGCCCGGCACGTCCTCGCGCAGCACCGCAGCCGCCTCTCCTACCGTTGGGTGGGCACCGAGCGCCGCCTCGATCTCGCCCAACTCGATCCGGAATCCGCGCACCTTGACCTGACCGTCCTCCCGGCCGAGGAACTCGAGCACCCCACCGACACCGAGCCGGACCCGGTCCCGGGTGCCGTACATGCGGCCGCCGGGCGGGCCCCACGGGTCGGGGAGGAAGCTGACGGCGGTGCGGGCCGGGTCCCCGACGTAGCCCTGCGCCACCCCCGGTCCGCCGAGCCACAGGTCCCCCGGGACCCCGCGCGGCACCGGCCGCAGTCCACGATCGAGGACGTACGCCCGCACGCCCGGCAGCGGCAGCCCCACCGGGACGCTGCCGGTGACCGGCTCCCGGTCGCCGCCCGGCTCGTGCACGGTGGCGGTGATGGTGGCCTCGGTCGGGCCGTACGCGTTGAGCCAGCGCACCTCCGGCGCGGCGGCGCGCCACTGGGCGAGCCGCCCCGCGTCGACCCGCTCGCTGCCGACCACGACGAGCCGCAGGTCCGGACAGGAGGCGGGCGGGTGACGGTCCAGCACCGCCACCCACTCGTGCCAGTACGACGCCGGCAGGTTGAGCACTGTGAGTCGCTCCCGGCGGATCAGCGCGGTGAACTCGTCGAGACCGGGCACCGGCCCGGCCGGCGGCAACACCACGGCCCCGCCCCGGATCAGCGTCCCGAACAGCTCCTCGGCGGCCACGTCGAAGCCGAGCGCGGCGAACTGGAGCACCCGGTCGGCGGGGGTGAGCGCGTAGTGCCCAGCGACCGCCTCCAGGGTGTGCACCAGGTTGCCGTGGCTGACGCGGACGCCCTTGGGCTGCCCGGTGGTGCCCGAGGTGTAGAGCACGTACGCCGGCGCCGACGGGTGCACCGGCGTGCCGGCGGCGGCCGGGGCGGCGAGCAACGCATCCTCGATCGCGACGAACGGCAGGTCGGCGGCGGGCGGGTAGTTCTCGCGGGAGCCGAGCAGCAGCACTGCCGACGAGTCAGCGAGGATGTGCGCCAACCGCTTCGGCGGGATCGCCGGGTCCAGTGGCACGTACGCGGCCCCGGCGCGCAGGACGCCGAGCAGCGCCGCCGGCCAGTCAGGGCTGCGCTCCAGCAGGACGGCGACGGTGTCACCGGGGCGTACGCCCCGGGCGGTCAGGTGGGCGTGCACCGCGGCGGCACGGCTGTCCAGCTCGGCGTGGCTGACCTGCCGGTCGCCCTGCACCAGCGCCGGGCGCTGCTGCCAGCGCGCCGCGGCGGCGGCGACCAGGCCGTGCAGAGTCGACGCGGTCGGCGCGTCGGTCGCCCCGCCGACCGGCGGGACCAGCTCGGGGCCGGGCAGCAGGTCCAGTGTGGACACCGGGGCGTCCGGGGTGCTCAGCGCCGACTCCAGCAGGGTGCGGTAACTGTGCGCCAGCCGCTCGGCGGTGTCCCTGTCGAACAGGTCGACGTCGTACTCCACGGTGCCGCGCAGCTCGCCCGTGGCGCTGGGCACCTCGTCCCAGGCCACCGTGAGGTCGAACTTCGCCACCCGGCCGGGTGGCTCGGTCACCCCGACCGACAGACCGGGCACCGCGTCGGTCCGCTCGGGCAGGTTCTGTGCCGACAGCATGACCTGGAACAGCGGGGTACGACTGGGGTCGCGTGGTGGCCGGACCGCCTCGACGACCTGCTCGAACGGAACGTCCTGGTGCTCGTACGCGCCGAGCACCGCGTCCCGCACCCGGGCCAGCACGTCGACGAACGTCTCGGTGTCCTGCCAACGGGTCCGCAGCACGACGGTGTTGACGAAGAAACCCACCAGGTCGTCGAACTCGGAGCGGGTGCGCCCGGACACCGGGCTGCCGACACTGACGTCGCGGACGTCCGCGTACCGGCCCAGCACCAGCTGGAACACGGCGAGCAGCACCATGAACCGGGTGACGCCGTGCCGCCGTCCCACCGCGTCGAGGCGTTCGACCAGGGCGGCGGGCAGCCGTACGTCGAACGTCTCCCCCCGGTGCCGGGCGGTGGCCGGGCGGGGACGGTCGGTCGGGAGGTCCAGTGCCGCGGGCGCGCCCGCGAGCCGGTCCACCCAGTACGCGAGCTGGGTCGTCCGCGCGTCGCCGGCCAGCAGCGCGCGCTGCCACAGGGTGTAGTCGACGTACTCGACGGTGAGCGGGACCGGTGCGGGCGTGCCGATGGTCCGGGCGGCGTAGAACGCGCCGAGGTCACGGATCAGCACACCGATCGACCAGCCGTCACAGACCGCGTGGTGCAACGTCATCAGGAGCATCGCGTGCTCGTCGGTCAGCCGGATCAGATGCCAGCGAGCCAGCGGCCCGGTGGCGAGGTCGAAGGGTCGGGCGGCGGCGTGGCGCAGCAGGGCGTCGGCCTGCTCGTCACGGTCGGCCCGGTCGCGCAGGTCGTCCACGGTGAGGACGACCGGTGGCTCGTCGTCCACTACCTGCCGGGGCTCGCCGTCGATCGTCACCAGCCGGGTCCGCAGCGCCGCGTGCCGCGTCACCAGCCCCCGCAGGCCGGCGTCGAGGGCGTCGACGTCGAGCGGGCCGTCCACGGTGAGCACCAGCGGCACCGAGTAGACCGCCTGACCAGCATCGAGCTGGTCGAGGAACCACAGCCGCTGCTGGGCGTACGACAGGGGGTGCGGCCCGGGGCCGGCGGCCGGCACCGGCGGGCGGGCGTCGTCCGGGCCGGCGTCGGCGACGCGTGCCGCGAGCGCGGCGACGGTGGGCGCCTCGAAGGCGGCGCGGACGCCCAGCCGTACGCCGGCGGCGGCGGCGATCCGCGCCACCATCTGCGCCGCGAGCAACGAGTGGCCGCCGAGGGCGAAGAAGTCGTCGGCGGCGGACACCACCGGCACGCCGAGCAGGTCCTGCCAGGTCCGTGCGACAAGTTCCTCGATCGTGCCGCTGGGCGGCGCGCCGTCGGCGGCCCGGACGCCGTGGTGCGCGTCGGGCGCGGGCAGCGCTCGGCGGTCCACCTTGCCGTTGGGGGTGACCGGCAACGCCGCCAGCGGCACGTACCAGGTCGGCACCATCGCCTCGGGCAGCCGGGCCGCGAGGTGGGCGCGCAGCTCACCCGCCGGGACCGGGGCGTCGTCCGGGACGACGTAGGCGACGAGCCGACGTTCGTCGCCGTCCTCGTGCACCGTGACGGCGGCGGCCCGGACGCCCGGGCAGGTGGTGAGGGTGCTGGCGATCTCGTCCGGCTCGATCCGGACACCGCGGATCTTGACCTGCTGGTCGGCCCGGCCCAGGCACTCCAGTTGACCGTCCTCGCGCCACCGCACCACGTCACCCGTGCGGTAGACGCGGGCGCCGGGCTCGAAGGGGCTCGGCACGAACCGCTCGGCGGTCAGGTCGGGCCTGCCGACGTACCCGTGCGCGAGACCGGCGCCGCCGATGAACAGCTCCCCCGGAGCGCCGATGCCGGTCAGCCGGCCGTGGTCGTCGAGGACGTAGAGCAGCTCCCCACCGATCGGTCGACCGATCGGGGTCCGCGCCGCGTCGCCGGGCAGGTCGGTCACGTCCCAGGTGCTGGAGAACGTGGTGCACTCGGTCGGGCCGTACCCGTTGACGAGGCGCAACCCCGGCAGGGCGGCGGCCAGCGTGGCGACCCGGCGGGCGTCGGCCGGCTCGCCGCCGAAGTAGAGGGCGCGCAGCGGGGCGAACATCGCCGGGTCGGCGTCCACGCACCTGTGGAACAGGGCGGTGGTGAGCATCAGCACCGTGACGCCGTGCTCGGCGAGTCGGTGACCCAGCCGGGACGGCGTGAGCACGTCGTCCTTGGGGATGCCCACCAGGCGCGCGCCGTTGAGCAGCGCACCCCACACCTCGAAGCTCGCGGCGTCGAACGACACGTTGGCCGCCTGTGCGACCGCGTCGGCCGGCCCGACGGGGAAGTAGTCGGCGCGGTGAACCAGCCGGACGATCCCGCCGTGGGTGGTCTCGACCCCCTTCGGCCGCCCTGTCGACCCGGAGGT
This sequence comes from Micromonospora sp. CNZ322, assembly GCF_007827755.1. Lineage (NCBI taxonomy): Bacteria > Bacillati > Actinomycetota > Actinomycetes > Micromonosporales > Micromonosporaceae > Micromonospora > Micromonospora sp. CNZ322. The sequence goes on from NZ_VITD01000001.1 coordinate 582,907, forward strand.
GTACAGGACGCAGGCCCGCTGGGTCGGGTACGTCAGCGGCCACGTCGGCGCGGACCGTCCCGAGGGCAGCACCAGCCGGTCGAGCCGCAGCACCGGCAGGTCGTCGACGACGGCCACCGGACCGTCGGCGAGCAGCAGCCGCGCCCCGCTGTCGCGCAGCATGAACTCCCGCCGTGCCTCGGGGTAGGACGGGTCCAGGGGCAGGTACGCCGCCCCGGTGGCGAGCACCGCGAGCATCGCCACGACGAACTGGGCGGACGAGCCCATCGCCAGGCCGACGGCACTGCCCGGGGTGACCCCGCGTCCGGTCAGGACGGTCGCCAGGGCGTCGGCCCGGGCGCGCACCTCGGCGTACGTGAGGGTGGTGCCGTCGTACTCCAGAGCGACGGCGTCCGGTGTCGCCTCGGCCTGGCTGAGGAACGCCGCCGGCACACTCGGCGGACCTGCCGTACCGCCGCCGGTGCCCCACCGGACGATCAGCGCGCGCTCCTGCGCCGACGTGTGCGCGAGGGTGGAGATCGGCGCCTCGGGGTCGGTCAGGGCGTTGTCGAGCAACATCAGGTAGTGGTCGGCGAACCGGCGCACCGTCGCGCTGTCGAACAGGTCCGGGTCGTAGGCGAGGACGCCGAACGCCCCGTCGGGCCGCGGCTCGTCCCAGAGCACGCTCAGGTCGGGCGGCACCGCCCCGGTGGTGGCGGGGGCCGCTCCCACCCCCAGCACGACCGGGCAGAGCGCGGCACGACTCGGGTCGCGGGGTAGGCCGAGCGCCTCGGCCACCCGGTGCAGCGGGACGCCGGTGTACGGCGAGGCCGCCCGCAATTCGGCGTCGACCCGCGCGAACAGGTCGGCGGCCGACGGGTCGTCGTCCCACCTGCCGCGCAACGGCACCAGGGCGCCGTCCAGCGGCGTCGCGGTGGCCAGGTCCCGGGTGCCGGCGTGCCGGCCCAGCACCACCTGCCCCACGGCGAGCAACGGCACGGAGGGTGCGACGCCCAACGCCGCGCTCACCGCGTGCAGCCGTCGGGTGGTGTCCGGGCCGACGGTGAGCGTCACCCGGTCGGTGTGCTGGCGTCGACGGGCCGGGCGGACCCGGTCGGTGACCAGGTCCAGGGTGGGTACGCCGGCCAGCCTGGCCCGCCAGTGGACGAGCGCGTCCATCTCCTGGGCCACCGCACGCGATCCGGTCACTGGACCGGCTCCCCGAGACTCGGCTGGCCGGCACGCTGCCCGACCGGGTTCATCGCCCCGGCCAGCACCCCGGCCGGATCGCGGTCGGTTACCCGGGCCACCAGCCCACCGTCGAGCGTCACCACCCGGTCGGCGCCGGCCAGGGTCTCCCGGCGGTGGGCGATGGTGAGCACCGTCGCGCCGGCGAGGTCCACCGCCAGCAGCCGCTGGATGCGGGCGTCGGTCTCGGCGTCGAGGCTCGACGTGGCCTCGTCGATGAGGACCAGCTTCGCGTCCCGCAGCAACGCCCGGGCGAGGCAGAGCAGCTGCCGTTCACCGGCGCTGAGCTGCCCGCCGTCGGCGGACAGGGCCGCGTCGAGACCGCCACCGCCCACGCCGAGCAGCCGGTCGGCGAGGCCCACCTTGGTGAGGACGGCGGTGACCGCCGCGTCGGGGTACGCACCGGTCGGGTCGATGTTGTCCCGCAGGGTGCCGGGCAGCAGCACCGGATCCTGCGGTACCACCTCGACGGCGGCCCGCAGGTCGGCCAGCCGCAGCGTGGCGGTGTCCACCCCGTCGACGAGGATGCGCCCCTGCTCGGCCGGCACGAACCGCAGCAGCGCGGTGAACAGGCTGGACTTGCCGCTGCCGGTCCGGCCGACGATGCCGATCTTGCTGCCCGCCGGGGCGTCGAACGACACGCCGTTCAGCGCGGCCGGGCCGCCCTCGGCATAGCGCAGGGTGACGTTCTCGAAGTGGACCTCGCCGGCGGTGGGCCAGCCGGCCGGGGCCGGTCGCCCGTCGGTCGGCTCGACCGGCAGCCGGGTGTAGTCGTCGACACGTTCGAAGCTCGCCAGCGACAGGTCCATCATCTGCACCGTCATCAGGCTCATGGCCAGCGCCTCCATCAGCGCGTACACGAAACTGACCCCGACACCGGCCAGCCCGGCGCCGATCCCGCCCACGGCGACGATCAGCACCCCGTACGTCAGCAGGACGACCGCGCCGAGCATGTCGAGCTTCAGGTTGAAGTGCCGCGACAGCGCGTTGACCGTGTAGTCGGCGTGGTGCGCGACGCGGACCCGCTCACCGAACGCAGCCTGGTAGCCGCGCACCCGGCTGTTCCGGCCCTCGATCGAGGTCACCCCGTCGACCGCCTCGTTGAGCAGCGCGAGCATCGGCTCGTTCGCCTGCTTCGACAGCCGGGACGCCTCGACCGTGCTGGCCCTGGTGAGCCGCTGCCAGCGGAGGTAGACCACCAGCAGCAGCGGGGCCGCCACCAGCATCAGTGGACTGGTGAAGGCCAGCGCCGCCAACGGCACGACCAGGCCGACGGCGACCCGGAGGGTGTCCATGGTGGTCTCCGGCAACTCCAGGTCGATGGTCTCCATGTCACCGGAGAACCGCGCCAGGACGCGTCCGGAGGAGTTGCGGTCGAAGAACGACAGCGGGGCCCGGAAGACCCGGTGCAACATCGACGCGTGCAGGTTCTGGCCAGCGGACACACCCCGGGCGAAGGCGAAGCTGAACAGCCCGCGATCCAGCACGAGCGCCAACAGACCGATGGCGGCGAACACCCCCGCGTAGTACAGCGTGTCCTGCCCGGCGTGCTCGGTCCAGTGGCCGAGCCAGAACGACGAGCCGCCCAGGACGGCCTGCCCGCCGACGGCCAGGCCGAGCAGAACGACAGCGAGGAGGCCCGGGGTCAGTACCTGCAGGTAACGGCGGTAGGTGGCGGAACCGACCTGACCGGCACGGACCGTCTCCTCCTCCTCGGCGGCCACCTCCTCGGCCACCTCGTCCAGCCCGGCGCCGTCCGGATCGGACGGCGTCGCGGCCTCGGCGGCCACGGCCGGCAGCAGGTCGGGCATCTGCGCGGCGACGTCGGCGAACCGGCCCGCCGCGACCACCCGGCCGCCGTCGAGGACCACCACCCGGTCGGCCCGCCGGGCCACGTCGAGGCGGTGGGTGGCAACGATCCGGGTACGCCCGGCCAGCACCCCGTCGAACAGCGCCTCCAGGATGGTGCCGGCGACCGCGTCGTCGACGGCGCTGGTCGGGTCGTCGAAGAGGTAGACGTCGGCGTCCTCGTAGGCGGCGCGGGCCAACGCGATGCGCTGCCGTTGCCCGCCGGAGAGGTTCACGCCCCGCTCGCCGATGGCCGTGCCGTCGCGAGCCGGCATCGCCGCCAGGTCCGCCTCCAGGGCGGTGGCGCGGACGACCGCCGCGTACCGGTCCGGATCGTCGGGCGAGAAGCAGCGGATGTTGTCGACGACGCTGCCCTGCATGATCCAGGGGCGCTGCGGCAGGTAGACGGCGCTGCCGCCGACCCGTGCGGTACCCGCGACCGTCGGCAGCGCCCCGGCCAGCGCCGCGAGCAGCGCGGACTTGCCGCTGCCGACCCGACCCAGCACGCAGATCAACTCACCGGGCGCGACCCGCAGGTCGACGCCGGTCAGGACCGGCCGGGCGTCCGCGTCGGCCCCGGGCCAGGTGAACGACGCGCCGTCGAGGTCGACCGCCCCGGCCGGCGCGTCGCCGTCGGTCGACGCCTCGGCGGTGTCCGGGGCCCGCAGGAAGGTCGTCACCTTCCCGAACGCCACCCGCCACTCGTTGCGCATGTCCAGGTAGCGCACCAGCTCGGGCAGTTGGGACCGGAGGACGGTCAGCACGGCGATCGCCGCGAACACGTCCGCTGCCTTCAGTTCGTTGCCCAGCGCCGCGTACGTGACCAGGGTGGCCATCACCATCAGCACCGGCGCGGCGGCGTTCACCAGGTAGAGCGTGGCGAGCCGCTTCTGCCGGCGGACCAGCAACGCGTTGAGCGTCGCGCGTTCCCGGCCGACAGCCCGCTCGGCGACGTCCTCCCAGCCGTGGGTGCGCAGCGTCCGCATGGCCCCCAGATACTCGCCGACCAGCCCGATCCGGACGCCGTTCGCGTCCCGGATCGCCGGCACCAGCGCGAAGACCCTCTCGTTGGCCACGTGCGACAGCCACAGCCCGGCGATGAGGATGACGATGCCCACCAGCGCCGCCCAGCCCAGCAGCACCCAGAGGACCACGCAGGAGCCGGCGATGCCCAGCGGGACCGCCCACGCCATGTGCGTGAAAGCGACCCGCCCGACCCTCCGGGCGTCGGACGAGGCGAGGGTGATGACCTCCCCGGAGGGGTGGGCCAGTCGGGCACCGCGATCCATCCGCAGGTACTTGCGCAGGATCTCGGTCCGCAGCAGCGCGGTGATCGAGTGCGCGGTCTTCCACACCTCGGACCACTGGTGCTTGTGGCTCAACGCGTCCAACACGTAGAAGCCGGCCAGGCCGGCGGCGATCAGCAGACCCTCCACCACCGGGCCCCGGCCGTCGCCCTCGAACCAGGCGATCAGCTCCCGCACCAGCAGCGGCCCGACGGTCGCGCAGGTCTGGTAGGCCAGGAAGATCAGGCCCGCCCACCAGAACCGCCGACGGTAGGTCTGGTAGAGGGCCCGCCGCAGCCCGTCCGGATGGTCGCGCCGGGCGGCCCAGGCACGCTCGAAGACCGGGGTCACCCGCTCCAGGTGGTCGTACCGGGGCGGCGTCAGGCTGTCCGACAGCTTCAGTGGTCGGCGCAGGGACGCCTTCACCAGGATCGAGGGCCATTGGACGAAGAGTCGGGACAGCACTCCCGCGTCCTGTTCGGCACTCGGGCGGACCGGTGTGGTGGTTGTCGACACGGTGCGTCTACTCGTTTCCAGCGAGGGCGAGCGGAGCGAACCCGTAGGCGCGCTCCAGGGCGGTACGGACACTGTCCGGCAGATAGCGGCGCATGGCGTCGAACTCGCGGGCGCGGCTGAACTTGCTGGACTCGGCGAACCGGGGACGTTGCTCCAGCCAGTTCGCCACCGTCAGGGCGGCGAGGTCGGCGTACTGGCCGGCGCTGACGCCGACGCAACCGCCTGAGCGGTCCTCGAGCAGGAACGGCGGGCCGTCGAAGGCGGCGTCGAAGAGGGCGCTGCGGGTGACGGTGCCGAACAGGTACGCCAGCGTCTCCGCCTCCGCACCGATCAGCTCCCGCACGGCGGGCCGCAGCTCGTGCGGGATCGCGCCGGTCGGGAAGATCTCCGTGCCGTACACCGAGTGGAACAACCCCGCGTCGCACAGCTCCTGCCGCGACCCCCACTGGGCCAGCAGGTCGTGCACGCCGCGCAGGTGCGCCAGCAGGTTGGCCTCCGAGTGCGCCAACTCGGCCACCCCGTGCGACTCCAGGAAGGCGATCTTCTCGGCGAGCCCGCTCACGCCGCCTCCCGACTGCCGTACGACCCGGTCATCGCCACCAACGTCTTGCGCGGCCCGGTGAAGCTGGACCGGCCGTGCGCCATCGCCATGTTGTCGACGACCAGCAGGTCACCCTGCTGCCAGGGGAAGGCCAGGGACTCCGCGTCGAACGCGGCGCGGATGGCCGCGAGGTCGGCGTCGGTGATCGGGCTGCCGTCGCCGAGGTACGCGTTACGCGGCAGGTCCTCCTCGGCCAGCAGTTCCAGCAGCGCCTCCCGGGTGGCCTCGGGCAGGTTGGAGACGTGGAACAGGTGGGCTTGGTTCATCCAGACCGTCCGCCCGGACACCGGGTGCACGGTGACGGCCTGGCAGGTCTCGGTGGTCCGCAGCGCGCCGTCGTCGAACCACTCGTAGGTGATGCCCCGCTCGCGGCAGAACTCCTGCACGGCCTCCCGGTCCATCCCGGGGAACGTCTCCTGCCAGGACACCCCGAGACCGACCCGGTAGTTGCGCACGTACCGCACACCGTGCCGCTCGAAGCGCTCGCGCACCTCGGCGGGGATGCGCTGCCAGACGGCGTGGCTGTCGGCGAGCGGGGTCTCCCCGCCGGTCTGGGCCGGGATGTTCGAGTAGAAGAACAACCGCCGGGGCCACACGCTGGTGTACGCCATCTCGTTGTGCAGCGGGATGACCTCGCTGGCCGGGTACTCGGTCGAGGTGTACACGTCGCCGACCTTGCTGCGCGGCGTGGACCGGTAGGTGTACTCGGCCATCTCCTCGCCGAAGACCTTGACGAAGGCGGAGAAGGCCGGCGCGTCCGGGGCGTCGAACCCGCGCAGCAGGACAGCGCCGTGGCTGTCCAGTCGGTCGTTGATCAGGTCGAGGTGCTCGGTGGCCCATTCCGCCGGCGAGATGCCGGGCGAGGTGGCCTCGATGCAGGCCACCCGGTTGCGCTCCGGGAACAGGCAGCTCTCTTTCACGTGGTCCATGTCGGAGGTCCTTCCGCGTACGTCGGGTCGTGGTCCGGGTCAGTCGGCGTCCGGCCGGACGAACGACCGGAGGGCGGCCAGGGTCAGGGCGGCGAGCCGCTCGATGCTCGTCCGCTCGTTGAGGTTGCTGCTGTACTTCAGGTGCAGGCTGAGCTCACCGTCGGCGAACCGCGCGAACACCTGGAGCCGGTGCATGCGTTGCAGCTTCGGCATCGGCCAGACGTCGTCCATGGCCGGCCCGAGCAGCGGCGACTCCTCGGGCTCGTGGGCGAACTCGCCCCAGTTGTTGAGCAGGATGTCCGGCTTGCCGAGCGGGGCGAGCGCGTCCGCCACCTCCGGATGCCCGCCGAGGTAGCGCAGCAGGCCGAAGGCGAGGCCGCGCCGGGGCACCGCCTCGACCTGCTCGCGGACCGACTCCAGCAGCGCCCTCGGGCCGGGCTTCTCGGGTCGGCGGACGAGCCGGGGTGAGGTCATCGAGAACCGGCCGATGGCACGGGACAGGTCGAGGTCCTGACCGCCCATCTCCCGACCCCGGGCGACGAGGTCGACCAGGATCGACGACTGACCGGACCAGTCGGTGAAGCCCTGGAGGGTGGCGGCCAGCAGCGCGTCGTTGACGCTCAGGCCGTACTCCTGCGGCACCAGCCGGCGCAGCGCGGCGGTCTCCTCCGCGTCGAGCCCGACCACCACCGTCTCCTCCGACGACATGCAGTCGTCTCCGTCGGGGTGGTCCAGCGGCCAGGTCGGGACAGGTTCCTTGGCCAGCGCCGTCCAGTAAGCGATGTCCTCGGTCAACTCCGTGCCACGGGCGAGCGCGTCCAGGTTGCGGGACCATTCGGCGAACGACGCCGTCGGCAGCGGCAGGCGCGGCTCCTCGCCGGCCTCCACCGCCTGGTATGCGGTCTGGAGATCCGCCATCAGGACGTCCCAGGAGCTGTTGTCCATCAACTGGTGGTGGACGATCACCACGAGCAGCTCGGGACGGTCGGCCCCGAAGCGGACCAGGGCGACCTGGAGCAGCGGCCCGTTCTCGATGTCGAGCTTGCGGTGCAGGGTGCGATCGAGGCGCCGGAAGGCGACCTCCTGGTCCGCCGGGTCGAGGGCGGACAGGTCCACGCTGGTGAACGGCGTGGGCTGGTACGGCTCGTTGACCCGGACCGACAACCGGCCCCCGGCCCGGGGGAAGGCGATCCGCAGCGAGTCGTGATGGGTGATGACCGCCGCCACGGCCCGCTCCAGCACCGCCGGGTCGAGTGACCGCATCGCCTCGAACATGAAGATGTGCGTGTACTTGTGCGGGTCGGCGAAGTTCCGCTCGGCGAAGGCCACGTGCGACGCGACGAGCGGCACCACACCGGTGTCCGTACGCCGGCTTCCGTCACCACCCGCACCGGCGGTCGTCGACCCACCGGCCACGGACGCGAGGCCGGCGATGGTGGGGTGCGCGATGAACTGCGCGGGCGTGATCACCACACCCGCCTTACGGGCCCGGTCCACCA